>JBGSLF010000107.1:0-14738 GCA_041740855.1 Gemmata sp.
CGCTTGGCCTTGGCCGCGAAGTGCGGCTTGCGGGCCACGAGCGGGTTGGCCGGTGCGGGTGCGGCATGCGCAAGGCCATCGTCCGCGAGCAAACCCGCCAGCGCCGCGGCACCAAAGCCCAGACCGGAGCGTTGCAAGAACTGGCGACGACTGGCCGACACCAGGGCATCGTGAAGCGGGTGCATCGGATCAACCCTTCGTGATGGTTTCGTCCAGGTTCAGGATTGCGGTACACACGGCATACCACGCTGCGAATTCCGCAGGTGGTATCGCATCGGGCAGGTTGAAGCCTTTCAACAGCGAGTTCGCCGCCGCAGGGTCTTGGGTCATGGCGTCGCGCTCCGCCTCGAACAGCATCTTGAGCACGGCAACTTCGCGGGCGGTGGGCGTGCGACTGATCGCCAGTTGCATGGCGTGAATCAAACGATCTTCGAGTGACGCACCGGGTTTCTCTGATACCACTCGCTTCGCGAACGCCAGCGCAGCTTCCACATACACCGGGTCGTTCAGAAGCGTCAGCGCTTGCAGTGGCGTGTTGGTGCGCGGTCGCTTCACGCGGCACGCGAAACGAGCCGGGGCATCGAACGTCACGAAACTGGGATAAGGGGCCGCCCGCTTCCACACCACATACAGCCCACGCCGATACTTGTCTTCGCCCGGGCTAACGGCGTAGTTGTAGCGTTCGCCGCCAACTTTAACCCATAACCCATCCGGTTGCGGCGGGCGGATTGGCGGGCCGCTGAGCTTGGTGGAGAGTAGCCCGCTGATTGACAGTGCGTTGTCACGAATCGCTTCCGCATCGAGCCGGAATCGCGGCCCGCGTGCGAGCAAGTGGTTGGCGGGATCTTTCAACTGGAGTTCCGGCGTGAGCTTCGAGAGTTGTCGGTAGGTGCCCGATAGAACGATGGTGCGGATCAGATGCTTCTGCGACCACGCAGGGGCGACGCCCGCTTTGCCGCTGGGTTCCATCAACTCGACCGCAAGCCAATCGAGCAATTCGGGATGACTCGGCGATTCCCCTTTAATGCCAAAATCCTCGGGCGTGGTGACGAGGCCGAGGCCAAACAGTTCCGCCCAGATGCGATTGACCGCCACACGCGCGGTCAGCGGGTTATCGCGGCTCATGAGCCACTTCGCCAAGCCCAGGCGGTTCGGTTCGGCCTTCGGATCGAGTGGATGAAGGACGGCCGGCGTTCCCGGCTTAACGGCATCGCCCGGTGTGCGGAACTCGCCACGCTTGAAGAGCATGGTTTCGCGCGGCGCTGCGAGTTCTTCCATGACGAGCGTCTTGGCGGTTGGCTTTTGGGCGAGTTCAGTCTCGCACTTTCGCAGTTCCGCTTGCAACTTTGCGTGCTCGGCGTCTTGCGAAACCCGATACTCCAGAATCGCCTTCTGTTGCTCCGCGGTCCGCTGATCGGGTGCGATGCCAAGAGCCGCGATCACTTCGGGAGGAATCGCAAATCCTTCACTTGTGCCAGTGAGAGCGGATAATCGCAACCGCCCGATGGTTCGCCCGGTGCCATAGTTCTGCACGAGGGTGAAGGTGAACTCGGTTCCGCCCTCGTAGCCCACGGCGGCATCGGCTTCGAAGATCGCCCAGTGCGGTTTGTGGAACTGCGGGTTGATGGCCCAACCGGTCTTCGCGTCGGTATCGATGGCACCGGCAACAGGGAGATTGGCTTGCGAGAAATCGGCACGCGCCGACCGGAGTTTCACCGGTTGCGGTTTGCCGCCGGGTTTGCTCGCCCGCACCGCGAATGTGTTCAGGACAAAGTTCGGCCGCTTCGCATCGCCACGACCGGGTCCATTCCCTGGTATCGCAGGATCTGTCAGCGTTTCCAGTTTGAAGCCGCGAATGCTCGTTACCGCGGTTTTCGTGGTGACGGTGTACGTATCGGTTGCGGGCACTTCGCCACCCAACAGAACCGAACCGTCTTTCAGCACTTCGTGCGTTGCGCCGCCCAGCGATTTGAACGCGGTGACTTCCAGCAGGTGTTCGCGCGGGGCTTCGGCCGCGTTCTTGCGAACCGTGGCTTCCCATGCGGCATCGATGCTTTTGAGTGCGTTCGCACGATCCGAAAGCTTTTGGGTAAGAGCTTCAATCTCGCGTTGCAACAGAGCCTTTGTGGCCGCCGCATTCAGATTCGGGAGTGCCATTTCCGGCCCGAGGAACCGAATGGAACCAGGCACTTTGGGGTTCGCGCGATCCGCCTCGATCACCGTATTGTTGAAGTACGCGAACAGGCGGTAGTAATCCTTTTGCGTGAATGGGTCGTACTTGTGATCGTGGCATTGCGCGCATTCGATGGTGCTTCCGAGCCACACCGTGCCGAGTGTGTTTACCCGATCCAGAACTTGATTCACGCGCGTTTCTTCAGGGTCGGAACCGGCTTCAACATTCGTCGGCGCGTTGCGGTTGAAGCCCGTCGCAATGCGCTGGCTTGGCCCGGCGTTGGGGAGTAAATCGCCGGCGAGTTGTTCGATGGTGAAGCGATCGAAGGGCATGTCCGCGTTGAGAGCATTCACCACCCAATCGCGGTACGCCCAGAGATCGCGTAAGTCGTCGCGCTGGAAGCCGTGCGAGTCCGCATAGCGTGCGGCGTCGAGCCAGGGCCGCGCCCACTTCACGCCAAACTGCGGCGACGCCAGCAGGCGATCGACCAACTTCTCGTACGCATCGACCGAGCGATCGTTGACGAATGCAGCGACTTCCGCAGGCGTGGGCGGAAGACCGGTGAGATCGAGCGAGACACGCCGAATGAAAATCTCTTTCGGAACTTCGGCGGAAGGCTTCAGTTTCTCCTTACGCAACCGCGCCAGTACGAAGGCGTCGATCGGGCTGCGGATCGTTTGCGGCGGTGCGATGAGTTCGGGCACTTCGGGCACTGCAGGCCGCACCGGTTTCATGTATGCCCAGTGCTTTCCCGCATCGGTTGGCCACTCGGCTCCCTTGGCGATCCAGTCACGCAGCACCTGGATGTCTTGCGCGGTCATGCGCTCGCCGCGCGGTGGCATCGCACCTTCAGCACCGGCGGGGAGTGCGATGCGACGCAGCAACTCGCTTTTCTCGGCTTGGCCCGCAATCACTGCGGCCCCGGTGTCGCCACCACTGATAACGGCTGCGCGGAAATCCAACCGCAATGCGCCACGTTGTTTCTCTGCGCCGTGGCACTCGAAGCAGGTGCGCCGGAGAATGGCGACAGCCTCCTGGGGAGTTGCGGCAAGTAATGGCGAATCGATCGCCAGCAAGAAGACAAGCACCGGGGCAAATCGCATGTGGCGGTTCCTTTGCGTGTGCGCTCGGGGGTACACACCAATCAGGAGAAGGATTAACACTCGCTGAGCTTGATTGCCAGGTTCTGGCACCACAAGTTAGAATACCGCACCCGCGCTGTGGATGAAAGCAACGACTCGCAAGGGCGTCGCCGCGGTTGGCTTTTCACTGGCTGTAACCAATTGTTCGGGAGTCATTTTCGTGGGATCGCAACTGCTAACGCACGCCACGCATGGTTATCTCTTTAACATTCCGGGAATAATTTCGCCCACAGCGTATCTCATTTAGCAGTGCGGGTGTCGCACTCGCTTTTCAAGTACGCGGGAGATTGGGCAACTCGCTTACTCTCCTCACATGTTGGTCAATCTTTTCAGGAGACTTCGCTCATGATGCGTCACATTGCACTCGGACTTGGCCTTTGCTCCCTGATGGTTGTTGGTTGCGATGCGGCAAACAAGGTTGCAAGCTCTGCCAAGGCTGTTGGCGAGAAGCTCAGCGATGAGGCCGCCAAGGCTCTGAAGTCGGACACCCTCAAGCCGATCGAATCGGCCATGGCTTCCATTCCAGAGAAGATCAACGCACTTGCGGCCGACAAGAAGCCTGCGGCTCAGGAAGCCTACGAAAGCCTGAAGAAGATGGTGATCGAATTCAAGGAAGCGGCACCCGAGAAGTTGTCGGCACTCGCCAAAACCTTGACCGAGAAGTTCAAGGAATTGAAGGCGATGATTGGGCTTGAAGGCTAAGTATTTAAGCCCTTCTTGCTGTAACTCGCTTGTGTGCATAGTTAGAGCAACGGGTTTACGAAGCCCCCGGCGATTGTGTCGGGGGCTTTTTCGTGCGCGTTACGCCATTCCCCAGAGCCGACGTAAGGCCCATTCCGCACCCAAGAGCGTGGTGAAGATCGTTAACCAGAGCGGCAGGAAGCCCTGCGAATGGTTTCGCCGCCAGTCCGGATAGAAGCGCGGGCGTGGTTTCTGGCCAATGTCTTTCTGCTCCATCATTTCGCGCAAGAAGCCCGGAAGATCTTCCAGGCGTAACGCCTTTCCGCCATTGGGCAGCGAGAGCCGACTCATGAAGTCGTGATCCGCGCGAACGTTCATCATCTCGTCGGAAGTGTCCGGCAGTACGATGAACTTGGCCGTCGCGCGATGCAACTGCGGCTTGCCGCTGGCGTCGAGTAACGGCGTTCCGTCTGGGCTTTTCTTCGGGCTGGTCAACTCCACGAAGTATTCGCCTTTGATGCGCGGGCGAAGGAGTATCTTCGCGCCATCTTTATCGCGCACCACGGTCTCAGGTTTGGTTCGTTCGAGTTCCGCTAATTCGGGTTCGGCTTTGCCTGGCAGAAGTGGCACCACCTTCACGGTTAGTTCTGCACTTGGGTCATCGCTGCCATCGGGAAGTTTCACGCCGACACGCACGGTTTGCTCGCCGCCCACTTTGAGTTGTCGCTGTGCGGGGCGGGCGTAGGCTTGCCCTTCTTCATCTTCCTGTCGGGCGACCCACAGCACGCAGTTTTTCCAGAAGCGCGAGTGAACTTCCGAGCCGTTGCGAATGGGCACTTCGGTTTCCGGTGGCGTGGGAGTAAGCGGTTTGGGTTGGCCCAGCTTTTCCCAGAGATATGTATCGTAGCCGCCGAACGCGAGCACGCGGCCGCCGTTGCCATCGCCCACTTGCCAGCCCACGAGCAACGGCCCGTCTTCAGATTTGTCTTTGCGAATGTGCGGCACGGGCACCGGTTCGATGTCGGGTGAAGCCCACGCGAACACCGTGGATACGCCCACTTTGGGCGTCATGCGGTTGTACCCCGTGAGCCGCGAATACGGCCGCAATCGCCGTTTGGTGTTTAACTCCGTCCATCCCGCCGCCGAGCGTGCAGGATCGGTCGAGAGTTTCATCATCTTGCCAAGCGCTTCGTCGGTGGGAACGGTCTGAAACTGTTGAATGGGCCGGCCGCTATCCTTATCCACATTCTCGACAATCGCCATAGCCGGATCGGCGGGCACGGTCACGGGCAAGAGATCGTCGGGCATACCCCGGAATGCGTGCTCGCCGCCGATAAACATCACACCAGGAGTCTTGTTCAGGAACACTTTCTCACGCAGGCGTTCGAGTACGGAAAACTCCCGACCGTTGCGCGTAAAGCGAAGTTGTTCCGGAGTGACATTCCCAATGATCACGACATCGTAAGCCTGTGCGTCGAGATCAAGGAGTTCTTCTTCCGCAGCGGTCACGGTTCCGTCGGTTTGCCGGATCACCTCGTTCACATCGAAGCGAGCTTCGGAACGCAGCGCGTCGCGCAGGCGGGTTTGCTCCCATCGGAGCCGATCGATGACAAGCACTCGCACGCCGTCTTTGGTAACGGTGAGGTAGGTTTCGGATTGGTTATTCTCCGGGTTCGCTTCGCCGCGTAGGGCAACAATCTGTTCCGCTTTCTCCTCGCCGATTGCGAGGCGAACTTTCACCTCGCCTTTGGTTGGCGGCGCTTTCACCGTAAGGCGGATCTTGTTATCGCGTTCCCGTTCCAGGATCACTTCCTCGGTCTTCACTTGCACATCGTTGAAGTACACACGAGCCAGAACGCGCGAACCCACGAAGCCGTAGGCGTGGACATTGCCGATCACGGTTACGTCGGTCTTGATCGGAACGGGCGAAGGGTCGCAGGTCACACCAGTGACGACGATATCTTGCGTCCGGGCACCCACGCTATCCGAGCCGGTTGTGAACGTGGTAATGGCCGCACCCTTGCGGCCCCATCGGGCAGCCTCTGCAACAGCAGAGAAGGTTTCCCCGTTATCCGCCCCATCGCCTATGATCAGATGCCCGCGAAGGAACCGCTCTGCTTGCCAGCGTTCAAAGGTGCGATTCAGATACGCGCCATAGTCCGAGCGCTTGCCATCGGCGGGGTCGGTGAGCGAAAAGCGCGATGTGCCTTCACTGAAATCGGGCGTCGAAAAGCGATAGAGTTGCACCGAGACGTTCAGTTCGCTGGCGAGCGCATCGAGCGTGGGCTGGCACTTCTCCAATGTCTTGCGAACCGCCTCGATTCGTGCTTGTGCGTTCACTTCGTCTTGAACGCTCATGCTCTCCGATAGATCCACGCCGATAAGCAAT
Source organism: Gemmata sp. (assembly GCA_041740855.1). GTDB lineage: Bacteria > Planctomycetota > Planctomycetia > Gemmatales > Gemmataceae > Gemmata. The sequence continues at coordinate 6,386 of JBGSLF010000107.1, forward strand.
ACCGATGGATTCTTGGGGTTCTCCTGCACCCCAATGCTCGGTCGCAGAGCCGTGACAAGTGCGACAAACAAGGCGAGCAATCGCAGCACGAGAACAATGAAAATGCGCCGCCGATTCGCGTTCGGATGGCCCATGTAAGACCAAACGGTGATCGCTACCAGCAACGCCGCAACGATGGCGAGTGCCGGCAAGCCAATGGAATCCATCGACCACGGAAATGTTGGCCGCATGGCGAGAAAGTAGTCGGTCATATCGATTCTCGTGCCCTGATCCGTGATACACGAAGAGCCGTTCGTCCGGATTCGATTCTGGCACGCAGGGCCAGAATCATCATCCGCGATTCACTCCGCACTCGCCACGCCTGGCCCAATCGGCTGTGTGCGAAACACACGCGATTCGGGCAGCCAGCCGATGGCCCCGCCGGCCAATTCCACCTGAATCCATCCGCTTCGCATCGCGCGTTCTCGCACTTCAACACCGGCTGGCAATGGTGCTTCGAATCGCGCCGGGAACGATGCCGCATTCCCACGGCGAAGCATGCTATCGCGGGCCAGAACGACGAGCGGGTATCGGTTGGCGTGTGCGCGCAATTGGTGATCGTGCCACCACAACACACCCATCGTTAACAGCCCGATTCCTCCAAGGCCAGCAAACCCGAGCCAACGCGGTTGCCGGGTCATGGCGTATCGCGCGATCGCCAGACAAACGATCAGCCACAATAACGCCACGATGAGCCACGCTTCCGCTGCGGACATGCGATTGCCGATGCTTGCGTGTGGCCGCGGTCGGCACTGAGTCGCGAGGTCGCCGGCGTTGGGATAAGCCACTGCCGCGCGGGCCTCTTCAAGTGCGACTTGCAACGGGCGACTCCAGGGTGCCACCGCGATTCCTTCATTAAGCGCAACGATGGCTTGTGGCAGGTGGCCCGCGAGTCGGTGCGCGTTGGCTCGATTCTGGGCCAACTCGGGAGAATGAAAGCCACTGTGCCACAGTTCATCGTAGGCGGCGGCGGCGGTTGCGAACGCAGTGCGGGCTTTTTCGGAATCGTGGCGATGGGCTATGCCTGCCGCAAAAGCGCGTTCCGCTGTGTTCAACAGAAGCTCGCCAGCGGAACCCGGAGATGCGGAAGTTGCTGAAACCATCATGAGCGCGAGCAACGCGATGGCAGGCTTCATGCGGCCTCCAATCGACCAATCACCGCTTCGGCCATCGCCGCGAGCGATCGTTCGTCGGCGTGCGTCGGCGCAAATCGAGCGGCGTCGCATGCGTGCAGGAACGCGCTAACGGCTTCGCGATCCGCGGCCGGAATCGCGGCGGTCGCCAACGCGGCACTTACCTCGAAAGGTGTGGCGATGCCATGCGGCAGCGAGTAACGCAAGCGGAGATAGTTCAGCACCGCCGCGGTCAGGCTTGCGGGTGGGTCGGGCGTGCGGCCCGCGCGATGAATGGCAGCCAGCGCACGGCGTGCGGCATGCGAGCGATTGATGCGTGCGAGTTTGGCACTATCCGGGTAACGCCAGCGCCACGCCACGAACCAAATCGCCGCCAGCAGCGGGCCAGCCAGCCCCACAATCACCCATCGCCACAATGCGGAACGAGCGGCGTCTTGTGCCAGTAATGCCGCGCCGGTGTGGATCGCAAACAGATGCTCAGGCTCCATCAACGGCACCGCCGGTGGCGGGGCTTTGGGCTTCGCCGCGAGCACCGTAATTGGCACGGCTTTCCCGGTGTTAGTCAGTTTGAATTGCTTTCCGACCGGGGCCGTTGGGTTGAAGTAGTAAAAGACCAGCGTGGGCAATCGATCGGTCTGCCGGTTGCGGGGACGCAAGCGGTATGCGAACGATACTTCGCTCGCCGCTTCGTTCGGTGTGGGATTCGGAAGATCGGTGATCACGAATCGATCTTCGATGTCCTTGAGTTTCTTCAAATCCGGGCGGGCGATCTGCTGCGCATTTGCCACGTTGGTTACCACGAGTGTGGCGATGATTTCTTCGTCCTCGGCAACTTCTGTGCGGTCGAGTTGCCACGCGACTTTCACGCCACTTCCCACCGCGCCATAGAAATCTTCCGTCGGGCGACCAACGAGCGGCACTTCCTGGGCAACGCTGAAAGATGAAGGACGCAACAGCGAACACAGAGCCAGCGCAGTGATAAAACACCGCAGCGTTGTGGGGATAAGTGAGCGAACTGCGGGGGCCGGCGTCATCATCACCAGTCGCGGCCTCCCGGCTGTTCCGGCGGGTAAAGCGTGCGCAGTAAGTCGTGGCGATCTTTGCGAAGTCGCTCGGCGATGCGGCGAAGATGCTCGCGCGTGTCTGCGGCGCTGAACGATTGCACGGAACTCTCATCGCGAAGCGCGGGGGCGTTTGGGTCAGGCTGCGTGGCGGTCTGCTTTGGGTCACGCTCGCCGATGGGCTTCGGTGCGGGTTGTTCCCCGGCTTTCGGTTTCTTCGCAGGAACGCCCGGCTGGTCTTGGGTCTTCTCGGGTGGGCGGTTGTCACTCTTGGTATCGGGCTTGTCGAGAGTGGGTGGGGCGTTCGGTTGTTCTTCAGGCGGCGGCGCGTTATTCGGGCTGTCGTTCTTCTGCTGTGTGGCTCGGGCGTTGTTCCAGAGTTTCTTGGCGAGTTCCAGATTGTGGCGTGCATCGGCCTTCAAAGGTTCATCGGCTGCGGGCGAGTCCACACAGCGCTCCAGAGCAGCAATTGCGGACCGATAGACTTCAAGCGAACCGCCCCGCAATAACAGGCAGGTGCCGCGATTGTACCACGCCCGCGCGGCTCGATCGGCCGGGCACGCGGCATCGTCGAGCACGCGAGTGTAGTGTTCTTCTGCGGCGCGGTAATCCTGCTGCTGGAAGAGAATCGCAGCGCGGTTGAACGCTACAAGCCCGGGGTCCGCGGTTTGTTCTTCCGCCTGGGAATAAAGGCGTTCGGCTTGATCGATGTCGCCCGCCAGAAAGGCCGCGTTCGCCTGGCGAATCAAGCTTTCCGGTGTCGCGTGTGGCAGAGGTGCGGCGGCTAACAGCAACAAACAACCAAGCGGTAGCAGGTAAACAGCGGGCCGCGGAACGCGCGTTATCATGCTGGTAGCCTCTGCGATGGTGTCACCCATTTTACCCGGTCGCGGGCGTGGTGTGCAGATTTCACCATCCGCGATACCAGCAGATGGCGAATAGCACGCACGCGGGCACGAGGCACCACAGGTATCGCTCTCGGAGTAAGGGAAGTTGTTCATCGCTTACTTCTCGGCTCGGAAGCGGTTCAATTCGCGTGCGGAAGAACTCGCCAAGCGCGGGGCTTGCGGTGCGAGCCGCGATGAACTCGCCATTCGTTTCGGCCGCGAGTTGTTTCAATAGCGATTCTTGCAGACGCGATTCGAGCGGCTCATCGTTGAAAAAGAGAAACGCTCCCGCGTCCGGGTTTCCCACGCCGACGGTGTGAACCGGGATTCCCACGCTTCGTGCGGCGTTGGCCCCGCGTGCCCATTCCTCATCTTCACCGGGATCATCGCCATCGGAAATCAGGATGATGTCTTGATAGCCGGGAAAGCGGCGATCGTGTGCTTGCACAGCAGCGGTCAATGCGCTCCCCATGCGTGTTCCGGAGAGCGCGGGCGTTCCTGCAATCGGGCGAATCTCCGGCGGCGGGAATTCGCCATCCACTTCCGCAACAATGGCTCGCGCGTGATCGTAATCGGTGGTCAGCGGGCAAAGCAGCTTACTGCGTGCGGCGAACACCACGACGCCAACCCGGTGCCCACCGCGGCGACTCATGCCTTCGATCAAATCGAGCGCCGCATTTCGCGCCGCTTGCCAGCGCTTTGGGGCGTTGCGGGCGGCCATGTCGTCGGCCTGCATGGTTCGGCTCAAGTCGATCACAATCATCACATCGCGGCCCACAGCGATGCCGGTTTCCTCGCTCTTGCCCCACAGCGGGCCAGCAATGCCGAGGATGAGAAACAGCCATGCGAAGGTGTATGTCGCGATCAGAAATGGCCGGCGCGGTTGTGCGTTGGTGAATTGCCCGCGCACAGTCGCGGAACGGCCGATTCGATCGAGGGCCGAGCGCCGCCGCCTTCTCGCCCACACTTCAAGCAACCCCATTATCGGAATGAGGCCGAGCAACCCGAGCAGTGCGGGCCGCGCAAAACGCAGAGCCGCGAAGAAGTCGCGGGTATCTTCGGCGAACCCGGTGAGACCAGAGAAAGAAATGGCAGCGACGATCATCAGGCCCATCACAGAAGTTTCAGCGGGAGCCAGCGGAGTTCAAACCGGCACGGTACGCCAGCGGGTGCGATCGAGCAGATGCACGCCTAGCAGGAAGACGACCGCAGCCCCGGCGCACCACCAGTAGTATTCGAAATAGCGGCGATACTGGAACGTCTGCACTTGGGTGCGTTCGGTGGCATCGATCTCGCGATACGCGGCGAGCATGTCGGTTCCTTCGGTTGCCTGAAACGCGCGACCGCCGGTCATGGCCGCCACTTCACGCATGGTTGCTTGCCCCATCCGCCGCTCGTCATCGGGTGGGGCATCCGGTGCAGGATTGGCTCCGGCGTCGATGGTGTAGATCTTGTAGCCCAGGTTGGCCGCGAGTTGCGCCGCGGCGCGCGGGCGGAGCATGGCGTCCGGTCCATCTTTGGACTGAACATGTTGCCCGTCGCTCAGCAGAATGATCACCTTGGTTCGGGTGTCGCCGACCGCTTCGAGCCGGATCACCGCCTCGGCGATAGCATCGCCAATGTTCGTGCCGGCGTCCACGCCACCACGCGGTTCCAGTTCGTCCGCCAACTGCAACAATACGGAATGGTTAAGCGTGAGCGGGCAGATCGTGCGCGGGACGGATGCCAGTTCGATGAGGCCAATCTGATCCGATGGCCGAGCTTCGAGTGTGGTGCCATCGGGTGCCGTTCCCCCCGCGACAAACAAGCGAAACGCTTGCTGGGCGGCCTGGAGTTGAGTGACCTTCGCATCGCCCCACGAAACCTCGCCGCTCATTGTGCCGCTGGTATCCACAAGCATCATGATGGCGATGGCTTCCGCAGGAATGCGGGTTTGCTCATCGGGTAAGCGTGGCCCCGCACAGGCGAGCACGAGTGCGAGAACCGCCAGCCCGCGAAGCAACGCGCCGCCCCAGATTGCTCGCCAGGCTCTGCCACCGCGCGCACTCGCGAAAAGGGAAACGTCGCTGAAACGCAGCGCGGGCCGCCGCCGTTCGACAAACCACCACGCGACGACGGCCGCCAGTGGCAATAGCCAGAGGAACTCGGGTTGTGCGAACGTGGGGAACCGCATGCTTATCAGCATGCACACTGATCGCGATTGCGACAAGCGCACGGAACGAAGCGGAGCTGGTTTGCAGGAGCCTGTGCCAGCATTAAAACGTCGAGAACCCGTGCCACTGATGGCACGGGTTCTCGGCTTTCACAATCCGTTTCAGACAAACCTTACGGGTTGGTGCTGAGACCGGTCATGTTGAAGTTTCTCCCCGTGATCGGCCGGAACTCGGTGATCAGGCGGAAGGTCTGCGTGAAGTATCGGGCCAGCGATTCCCCAGGGCGTTCCTGTAAGACCACAATATCGCCGGGTTGGATGATGATGTTCTCCCGGAGATCGCGGAACGCATCGTTCAAGTCCACACGAATCAGGATCTGCTGATCGTTTGGCAGTCGCCGCACGACCGTGACCAAACTGGCGTTCGGGTTGCCGATGCCCGTGTTCACCGCACTGGCAACGAACGCATTCTGGTTAAAGCTACCGTTGATCAAAGGCCCGCGAACCTGGGTGATCGCCTCAATCACTCGCAAGTCGTAATCGCGTGGGAGCGGAATCTGAGCCGCACCAAGAAGACCCGCAGTGTAATAAGACTCCGTGTCGCGGCTTTCGATGAGCACCGTGTCGCCATCGTCGAGGGTGATATCCGACTGACTGAAAGTCAGCGGTTGATCGACGCGTGCTCGCAGTGGGATGCGAACAAACCCCTTCGCGGGTTGGTCCGGGTCGTATTTCCCGCGACGGATAATGACTTCATTTTTCGCATCCAAACCAGGCGGACCGCCCGTTTGCGTGAGCGCCTGAAGCAAGTCGTTACGGCCCGGTTCCAGAAGTAACGCGAACGCTGCACCCTTTTTGTTGCCGCCCACCACCGCGGCAGTGGCACCGGCCTGGGCAAAGCCTTGCACCTGTTGCGTGTCTTCACGCACCACGAGCACGCGATAACGGCGTGGTTGCAGCAGATCCACCAGCACCCGTTCCTTGCCTCTCACCACAATCATCTTCTTGTCCACCATTTGCTCGATGATCAGGTTTCGCACCTCGATCAGCGTCTTCCCCTTCACGTTAATCGGGTCCAGCAGCGGGAGCAGTATGGTGCCATCGTCTTGAACCGGCACGGGAACGCCCTGAACGGCCGTGTTGGTCGCGTTCGGGTTCGTGATGAACTGAACCGGGACAGGCTGGTTCTCCCGCGTCAGCACTTCATCCGCAACAACGGCAAGCGTGTCGCCCCTGTCGAGGCGGTAGTCGCCGGGGTCGTTGATGCGAAGCAGGTTCAGCGGAACCTGTTCCAGCTCCGATTTCGGCTGCGCGAACACTTCGTCGGGCAGTCGCCGAACCGGAATGCCATCGCCGACCGGGTTGGTTAGCCCGGCGCATCCCAGTGACGAGTGCAACGCAAGTGCGACTGCCAAGGCGCGGAGAAGAATCGTTCGGGTCATGGGTCAGTTCCCGGCGGCTTCTGGGTGGCTTGGGGGCACAACCGGTGGTTCGGTGTGAGTTGGCGGCACGACCGGCAACTCGTCCATGGTCGAAGGTGTGGGAACGTGCGGCGGCAGATCCGGCACTTCCGAAGGCGGAGCCGGCAACTTCCCTTGCGGGAACGGCTGCTCTGGTAACTCAACCGCTGTCGCGGGTGCGGCAACCGGTGCCATTGCGGGTGCGGGTTCGTTCGCACGTGGCAACGGCGGGCTTGGCGGCGGCGCAATTACCGATGGCGGCACAACTGTTCCCGTGCCGGGTAACGGCGTTGGCAACGGCAACCCTTGTGGCGGCACCGGCACTTGCCCTGGCCCGATCTCTGGCGAATACGTTGGATTCGCACCAGATGCACCGTAACCTGGCCGCGGTTCAATCCTGAACGCGGGCGGGGCATCGGATGTTTGGGGCAACAGCACGGGAACCGTCATGAATTGCCGCTTGCCAGTCGCGATGGCGATCTCCTGGCCATACTTGAAGCCCACGAAATAGTCTTTCACCAGGCACTGGCCATTCTCGGTGAAGTATCTGGGATGCCGCGTGAGTTTGCCCGGAGGCACTGCCGGCATGGAACCGTTACCCCCGCGATCCAGGTAGTCCACATAGCCATCGATGAACCCCTCCCGGAACTCTGCGGAGAACGCCTTGCGCGGATAATCCGCGCGAACGGCTTTCCACGCCTCGTTCGCCTGCTTCTTCAGTTCGTGCTCGATCTTGTGCTGCGTGGCGACAACGTGAGTCTCGCTCGCCACGTTGCGGGCGGCGAGATGGAACAGGTGGCAACCCATGTTCCCTGGGCCAAGCGAAGCCGCCGCCCCCACGAGTGCAACCGATTTCCAACGCATGCCCTGTACCTCCGCGGTAGGCTCACTACCCGAATATCGGCCGGATGGGGCTATCTGGTTGACCAGTCTCGCAGGTTTTGCCGGTTTTCCTGCCTACGAGGCTCAAGTGTGTTGCATGTTTAGCATTGAGCGAGTGATTTCCTCAATTGCCCGATGATGCGAACCGAGAATCGAGTTAGAAACTCTCTGCCGCGTTCGGTTGGGCAACTGTTGGAACGAAAGCATCCGCTCAATGTGCCCCTTGAACGAACGGTTCGATCCGTCGAATGTCCCTTACACGAGGTTGGCTCCCATGGCGAAGACTGCAACGACCGCGAAGGCTCCCGCAACCAAGACAACTGCCAAGAAGGCCACGACCGCGAAACCCGCTGCTGCCAAGGCGGCACCTTCGGCAGCGAAGGTAACGAAGAAGTCGGCCGCACCGAACGCAATTGCGACCAAGCCGACGACGGCAACAACGACGACGGCAACGACAGCGAAGAAGCCTGCTGCGAAGAAGCCTGCTGCGAAGAAACCTGCCGCCCCGGTTGCCACCGCTGCCGCGACGGCCTGAACTAACGTTCTCGCATAGATAGAGTGTGTGATTACTCGCGTGGGTGAGGAAGGGGGGGCGGAGCTTGCAGGTGTAGGTTATCATTTGTGCATGTATGGTTCATCGAGCGTGTCGAACGTCCGTGTGCATTCGGGCCAGTCGTGGTGTTCGATCTTTCCTTTGGGCATTGGCTTATGTAACAGCACAGCTATCCCGATCCGTAGC
>JBGSLF010000108.1:0-69764 GCA_041740855.1 Gemmata sp.
GCGGCGGGCCTGGCACGGGCGGCATAGCAGCGAACCGGCCCACCACTCTTCCCGGCGGTGGCCTCGGCGGCGGAAGCAAGCCGAACCCGAAGCCCAGCCTCCCCAACGTCAACTTGCCCGGTGGTGGGAACTCGAATAACCGCCCCAGCGTGCTTCCCGGCAAGCCCGATCTGCCCAACAACCGGCCAGGGATCAATCTGCCGAATCGCCCCGAAACCAAGCCGGGTTTGCCACCGATCGGCGATCGACCGAATCTCCCTAACAAACCCGATCGTCCGAACGTCAACTGGCCAAGCAAGCCGGATGTGCTCCCGAATCGACCGGGGAACAAACCCGATGCCAAGCTCCCGAATTTGCCCAACAAACCGCCGGGCATCAGTTGGCCAAACCGGCCGGGACAGGGCGGCGGCAAGGGCGATCGGCCGAATCTGCCCGACAACCGGCCCGATCGGCCCGAGATTGTTAATCGGCCCGGGATCAATGTGGATGGCCGACATAACACCGTTATCAACAACAACAACAGGAATCTAAACATCAACAATACGACGGTTAACCAAGTTAACCGGAACAACAACTACTTCGGCGGCAACAACAATGTCTTCGGCCGCAACTCGCGTGTTGGGAACGCCATCTACGATTATCACGGGGCCTGGCACAACAACTATTCGTATTGGCAGCGATCGTATCACCCCTGGTATCACGGCGCGTGGAACGGCAATGCGTTCTCTCCTTCGTGGGGAATCAACACCGGTGTGGGCCTCGGGATCTCCACCTGGGGTTTGAACAGCCTGGCTTACTCGTTTGGGTACTACTCCTACCTCAATCCGTTCTACGTTGCGCCGCCTCTCACCGTGATCCTTCCACCAGCGATTAACTACTCGCAACCGGTGATCAACGTGGTGCAAGCGTTGCCGGAAACGGGTGAGGAACCGCCGCCCATGCCGGAAACTGCGAAAGAGGCTTTCGATATCGCACTGGCGGAATTCAAGAAGGGGAATTACCGCACCGCCATTGAGAAGTCGGAGCAAGCCCTGAAGGATTTCCCGAACGATCCCGCCATGCACCAGTTCCGGGCGCTGGCGTTGTTTGCACTGGGGGAATACCAGCAAGCGGCATCAGCAATTCACGCCATCTTGGCCAGCGGGCCAGGCTGGGACTGGACCACGCTCACGTCGTTGTACACGGACATGGATACGTACACGAACCAACTTGCCGCACTGGAAAAGGCCGTGGCCGCCAAGCCGGATGATCCGGCACTGTGGTTCCTACTGGCATACCACTACACCACAGCCGGAAACGCCGACTCGGCCCGCGACGCGCTTGCCAATTGCAGCAAGTTGCTTCCAAACGATTCCGTTGTCACGCAGTTGGCACAAGCGGCCGGCGTGAACGCTGCAAAGGTCGATCCGAAGGCACCGCTCCCGGAACCGCCGGCCGACGTTCAACTGGATATCGCGGGCAACTGGTCGGCACCACGCCCCGATGGTGGCAGCATTGGTTTGACGATGAACGCCGATGGCGCTTTTACCTGGACTGTGAACGACAAGACCGCGAAGAAGGATGCCTTCGATGGCACATTCACACTGGAGGATAACGTCCTGATTCTGGAGCGTAAGACCGGCGGTGCTCTTATGGGCCGCGTGATCGCACTCGCCGATAACAAGTTCCAGTTCAAGGTTGTCGGTAGTGGCGATGCCGACCCTGGCCTGACGTTCACGAAGTGATGACGTCAGGCTGCGTGGGATCTTCAACAGTTGCACACTTCGTCGCCTGCCATTGAAACGTCAGTGGTGGGCGGCGACGCATGGAAACCCGCAGCAGCGGGATACCAATCCGTTCCACCGCGATACATCTAAGGTGTTCAATCAAGTACTGGGCCTTTGCCATTTTTGGATAGTCGCGAATTGTCTTTCGACCTCAACTTGAGTCGCGGCTATTACTACCAGGGGCGGAACGCTGCTCCATCTCCAATCACCAGAAAGATACGCCATGCTCAACCGCTCGAACTTACTCTCATTCCTGCTGGTGGGAGGCGGGATAGCATTTGGCTGGGCGGCCGCGTCCGGCCACCTCGACTTCTCGCGCAAGGCAGTGGCCTCGATCGAAGCACCCGCACTCGCTTCGCTCAATGCGACCGAATGCAAGTCGTGCTGCGATCCCGAACTCAGCAACGCAGCGATGGCACTCATTGCAGCTCACAACGAGAAAGTGGCGGCCACCGCTCAGAAAGACGGCACGAAACCGAACTTCTGCATCATCTGGGGCGACGACGTCGGCCAATCGAACATCAGCGCCTACACGATGGGACTGATGGGAGTCAAGACGCCGAACATCGATCGCATCGCCAAGGAAGGGATGATCTTCACCGACTATTACGGCGAGCAGAGTTGCACCGCCGGCCGGGCGTCGTTCATCACTGGTCAGCACGGGCTGCGTACCGGCTTGACGAAGGTCGGAATGCCCGGGGCCAAGGCGGGCATGCAGAAAGAAGACCCAACCATCGCCGGGTTGCTTAAACCATTGGGTTACGGGACAGCTCAGATCGGCAAGAACCACCTCGGCGACCGCAACGAATTCCTTCCCACGGTCCACGGGTTCGATGAGTTCTACGGCAACCTTTACCACTTGAATGCGGAAGAAGAGCCAGAACACCGGGACTACCCCAAGGACCCAGCATTCCGAGCCAAATTCGGCCCACGCGGCGTGCTTGATACCAAGGCGACTGACAAGGACGACGACACGGTAGATCCGCGGTTCGGCCGAGTTGGCAAGCAGACGATCAAAGACACTGGCCCGCTCACGAAGAAGCGGATGGAAACGATCGACGACGACATCGCCGATCGCTCGGCCGCATACATCAAGCGCGAAGCAGCGGCCGGCAAACCGTTCTTCCTGTGGGTCAACTTCACGCACATGCACTTCCGCACGCACCCAAAGCCGGACAGCATCGGCCAGTCCGGTCGGTGGATGAGCGAATACGCCGATGTGATGATCGACCACGATAAGAACGTTGGCACTGTGCTGAAGGCTATCGACGACGCCGGCATCGCGAATAACACGTTCGTCATGTATTGCACCGACAACGGCCCGCACATGAACACCTGGCCCGATGGAGCCATGACCCCGTTCCGCAACGAAAAGAACTCGAACTGGGAAGGGGCTTACCGCGTGCCGTGCATGGTGCGTTGGCCGGGCAAGATCAAGGCGGGAAGTGTCTCGAACCAGATCGTCTCGCACCTCGATTGGCTGCCGACCATCCTGGCCATGGCGGGCGACCCGAACATCACGCAAGAGTTGCTCAAGGGCCACAAGATCGGGGACATGACCTACAAGGTTCACCTCGACGGGTTCAACATCGCCCCACACCTAACCGGCGAAGCCGATAAAACCCCGCGTGAGTCGTTCATTTACTGCAACGACGACCAGCAGGTCACCGGTCTGCGGTACGATAACTGGAAGTTGGTGTTCATGGAACAACGGGCACCGGGCACCCTGCTGGTGTGGGCGGAACCGTTCACCAACCTACGCGTCCCGAAGATCTTCAACCTCCGACTCGACCCATACGAGCGGGCCGACATCACCTCGAACACCTACTACGACTGGCTGCTCGACCGGGCCTACCTGCTCGTGCCGGCCCAGGCGTATGTGGGCGAGTTCCTGGAGACGTTCAAGGAATTCCCGCCACGACAGAAAGCCGATAGCTTCAACCTCGATTCGGTGATGAAGAAATTGCTGGAGGGCGGCAGCAAGTAATTGATTGTGCGTGGCGGCCGGGCGTGTATTCGCTCGGCCGTTTTTCTATTCATACGCCCTTCTTTGAAAGTTAACTCATGAACACCACCCGACGCTCGTTCCTCGCAACTGCGGCGTGCGGTCTGCCGCTCGCTTCGCTCTTCGCACAGCAGCCGCCAACCGGAGACCCGCTGTCATCATGGAATGAAGGTGCTTCGAAGAAGGCGATTCTCGACTTCGTGGAGAAAACAACAAAAGAAGGCTCGCCGGATTTCATCAAGCCCGCCGAACGGATCGCGGTGTTCGATAACGATGGCACACTGTGGCCGGAAGACCCCATTCCGTTCCAGATCGCGTTCGCAATCGACACCCTGAAAGCCGAAGTCGCCAAGAAGCCAGAATTGAAGGAAGACCCCGCCGTGAAGGCCGCCCTCGCCGGCGATGCTGCGGCGCTGCTGGCGGACCACTACAAGGGCCTGTTCCGCATCCTGGACCTGACACATGCGGGCATCACCACCGACGAATTCGATGCCCGCGTCAGCGATTGGTTCAAGACCGCGAAGCACCCCCGATTCGGCAAACCCTACGATCAGTGCGTCTATCAACCCATGCTCGAAGTGCTCGCCTTCTTGCGGGCCAACGGGTTCAAGACGTTTATCGTCTCCGGCGGTGGTGCCGACTTCATGCGTAACTTCTCCGAGCGTGTTTACGGCATTCCACCGGAACAAGTCGTAGGCTCGAACTCGCTCACCAAGTTCGAGATCCGCGACGGCAAGCCCGTGCTGGTGAAGACAAACGAACATGTCTTCGTTGACGACAAGGCGGGCAAGCCCGTTGGCATTCACCAGTTCATTGGCCGCCGCCCGGTCATGTGTTTTGGCAACAGCGATGGCGATAAAGAGATGCTCGAATACACCACGATGGATAATCCACGCCCGAGCTTCGGCCTACTCGTCCACCACACCGACGCCGAACGCGAATACGCCTACGATGCCAAGCCCAAGAGCAGTGGCAAGTTGGTCGAAGCACTTGCGGACGCACCCAAACGCGGATGGGTGGTGGTGGACATGAAAGCGGACTGGAAGAAAGTGTTTCCCTTCGACAAGTAAACCGCTCGGGAACGACGCAGGTCTTGCTGTCGATCCGCTGCGAAAGCACCTTCACATGGCTTTCGCAGCGGATTCTTCGTTTCCGGTAACTCATTCAGCAAACATGCACGCGACTTGCCCGATTCGCCCACTTGCGGGCCGGTGTTACCTGGCCCGCAAGTGTCAATGCGATGTCACTTCGAGATGTTACTTCAGCTCAATGGTCACTTTCTCGATCTTGCCGGTGTAGGCGAACGGTAGCTTGTAGGTGAAGTCCACCGCCGAGCCAAGGTCCTTGCCGATGTCAAGACCTTCGCCGAGCGAGAACTGAATCGGGATCGTTTTGGGCAACTTCCCTTCCCCGATCTTCTTGCCGTTGGCGGTGAGCGTTACCGTCGCCGGTTTGCCAATCTCACCCGCTTTGCCCTCATATTCGAGGTGCATGGCGAGACTCACCTTGCCAGGCGGCAGTGCGTCGCCGGTGATCGTGAACCGCTCGGTAGCGAGCCAGTTGTAGACGAACGTCGGCGTGCTGTCCTTCAGGTAGATGCCATAGCCGCCGGTCATGCCGCCCTGCGTGACCACCATCCCGTTCGCGTTCTTTTCAGGCACGATGATATCTGCGGTGACAGTGAACGACTTGTTCAGCACGGGCGGACACGCCCCTTCAGGTAGGGCGACTTGGCCGGGGTAGTAAGTGTACTTCTCCCGCTTGCCGGCGAGGTTCGGCCGGCCCATCTTCTCGCCATCGAAGCGCTCGATGGCACGCGTGTCGAGCGGCAACACATGGTTGGCTGCGGCTTCCTTCCAGAAGAGCGCTTCGAGTTCCTTGACCTTGTCCGGGTTCGCGGCGGCGACGTTGTTCGCCTGCGAGAAGTCCTTCGTCACGTCGTAGAGTTCCCACGGCTGGGTTAAGGGATCGAATGGCTTGCGGATGCTATCCCACGGTGCGGCCTGATTCAGCGACGACGCAATCCATCCGTTGTGGTACACGCCGCGATTCACGAACATCTCGAAGTATTGCGAGGTACGCGTTTCCGGTGCGTTCTTGTCCGTAAAGCTCTTCAGGAAGCTCTTGCCCGCGATCGGCGATTGCTCGATGCCGTTGAGCATTGTGGGCGGGGTAATGCCGATGGCGTCGTACAGCGTCGGCACAATGTCCACAACGTGCAAGAATTGCGAGCGAATGCCACCCTTGTCTGTGATCTTCGCCGGCCACGAAACAATCATCGGGTTGCGGGTGCCGCCAAAGTGGGACGCCACCTGCTTGGTCCACTGGAACGGCGTGTTCATCGCGTGCGCCCAGGCGCTCGGGAAGTGGTTAAACCACTTTGGCCCGCCGATCTCGTCGATGTGCTTGAGGTTGTCTTGCCACTTCTCGGGGAAGCCATTGAAGAAGAGATTCTCGTTCAGGCTTCCTTGGATGCCGCCCTCGGCCGACGAGCCATTGTCGCCGACGACGTAAAGGAAAATCGTGTTGTCGGCATTGGGAAGTTGCTTGACCGCATCAATCACGCGGCCCATGTGATGATCGACGTGCGCGGAGAACCCAGCGAACGTCTCCATCATGCGGGCGTACACTTTCTTCTCATCAGCCTGAAGGCCCTCCCACGCGGGCAAACCTTTACTGCGTTCGGTGAGTTTGGTTCCCTCGGGCACAACGCCCATCTTGATCTGCCGGGCGAGCGTTTCCTCGCGGTACTTGTCCCAACCGCCATCGAACTGGCCCTTAAACTTCTCGATCCACTCTTTCGGCGCATGGTGCGGGGCGTGGTTGGCACCGGGAGCAACGTACAGAAAGTACGGCTTATCCGGTGCGATGCTCGTAACCTTGCGGGTCCATTCAATCGCCCTGTCCGCGAGGTCTTCGGTCATGTGGTAATCGGGGTCGGTACTCTTGGGAACGAGATTGCGGTTCTCGAACAGAACCGGGTTCCAGTGATCCATGTCGCCGGCATTGAAGCCGTAGAAGTAATCGAACCCAAGACCATTGGCGGAGCGATCGAACGGCCCGGCGGCGCTAGTTTCCCACGGCGGGGAGTTGTGGTTCTTGCCGATCCACGCGGTCATATAACCGTTCTGCGTCAGCACTTCGCCGATGGTGCCGCAGCTTTTGGGCATGACGCCTGTGTAGCCGTCGTAGCCGGTGGCGAGTTCAGTGATGACGCCGAATGCGGCGGCGTGGTGGTTGCGGCCGGTGATGAGCGCCGCCCGCGTTGGACTGCACAGTGCCGTGGTGTGGAAGCGATTGTACTTCAACCCTTCCGCAGCGAGCTTATCCAGTGTTGGCGAGGGAATGCCGCCGCCGAACGCGGAGTATTGCCCGAAGCCGGTATCGTCGAGCAGAATCATCACGACGTTGGGCGCACCCTTCGGCGCGGCGATTGGCTGCGGGAACTTGGCTGGATCGGATTCAGCAACTGTCTTGCCGATCTTCCCCTGGAATTGATAATCCGGTCGCGGCAATACCTTCGGTGTGCCCGTCGCAGCCGGATCGACTTGGCCCTTCTGGGCAAGCGAGAGTCGATCCGTCGCGGCGAACCAGCCAAACGCACATCCGACCGCGATAAACGCGGCAGACAAAAGCAATCGCGAACGCATGTTGCTACTCCACAGGCGAAGTTTGGGCGATCAATGTCAGTCTATCCATAATGTACGCGTTCCGAACGATTCGCCGAAGTTGCGCTTTCTCGGCGATTAACCTCATCCGTTCGCATCTCGCCCTCTTGTACCAAGCCATTTCACCCGCAATAATCATTCCTCTTGGCCTGCGAAACTTGGCATGCGAAATCCGATCGCAAGCCATCAACTACTGCCCACCATCACCCACTTCCCGGAGCCTTCAAGCCATGCACGCACGTTCCCTGTTCGCCGTTCTCGTTGTGGCAAGTGTGGTGGGATTAACGCGTGGGGAAGACTGGCCCATGTGGCGTGGCCCGCGGGCGGACGGCACGGTGAAGGACACCGGGTTCGCGCTCACGTGGAGCGACACCGAGAACGTGAAGTGGAAGACCGAACTTCCCGGCACCGGTCACTCATCGCCGGTCGTGAGCAAAGGGAAAGTGTTTGTTGCGGGGTGCCTGGAGGCGGAGAAGAAACGAGTGCTGTATTGCGTGGATCGCGGCAGCGGCAAAATCCTGTGGGAGCGGACCGCGATTGTCTCGGAACTCGAGAAGAAGCACTCCGAAAACAGTTGGGCCAGTTCCACACCCGCGGCCGATGGAGAACATGTCTACATCACGTTCTGGGACAAGCCACATCTGCGGGTGTATTGCTACGACTACACCGGCAACCTCGTGTGGGAGAAAACCCCCGGCGAGTTCCAATCCGTGCATGGTTTCAGCAGTCCGCCCATGCTGTATAAGGATCTCGTGATTGTGAACGGAGACCAGGATGCACCCAAAGGGAAGACCGCGTATATCGTCGCATTCGATCGAAAGACCGGTGAGGAGAAATGGCGAGCCGATCGGCCCAATCGCCTGCGTTCATACTGCCCACCTGTGGTGATCGACGTGGCAGGAAAGAAGCAACTTGTTCTCACGGGTAGCAAGTGCGTCTGCAGCTACGATCCGGATACGGGCGAGCAGAACTGGATTATCAATGGTCCGACGGAGCAGTTCGTTGCAAGCATGGTGTTTCATGATGGCGTGTTGCTATTAACGGCAGGTTTTCCGGAACACTGGGTCATGGCGATCGACCCGAGAGGAAAAGGAAACGTGACCGATTCGCATGTGCTGTGGTCCAAGAAGAACGAAGGCGGATATGTGCCCAGCCCCGTGGCCCACGATGGCAAACTCTTCCTGGTACACGACAGCGGTGTCGCGAGTTGCTGGGATGTGAAGACTGGCAAACAATTCTGGAAACAGCGGCTGACCGGCAAGAAACACCACGCCTCGGCCGTGGCCGCCGATGGACGAATCTACTTCACTTCCGATGATGGGATTACTTCCGTGGTAAAGGACTCGGCCGAGTTCGAGGTTCTGGCAGAGAATCGGCTCGGAGAGGCGGTTTTCTCGTCTCCGGCGTTCTCCGACGGAGATATCTTCCTTCGCGGTGCCAAGCATCTGTGGTGTATCGGCACGAAGAAGTGAAGAAGTGAAATGGCGCATGTGTGCCAGAGAAGCAGAGCGAAGGTGAGGGTGGGAATCTCATCATCACTACTCTCGCACTCTGGCACCCGCTATCTTCCTCTGTAAGGAGACACCGATGTCACTCGCAGATGACTTTCCTGCAATCACCAAGCGGAACGAACCGCTCGCTCCCTACACCCACCTCAAGATTGGTGGGCCGGCTGAATTCGTTATCCAACCTCGCACCGTGGACGAATTGCGCCAGGTGTTGACCGCGTGCCAATCGCAAAAGGTGCCGGTGCGGATGCTGGGCGGCGGCTTCAACCTTCTCGTTCGCGACGATCCCGTTCCCGGAGCGGTGATCCGCCTCACAGCTCCCGCATTCACGTTGATCGAATGGGACGGCAAGCGCATCACTGCGGGTGGCGGGGGAAGCTTGTTCGATCTGATCGCTTTCTCCGTGCGGCAAGAGCTTACCGGGCTGGAAACGCTCGTTGGTTTGCGTGGCACCGTTGGGGGAAGCGTTCGGTGTAACGTCGGCGATAAATCCGGCGAGATCGGGCAGGCGGTGCGTCAGGTAACCGTGCTTACGGACACGGGGAAGGTTCAAGTGCGCAACCGGGACGAACTCACGTTCACGGAACACCAAAGCGACATCGATGAACCCGTTATCCTGAGTGTGGTGTTCGAACTGGATAAGAACACCGTGGAATCGATTCTGAAGCGGATGCGGAAAGCCTGGATCCTGCGAAAAGCCAGTGAACCGCTCAGCTTTCAGGCGTCTGTTCGGTTGTTCCGCAACCCGCCGGGGCACACCGCTGCCACACTCATCGATCGTGCGGGGATGACCAAGGCGCGCGTGGGTGGGGCGGAGTTAAGCGAGCGGAATTCGAACTATGTTGTCGCCCACCCGGGCACCACCGCGGCCGACATTTTGCAACTCGCCGATCGTGTTCGAACTCGTGTCCGCGAACGGGCGGGAACCGAACTGGAACGCGAGCTGCATGTCTGGTGATCGAATGAGCGGCGAGAAGCCGACCAAACCCGATAGCACCACTCTGGCCCGCACTCCAGCCGTTACGCGGCGACTCTTGGCCGTGGCGTTCGCGATTGCGCTGGCCGGTGGGTTCGTGTGGGCAATCGCCCGTATTGGCGACGAAGCACGTCGCAGCATTGGCCCTCGCGATCGCTACGCCGTTCGCTTCGCCGATCTCATCTGCGATGCCCCGCCCGGCCTCGATCGCAGCGGGTTCCTCGCCGAAGTCCGCTACGTTTCCAGTGCCCCCGAAACGCTTCAATCGCTCGAACCCGAGTTGGCAGTGAAGCTCGCAAAAGCATTCACTGCACATCCGTGGGTGGAACACTTTGATGGCGTATCGGTATCGCCGGCCGGCGAAATATCGGTGCTGCTTCGGTTCCGCGTGCCATCACTGGCCGTGCAAACGGGAAGTGGTCTGCGCGTGGTGGATGCGACCGGTGTGGTGCTTCCGCTAACAACTGCCACGCAAGGATTACCCGAACTCATGGGCGTTAGCACGCCACCGCCGTTGGCAGGGCGTTCGTGGGCCGATCCAGCCGTGAAACGGGCACTGGAACTTCACCAAGCACACCACCCCAAACGACTGGAATACTCGCCGCAAGGTTGGCGGCTCACACTGCCAGAGGGAACAACACTTGTGGTTGAGAAGTGACCACCCGCACGGCTCTTGTCCGTGTTTATTCGCTCAGGAGAGTTGCGGGAACACAAACTGCGACCACGTTTCGAATTCATCTGCTTTCGCCAGAAGTTCCGGCAGCGCGGCGAAGCCCGATTCCGCGAGTGCCGCCTCGCGAGATTGCACATCGCGAACGGCCAGTTCGAACAAGTGAACCACGCCGAGGTGAACACTTCCAACCGGTGTGCGATCATCGTTGATGAAGCCAAGAAAGGCTTCGGTCCAGTCGCCGCCAATCTGCACTTCTTCGGTCACTTCTCGCAGCATGCCAGTTTGATAAGGATCTTCGCCCCCGGCCGCATCGGCTTCGCTGATGTGCCCGCCAATACCAATGGAACGCAACGCTTTTAACCGCGTTTCCGTGCCACTTGCACCGCGGCGATAGTGGAACAACTGTCTGCCGTGCTTCAACACCACATAGGGAATGAGTTGCTTGAATGCGGGGTCCGTTTCCACTTCCGATCGCGGACGGAAACTGTACGCGGTGCGATCGAGAATCGCCGTGCGGTAGGTTTCGTCGGCGGGGCGAAATCCCTGGAAGTAGCCCGCCACGCGGAACCGCTCGGTGGGTATGACCAGCACTCGCTCATCCATGGGCATACACGCCTCGGGGAAAGTGAATTACAGCACGAACCGGAAGAGGATAGCGGCGACAAGCGAGAACAGCACCATATACACCGCCAACCGCAATGTTTCATCCGCGGTGCGGCGGGCGAAGAGTTTTCGCAGCGCGGCTTGGTCCTGCGATTCGATGGCGATCTGCAGGTTCAGTTCATAGTTGCTCTGCGGATAATCGCGTACCGCTTCTTCGGTGATTGCGAGAATCCCACTCTGTTTGTTGGGGGCAAGATTCGGGCCAGCCGTGAAGTGGAAGCCGAGTTCATCGGAGAACGCAAACGACGCGGGCCAGCGTTCCGCGCGTGATCCATCTGGTAACAATTGCCACAGATCCCGCACCAACTGTTCTTGGGGATCATCGCGCGTCACCAGAACGTGATACCCATCCACAACGGCTTGTGCGCCGCCGAGTAGCAATGGGCCATCCGCGCGCTTCAAGATCTCGTCAAGTTGTTGGACCGTCCGTTCGGGAAGCCGCTCCAGCGGCCATTCCATGTCGGATAACATGCCGGCCAAGCTCCAATCGGGTGGGAAGCGGTCGGAGATGGCGAATGGGTCGCCGAGATGGCGATACAACTCGCGGGCCAGTACAAGGAAGCGGAACCCGAGTGGGTCGCCGGAACCTGGGCGATCTTCAACGCGAACCACGGCGACATGGCGTTTCCCGAATGGGCAAGCGAAATGTGCCAGCGGGCATCGCACACCGGCCGGTCGCGAGCCAAATAGCACCGCAATCCGCTCGGCCTCGGCCGTGTCGAATTCGATGGTCGATGCGACCACCCTTACTCCCCGCGCATCGGTTATCGCAATGGCGTGTTGAATCCGCAGATCGGGTGTCATACCAGGAACTCACGCACGGTGGTTACGCGGTGTTCCGTGGCCGCGGCGAACACGGCTTCGCAGAGTGCAATCGTTTCGATGTTATCACGCCCAGAGATTTCCGGCTCGGTTCCGGCTTCAACTGCGACAAGCAATTGCGCCATCGTGCCAATAAACGCATCGGGAAACCACACATCGTCCCAGCGCGGGCGGAACCACATGCCGGGCTGCCGGCTCGTGCTGTATTCGAGCGTGCTTGGCTCGCGGGCCGGATACTTCGGCCAACCGATGGTTCCCTGCATCAATCCTTGTGTCCCTTCGATCCGCCACTTGATGCCGATATCGCCCGCAACACCTTCCTTGCACGGCCCCGCCCAAACATCATCCCATGAACTGGCACGCACTCCCGAGTCGTACTCCAGGATGTACAGGTTAATGCCGTCGCGGTGTGCGAACTTCGTGCGTGGGTCCGGGCGCGTGCTCGCCAGAACGCGGTCCGGAGTGCCAAGCCAGTAGCGGAAGGTATCGAGGTGATGAATGCTCATCACGAATGTCGAAAGGCTCGGAAGGTTCTCCGCCCACGGCATCCAGTGCGGCACGGCTCGCATGTCGATCGTGGCCAACACCGGTTCGCCAAGCCAGCCGCGGTTCAACAGATCCTTCGCCGCTCGCACCGCCTGATCGAACCGCATGTTCTGGTTCACCGCCAGCACCACGCCCGCGTCCGCACACTGCGTCACGAGATCCTTGGCGTCCTTCACCGTAAGCGCGAGCGGCTTTTGGGCCAGAATCCCGCGGAGCCGGCCTTTGCCACATTCCACCGCGCGACGGATGAATGCGGGCTGCACATCGGGCGGAACCGCGACATCGAGGATCTCGATTTGCGGATCGCGCAACAGCGATTCCGCATCGGCGTGAATCGTGGGAACGCCGTGGCGAGCGGCTACCTTGCGAGCGGTTTCTGCATTGCGCGAGGCGATGGCCACCGGGTTGAAGCCAGCATTGCGATATGCCACCAGATGGCAGTCGGCGACGATGAAACCCGCCCCCAGGCAACCAATCCGCCAGTCCTTGCGTTGCGGCAACGTGGGGTGGATTCTGAGCGCCGGTTCGGGTGAGAGAGATGCCTTCATGGTGGGTCTGCCGTCCGTTATCCGTTCTGGTTTTGCAATCGTTCCAGCACTTCATCGAGCAGATCGGGGCCGCTCAGGCGTATGGCCGCCTCGTGCGGACACGCCTCAACACAGAACGGCTTGCCGCCATTGCACAGATCGCAGTTTACCGCTCGCCTCGCGGCAGTCAGGTGCGGTTGACCGTCGGGGTGTGCGGTGGCAGCCGTGTTGGGTTCCGCGCGCGAGACCATGTGAATTGAACCATACGGGCAATTCCGTTCGCACAACCCGCAGCCAATGCAGTGATTCTCGATCACCACTTCCAAATGATTCCCACGGCGGTGGATCGCATCGACCGGGCAACCTTCCATGCAATACGGCTTGTGGCATGAGCGGCAGGAAGTTGCGACGAGGAAATCGCCGAAGCGAAGCCCTTCACGGAGCAACCGGGCATTCCCATCGTGGGAATCGGCACACGCCCGTGTGCACTCATCGCAGCGTGTGCAACTCTTGAGATCAAGCACAAGCAACCGCTGCCCCTGGAATAAGCTCTGGCGAACATACTCGTTCAGAATGCTGGGCGTTGGCTCGTGCGTGACACCAACAACACTCGGCCGCGAGAGTGTGGCCAAGCCTTCTCGAAGCTTTGGGAATTTGTCGCATAACTGCCGGAACACCACACCGGGCACGCGAACCAACTCGACCGCGTCGAGCGCCGCAACGGATGCGGATCGCATTCCAGGTGTATCCGAGAGCAAGGCCCGTTCACCGAAGAAGTCGCCTGCAGTAAGCAGCGAGAGCACCTGTTCCCGGCCGCCAGTTGTTCGGAAAACGCGAACGGTGCCAAGGCGAATGAGATACAAATCGCTGGCCAGATCGCCTTCCGCAACCACACCATCGCCGGGTTCCACTCGCCGGAATTCCGCCCCTTCCTTCAACAGAAAGAACGTGGCGCTGTCGCGTTCTTCCGCGTTCAAAGGCGAAAATAGGCGGCCACCGCTGACACAGGTCTGAATCGCCCGGAACGTGTACATCTCCTGAAGATCATCACGGGCTACTGCGGAACGAAGAACCATATCCAGCATGTTTCGCGTAACTTCATAGACCACGACTGGCCCGCGTGCCGACTTGTCGATGGTCGCGGAAACCCAACCTTCTTTGTCTTTTGAAAGTACTAGGCGGGGGTTATCCGCTTCCGCAACCGCCACGACCGTTGCGGTTCGTGGTCGATTGGTGAGGCACGCCATTTCGCCAAGCACCAGTTCATCACCGGTGGCGATTTTGATAAGCGATCCGATACCCGAATCGGGCGTGGCCGTTTTACCAAACAGCCGCGCAAAGAAGCCGGGTTGTTCTTTCGGCGTGGCACCACGAGAGAACAATTCAAAGGTTCCCGTGCCCTGGAGCAGAAACGCCGTGCTCCCATACTCGCCCTCCAGGCAGAGCGTCTTGCGTTCGCCCGGAGCAATCTCCCACTTCCGCACCGCACCTTCATTCCACTTGAGATACGCATAAGGAACGGTGCGAAATGGAAAGATCACGCGCGGCCCGCGTGTGGGGCTTTCGTAGCGAAGCCAGACCTTGCTGATTTGATCGGCCGTCAAAAACCCGGAGTCGGACCGAAAGGTGGAATTCGGGTTCATCGGAATCTGGTGCGGCGAATCGGACCAAGCTCGCGGTTGCACTCGCCTTCGCAACGAGAGCGCCCCGGTTGGGCAACTCGTCATACATTCCCCACACTGCACGCAACTCGACTCGCCCATGAGGTTGTCGAGATCGAAGCTGATGCGGGTGGAATAGCCCTTGCCGGTATGCCCGATGACCTTGAACGGCTTCACTTCGGAACAGGCACGGACACAACGATCGCACAGAATGCATTTGTCGTGATCGACAACCACCGTGCGAGATGAATATGGGAAGTTCGCATCAACGGCCGCATTCCATTCATTCCATTCTTCCGCATCCTTGGGGTTGGGAATCCGTTCGTCCACGATCGGTGCGGACGCGAGCGGAAGTGAGAACCTTCGCGCTTTCTCGGTAGTAGGCAGATTCCGGCTTGGTTGTTCAGGATCGCGCCGAAGCCGCTCGCGAGCCTTCTGCACACCAAGTGCAACGCCCACCGCGCGAAGTTCATCGTCGTGCCGTTTGGCGGTGCCGAAATCGGAACGAGCATGATCGGCGATCAGAAACTCGGCGAGCAACCGCACCGAATCATTCACTTCGCCGGCGAACCGCTCCACCGCGTTCATATCGGCGGTGGCGATCGCATCCGGGTTATAACCGGTCGCGGCGATCCGAGTTGTCACAACCATGTTCGATTCGACGCGGTGTTGGCACGCCGGCACAAGCTTGCGCCCCGGAGTGATCTTCCCCCGCTTCATGCTGCTGATATGCACGGAACACATGCGACACACACCAACGGGCGTGATGTGGCGCTGGTGGCAAAGTGTGGGAATTCGCGTTTGAAACTCTTCGTCGGTCCAAAGCCCGCGTGCAACCAACTCCGCAGCGGCATCGTGAATGGTTGTGGTTCGCGGAATAAGCCCGCCATCGGCATCGCGTAGCGGATTGCCAAGCGCATCGGTTCGCGGAACGGCACGCGGCACCTCGACCGGGTAGCCATCGATGACCACGGTAACGATGTCCTTGAACCGCTCACGCGTCTCTTTCTCGCGGCGAATCAGAATATCGTTATCGTCGCGCGCGAAGAGCGATTCTTCTTCTCTGCCCAGAGCGAGCGTGTCATCAACAGTGGTCGGTGCATCGGGCATGAGTAGGAACTCGTTGTGTCGTTAAGCCCAGAATCATCGAGAAGCCTCGAACAGCTACGACAAGCTACGAAGGCTTCTTTGCAAGTTCTTCTGGAAAGTACGCCAGTGCCGTGGCGAGCGGGATTGGCGCGACGTAGCCAAGCCCGCAGATGGAAGTCAACTGCAAGGTCTTGGTGATCTCGCGCACATCCGCCTTGAGGCCATCCGTTTCTGGCCCTTCGAGACCAACATCCAAATCGCGACGGCGGAGCAAGTCGGAGCCAATTTGCACCAACTTCTGCGAACCAATGCGACAGGGCACGCACTTGCCACACGATTCGTTGCGATAGAACTCCGAGAAGTTCACGGCCGCATCGAGGATATCGGTTCCCTCGGCATAAACCACTAAACCCGCCCCAAGCATTGGCTCGACCGGGAAACGCAAGAGTGCATGCAGATTGCGGAAGAAGTTTAAATCCAGCGGAACGGCCAGGAGATCGAGTGTTGCCGCACCAAGTGGCAGGTGCGTTCGCAAGAACCAGGCCATGAGTTCCGCATCGGTCGCGGAACGCTCACGAATGCGTGCAACCGCATCCGCACGCTTCTTCTCGTCGAGTTTAGGATCAATCGGCAAAAGAGCGGGTAGCAAGCCGCCGGATGGGCCAGAGGTCGCAATCGCTTTGAGTCGGCCTTTCACGCCGCCGCAATAGTCGGGGCTTTCAATCAGTTCGCGAAGCGGAAGGCCAACAGGCACTTCGAACACTCCCGGCCGCTGAACATCTCCACTAATCGAGAACAATCGCCGACCGGAGAAGGCGGGCTGCTCGCCATCACCCGGCAACCGCCACCCGCCCGATGCATATGCCGCACCACCCCGAAGCATGATGAAGGGCGTCCAGGCGAGTGTCTCGACGTTATTCACCACGGTTGGCTTGTCGCGCAGCCCGTTTGTCGTCAGTTCGGGCGGACGATTCCTTGGCTGGCCTCGGCGATCTTCCATCGCTTCGATCAGCGCGGATTGTTCGCCGCAAATGTAACCGCCTGGGCTTTCGAATACTTCAACCGGAAACGCCCTTCCCGTACCAAACACATCGGGGCCACATGCACCACGCTGTACGGCACGATGTATTTCATCGCGTAGCGCATGGATTTGTTCGGGATACTCATGCCGCACGAAGATATAGCCCGCCGATGCGCCGGTCATCAGTCCCGCGAGGATCACACCTTCGACGAGCAAATGCGGTGATCGCAGCATCAATTCGCGGTCTTTGAACGTACCCGGTTCGCTCTCATCTCCGTTGGCCACAATGTACTTTTCTGAAGCGGGTTCCCGCCACACATCGAGCCATTTCTGGTAAGCCGGTGCGCCCGCGCCGCCCATGCCAAGCAGTCCTGACGCTTTCAATTCCGTGAGCAACGGATGAAAGTCCCTGATGTACGCATCGAGTTCTTTGCCACTCAGTTCGCGTGGCGGCGGGGTGAATCGCTTGGGCAAATCTGTGATGAACTGCGTGAATTTCCTGACCGCTCGATAATCGCGCGGCCACCCTTCCCGGCGGTACACATCGATTTCCCACGACTTGGCATTCGAGTGTGGGAGATACTCCAGATCTTCGTCCGGCGCAGGAGGCGATTCTCCTGATGCGAGTTTGCGAATGATGTCGGTGAGTTGATCGGGCGACTTAGCCGCATACACCCAGGCGTGAATGCCTTCCGGCATGGGCCGGCGTTCGGTCCACGCCGCGGGCGCGCGATCACAACGGCCGAGGCAAGATACGCCTTCTACCCGCACCGGCCGCTTCAACTTAACAGACAGCTCTTGCGCAAGAGCGGGTAAACCGGCTTTCGGATCAAGCAACGCCGCAGCACCCTTGTGATGGCAAGACATATCGCGGCAGATGCGAACAAGAACTTCCGGCGGATCGGATCGTTCCAGTTGAAACGCAGGGAAAAAGCTGCTGACTTCTTCGATACGGTAGAGCGGAACGCCGGTTGATTGCGCGAGTTCTCGCAACTCGTTATCGGGTAGAAAACCATACCGGTTTTGAATCTCGCGCAGCCGCTGAACGATCATGTGTTGCTCAGTTCCTGTGTCCGGCCGTGTTAGCCTTACTTCCTGCGAAAGAACTCCGCGAGATCGAGCGGCCGGCTCGGAAAGAGCGCCGGCGCGCCGCGACCCTGAAGGCCGTGATCGGCATTGTGATAGCGATGACAATCGGTGCAACCATGTCGCACGCCGCCGCCAACCAGCGCGGTCTCTTCCGATCGCACGATCTTGGTTCCCGTGGGTGAGTGGCAGGCTCGGCACGAATCGATCCCCAAGATCTGCACAGGCTCCTTCTCAACCAAGCTCGTCCGGGGTGCCACAAACGCTCCGAGCGTTCCGGGGTGACACGTTGAACAAGTTGATGCCTTGTGGGCGGCGTGATCGAAATTCGCTTTGCGAAGCCAGACCGTGCGGTTCTTCACTGGCGTAATGCGGGAGTCCGCGATGTCGTGGCATTTCGCACAGCCACCATCACCGGTCTGGAACTTCTTCATCGCGGCGTTCGTCAAGCGATCGATCTCTTCGCGAAGCGCGCGAGCAGCGACTTCCGGCTTCGGTTCGAGTAATCCGCCGGGGCCTGCGGGCACCGCGAGTGGCAGGCGGTTCTCCGCGATTATCTTTTGAACATAGCCCGCGGCAACCGCTTCTCGGAGCGCATCGAGTTGCTGGCGATGCGGGACATCGAAGCCCGCGACCACGGCCTTGCCCGAAGCTCCTTCACCGGCACGCAACGGATGGCACGCCCGGCAATGCGCCTCGAAGTTCACCGCCAAGTGATTCGCCCCGCTTGCGCGTGGCGACAGAATCGCCCCGCTTGGCTCGGCTGCCGCATTCAGGGCAGTCTTCAAACTGTCGTAATGGGCGGTACCCACGCCCGCATCTAACTGATGGCACGACGCGCAACCCAGGCTCACGAGATCCTGGTCGCTTTGTCCTGGCTTGCGATACCGTTCGGCCGCAGCATCGCCCGCCAATGCCCGCAGCTTCCCAACGGTGATGGCCTCTTTGCCGCCGGGAGCGTACGACTGCCCCGGCGTCATATGCACCGCGTGGCTAAACTTGAGCGTTCGATTAGGTGGTGCACTGAGCGGGGCAAACTCGGGATGATCTGCGACAAAGTCCGTCACTTTCGCCACGGATTTCAAATCGCCTGTGAGATGGTGTTCCGAAAGGTTGGCATGGCAACGCGTGCAATGACTGTCTGCGATGCGGACGAGAGAGTTCAAACGACCTTTGTGATCGTGGTGACAGTTCTCGCAGCGCTTGTGAAACGCCTGGCCACTCGAATCGAGGTTCGCGTGATGCACCGGGCCAGCATGGCATTTTTCACAAGTCAAATCACGCCAGCGGTCGCGAGGCTTTACGGCCGCGGAGACTTTGAAATCGCCTGCAGAGTAGCCGCGATGGCAAGCGGCACAATCGTTATCCCAGGCCGCGTGCGGGTTGGCCAATGGGCCATGAGTGTGGGTATACGCCAGCCGCTTTGGCACCAGAACATCGGCGATCACCCAGCCGAACACCATCACCAATGCCGCAATCGCAAGCAGATATCGGCCACGACGCAACACCTCCGAGCGATGAAAGTACGCGCGATTGCCGTCGTAGCGATCTGAAAGGTTCCGACTCGGTGAGCGAGGCATCGAGGTTCACCAGTATTTCAAGGCCCGAACCGCGTGGAGCAACATCAATCCCGTCATCGCAACAGAAAGCGGCAGATGTAACAAGAGCCAGTTGTGAAGCCAGAAGTGGACTTGAGCCTGGCTATCCCACTGGCGACGCAGATCGGCTAGTTCCCTTAATCGATCGACTGAAGATGCCGCGGCTTCCGGCACGACTCCGCGTAACCGGAAAAATCGCTGCGTTGATTCGGCTTGCGACGACAGTGGCGACCGCGATTGATTGCCGGCCCGCAAGTAGGGCAACAATAGTTCATCGCGGAACGCAAGCAACTCCTTGGCGGGCGGGCCAACTACGATCGGTTCTGCGGATTCCGACTCCGGCGGTGCGATGATGAGAGCTTCGACAATCCTCACCGCTTCCGCAGCATGGTATTCACCCACGAAGTTAATTTGCGAAGTCACTGTCTCATCAGGGATTTGCGACAGGAGCTTTTCCGGCAGCCACTGCTGCATCAACAAACCCCAGATGCCACTTAACGTGACAAGCAAAAACAGGGCAAGCGTTACGGTTGTAAGCGGGCCACCAAAACCAAACCCCGCATGAATGAGTACGACAGGAAGACAAATGAGACCAAGCCAGACATGAAACCACATCCAGATGCGTACTGGCCCAAGTCGGCGGCCCCGCAGCCACTTTCGGGGCAAGATCATCATCTCGATTAACACGATCGCACCGGCCAAGAAGCCGAGGCCCACGCCGAGATTGCTACTCGGTTCCGGAGGCCACGCCCAAAGCCCCGCTATCGATCCCGCTACCGCGAGCAGGATACCAAGTATGGTAATCGCGAATGTAGCGAACAGAATGAGAGCGACTCGTGTGCGTACCGATCTCGTCTTTCCAACCAGCAAGTGAAGCTCCGGTTGTGTTCAGAATTCAGGCGGTTCATACCAGTTGCAAGGAAGAGATCGTATCCCACGTTGGCAAGGTGGTCAACAACTGCGGTTTCAACTTGCCAGCAGTATGGAAAAGGTTGACGATGAGTGTGAACAAGGGAAATGCTCGGGCGATCGCCGATTTCCTCACCTTTAGTAACCACCAAGTGCAGACTGTGACAACCACGTCGCACACCATCGTCACTCTCGTTTGCGGCGCTGCCGTCGTTTGGATTATTTGGTTTATACTGGCTGGTGAAACTCCCGCAGAGATCCGTTTACCCACCGACAAACCGATCACCGCGACGCCCACCCACAGCAACGCCGCGATCGGAACAACCGGATGTCTTGCCGCGGCTTGCCATGGTGGCAATGCGAGCGAAACGTTAACCGGCAAGCTCGACACGCGAACCTGGCAATCGGCCGGAACCACTGAAGTGGCACACGATCCTCACACTCGATCTTATAGCTTGCTTACCGATCATCCGGATCGGCCCGTTCGAGTGACCGCCAAAGTAATGATGGCCCGGCTGGGAATTTGCACTCCGGCCACGGAAGACGCTCGGTGTCTGGCGTGTCACACGAACCCGGCGCTGGCACATTCATCAGTCACCAAGGAGGATCGACTCGTTGCACTGAGAAGTGAAGGAGTGGGTTGCGAGGGTTGTCATGGCAACGCCGGCGGTTGGCTACGCGAACACACCACTTGGTCGCCTGCTCGCGCCGGTAATTCTGGCCGTTCCGGCATGGTCGCTTTAAGCGATATCGGCGAACGTGCGGTGGCGTGCATGGGCTGCCATGTGGGTGCTCCCGCCGATGAGAGTCGCAACTATCCCGTTCGCGACATGAATCACGACATGATCGCGGCCGGTCATCCGCGCCTGAATTTCGACTTCGCCGAATACCATCGCCGACTTCCGAAACACTGGCAAGAAAAGTCACAAAAGGTGCACGCGACATCGGCGACTGGTGCGAAGTTCGACCAAAGACTCTGGCTTGTGGGCCGGATCGCGCAGGCCGAAGTCGCTTGCAAACTGTTAGCGGATCGCGCGGAACGGGCGAGCCAGAAGGATGCCCGCACGCCGTGGCCCGAGCTGGCCGATTACAATTGCGCTGCCTGCCACCATAACATCCCTCAGCCGTGGCGAAGCGAACCGAGCCGCCTGGGAACTCGCCCTGCCGGCTCACTCGCTTGGCAAACCATCTGGCCCGTGACCGATCCAACTACATCGTTGCTGGAATTCGATGAAGTCAAGAAGCTCATGAACGTGCTACAGGGGAATCGGCCGCCGGGTTTCAAAGGCGTGATCGAACCCGCACGCCAAGCCGCAGCGAGGTTATCCGACTTCCGCTGGGAGATCAGCCAACAGCCCGATGATGAAGTGGCCCGATTAGGGCGGCAAGTGTTCCCGGCACGCGTAACAGCCGATGAAGATAGCGATCATTACGGCCAATTATTGCTCGGTTTGGCGGCGATGCGAAGGAGTGGCGTCCTCACGCCAGTTCAGGATGCAGAGTTCAAAGCCGCGTTCGAATCCATCAATACCAAGAACTGGTCCGAAGTGCGTAAGGCTCTCGATGTGTTGCTGGCGGCATTGAAGCCGCAACCATGATTGCGATCCGGAACCCGCGCACGGATGCGAACCTCACTTTCGGAATAAGCTGTGCGATTCGTTCTTGTGATTTCCGCCGTGGTGATGATTGCGGTCGCGTGGGCGATGCCGGGCCAAAGTGAATCGCGAACGCAACCGCAACCGGATGCGGCATCGCCATCGCCCAAGCCCTATGGCCTCGGGCAAGCCCCTTTCGCTCAAATCTCCAGTGCGTCGTGTGCCGCGGCCGCGTGCCACGGCGGTGGCCAGCTCGGTGCGAAGGGGAGCGAACACTCGACATGGGCCGCAACCGTGTTCCCCGAAGGCCCAGCCGATTCGCACGCACGCGCTTATCGCATTCTCTTCAACGCCGAATCAGTGCGAATGGGCAAGCTACTGGGAATCGCGGCACCTCATAAAGAAGCGTTGTGCTTGAACTGTCACTCGGTTGCCGGCGTAGAACCGACCGCGGCCGCAACCGAAGGAACGGGGTGCGGAGCTTGCCACGGGCCAGCGGAGAAGTGGAACGCCGCACACGTTCAACCAGGTTGGCACGCACTCACGAATCGCGACAAGTGGGAACGCTATGGCTTTGTGCCCACTAAGAATCTCACAGCACGTGTGCTATCGTGTGCGGGTTGCCATGTGGGCGATGCGAGCCGCGAAGTGAACCACGACCTCATCGCCGCGGGCCATCCCCGGCTGGCGTTCGAGTACACCCGCTCCCACTTCTCTCCGGAGTATCGCCACCACTGGAAAGAGCAAACCCCGCAGCCAGACTTCGAAGTGCGGGCGTGGGCCGTTGGTCAGGCGGCGACTCTTCGTGCCGCGACCGAACTGCTCCGTGTTCGCGCCGAACGCGCCATCCCCACACAATCGGATCAGCCATGGCCCGAGTTTGCGGGGTTGAGTTGTTTCGCGTGTCACCAGCGAATTGGGAACGACGAATTGAATCGTGGAAATGCGACTACGCCTCGCCCACCGGGAATTGCGGGCTGGGAAGTGTGGTCAAACGCGGCAGTCGGCGTGGCCGCGAATCTCTGTTCCGAAGCGTTCCCGAGTGTATCGACACCAAACCTGGCAGATGTCGCGCGATTACGCGAATTGATGAACAAACGGAACCCCGATCCGAAGGCGGTGGCGGAACTCGCCAGCCGTGCCGTTGCGGAACTCGACACCTGGCTCGCCGATCTTCAGGTTGCCGAGGATCGCGGCCTCAACACACGCATTCCGAACGATCTCACTCGTAAGCTCGCCCATGCACTCGCTGCCAATTCGCTCAATCCAGACCGCGCGAAACTGGCGGATCACGATTGGGATGCTCTGGCGACAAACTATCTGGGTCTGGGTGCCATGTATCACGCGGCCGGCGGAACGCGTGCGGTTCCAGGTTGGACAGAACCCATACGGGAGCTTTCACGCGAGTTGAAGTTCCCCACGGGCCAAAAGGGCGAGAGATTCCATAGCCCGGCCGGATTCGGCAAAATCGAACGCGACCGGGTGCGAGACCGCTTCCGCGAACTGTTCGATGCAACGGTTGATCACCGAGGGAAGCCATGACGCGTTTTTCGCAACGGGTGCAACTGCTCGCCGCCTTGATTCTGCTCACAACCACGGTGATCGTTTCCGTGCGCGGCGGCACCTCTGCCAATCAGACCAACCCCAAGTCTCAGCCGGAACCCAACAACAAGAACCCGCTGATTCCCAAAGGGCCAGATGATCTGATCTCTTATTCACCAGCATGTGTTGATTGTCACGGAAGAACCCCTGACGACGTCAAGAATAGCAGATTTACCAAGGATTATCGTTCCGATGAGTTTGTATTGCTGACCGAATCGAGAACATGGGAAGAAAGCGACCCGCATTCGCGTTCATTCAAGGTGCTCAAAGAACCACTCGCGCGTCGCATGGCCGAGATCTTGAAGTACGATGTGACCAAGTCGGCCAAGTGCTTGACCTGCCACGGAATCGACAAATACGCCGGTCTGCCGCTTCCCGAAGGCGATTTCGATCTCGCCAAGCGATTCGAGACTGTCGGAACGATCGACGTGGACCCGCCGGGAGTAACATGCAACGTGTGCCACGGTCTTCGCAAATCGTGGCAATCTGAGCATTATAACCCGGTGAAGGGTACCATTCCCTGGCGCACTCTGGCACCGGACAAGAAAAAAGAAGCCGGGATGCGGAACCTCCGCCATCCTGTGGTGAAGGCGCAGTTGTGCGTGTCGTGCCACGTGGGGAACGCTGCCGAGGGTAAGGTTGTCACGCACGAGATGTATGCGGCCGGGCATCCGCCACTGCCGCCATTCGAGCTTACCTCATACATGGAAGGCGAGCCGAAGCACTGGGCTTACCCCACCGATCCACGCCTGAAGTTCTTCGCTTCAGTGCCGGCTGCGGATCGCTGGAAGCTCTTCCATTTCAACGATGCCAAGGATGAATCGTATCTGAGCCGAAACTTTGCGGTCGGTGCGGTTGTCGCGTTACGAGCCGAAGCCGAGTTGCTGTTGGCCGATGCCAAGACCGCGGAGAACGGCGGCGAGGGCCTCGACTTTGCTCGCTTCGATTGCTACGCCTGCCACCACGATTTGAAGTATCCGAGCGATCGACAGAAGAGAGGCTATGATGGTCCGCCGGGGCGGCCCACGCTCCGGGCGGCACCCGGCCTGATTGCGGGGATCGTGGCCAAGCATGGCGAAGGTGTGGAGACCACCGACCTCGCAAAAACGGCGACTGGCTTTCACGACAAATGGATAGCCCTGAGAGAGGCCGTGGCCCTGCGAAAGGCCGCGACTGGCTTTCACGACAAATGGTTAGCCCTGCGAAAGGCCGCGACCGCTCGCCCGTTCGGGCACCCCACCAAGGTGAAGGAAGCGGCAATGGCGGTGATCGATTGGTGCGATAACTTCCTGGCAATTTTGGGCAACAGCCCCAGCTCGCTTTACACCATCGAGCAAGCCAAGCGGTTGCGCGAACTCCTCGCCGAAGCGGCCACATCCGCTTCCATCGCAGACCCGGAAGCCGCCATGCTGCTTGCGTGGGGCTATACCACGCTCGCCCGCGAAGCTGGTGTTCAACTTCCCGCCGACCGACTGAAAACGCTAGCAGACACGGTTCCGCTCAGCGTGCGAGCAGAACCGTACACCGTGGAGCAGAAACCGGCACCGATTCAGTTCGGAACGCGAATGAAGATGCTGAGCGGATACCAGGCCGATCCCTTCCGCCAGGCGTTTGAAGGCTTGCTCAAGTAACTTGAGAACCTATGCGATGAATGGCTAGCTTCCCGCAACTGAGGGAACAGTTGACACGGTGATTATCGCGAGACACGCAACATTCGCGCCCGTGAGGAATATCTTCCTCACGGGCGCGATAATTTCGACATCATCTGATGGTTTCAGTTCGGGATATTGTTTCGCGGAGGGGTGTGCCGGTAGTGAATGAATGAATCCGCAGCCGGCTTTGGTCTCGCGTGTCAGATAACGCTCGGTGGCGTGGGTGTGTAGGCACCATCCCAGTTGGCAGGTGGTTTGCCCCGTGTGCGATCCATGTGGCGGAGAATGCACTCCGCGACCGGATCGCCTTCGAAACGTTCCAGGAACTGTTCGCGTGCGGCGTCCCAGTCTCCCGCGATGAATTGCTCAACGGCATCATTCCACACACAACGGTGTGAAACGTACCATTCGCTTGTGAGCCAGGAATCGCCGGTCGTCGGTGAGAGTTCGTACGCCCGCAGCGGCTCTTTCATTCCTCGGGGCCGAACCAACCCGAGCAATCGAGTGCGCCACTCCAGGCCGTTCGGGTCGATCTCCGCAAGACGGTTGGCGACGACATCGCTCACAACCACGCCAATGCCAAACGCCTTGGTCATTTCTTCGAGTCGGAAGGCGAGGTTAACCACAGGACCATAGAGATCCACAACACCCAGATCGTGCGCGCCGAGCCGCCCCGCGACCGCACGGCCATGCGTGACACCCAACCCGCAGCGCTTTTGTAGCATCCAGCCGTGGAGCCGCTCGCGAATCAGTAACGCGGCAGCGGCAGCCTGTCGCAAGTGCGTTTCACCGCCTTCGGGCCAGCCCCAGAATCCGAGGACCGCGTCGCCGCGAAAACCCGCCACGATGCCACCCTTTTCCGTGATGGCGGCGCTCATGGTGTCGAGTGCCCACTGAATTTCACGCCAGGCTTGGGTCAGGTCCGAGCCATGTTCTTCCGCGAACCCGGCGAAATTGCGGATGTCGCAGAACAGCACGGTTACGTCTGCCTCCCGCGGTCGGAGCATGGTTTCGAGGCGATCCGGGTCGTCGAGATATCGACGGAGAGCGGTGGGCCAGGCGGCTTGCAACAATTGGTTCTGGCGGATGACTTTCAGTGTGCGCCGCGTGCTTTCCACCAGGCCAATCAGAATCTCGGCGAACTTCTGGTAATCCGTTAATAGCCGTGAATCGATCTTGGCAGTCGGCCCTTCGGAGCGAACCCGGCCGCTAATATAGAGTGCAAATGGGGAACCATCCTGGAACGGCGTGCAGACCGCCCACGGCGTTACTCCACTTTGAAACATCACGCCGAGCGTGAGCGTGTGATCTGCTGCCGCACCCGGATCGATGTCGGCGGGATCGCTGGACCAGACGCGGAGGCAACTCTTGCGATCGCGATACGCCTGCCGCACCAGTTTCCGCGATGGAATAAATTCACCTGAGAGTATGGCTTGCGATGGCCGCACGTTCTGCTCGATCACGGCAAGCCGCGGTTCTCCTCGCGGCCCATCGGGCAAGGCCCGCACGATGCCAACCGCATCGGCCTTGGGTAAGCCAGCGAGCGCGACGCGGAGGATCTGCCGGAACAGCAACGCCTCGGTTGTCACCATTCGCAGGCAGTTGGGAATTTGCTCCATCGCCTTGAGAACGGTTGCGGGGTCCGAGAAGGTCAACTTCTCGAGTTCCGCCCGGGTATACTCGGCTTGCCTTTGCACGACGGTGGCATCAACGGGGCTAGGCGGAGCCGCTTCGCCATCACCACGCAGGGCAAAGCGCGTTTGACCGATGACGAACCACTCACCGGGACGCACTTCGCACTGTTCCGCCACCGGACTGTTGCGGAACCAGATATGGTTTTGAGGTGGGTTAGGATATTCGGGAGTGATGGGCCGTTTGGCAACAACGAGCTTCGATCCATCCCACTCCAACGTGGCGTGGAAACGGGAGATCATGCGGTCTTCGGGCACCACCCATTCGCTATGCGATGGATCGCTACCGAGCCGAATGAGCTTGTTTTCCGGTAAGGAATAGCGCCAGGTGTATTGCCCTGGGGGCACCAAGTGGCCCCCGGTCGTGGTCTTGATCTCTGCTAGGGCTTCCAACTCTGCCATGAGGCACGGACTCCAGTCGGCACCCCGTATCGCTTCGCCGAGAGTGCAATTCCGTTTCAGGCGACAAGTCGATTATAGCCCAAGAATTCACTCCGTGGCAGTAAGAGCCTGGGCGTGAGCTTGGGCGAATTAGAATGATAGCCCAAGCTGGATAAAAAGCCCTTCCAGAGAAAGGTCGCTGGGCCGAGCAACTAGTTTACCCTGGCTTACATCGTCCGTGAACCGAAGCGGTTCTGAGATGCCGAACCAGTGCGTGACTTCATAGCCGGCCCGAATCGAGATCGTGCGATATTGCCAGCCGCCACCAATTGCGATTCCGACCACGGGCACCACCTTGCCAGGATTGTGGATGGCATTCACGTAGGTGGTGGCTCCGCCGTTATTCGTTTCGGTGAGCTGATTGCACGATCGGCCCACCATGAGGCCACCAGAGGTGCGGGCGTACGCATGCAACCCGTGCCAGCCACTGAGCACCGCTTCAGCGCCGATGAGCGGGCCGAAACCTTCGAATGAAGATCGCGTGATGACGGAAGCCTGCCGGGCATCGAGGCCGTTGTAAAAGGCATCCAGGCGCTGAGTGATATCGGTGAAGCGGAAGCCACCGAACGCCCGAACCGCAAAGCTTTCATCGAAAGCGAATCGCTTTCCGATGGTCATGTCGTAGAGGTTGTAGTTCAAGTTCGCCAATGCCGAGGCGAAGGTCGCGGTGTCGGTGAGGCCGGGGCGAGTCAAGGTTGGGAAAAGAACCTGACCGGGACCAGCGACGATCGAGCTTTCACCCGAAGACTGAAAGTAGGTGTATGCGAACGCGGCATCCCAGCCGTGCTCGAAGCGATACCCCGCCTCGACCCGGAAGCCGCTTCCCATGTCGTATTGCAGCGATTGCACGGGACCGGAAGTGACAAGCCCGGTGGTGTTGTTCGCCAGGGCGTAGTCATAGGCAGCGGAGCGCGGGCGGAAAAGCAAGTATTCCGCAGTGCCATAGAAGCCGGCATGTTCCGGCACCGTTGGCGTGAGATGGCCGGGCGTGCCATGTGCACCGTGGCTACTGCCATGATCATCGTGAGGAAGGAGATCCGCGAACTCCGGCGGCGTGAGATCCTTCACGCCATGTTCATTTGGCAACACTGCCGGGCCATGCGGTAATGGCATGCCTGGAGTTGCAGAATGCCCAACAGGCGGCGGCTCCAGCCCAATGACAGGCGAGACCAAAGCAGCGCACACGATCAACCCGAGCCAGCTCCCCTGCGGCATGGGTGTTCCCCCTGAGTATGCATTCGATTTGTCGGGCTGATAGCGAGCGAGGAAGAAAGATACAAGAGCAAAATCTGGAACCTGTCTTATAGTCGGATTGACAGCCGCCCTCTTCCGGGTATAGCCGCGAGATTATCGACACAGTGTTACGACGCGGGAACCAGGGGGAAGTCGCATGGACGCGGCCGTTATGTCGGCATCAAGCCGGCACGCCCGAACGGGGTTTGTGATCCGTTCGCTTGCCATTGCTGTTCCCCTATTCGTTTGCATTGTTGCTTACGCAGCAGCACCGGGAGAACGCCCGCCGTCAGAGCGCAAACTGCTGCCGCTCGGCGATGGTACACTCGATCCCAAATCGCCGGAATGGTCGTTCGATCCGAACGATCCCTTCCCGATGCCGCCCGAGCTTGCCGGCGTCGAACTCATGAAGCAGACGGCCGAACAAGCTCACTCTAAATCCGCGGGCTGCCAGGTGTGTCACCAGCACACGGGCGACCCGCACGGCAAGAACACGCTGCGCATCGGCTGCACCGACTGCCATGGCGGGAACGCGGACTCCCTCACAAAAGAAGGCGCGCACGTTGCCCCGCTCAACGCGAGACTCTGGCCAACTTCCGCCAATCCGGTTCGCAGCTATGCATTGTTGAACAACGAATCGCCTTCATTCATTCGTTTCGTCAATCCCGGCGATTTCCGCATCGCGCACATCAGTTGCGGTACGGCGGGCTGCCACCCGAAGGAAGTGCAAACGAACCGCAAGCAGATCATGGCCACGGGCTGCATGCTGTGGGGTGCAGCGGCTTATAACAACGGCACACTACCCGTGAAGCGTGCGGTGTTGGGCGAAGCGTATGGAATGTACGGTGCACCGCTGCGGCTCAAGACGTTCCCGCCGCCGACCGCCGAAGAGATAGAGAAGAAAGGCGTGGTCGCGCAGCTCGATCCGTTGCCACGATTTGAGATGAGCCAGCCAGGCAACGTGCTGCGAATCTTCGAGCCGGGTGGGCGATTCCTTCCCGAGATTGGCATTCCCGAACGCATGGAAGAACCCGGCCGCCCACGCACTCGCCTCAGCGTGCGTGGCCTCGGAACCGGCAACCGAACCGATCCGGTATTGGTGAGCGCAAACAAAACGCGGCTCTTCGACCCCACGTTGAACTTCATAGGCACCAACGATAATCCCGGCGATTACCGCAGCAGTGGTTGCACCGCTTGCCATGTGGTCTATGCCAACGATCGCTCGCGCATCCACTCCGGCCCTTATGCGCAATATGGGAATCGCGGACAGACCGCGAGCCAGGATCCCACGATTCC
Organism: Gemmata sp.; assembly: GCA_041740855.1. Classification (GTDB taxonomy): domain Bacteria; phylum Planctomycetota; class Planctomycetia; order Gemmatales; family Gemmataceae; genus Gemmata. The sequence goes on from JBGSLF010000108.1 coordinate 30,029, forward strand.
CCGCAATGAAAGCGGGCACCCGATCGAGCACAAGTTCACCAATGCTATTCCCACTAGCCAGTGCATGGTGTGCCACGTTCACCCCGGCACAACGGTGATGAACAGTTACATTGGCTATATGTGGTACGACGAGGAAACCGAAGCTCGCTTGATCTATCCCAGCAAGCAGCACGATCCCACGGCGGAAGAACTCGTTCGATCGCTCATGCGGAATCCGAATGAGTCGGCTGCTCGTAGCCATCTCGCCGATCCGAATTTCGTGGCCGAACTCACGCGACTGAACCCGCACATGGCCAAGCAGCAGTTCGGCGACTTCCACAGCCACGGCTGGGCCTTCCGTGCGGTGTTCAAGAAGGACCGACGCGGGAACCTGATCGATTACGATGGCGGGCTTGTCGGTCCGCCCGATCCAAGCAAACTCGCAGCGGCGATGGACTGGCCCAACAAGGCGAGAAAGTTCCACCAGGAAGAGCGATTCGAAGACCCACGCACCGGCCCGAAAGCCGCACGTGAAGCCGAAACGAAACTCGATGCGTGCCGCTCCGGGCAACCGGTTCACCTGATGGACATCCACATGGAAAAGGGGATGCACTGCGTGGACTGCCACTATTCGCAAGACATGCACGGGAACAACCGGTTGCACATGGAAGTGCGTGCGGCCACAGAGATCGCATGCGTGGATTGTCACGGCACGATCGAGCAAACAACCACGCTCCGCAGTTCTGGCCCCGCGAGCTACACCTCTGCACCCGATGGGCAGGGGCGGAATCTGTTAGCACTCAAAACGCCTTTTGGTACGCCGCGATTCGAAGTGCAAGACTTGCCTGATGGCACCAAACGCTACTTCCAGAATTCCTGCGTCGAGAAGGGGCTTCGCTGGGAGATTGTGCAGACCCGCGACACCATCACGAAGGGCCACGCACGCTACAGCGAGAAGGCCGCGCTGGCCAAGACCATGCGAGTGGAAGATGGCAAGATGGTGTGGGGCGATCTGCCCGCCGGCGGGGAGAAGTGCACTGCGCACCGCAGCGATAACATCAGTTGTATCGCCTGCCACTCGTCCTGGAATCCGAGTTGCTTCGGTTGCCACTTGCCGCAGAAAGCCAACCTGAAAACGCCCATGCTGCACGCGGATGGCGATGTGCAGCGCAACTACACCGCCTACAACTTTCAGACGCTCCGCGACGACACTTACATGCTCGCGCGTGATGGCACCGTGACGGGTAACAAGATCAACCCGGCGCGTTCGAGTTGTGCGATTCACGTTACCAGTGCAAACGGCAATCGCGAGTCGATTTACATTCAGCAGCAAACGATCTCGGCGGAGGGTTTCGGCGGTATCGCGTTCAGCACGAATGTGCCGCATACCGTGCGTGGGCGCGGAGCCAAAGAGACCAAGCAATGCACCGATTGCCACCTTTCCAAGGCGAACGACAACAACGCCTGGATGGGTCAGTTGCTCATGCAGGGCACGGGGTTCATGAACTTCGTGGGTAAGTACGCCTGGGCCGCGGCGGGTGCGGAAGGGTTGTTCGGTATCGTCGTCACTGAGACGACTGAACCGCAGGCGGTGTTCGGCAGTGACTTGCACCGATTCGCGTACCCAGATCATTACAAGAAGCACGCGGAGAAAGGTGGCCTGCTGAAGGAAGCGTACGAGCACCCCGGACGTGACATTGGCGTGGGTATCACCAAGCCGTTCAAGAAGTCCGAAGTGCTCATGGTACAGAATCGCGGAGAGTTTCTGTATGCGGCGTGCGGCGAGGGCGGCGTGCGAGTTTTCGATATCGCCTTCATCGATAACAAAGCGTTCTCCGAGCGAATCACGACCGCACCGGTCTCGCCGGCCGGCCAGAAATTCCACCTCGACACCAAGTACGCGACTTACGTTGCGGCTCCCACAACGGTCGCGGTTGATCCCACTCGCACACGCATGCCGGAGAACAAGGAAGGCCCGATTCACCCGCTATTCGGCTACCTCTATATCTGCGATAAGCACGAGGGGTTAATCCTCACCGGTGCGGCAAGTTCCATCGATGGCAACCCGGTGAACAACTTCCTGAAGCGCGAATTAACCTACAATCCCGGCGGATTGCTTTGCGGGGCCAAGCACGTTGTGATCTACGGCCACTACGCGTACATTTCCTGCGATGTGGGGTTAGTGGTGCTCAATATCGACGACCCACTCAAGCCGACGATCGCAAGTGTGCTCGGCGAAGAGGTTGTGAAGAAGCCACGCATGACGGCGTTGCAGTTCCGCTATGCGTATGTGTGCGATGAAGAAGGCGTCAAAGTGTTGGATGTGACCGACCCGGCGAAGCCCGTTGCCAAGTCGGTCATTCGCATGCCCGAGGCGCACTCCATCTATCTGGCCCGCACCTACGCCTATGTGGCGGCGGGTTCGCAAGGGCTGGTGATTCTCGATGCCACCAACGCCGAAGAGCCGAAGGTGGATCAGGTCTACAACGCTGGCGGGCACATGAAGGATGTTCACGATGTGAAGCTCGGCATCACTTACAACTCGCTCATCGCGTACATCGCCGATGGCAAGAACGGCATGCGAGTGGTGCAACTGATGTCGCCTGAAACACCGGGATACGAAGGTTTCAGTCCGCGACCCACACCGCGACTGATCGCAACCTATCGACCGCCGCACGGCGAGATCCTTTCCATTGCTCGCGGGTTGGATCGCGACCGCGCCGTGGATGAAAGCGGTAACCAGATTGGTGTCTTTGGCCGCGTGGGGGCGAGACCGCTCAACGGCGAAGAGCAACGAAAGATGTATCTGCGAAACGGCTTCCCGTGGCATGTGAGCGATGACCCGAGAGATGCCATCTACGAAGAGCGACGCAAGAAGTGATTGATGGTAGTGGTGTGGTTGTCCCGGCGTTCCTGCCGGGGCAACTCAGCGGCGACGTGTGCGGATTGATTCATTCACTACAGGCACCCCCTTCGTGAAACAATATCCCGAACTGAAATCATCCGGTGTGGGCGAAAGTTTCGCGCCTGTTGCGAATCGCGCTGTGCGATCGCGCGCCCCGTTCTCGTTCTTTCTGCGATTGGCGGGGCTACAACTCAGACCTGCAACACACCGGTCTTGAATGGCCTGCCGTCGTCGTGGCGCGTGGCGACCGAAAGCGCTGTGAGCATTGCGGAGCGTGTCGCTTCGGGCGGAATGATGGCATCAACCCATAGCCGCGCGGCCGCATAACGCACATCCGTTTGCTCTTCGTAACTCGCTTTCACCTTGTCGCGAAGTTCCGCCATTTCTGCCGCGTCCGGTTCCTTCCCCGCACGCTTGAGTGCTTGCACCTGAATATCCAGAAGTGTTCCCGCGGCCTGATCGCCACCCATCACGGCGTACTTGGCAGTGGGCCATGCGAAGATGAAACGCGGATCGAACGCCTTGCCACACAGCGCGTAGTTCCCCGCGCCATAACTTCCGCCCGTGATCAGCGTGATCTTCGGCACCACACTGTTCGAGATCGCGTTCACCAACTTCGCACCCGCCCGGATGATGCCCGCTTCCTCGGATTCCTTCCCCACCATGAAGCCGTTCACGTTCTGAATGAACAGAATGGGCACGCGCAGTTGGTTGCAATCCATGATGAAGCGTGCGGCTTTATCTGCGGAATCGACATAGATCACGCCGCCAAACTGTAACGGGCCGGTGGCCGGCTTCACGCGTTGCTTCTGGTTCGCGACGATCCCCACCGAAATGCCGCCGAGTTTGCCAAAGCCGCACACCAGGCTTTGCCCGTAATCCGCCTTGTATTCGTCGAATGGTGTTTCGTGATCGAGGACGAGTTTGAGTAAGTCGCGAACGTCGTAATCGGGCTGCGTGAACGGAGTGAATGCCTCGGCGAGTGATGAACGGGGGTGGAAGCAATTCTCCGCGCGTGGTTTGTCTGCGGGCAGCATTCCGACCAGTCGCCGCAAGCGTTCCAGGCAGGTGTCGTCGTTCGGTTCGCGATAGTCGATGGTGCCACTAATGGCGGCGTGCATCTTCGCGCCACCCAGCGATTCGGAATCGACCACCTGGCCGATCGCGGCTTTCACGAGGGCCGGCCCTGCCAGATACAACCCGCTTCCTTCGGTCATCAGAAGCGTGTCGCACAACACCGGGAGATAGCCGCCGCCGGCCACGCAATTCCCCATGATCGCGGCGAACTGCGGAATCCCCGCCGCCGAGATCACGGCGTTGTTGCGGAAGATGCGGCCGAAGTCGTCTTCGTCTGGGAACACTTCATCTTGCAGTGGAAGAAACACGCCGGCCGAATCGACGAGGTACACGAGCGGGAGGCGATTCTCCATCGCAATTCGCTGCGCCCGTAGCACCTTCTTGCACGTCATTGGAAAGAATGCGCCCGCCTTCACGGTGGCATCGTTGGCGATGATCATGACTTGGCGGCCAGATATCGCACCCACACCGGTGACCACGCCCGCGGATGGCGCGCCGCCCCAATCGCGGTACATATTCCACGCGGCCCAAAGCCCGAGTTCCAAGAAATCGCTCTCGGCATCGATGACTTTGGCAATCCGTTCGCGCGCGGTGAGCCGCCCTTTCTCATGCTGCCGCTCGATGGCCTTCGCGCCACCGCCGACTTTGATGCGGGATTCTTGCTCCGTGATATCACTGTGTGCAAGATGGGTCGACATGATTTGGAACCCGAGGCCAGAGATGAGATGATAATAGGCACCCCAACGGAATTGGGGTGCGACGTGCTTGCATGCGTTTAGTTTCCCAGCGACCAATCCTTGCGTTGGCGGCTGGAAGGGATCTTCAACATCTTGCGATACTTTGTCACGGTCCGCCGTGCCACGGGATAGCCCGCTTCGTTCAGCTTGTTCACCAGTTCTTCATCGGATAACGGGTTGGATTTATTCTCGTTGCTCACGAACTCCATTAACTTCTGCTTCATCACCTCGTAAGCCACATCTTCGCCGGTTTGCTTGTTTTCCTTGCCGCCGCCGAAGAATCGTTTCAGGGGGAACACGCCGCGCGGGGTTTGCACCCATTTGTCGTCCACTGCGCGGCTGACCGTTGTCACGTGAACTTTCACTTGATCGGCGATCTGCTGCATCTTGAGCGGTTGAATGTGCTCGGGACCGGCATCAAGAAACGGCCGCTGATGCTCGATGATCGCACGAGTCACCTTCAGCAGGGTGTTGCGGCGCTGTTCGACGGCTTTCACGAGCCAGTCCGCGGATTGCAATTTCTTCCGCAGTTCCTCCTTCACCTTCTCGTCGATTTCCTTGTTCTTGATCAGATCCACGGTTCGCTTGCTGATGCGGATCTTCGGCACCCATTCGTCGGTAAGGCGGATATTGAAGTCGTCGTCGTCGCTGCGTTCCACGATCACATCGGGCATGACGTAGCGCGTCTCGACTTCCGCGAACTTCAGCCCCGGCTTCGGGTCGAAGTGCTGCAACTCTTCGATGGCATCTTGAATGGTGATCATGTCGAAGCGCGTCGTCTTCTGGATAACCGGGATGCGATTATTCGCGATGTCTTCGAGATGATCGCGAATGAGAACGCGAAGCACATCGCGCAGCGGTGTTTCGGGCGTGAGTTGGAGCAGCAGGCATTCTTTCAGATCGCGGGCTGCAACGCCGGGCGGTTCGAGTTTCTGAACCACTTCAACGAGCGCATCCTCGACTTCCTCTTCCGAAACGACGCGGTCATATGTCGCGGCGATTTCGGCCAGAGGCACGTTGCGGAAGGTGTCCTTGTCGTCGTCCTCACTGGCTTTCTCGCGGCTGCCAAGGTAGCCGGTGCGATCGACAAAGCTGCAGATGTGCCGGGCGAGCCGCCGCTGATCTTCGTCCAGTTCCAGTTCCCCGAGTTGCTCCGCGAGGTGATCTTGCAGCGATTGCGGTCGGTTGACCATGTTCGCCATGGCATCCAGTTTGCGGTCGCCCTCCTCTTCCATCCCGGAACGGCTGAAGCGGTGTTCTTCGTTGAAGTGGTTGTCCCAGTCGCGGTTCAGTTCATCCAGGCGGCGGAACTCCAGATCGCCGGTGTCGTCGTGTTTCAGCGGCGTGCTATCTGGGTTGAACTCTGGCAAGGTGTCGTCGAGATCGCCGTGCTTTTCTTTTTGTTCGAGGAACGGGTTCTCTTGTAACTCCTTCTCGATCTTCGCCAGCAGATCGGCAATCGGAAGTTGAAGAATCTCCATGGATTGAATCATGCGCGGAGCCAGAAGCATCTTCTGGCTGTGGTGCATGGACATATCCATTCCCATTCGCATCCCGCTCATCGGCACCGTCTCCGTAGTCTTGATCCATTCGCCGGTTACAGTTGCGGCCGGCTTTCTGACAGACTTCAGAAGGCCCTGCGGCCTTCGAGTGCTTCGGCTAACATCTGGGCATTCGCCAGTTCCAGAGAACTGCCAGACGGCAATCCGCGTGCCAATCGCGTGATTGGCACGCCCGTTCCTGCAAGAAGATTCGAAACGAACAGGGCCGTCCCATCCCCCTCCAAGGTTGGACTTGTCGCGAGAATCACCTCGCGGACCCCACCATGGCGAACTCGTTCAAGCAAAGGCGTGAGCGTGAGCCGTTCCGGCCCCATTCCATCGAGCGGAGCCAGGCGACCACCGAGAACGTGATAGCGGCCCCGAAAGGTGCCGATCCGCTCGAATGATCCCACATCGCGCGGGGTTTCCACCACGCAGACCACGCCCGGATCGCGTTTGGGATCGGAGCAAATGGGGCAGACATCGCCTTCGGTGAGATTGAAGCATTCGCGACACGGTCGCACGCGCTCCGCCACCGCCCGCAAAGCCGAAGCCAGTGAGACTGCATGGCGACGATCGCCGGAAAGCAGAAAGTGTGCGATCCGCTCGGCGCTCTTGGGGCCAATGCCGGGAAGCTTCGTTAACTCCACAAGCAACAGATCGATGACTCCGTTCGCCTCGGCCAAGGTCGCATCTCCATAAGCGTGACTGTCGGTGGCGTGGGAAGTGCTTCGCGCGGTGCGGGGAATCAGCCGCCCATACCAGGCAAGCCGCCACCCATCATTCCCGGCGGCAAACCCATGCTCGCAGCCATCTTGGCTCCCTCTTCGGAAAGCTGCTGGCGCACTTTGGTTAACGCCTGATTGGTGGCTGCCGCGATCAGATCTTCGAGCATCTCGCGATCGTTCAGCGTCATCGCCTCTTCGGAAATCCGCACCGAGACAACTTCCAGGCGGCCATTGGCTTTAACCGTCACATAGCCCGCACCGGCCGAACCTTCCGCAACGATCGTTCCCATCTTGGCCTGGAAATTCTGCATCTCTTCTTGCAGTTTCTCCTGGTTGCGAAGCAGGCTGAACATGGAGCCGAGTTCTTTGAACATGGGTATTAGATCTCGTCAGGATCAGGGGTGTTGATGCTCGTTGCGGGCGGGCTTCTGGGTGCGGCATCCGGATCGAAGTCGTCGTCCATATGCCAGATCTGCGCCCCAAGAGCTTCGCCGGCATGGCGAAACAACGGAAGGTCCATCAACTGTTTCTTGCGATCCGGAACATCATTGATGGCCGCCGGTTGCGTTCCCGCTTCGCCACTGATTCGCTCGATCCGCACCAGAGCTGGTTGCCCCGTGAGGCGACCCAAGGCTTCTTGGATGCGGCGGGTGTTCGCTTCTGTCGCACAGGCATCGTGAGCGTGATTATACTCCGTTCCAAAGCGAATTGCCAGGGCGTTTGGCCCGAAAATTGCATATGAACTGGTCAGCTTGAGATGATTGGCGAGGATTGGCGAGTTCTCCGCAAGATAGCGTAGCACACGCCCCCACAATTGCGGAAGTGTCTTCTCGGAAAGTGTTAACGTCGCTTCTTCAGTAACCGCAGCGTGCCCATTACTCAGTGGGTTAACCGTCAGTGGGCCGTTTTTTTTTACGCTTCCGGGTGCTTCAGGTGGCGCAGCAAGTTGCCTGGGCGCGCTTCCGGCACCGGCAGGAGCGGCGATCATCGCACCGGGCTGGCTCAGAGATTGAACCAATTCTCCCACGGAAAGCAGATCCGCCATCCGGCACAACCGGACCACCGCCATCTCCAGTAACACCTGCGTGTGCGGGGTGTCGCGCAGACGGGAGCGCGTGGTTGTCCACACCTCCAAACCGGCAAGAATCGCATCGAGGTTGGTGAGTTTCACTTGTTCCACAACGGCTTCCCGCTGTGATGGCGTAACCGGCAATTCGCGCACTGCGGCACCGCCACAACTCACGAGCATGAGCGAACGCCAGTAGCCGACGAGTTGATCGACCAGTTCCCCAATCTGCAAGCCGCGTTCGACCCAGGAAGCGATCAATTCGAGTGCGGCTTTCGCATCGCGATTGAGAATCGCCGCGGCAAGTTCCGTGACACGTTCATCGCCCGAAGTGCCCAAAACGGTGTTCACTTGCGCCGCGGTGAGCCGACCGGGCGACGACGCGAGAAGTTGATCGAGCAGCGATTGCGAATCGCGCATCGAGCCGCCCGCCCGCCGTGCGATGAGCCGCAACGCATCTTCATCGGCTTCGTGCCCTTCCCGCTCAACAATTCGTTGGAGCTGATCGAAGATCTTCACCGGGCCAACGTGTGCGAAATCGAACCGCTGACAGCGTGAGAGAATCGTAATCGGGATCTTCTGCACTTCCGTGGTCGCAAAGATGAACTTAACGTGCGGCGGCGGTTCTTCCAGGGTCTTCAGCAGGGCGTTGAACGCGGGTGTGGAGAGCATGTGAACTTCGTCGATGATGTAGATCTTGTAGCGGCTGCGTGTGGGGCGAAAGCCAACGTTCTGGCGAATTTCGCGGGCATCGGCGACAAGATTATTGCTCGCCCCATCGATTTCCTGCACGTCAACATCTTCGCCGGTGGCAATCGCCTTGCAACTGTCGCACTCATCGCAAGGAATGGCGGTTGGCCCTTTCACGCAGTTCAGCGCTTTGGCCAGGATGCGGGCGGCACTGGTTTTGCCAACCCCGCGGGCACCCGTGAACAGATACGCATGGGCCACGCGGCCCGATTGCAAGGAATTGACCAGGGCGGCGGCAACGTGCTCCTGGCCAATCAGTTCCGCGAACTGTTGCGGGCGATAGCGCCGGGCCACCACGGTGTATTCCGCCGGTGGTGCGCTGGGGGTTTCAATGCGTGCGGCTTTAGCTTTCGCCATCGGGCGCGGTCCTGGCTTGTGGCGATATTGGTAACTTCTGCGATCATGCTACTCCGGCGCGGGGTGCGGGGGCAACGCCGGTGGGTGTGGGGTTGCCAGAGCAACGCATTTTGATTCACTGGACGTACCCGCCCGCTTTGCGAGAAGCCCACGAATGGTTACGTCCGCGACTGCCGAAACCCCCAGCCCTGCACCCGCGGCGAAGCGGCCATCGCGGCGATGGTCGCCACGATTCCTGCAAGGAACCGACGCCGTAACCTGGGCCCGATTACTCTGGCGTAACCGGTTCTCGGTGCATCCCAAGTACTGGTATATCGCCGGGATCGTGACGGTCACTTCGACCATGAATCTGGCACTGCGCTGGATGCAACATGGCCTGCATGGCGAAGCGCTCGCCCGCACTCCCCTGGATAAACAACCCATCTTCGTGATCGGCCACTGGCGCACCGGCACCACGCTGTTGCACGAACTCTTGATTCAAGATCCGCAATTCAACTTCCCCGATTTCTTCGATTGCTTTAACCCCAACCACAATCTCATCAGCGAAGGTTTCTTTAAAAAGTATCTGAAGGTGCTGGCTCCGGAACAGCGCCCGATGGATAACATGGCGGCCGGTTGGGATCGCCCACAAGAAGATGAATTCGCGCTGTGCCTGTTGGGCCAACCCAGCACATATATCGACATCGCCTTTCCGCAGGGTGCGCCGATGTATCCCGGCTCGCTCGATCTCTCCGGGCTAACGCCGATCGAACGCGAACGCTGGAAGCGGGCCTTTCATCGCTTTCTGCAAACGGTGAGCTATCGCGACGATCGCCGGCTGGTGTTGAAATCGCCCCCGCATACCGCTCGCATTCCAACGATACTCGAAATGTTCCCGGACGCTCGCTTCGTTCACATCGTGCGCGATCCATACGTCGTCTTTCCGTCCACCGTGAATCTGTGGAAATCGTTCACGGGCCGGCACACGTTTCAGACGACAACATTCCCGGGCGTGGAAGAGAAAGTGCTATCGGAATACCGCGTAATCTATGATCGACTCGAAGAGGCCCGCACGCTCATCCCGCGTGGCCGGTTCCACGAATTGCGTTACGAAGAGTTGGTGAAAAACCCTGTGAGCGAGTTGCAGCATGTCTACAAGGCACTGGAGTTAGAAGGCTTCGAGGAAGCGCGGCCGCATGTGGAACACTATCTGTCGCAGACAACGGGTTATGAAACGAACAAGTATTCCATCACACCCGAACAGCGGGCCGAGATCGATCGCCGATGGGGCGATGTGATCCGCCGTTACGGCTACGGGTGACCTCGCGTTGACACTCTCGCGTGCGTGACCCGCCATCAGGCGAAGTGATCTTCGGCCATGGCTTTCTGCTTATCCGTAATAGGCACGCGTGCATCGCCCACCAGATCCTTCACCACGGTCGCCGCTGTGCGCTTCCGCAATCGGCTTTCGGGCTTCAAGATCAATCGGTGGGCCAGCACGGGTTGTGCCATTTTCTTCACATCGTCTGGCAGTGCGAAATCACGCCCATTGATGGCGGCGAGTGCCTGTGCCGTGCGGTACAACGCCAGCGAGGCGCGCGGGCTGCCGCCCAGAAGCACATCTTCGTGCGCCCGGCTGCCGTGCACGATTTCGAGAATGTAGCGAGTCACTTTATCGTCGATGTGAATGCCGCGAACGGCTTCCTGGCACGCCATCACATCGTCCGCCGATATCACCGGTTTAATGTCATCGATCGGGTGCCCTTTTTGCAACCGCGTTAACATCTTGGCTTCTTCTTCCAGGCTCGGGTAGCCCAGCGCGATGCGAATGAGAAAGCGATCCAACTGTGCTTCCGGAAGCGGGAACGTCCCTTCTTGATCAACGGGGTTTTGCGTGGCGATCACGAGAAAAGGCGGCTTGAGCACATAGGTCTGGCCGTCTGCGCTCACACGCCGCTCCGCCATCGCTTCCAGCAGTGCGGCTTGCGTGCGCGGCGTGGCGCGATTGATTTCATCGGCGAGAAGCGTCTGTGCGAACACCGGACCGGGGCGGAACTCAAACTCGCCCGACTTCTGATTGAACACCGATACGCCGGTGACATCACTTGGAAGCAAGTCGGGCGTACACTGGAGCCGCTTGAAACTCGAACCCACACTGCGGGCCAGCGCGCGGGCCAACATCGTCTTGGCCACGCCGGGCACATCTTCCAGCAGAATGTGGCCTTCGGAAAAGTACGCCGCAATGATCAGCGAGAGCTGCGTGCGTTTCCCAACGATCACTTTCTCGATATTCGCAATCAACCGGCTGGCAGTGCCAGCCACATCAATCGGTGGCATAAAGTTTCCAGACGTTTGAAAGGAATCGCCATTTCACCAGACGCACGCAGAATCTCGGAAAGTAAGTGACCCGCTGTTTACTCGCGACGACGCGGCTTTGTGAGTACCCGGTCGCTCATGCGACGCGGCTCGCCAATATCGGCAGCCGCAATCCCACTGTGAAAGAGTGTAGCGGGCTTGCCGCAAAAGGGGGTATGATTGCGAGCCGCCTGGTTCCTTCCCTCTCCGGAGTCTCGCCATGACAGAACCGCTTCCCATCACACGCCGAACCTTCCACAAAGCGACGGCCGCAACGGCGGCCACGCTCGTCGCACCGCGATTCATTCGCGCGCGGAACGCCAATGAGAAACTGAACATTGCCATGATTGGCAGTGGCGGCCGCGGACGAGCGAACATGCGAGGCGTGGCCAGCGAGAACATCGCGGTGCTGTGCGATGTGAACGCCGCAGCGGTCGAATCCGCCGCAGTCGATCACCCGCATGCCACCAAGTTCACCGATTTCCGCAAGGTGTTCGAGAAGCCCGGTGCGTTCGATGCGGTGGTCGTGAGCACCTGCGAGCACACGCATGCCTTCGCCACCATGCTGGCATTGAAGGCTGGCAAGCATGTGTATTGCGAAAAGCCGCTCACTTACAACATCGAGGAAGCCCGCAAGATCCGTGAAGCGGCGGCGAAGACCAAGGTCGCCACGCAGATGGGCGTGCAGAACCATGCGAACCCGAATTATCGCCGCGTGGTGGAACTGGTGCAAGGCGGCGTGATTGGGCCGGTGCGCGAGGCGCATGTGTGGGTGTCGCGTGCCTGGGGATTGCAAAGTCCCGAGGCCGCCAAGCAGAACAAGGATATCGTCGCCATCTTCGATCGCCCCAAAGAGGCAGAGCCGATCCCGGCGGGGTTGAACTGGGAACTCTGGCTCGGGCCAGCTCCTGAACGCCCCTTCAATGGCGTGTATGTTCCGGGGCCGAAATGGTATCGCTGGTGGGATTTCGGCAATGGCACCATGAGCGATCTGGGCAGCCACTGGAACGATCTGCCATTCTGGGCATTGAAGCTCGATGCCCCGCAAACGGTGGAAGGCTTCGGACCTCCGCCCCACGCGGAACTCGCCCCCGCAACCATGAGCGCGACTTACGAGTTCGCAGCCCGCGGCGACATGCCCGCACTCAAGCTTCACTGGCACCAGGGCGAGAGCAAGCCAGAGATCTGGACGAAGAAAGGCATCCCACAGTGGGCAAACGGCGTGCTGTTCGTGGGCGATAAGGGGATGTTGCTTTCGGATTACCAGAAGCACGTTCTGCTACCCGAACAGAACTTCGCGAACGCGAAGTTGCCCGAGCCATCGCTGCCGCGGGTGAGCAGTCACTACGCCGAGTGGATCGCCGCTTGCAAGGGTGGCCCCGCCTGCCTGGCAGACTTCCAGTATTCGGGCTTGTTGACCGAAACCAATCACCTCGGCAACGTGGCATACCGCACCGGAAAGAAGCTGATCTGGGATGCCAAACAGATGCGGGCTACCAATGCCCCCGAGGCGGATAAGTTCATTCGCCGCGACTATCGCAAGGGCTGGGAACTCGCCTGACGATTGCTTACCGGCACCGGGCGAGATTTCCCTCGCCCCTCGCCCGATGACTCGGGTTACAGTAGCCACGGGGAAGCCACGAATCGCGTCCAATATCGCACTGGAACAAGCCATTCCCCTGGGCCACATGACGCCAACCAAAAGCTTATCGCTGAGCCGCTTCCGAAGCCGATTCGGGGCGGCTGTTTCCTTCACGATCGCCTTCAGCTTGTTGGAAGCCGCGGTGCTGGCTCCGCTTAGTGCGGGCGGCTTGCGAATGGCGCTCGATCGCTGGGGAAGTTGTTCCGTCGGCAACTTTGAGATTGCCACCTTTTTGCTCTCGCCCATCGGGCTGGTTGCCCTTCTCGTCGTCGCAACACTTGCTCTCACCGGTTTGTATCTCCGCATGGCGGGCCTGATGGCTGTGTTGGGCGGCTACGGTTCCGGTTGGGTTGAAGTATGGCGAACGGTGCCCTGGTTTCACAAGGTGGTTCAACTGGGCATCCGCCAAGTCGCAACGTACATCCTGCTTGCCATACCCTTCACCATTGGTGTGGGATTGGCGTATCTCGCGTTTTGGTCTGGGGAAGATCTGAACCGGCTCGTCATCACGCGACCGCCGACATTCTGGTACGGTGCCGCCGTCGCCGGTGCGTTAGTGGCCGTGTACGTTTTGCTCGCGCTGTGGCTCTTCCTGCGGGAAATCCTGGCGATTCCCATCATTTTGTACGAGAAAGCAAGCCCGGCCACGGCCTTGAGAACTAGTGCGGAACGAACCCGCGGCCACATGCTAAGTGTGATGGGTGCCATGTTGTGGTGGGCGATTCTCGTTGCGGTGGTGTCGGCAGCCATCCTGATTCCGCTCGGACTGCTGACCCGTGCCATACTCGATCAACTCGGCAGCTCACCTCGCACCGCCATTGTGGGAGTGATCATCGCTCTGGCTGTGAACAGCATGGCGCTGTTTTGCCTCGGTGTGCTGGCAAGTGTGATGTTCGCGGCTGTTGTGCTCGATCTCCACGCGCGACTCGGCGGAACCGAACCGATAAAAGCGATTGCGGCCCCATCGAAACGCCGGAGCGTCTCGCCGTTTCTCCTGGTGCCGCTCGCGTTCCTGCTCATTTCCGGCCTGATTGCATACCAACTGATCGCAGGCGCACGCGTTGCGGATCGGGTTGAAGTGACCGCTCACCGAGCCGGTGCCAAACATGCCCCGGAAAACTCGCTTTCCGCATTGCGCCGAGCCATCGCCGATCAAGCGGACTGGGCCGAGATCGACGTGCGCTTCACGGCCGACCGGAAGCTTATTGTGATCCACGATAGCGATCTGATCCGGGTGAGCGGATCGCCGCTCAAGGTTGCCACGTCCACACTGGAGGAACTTCGCGTTCCGGATATTGGCACCGCGTTCGGTACGGAGTTCGCCGGGGAACATCTCGCGACGCTCGAAGAAATGCTCCAAGCGGCCGGCGGGCAAATCGGGTTGCTGATCGAACTGAAACCCAACGGGAAGGGCGAGGCGCTGGAACTCGCCGAGGCGGTGGTGAACGCCATTCGCCAACATGGGGCGGTTGATCGGTGTCGGGTGTGTGGTCAATCGTATGAAGGCATCCGTCGGGCGAAGGAACTGGAACCTTCCATGGCGGTCGGTTTCATCGCGGGGGCAGCGCTGGGGAACCTGGCCAATCTGGATGTGGACTTTCTGATGGTGGACGCAAGATTGGCCACGCAAGATTTGTGCGACCGCGCCGCCGCACGCGGAATTCAGATTCACGCGTGGACCGTGAACGATCCTTCGCAAGTCGGGCCACTGGTGGATAACGGAGTGGATGGCATCATCACAGACGACCCCGCCGCGATTCGGCAACAGATTCAGGAGTTGAACGCTCTCTCGCCGGTTGAGCGGTTGTTGCTGCGAGGGGAACACGAATTGAAGAGGTAATGATAGCCATGGGCGAATGCCACGCTGCAATTCAGGCGACACCGGAACAAATCTTCGCGCGTGGGATAGCGATGTGATAGAGAAACGAACGTGGGTTGAGGTGATGAACCCCAACCCACGAATCGATTCGAGTGCCCGGGACAGGACTTGAACCTGCACGGGGTTGCCCCCGCCAGCCCCTCAAGCTGGTGCGTCTGCCAATTCCGCCACCCGGGCGCGGTAAAAGAATTATGGTGGCGGATCGCACAGTTTCAAGGGGTGTCCGGGCGACTTTCACTGGCAAAATTCCAAGTGCCTGTTTCTTCGCCCTATCGCGGGTTGCGATCACTTCGCAACTTTCACTTGTGCGAGGTAAATGGCGGACTTCCCCTCGTGCGTGGAGTAATAGCTCACCCAGAGCAAACCATCGTGCCACACCAACCCGGCATAGCTGGTGTCGCCGCCCGATGGAAGCGCGAGCGATTCTTTGAACTTACCTTCGACGGGTTCGAGAATGCCCAGCGCGGTTCGCACCTTGCCGTCGTAAAGGCGAACGGCGGCGAGCGTGGGAGTATTTGCATCAGGCGGGAATAGGAAGTTCGGGCCGCCAATGCGAGCGGGCAGTTCTTTCCACTGCCATTCCTTGTACGGCGACTTGCTCACACCGACCCAACCATTGCGGGAGCCGCCTTCACGCCGCACGAGCGCGACCATCTCGCCATTGGGAAGGAAACGCAGTGTCGTTTCGTTCGGGTGCCCCGGCACATCCAGATGCGTGACGAGTTGAAACTTAACGCCATCCGCACTGGAGAAGAGTTTCAGCTTCCACTCGGCCGGTCCGGCGGGGGCTTTGCCGGTGTTGGCGGCGTCCTTGGCGTCCTTGCTATCGCGCTGCGCGGCGTTATACGAAACGCCATAACATTTGCCGTCGTGCCAGGTCACGCGCCAGAGCCACTCGCCTTCTTCAAGCACCTTTTGCGGGGCCGACCATTCCTTGCCGTCCTTCGAGAACACGACACGCGGTTGCCGGCCCAGAAGTTTCGTCCCTTCATACACCGATCCGCCCGCTACGATCATCAACCGCCCGTCGGCGGTGATGGAGAACTTCGGGTCGCGAAGGTCGATTTCCTTCTCGGTCACAAGTGCGGCCGATTCCCACTTCTTGCCATCTTGCGACACCAGCACGCGCAGTTTGCCATCGCCGCCCACGTGGGCATCCGCTTCGCGGAACGTGCAATACCACTGATCCTTGAATCGAATCAGATCAGTGAAGGCGTTGTGCTTCCCCTGATCCCAGATCTTCTGAACGTCGCCGACCAATTCGAGCCGAGGCGCGTTCTGTGCGAAGAGTGGTTGAGTCGCGATAAGCCCAACAAGCATGATGAAGCCATAGCGCATGGTGCGATCTCGGGAGAGTGCGGAGGATTTCGCCCCGCTGTTTTGTTCTGGTTGTTGACCGTATCGCGGAGCGTGGCCCAGAGCAAGGATTTCCCATGCGAACTGGCACGATGGCGTGATCATTGAACCGGCGAATGTTTCGCCGGCACCGGAACAAGTGGGATCACGCCGAGCCGCCGAGCGGAAGGTGGTGATGTGGGTGTGAAGCGTCGCCCTGCATATTGTGCCACGGCATCCGGGGCGGGTTGAAGGCCGAATTCCCGTTCCAGTGCGAGGGTCGTTCGCGGGGGAATGGCGTCTTCCCATGTGGCATCCCAGACCAGAGCGGCCGTGGAGCCTTGCACAATCGGGCGAGCCGCCGCGGGTGTGCCAAGAACGCCCACGGTGGAACCGGGGCACGCGAGCAACACGTTGCCCGCATCGCGAACGCCATCGCAGATCACCGTGTCCGGCCGGCTCGAGAGCAAAGTTGCGGTGTCGTATGCGAGCCGGTCGCGGCTTTGCAGCGATCGCCCTTGCGGCATCCATTGCGTTTTGCCAATCACAATCGCCACCACGGACAAACCGAGCACGGTAACGCCAACCGCAAGCCAGAGACCGGCCACGCGCCACTTTGGCACGGTCACGCCTTCGAGCCGCGCGACAAACCAGCATGGCAACAACATCGCCACCGGCGTGAACCAGTGTGCCTTGAACCGATTCCCACCTGCGATGACCACAATCGCCACCGCCACCAGAACGCTGGCCAACAACGCGCGGCCCAGCACCTTTGCTTCGGGGCTAACAACAAGCCGGCGACGCAACACCATGGGTGTGATGCAAGCGAACACCACGCTCACGGTGGTGAAGCACATAACCGTGACGTCTGCGGCCGAGAGCATCAACCCGCCGAGAGTGCGCACGGGGCGATCGGTCATGGACTTCTGAATTCCGCCAGCCAGATCGCGGCTATTCGCAACGGCCCAGGTGGCATGCGGCAGAATAACCACGACCGCAGCAACGAGCGCCAGCAATCCGCGACGCGATAACAGCCACTGACGATACACCGGGATGGTTAACATCGTAGCGGCAAGGCCGGCGGCAAAGGGCACGAATGTGTACTTGCTGAGCACACCCAGACCCGCCACCACACCCACGGCAGCGGCCCAGTGCGTTTCAGCGCCACGCACCGCTCGCACGACTGTTGCGAATAGCAGCGCCGCCATGCCACAGGCCAGCGGCGTGTGCATCTTATCCAGCATGAAATCCCAGCAAACCGCAGGCACCAATAGCGCGCACGCCACCGCAAGTGCGGCCCGGTTGGGCGTAGGGATCACGGCCCGAGCACACGCATAAAGTGCGACATACATGAAGGCCAGAGCGGCGAAACGCACACCGATAATCGCCGCGGAGGAAGGGCCAACGACCGATGTAACCGCCCACACCACCCAGAGAATGAGCGGCGATTGCGAACCATAACCCAGTGCCAGCACCTGCGCCAGTGCGAGTTGCTCGGACTCATCGTACATGAGCGTTTGGCCCACGATCGTTCGCAAGCACGCGGCCAACATGAGATAGGCAACCAGCGTTACCGGGAACCAGGACCGTTCCAGCAATTTCGCGGGCAAGCCCGTCTCAATTACCGGGCGAACGCGTTCACCGGACACACGCATGATCAACTCCCGTTGCGATAATCTCAACCGCCGCACCTCTGTGCCTGCGAGCAGCGGTTAACCCCTCCTTTATCGGTTGCCCGGATTGCGCAGTTGAGCCAGATCTGTTTCCGGATGTGTTTCCCACACGTACCTTAAACAACGCAGGTTCCCTAGCCTCTCGAAGCACAACGAGGACCACGATGCACCCCTTGCTTCTCGCGCTCGCCCTAACGCCGGGCCAAATGCCGGACGCCAAAGAGCCAGCAATTAAGGAAACGACTCCCGCGTTGCCGCTTGGGGCGTTGAAGCCGCGGCTCGTTGGCCCGGCGGTCACATCGGGCCGCATCGTGGGCTTCGCAGTGAACCCCAACGATCGCGCCAACTACTTCATCGCTGTGGCCAGTGGCGGAGTGTGGAAGACCACGAACGCCGGCACCACCTGGACGCCGGTGTTCGAGAACGAAGGTTCGTATTCCGTTGGCTGCGTGGTGATGGACCCGAAGAACCCGAACGTGTTGTGGGTGGGCACCGGAGAGAACAATAGCCAGCGGAGCGTGGGCTATGGCGATGGCGTGTATAAGAGCGTGGATGGCGGGAAGACGTGGGCCAACGTGGGCCTCAAGGCCAGCGAGCATATCGGAAAGATTCTGATCGATCCGCGCGATTCCGATACGGTCTATGTGGCCGCGCAAGGCCCGCTCTGGAAAGAAGGCGGCGACCGCGGGTTATACAAGACTACCGATGGCGGCAAAACCTGGACGCGAGTGCTCGCCATCGACGACAACACGGGCGTGACCGATATCGTGCTGGACCCGCGCAATCCAGATGTGCTGATCGCCGCGAGCTATCAACGCCGCCGACATGTGTGGACGATCATCAACGGCGGGCCGGGAAGCGGCATTCATCGCAGCACGGATGGCGGCAAAACTTGGAAGAAGATCACGCAGGGGTTACCCGGCGGCGAACTCGGCCGCATTGGGCTGGCGATTGCTCCCACCGATCCGGACACGGTGTATGCCATCGTGGAAGCGCCAGACGGCGCGGGCGGCATTCATCGCAGCACCAATTGTGGCGTCAGTTGGGAGAAGCGCAATCCGTTCGCGCAGCAGGCACAGTACTACTCGCACATCGTCGTCGATCCGGTGAACAAGGATCGGATCTATGCGATGTATGTGAACATTCAGGTGTCCGACGACGGCGGAAAGACGCTTACTTCTCTTTCGGAGAAGGCCAAGCACGTTGATAATCACACGCTCTGGATCGATCCGAAAGATCCCAAATATTACCTGTGCGGCTGCGATGGCGGCGTGTACGAGAGCTTCGATCGCGGGGCGAACTGGAACTTCAAACCGAACTTGCCCATCACACAGTTCTATGATGTGACCTGCGATGAGAGCGGCCCGTTTTACCATGTGTATGGTGGCACGCAGGATAACTTCACGCTGGGCGGCCCCGCTCGCACGCGTAGCCGGCACGGCATCATGAATCAGGACTGGTTCGTTGTTCAGGGCGGCGACGGCTTCCATTGCAAAGTGGACCCAACCGACCCGAACATCGTGTACGGCGAATACCAGTATGGCGGGTTATGTCGTTACGATCGCCGCACCGGTCAGCGGGTGCAAATTCAACCGCAACCAGCCGCGAACCAACTCCCGCCACGCTGGAACTGGGACGCTCCACTCGTTCTATCGCCGCACAATCCGAAGCGGTTGTACTTCGCGGGGAACATGGTGTTCCGCAGCGATGATCGGGGCGACACCTGGAAGCCGATTAGCCCGGATCTCACCCGGCAGATTGACCGCAACACACTGCCGGTTATGGGCAAAATCTGGGGGCCGGATGCGATCTTTAAGCATTCATCCACCAGCATGTATGGCAATTGCGTGGCGATGGCGGAATCGCCGAAAACGGAAGGCTTGATCTATGTGGGCACGGATGATGGCTTGATGCAAGTTACCGAAGATGGCGGCAAATCGTGGCGGAAGATCGAGCGGTTCCATGGCGTCCCGGATAGCACGTACGTCAGCAAAATCGTGGCCTCGCAGCACGACGCCAACACCGCGTATGTCTGTTTCGATAACCACAAGAACGGCGACTTCATGCCGTATCTCCTGAAGACCACCGATGCGGGGAAGACCTGGGCGAGCATTGTCGGCGATCTACCCATTCGCGGCACGGTTTACTGCGTCGCAGAGGATCACGTCGATCCGAATCTTCTCTTTGCGGGCACGGAATTCGGGCTGTTTGTCACGCTCGATGGCGGCAAGAAGTGGCATCGCATCCGCAACGGCTTCCCCACGATTCAGGTGAAAGATCTGTGCATTCAGCGAAAGATGAATGATCTGGTGATTGGCACCTTCGGCCGCAGCATCTGGGTGATCGACGATTACTCACCACTGCGAATGCTCAAGGCGACATCGATGGAGAAGCCATCGGTGCTGTTCCCACCGCGCGACGCAGACCTGTTCATTCCCAACACGCAGCACGGCGGAAGTGGCAAAGCGTTCCTGGGCGAGTCGTTCTACACCGCGGATAACCCCGCGTATGGCGCTGCGTTCACTTACCATCTCAAGGAAAGTTTGAAGACTCGCAAGCAACTTCGCAAAGATGCCGAGAAGGAAGCCGAGAAGAAAGGGAAACCGATTCCCTACGCCACGGCGGAAGAGTTGCGCATGGAAACGGAAGAAGAAGCACCCAGCGTGTTCCTGGTGATTGAAGATGCGGAAGGGAACGTGGTTCGCACAGTGACCGGCCCCACAACCGCGGGCTTGCACCGCGTGACATGGGACTTGCGCGACCCCTCCGCCACACTGCCGACCGCACGCACGCGCGAACCCGATGGAGAAGGCGACGACGATGGCCCGCCACGCGGTTCCGGCCCACTTGTTGCGCCGGGGAAATACTCGGTCTCGCTGCATCAGCGTTATCGCGGCGTCGCACAAGCCATGTCCGAGAAAGTGGATTTCGATGTGGTGCTGGACTCACTGGGCAACCCGGATCTGGCTTCGGTAAAGGAACAGGTCGCGTTCCATCGTCAGGTGTTGAAGCTCTCGCGAGCCGTGACCGGCGCGTCGAATGTGGCATCGGAACTCGGCACCCGGCTCGAAGCCATGCGCCGCGCGCTTGAAGTGGCACCCAAGGGGGACGACGCGAGCAAGAAAACCGTGCGTGAGATGATCGACCGCAACCGCCTGATCTTGCGATCGCTACGCGGCGATAGCGTGTTGGCCGGTCGCAACGAGAATGTGCCACTTTCCATATCGGAACGCGTTGGCACTGCAGCAGGTGCTTCCACGCAATCGTTTAGCAAACCAACCGGCACGCAGAAGGAAGCCTACGCCATTGCGGAGAAGGAATTCCGAAATGAACTGGAAAAGCTGAAGACGCTCGCCGAGCAAGATGTGCCCGCACTGGAGAAGAAGCTCGAAGGAATCGGCGCGCCCTGGACACCCGGCCGATTGCCAAACTGGGACGGGAAGTAATCGCAGGAGAGTCGCGTGCGAGCAGACACATTGCGTGTCTGCTCGCACGTTATTTTCACCAGTGCGCTGGTAGCGTTTCGCTTCGAAGCCAGGCGTTATACCAGAGATCGAGCGTGAGTTGTGCCGCGGCTCGCATGCGTGCGAGAACAAAAGCTCGGCTTTCGTCGGTTGGCTTATCGAACGCACCGGCCGCATCGAATTCGTAGCACTTGGGTATGTGTGTGTGCGACTCCGCGATGAACTTCATGACG
This sequence comes from Gemmata sp., assembly GCA_041740855.1. Lineage (GTDB taxonomy): Bacteria > Planctomycetota > Planctomycetia > Gemmatales > Gemmataceae > Gemmata. The sequence continues at coordinate 51,729 of JBGSLF010000108.1, forward strand.
TGCGCCCACACATCGTCGATCCGTTTCGCTTCCAGACCGCGGCACACTTCTTCCGCCGTGATCCCGAACTTCTCGGGGAAGCCATCGAGCTTGGCGTGGATCCCCTTCTGCTTCACGGTGCCATCAGGCTGGTTGCGGCCGTCGTAGTCGCGTGTGGTGTGGAGTGGCATTGCCGCATCGCCGGTGTAATGAGCCAGCGTTCCACCATGCACCAGGCACTTCATTGGCACCGCCGGGTTAGTGGGCATTTTGCGATAGTCGTAAAAGCCAACAGTCAGCTTCTCGTAGTAATCCATGATCGCGTAGGGAAGCAGGCCAAGTTTGTTCGGTTCCTTCTTCAGTTCCGTGTAAATCATCTTCATCGCATCGAATCGATTCGTGGCTGGCAGATCTTTGCCGTCGAGGTCTTCGAGATCGACGAAGTGGTTCCCTTCCTCGGCCGCCCGCAGAAAGGTCATCTTGCGGTTCTTCCAGCGATCCGGATCGCCGCAGAAGTGAGCGAGATTTTTGCCCCCGCGGCGGAAGAAGTCGGGCACGTCGTCCGGGAGGCGTGCCGCGGCGGCCTCGGTAACGGTTTCGTGCCCGCCAACCCACCATGCGGTCGCCAGCCCGCCACCCACAATTACCACGGCGAGCACGCCCCCGCCAAGCATCGCGAATTGCCTTGTCATTGTTCCCTCCCCTATTTCACTTATTCGGTTATACGCTCCTGCTGCGGGCGTGGTATGTGAGATTCTTGTGAAGTGATTCAACTTGCGGGCTTCGGCATCCGATAAGGGAGATGGACCGGAATAGCGGCTGGAAGCTGCTCGCATCACTGGCCACAGATGCACCGATCCAATCGTCAGGGAGGACGAACATATGCGGCTCGTGGGCTGGTTGATAGTGGCAGCGATAGCGACCGGCACGGTCCGCCCGGCAGCCGCACAATCTGGCCCGCTGGCACCTGCGGGCGGCCCTCCACCGCGCGAATCACGCGAGCCAATCCTTGGCGAACCACCACCCGAGCCGGTTGCCGCACCCCGCCAAACCACGCAATCTTCGCGGCCGCCCAATGTGCTCGGGCCACCCGTGCGCGGCGTTCCCGTTCGCCCGATCGATCGCGAACCGTTGCCAGTCTCGAGTGGAACCGTTGCTTCGCCGAGCGAAACCGTCACTCCAATAGGCTCCTACGATTCCACGCCCGCTCCCGTGCGCCGGGCCGCATTGGGAGCACCGGAATCGGCAGGAACGCCAATTTCTTCGCAGTCGCTTGAATCGTCGTCGCACCCTTCGCCCGTTTCAAGCGACAAAAGCGACCCGGTTACCGACTTGCTCGTGAATCGTTCAACCGAAAAATCGAAAAGCCAGGCGAATGCGACCTCAACGAAGAGCCGCACCGCTGCCACGTCGGCTTCCACCGCGAACTTCGGCGAACAGGTGATTGATACGGTGGACGGGGCCATGGTGAATGTGATGGGCGATCGGCACGATTGGTTTCGCAGCGATCACGCGTTCGACAATTTCATTTCGCCGGTATCCAGCCCGTTCTTGTTCGAAGATCCGCGATCCTTGAGCGAGGTGCGGCCGATCTTCATGTACCAGAAGATCCCGGGGAATAACTCGACGTTCCAGGGCGGCGATACTTGGTTCTTCGGTTTGCAAGCGCGCGTGGCGATCACCGAACGGCTTTCGTTCACCATGAACAAGCTCGGCGGCCTTTCAGTGAGCACAGGAAACGATTCGCTCTATGACGGTGGGACAGGCTTCGCGGAACTCTGGCTTGGCCCGAAGTACACGATCATCCGCAACGAACAGACCGGAACCTTGCTGGCAGGTGGTTTGCAGTTCCAGATTCCGATTGGGTCCAGTTCCGTCTTTCAGGACACGGGGAGCCTGTCGTTAGTGCCGTACATTACGTTCGGCCAGAACTTCGGGCGCGATCTCTCATGGGGCAGTTTCAACACCTTGCTCGCCACCGGCTATGCGATCTCCACGGATAGCCAGCGCAGCGATTATTATTGGTTGTCTGCTCACTTCGACTGGGACGTATTCAACAACCACCGTTTCTATCCACTCGTCGAATTTAACTGGATGTATTACACCACGAATGGCGAAGCCCGCCCGGTGCCAACAGAAGGGCGTGACCTCTTCAATCTTGGCGGTCAGGCGAGTCAAACGGGCATGGTTACCGTGGCCTTTGGCGGGCGATTCAAGCTCACGGAATCAGCTCAGATTGGCGGGGCGTTCGAGATTCCCATAGCCGGCCCGCGACAGATGTTCGATTATCGCGTCACGGTTGACTTCATCCTGCGATATTAGCGGGCCAAACTACTCCAGCGATAACCCTTTGAATTCCTGAACGCAGCCGGTGATCGCAATCTCGGTGGGAAGCCGCTCGATGCTCGAGGCACCAAAGAAGCCCACGATTCCTTTGGTGTGATCCAGCACAAAACGCACATCTGCGGGTTCGGAAATCGGCCCGCCGTGACACAGCACCAGAATATCCGGGTTAACGGCTTTGGCCGCGTCCGCCAGTTCTTGCACGCGTTGGGCCGCGTCCGCGAGTGTGAGCGCGGTCTTCGCCCCGATGTTCCCCTTGGTGGTTAGCCCCATATGCGGAATGAGAATATCGGCACCGGCGCGTGCCATTTGCTCGGCTTCGCGTGGCGTGAACACATATGGGCACGTTAACAGATCGAAGTCGGATGCCGTCGCGATCATTTCCACTTCCTTGTCGAACCCCATGCCGGTTTCTTCCAGGCCCACGCGAAGATTGCCATCGAACAGCCCCACAGTTGGGAAGTTCTGCACCCCACTGAAGCCCGCATCGCGAACATCTTGCAGAAACCGCTTCATGATGCGGAAGGGATCGGTGCCGCACACGCCTGCCAACACGGGCGTACGCTCGACAACTGGTAGAACTTCGCGGGCCATATCCATGACAATCTGGTTCGCGTCGCCATACGGAAGCAAACCCGCGAGCGAACCGCGACCGGCCATTCGATAGCGGCCCGAGTTGTAAATGATAATCAGATCGATGCCGCCCAACTCGGCACACTTCGCAGAGATGCCCGTGCCGGCTCCGCCTCCGATGATTGGCTTGCTGGCTGCAACTTGCGACCAAAGCCGGGCGAGTATTTCCGTGCGACTGAACATGATGGCCATCCCGTAACTGATGAGAGCTTACTTAAGTTCTTACTTTAGAAGAGATGAGCCAGTCATCACGCGGGTTCTTACTTTAGACCCACAAACAGAGCCGCGAACAGTATAAGGGCAACCCATGTCCGTCTTGCTGATTGGCACCTTAGATACCAAGGGACACGAATACGCCCACGTCCGAGACGGATTGCGCGCGGCAGGGGTTTCGGTGCTGATAGCCGATGCCGGCGTGCTAGGCGTGCCGAAGCTCGAAGCGGACATCACACGCGAGCAACTCTTCACCCTGGCGGGCACAAGCTATGCCGCAGTGAAATCGGCGGGCGATCGTGGGCGTGCGGTCGCCCTTGCGGCGTCGGGTGCCGAGAAGCTGGCGATTGATCTGTATCGCAAGGGGAAGCTCACGGGCATTCTCGCTCTGGGCGGTTCCGCGGGCACGACCATCGGAACCACCGCCATGCGTGCCGTGCCTGTGGGTGTGCCCAAGCTGATGGTAAGCACGCTGGCGAGTGGGCAAGTCGGGCCTTATGTCGGAACGCGCGACGTGATGATGATGTATTCCGTGGTCGATATCGCAGGGTTAAACCGGGTCAGTCGCGTGGTGTTGGATAATGCCGTTGCCGCGATGGCCGGAATGGTCAAGAGCCGGGAATTGAAGCAGCAGACTTCCGAAGCGGATAAGCCCGTGGTGGCCGCAACGATGTTTGGCGTGACAACTCCTTGCGTGGAGTTCGCACGAGGGGCGATGGAAGCGGCGGGGTATGAAGTGCTGGTGTTTCACGCCACGGGTGTCGGCGGCCGAACCATGGAAGGGTTGGTTCGCGATGGTCTGATTTCCGGCGTACTCGATATCACCACGACCGAACTCGCGGATGAACTGGTGGGCGGGATTCTCTCGGCCGGGCAAGATCGCGTTACGGCGGCGGCGCTCGCCGGAGTGCCACAGGTGGTTTCCGTTGGCGCGCTGGACATGGTGAACTTCGGACCGCCGGAAACCGTGCCCGAGAAGTTCAAAGGTCGGCGCTTTCACATCCACAATCCAACCGTGACCTTGATGCGAACGACGCCCGAAGAGATGGATCGGTTGGGGCAAGAAATCGCCAATAAAGCCAGCGCCGCATCTGGCCCCACTGCGGTGGCGCTGCCATTGCGAGGCATATCGGCCCTGGATGACGAGGGAAAAGCGTTCCACTGGCCTGAAGCAAACGCGGCGTTGTTTCAGAGCGTGCGAAACTGGATCGCCCCCAATGTCGAGTTACTCGAACTCGACTTGCACATCAACGACCCTCGCTTCGCCGCGGCATGTGCCGCCAAGTTGCTGGAATTCCTGAAAGCGCGATAAGCCGTGCGCGAGCATGCAGTCACGCACGGCAAACGCCCCTTCGCACGCGAGTTATTACTCCTTGGGCAGTTCCTTACCCAGAACGGTTTTGATCCCTTCACGGCTCATGGATTGAACGCGCCAGCGGAAGCCCGGCCGCAAGTCTTTAGTGCCAAACCCGCCGACCGTGAGGTCGCCTTCCTTCACCATCGGTTGTAGGTTGAACACGCTCCCCTTCCATGTGCCAACGATCAGTAATTCCTTCGCGAAGTCCACCTTCGGCGCGTCCTTTATTCCCCACGCTTTTGCGAGCGCGTCCCACGCTTTTTGCGACACGATCACGCCATTCGCCGGTGCATCGGCTTGCAGCGTTTGATCATTGATCGACCCAGAAAGTTCAAGCGTGGGCTTCGGCACGGCCGGATCGCGGTCTTGTGAAACAATCGGCGATGCGAACAGCGAGAGAGCGGCAATTGCGAGCATACTAAGAGACATTGTGGCTCCTGAGTTCAGTTCAAGCGTACGACAACACAGACGGCACAACCGCACTCGCGGTTGTGTGGAGCACGTAGTTTTTCCGGATGCGATATGGCGAACTACGCCTGATCCAAATCTGGCAGCGACATGGCCGCCATTGGGGACGCGAGCCGCGCGTGCCACCAATTCAAGAGTGAATCGGCACGCTTGTTAAACTGCTCGCTCTCCGCCGCGGCTTGAATGGCTTGCACTTCGTCGTCGGTAAGGCTGAAGTTGAGTGCCACGGAGTCGGCCCCACTCAACTCAAAAGCAACCGTGGCGAAGTATCCGCGTGGCAATCCTCGGGCGATGAAGAAATCTTCGAGCAAATGCAGCAGGCTATCGTTCTGAAACGCATTGGCAGCCATACGCGAGTTCCACAAGCCCGTTGGCGGAGTGGTGAGCCAGTGCAGCCCGCGTTCGACGAGCGAGGGGAACGGATCGGTCACCACTTCGCGTTTGCGCTCGGCTTCGCTCGATCCATCACGCACTTGAATCACCACCACACCCGAGGTGTTCTTCTCGATCCAATCCATGTGGTTGAAGATCCACGACGCGGCGATGCCAATGCCAAAGTTATCGTAATAGCCCGCATCCACAACTCGGCGTGGTGGGTTGGTGGGTAGCATGACCGCGGGCAACACATACGGGAACGAAGCGCTCATGCGTGCGGCCGTGGCCACCGTGAAATCCGTGGCGGCGGGGAAGAGCTTGAAGAACTCCACACCTTCACGCGACAGCAGCCGGAACCCTTCGGGATCGGTCGATTCGTTCTTCTCGTCTTCACCCAGAATGAAGACGCGATTTTGCGTGACCGCGCGCAGATCGAGGTTACTGATAAAGAGTTGCCGACCGTCTTCCACGAGCATGGGCGAGAAGATGAGCGAAGGCCGCCAGCCGTCCGCTTCGCCGTCACGCAAAGAGGCCATTGGAACGTGCAATTGCCCGCGGCAAGCTGCATCTAGTGCGTTCTCCAGTGCTCGCCCGCGATCGTGCCCGAAACGCATCGGCGCGAACAACGCGGGCAGATCGTGGTTCACGAGCGAGTGAGTGATCGGCGTCAGCAGATCGCGGCGCACACCTTCGAGCAAATCCGCGTGGGTTATAGGCGAAGTGCCACCATCGGCTCGCAGAATTGGGTTGCGGTTCACGCCCGTGCCGCCGGGTGCCGCGAGGCTCGCAGCGTAATAGGCACCGGCAATCATCCCGCCTGAAGCCCCAACAATGAGCCGCGTGTGATAGGGCAAGCCAATAGGCGATCGTCTGGAACCGGGCTTCTGGAATCGGTCTTCCAGAGCCGTGAGCACTTGCATCGCCCACGCCGCCGAGCGCGAACCGCCGCCACTGAGCGACACGATTGCCAGCGGCGGTTTTGCGCGGTTCCACGCAGCCGGATGCGGGTAGCGAATGACATCGCTTAACACAGGCTGGATTGTGGGGCCATCGCCCGCCACGGTGTATGCGGCCTTCGCCTGCTCCGTCGATGTCGGGTCAGTCACCTGGGCTTCAATGGCAATCAACTCTTGATAACGCTCGTTCAGCGGCACCGGAGTTCGTTGCGATGGGATGTTGGGGAAACTAAACTTGTATGCGCGGCCCGCCACCACAATCAGGCCGAACAACGCAAGCATGATGAAGTTCCCGGACACCGCGAGCGGCGGGAACACATTCAAGATGATGGCGGCGAAGATCAGGATGTTCATGATGAGCACGATCCCCACTGCGGGCGAGAAGAGCCGCAACCAGGATGGCAGCAAAATGATGATGAGCGAACCGACCGCAATCACGGCGAAGTTGATCACGAACGCGGCATACACCGGCGTGTAGGGGGCAAACCATTGAACCACTTCCGCCCGGCGTTCAACCGGTGCGTCTGCGGCTGCGAGTTCCGCGATCCGTTTCCCACCGGACTCCGCAACGTGTTGCTCGATCTTCCCACGCCGCTCCGCGGCTTTGCCCCAGCCGGCGAGATCAATCAAACCTTTCCCGATTGGGTCCGCTGCTTTCTCGGGCGGTAACGAGAAGATGGAAGCGGTCAGCATTGTCATCAATCCCCAACCAATGATCGCCCCCAGCGGCAACCAGATCGCGTACTCAATGCGCGGTTGCGTTGACTTGCGTTGATAAGGCTTCCAACCGGAAGTCAGGAGCCGAGCAAAGCGGCCTACAAGTTGAATAACCAGGACGAGAATTGTGGCAGTGATGGCCAGTGCGAGCAGTGCGGCCGTTACCACGCCGGCATAAGCCGAGATGGAACGCACATCGGCAGGCGGCATGCGGAACCGCCCGGGGTACTCGCCCGTCTGCAAGCCCTTGCCCGGTGTGTAGGGTTCGCGCACTTCGCAAAACGGCGGGCGATCGACTGTGAAGTTCGTGGCGAATTCCTCAAAAACATACCCCGCCAGGAACACTTGCCACAACACCGCGCCGATCCCAATTCCCACCATGAATTGCGGCAATCGCTCGGGATGCCAGAACAACCGCGGAATCCCTAGCCCCGCACCAAGCCGAAAGAATAAGACCAGCACCAGGAACAGCAACACCGCCGGCAAAGCAAGCGGCACGCTGAAGCCGTTCATGAGTGTCCACCAAACCCAGTCACGCAGAACTACGTGCACCGGCTCGGGCACATCGGAAAGGTTCAGGTTCATGTTGGCCACCGGGCTATCGTGGTGAAGATGAGTCCGTTCTCAGTATGCGTGTGACGCAAGCCGGAGCAATCGTAATCCGCACTCCGCCCGATGCCGCACTTGCGCACCAATCGATCAGGCATTGCGTTCGGCCCTTGCCGCAACGCCAACAGTGCCAGACAATGCCGCCACCGTTCCGAAACCTCCCCAACGGAGATAGTGATGAAAACTGGTATGAATTTGCTCCTCTGGACTGGCGGAGTCACCGCCGAGCATTTCCCCTTACTGGGAAAGTTAAAGGCGGCAGGGTTCGATGGCGTGGAGCTTCCCGTGTTCGGCGGCACGCCCGAGGAATACAAACCGATTCGCGCGGAACTCGATAAGCAAGGATTGAAGTGCACCACGGTCACCATTCTTACCAAAGAAACGAACGCCGTTAGCCCCGATGCCGCGGTGCGACAGAAAGCCACCGAGTGGCTCAAAAACGTGATCGAGATTAATCATGTGCTGGGATCCGAAACCCTCGTTGGCCCGTATCACTCCGCCATCGGTGAGTTCACCGGCAGCGGCCCAACCAAGGATGAACTGAAACGCTCCGCCGATGTGTTGCGGCAGGCGGCCGAGTTCGCCAAGCAAGCGAAGCTGATGCTCGCGATCGAATACCTCAATCGCTTCGAGTGCTACGTTCTCACGACCGCGACCGGCGCAGTCGATCTCGTCAAGGCTGTGGATCATCCGAACTTCCGCACCATGTACGACACGTTCCACGCCCACATCGAAGAGAAGTGTCAAGCTTCCGCGATCCGAACCGTTGCACCGGTTCTCGCGCACGTTCACATCAGCGAGAACGATCGCGGCACGCCGGGCACCGGACAGGTGAACTGGGATATCGCGTTCAAGACGCTCAAGGAAATCGGTTACGACGGTTGGCTAACGATTGAAGCGTTTGGCCGTGCGCTGCCGGATCTAGCGGCCGCCACGAAAGTCTGGCGCGATCTGTTTTCCAGCCCGGAAGATGTCTACGGAAACGGGTTAGCCTTTATCCGCAGCAAGTGGGGAAAGTGACGGCCGTAACGGCAGGAATGGCGATGTCTGATGTGCAGCCCAAGCTCACCCGTTCCCACGGGTGGGCTTTCTTCTTTGCCAACCGTTGCGGGCTTGATGTCCGATGTACGATATGTCGGCGAGACACCGGGCGTTGCCCCGGCACGAGCATGGCAGGAGGCACGGAATGAGACGGTCGTTCTGGTTGATGGCGGTGTGGGGGCTGGCATTCTCGGTCACGGTTGCGGCCCAAGATCCGGCTTCACCGCTACCTGCGGCGCAATCCCCACAATCCGTCGTACCCTGGGCTAATAAGTTTTTCCTTCCGGATATCGCAACCAATCGGGAACAGGTCGCCCCGCCCGTTATCCTTCACAACTTTGGCGAAGTTCCGCACGGCACGTTGTGCGTCCAGAAGTTCACCATCACGAACATCTACGATGTTCCCATGCAAATCACGGACGTACGCAAGAGTTGCACCTGCCTCGAATACGTCCCCATGACGAAGATCCTGCAGCCCAACGAGACGGGCGAACTCACGATCACCATGAACTGCGGCAAGTTCGTGGGCTTCAATGCCCAGACCTTCTACGTCACGTTCGGGCCGAAGTTTGTTTCGACTGCGGTCATTCGGGTACAGGCCACGAGCCGCACGGATGTGAGCCTTACCCCTGGCGCGATCACGTTCGGCACGCTCCCGCAGGGAAGCCAGGCGAATCAATCCGTTACGGTGAAGTATTCCGGCCGCTCGCGCGACTGGAAGCTAACCGAAGTTGCGCCCACGCAAGGACCATTTGAAGTGCGGTTCGCCGAGACATCGCGGGGCGGCCCGTTTCGCGGCGGTGCAGAGTATCAAGTCGAAGTCACGCTCAAGCCCACGGCAGCACCCGGCCCGATTACCGAGCAGGTGAGCATCAAGACCAACGATACCACGCACCCGGTGGTGAACATTGCGGTGAGCGGAATGATCGCCGCACCCATTGAACTCGCGCCGAACAGGGTTCGTTTCGAGAACGTGCCCGTTGGTGAAACTGTCACCCAGCGAGTGCTTGTTCGCGCGGCGAAGCCTTTCAAAATTCTGGGTGTGGATGGCACGGGTGAAGGTGTGACTGCCGAACTCCCCGCAACCGGCGCAGCACTCCCGGTTCAGTTCCTGACGATCAAGTTCGATCCGAAAGCCGCTGGAGCGGTGAATCGCTCGCTCGTAGTGCGAACCGATCTCGATGGCGGAACCGCCACGCTTCCCATTGAAGGCGAAGCCATCGCCAAGTAATCGCCAGGTAATTCATGCGCCGATTGAGAATATCAACCGGCGATCAGCACCAACGAGTCGGAAGCCACTTGCGGTTTCCGGCTCGTTTTGTCTTGTCGCGGGGCGTGCCGCACTAAAATCAGGTTGCCCCACCCGCATCGCGAGCAACCGATGGCCACACAGAACCGCCTGGCAAGTGAAACCAGCCTTTATCTGCGTCAACACGCCAACAACCCCGTTGACTGGTATCCGTGGGGGCCAGAAGCGCTAGCCAAATCAAAGCAACTCGAACGCCCCATCTTTCTTTCCATCGGCTATTCGGCCTGTCACTGGTGCCACGTGATGGAGCACGAGAGCTTCGAGAATGAAGCCACCGCGAAGGTGATGAACGAGCACTTCGTGTGCATCAAGGTGGATCGCGAGGAGCGGCCCGATATCGACACGATTTACATGAACGCCCTGCAAGTGCTGACGCGAGAAGGCGGCGGCTGGCCGCTAAGCGTGTTCCTCACACCCGAACTCACGCCGTTCTACGCGGGCACCTACTTCCCGCCGGACGACCGCTACGCCCCGCAACGCCCGAGCTTCACACGCTTGCTATTGGCCATCCACGATGCCTGGGCGAATCGCCGCGATCACGTTACCGAAGTGGGGAACAACATTGCGGATTACCTCAAAGGAATGAGCCAACTCCAGATTGATGACAATGCGTTGTCAGTCGAATTACTCTCGAACGCTCTGAACACTTTGCGGCGGAGTTTCGATGCGACGCATGGCGGTTTTGGTAGCGCACCCAAGTTCCCGCATGCCCTGGAACTCAAGCTACTTCTTCGCCTCGCGCAACGCTTCAACGACACGACCGCCGTTCACATGGCCCGGCACACACTGACTCAGATGGCTCGCGGCGGCATGTATGATCAGGTGGGCGGCGGATTCGCCCGCTACAGTGTGGACGCCAAGTGGCTGGTGCCGCACTTCGAAAAGATGCTCTACGATAACGCCCTGCTCACCACCGCTTATGTGGAAGCCTGGCAACTCACGCGCGATCCATTCTTCGAGCGAATCGCTCGCGAAACGCTCGACCACGTCCGCACGGAAATGAACGTGCCCGATGGCCCATACTTTAGCGCGCAGGATGCCGATAGCGAGGGCGAAGAAGGGAAGTTCTATGTCTGGAGTGAGAAGGAACTCCGCGACATCTTGGGGCCAGAACTCGGCGAGTTCGCTTGCCGCGTGTGGGGCGTGACCGCTGCAGGCAACTTCGAGGGGCACAACATCCTCTTTCGTACGCGCAGCGATGAGGAAGACGCCAAACTGCTTTCACTCACGCTACAAGATTTCCGCACACGAATCGCGGAGGCCAAGAAGAAGCTGTACCAAGTGCGGGCGAAGCGGGTGTGGCCTGGTCGCGACGAGAAGATTCTCACCGCCTGGAACGGATTGATGATCTCGGCCTTTGCGAAGGCCGGCGCGGCATTCGGCGAACCCGTATACACGCAAACGGCCCGCCACGCGGCGGACTGGGTGCTGGCGAATCTGCGAGACGATCGCGGGCGATTGTTCCGCACGGCAGGCGCGAGTGGCGATGCCAAACTCAATGGCTATCTGGAAGACTATTCCTTCCTCGCTGACAGCCTGGTGTCACTCTACGAAGCGACCTTCGATTCGAAGTATCTCCGCATCGCGGGGGAACTCGCCGACGCCATCGTGAAGCACTTCGCAGATCCGAGCGGCCCCGGCTTCTTCTTCGTTCCAGACGATCACGAAGCGCTGATCGCCCGCACGAAAGATGTCCACGATGGCTCCACGCCAAGTGGCAACGCGGTCGCAGTGACTGTGCTTTTGCGATTAGGGAAATTGCTCGATCGCCCAGAGTTCACCGCCAAGGCGATCGAAACGTTACGGGGTTACCGCGAAACCATGGCCGAACATCCCGCCGCCGCCGGGCAGATGCTCATCGCGCTGGACTTTCACTTCGGGCCCAGCACAGAAGTGGCGATTGTTGGGCCGGAAGGAACACCAGAGACGAACCAAGTCTTGCACACGATCCGCAGCGCGTTCCGGCCCAATCAAGTGATCGCGTTTCAAGACTCCACGCAGAACCCCATTGCGCTCATTCCGTTGTTGAAGGACAAAACCGCAGTGAGCAACAACGTGACGGTATATGTGTGCGAGAACTTCGCGTGTCTCGCTCCTTTGGCCGGCGTGGAAGCAATCGAAAAAGCGTTCGCGTAAGCCAAAGGTGCGGCTTTAACCGGGCTCGCCGCCTCCTGCCAATCGTGTTCATATCTTGTGCAGTTGCTCTGTGCGCCGGACATCTTGGCTCGCTATACTGGCACGCCCTATTGCCGATAAACCCTGAAGCGTAATCATGCATCCTCCCACGCCCAATCTGGACGATCCCACACTCTACATCAACCGTGATCTGAGCTGGCTGGAGTTCAATCGCCGGGTGCTTGAGGAAGCTCAAGATGCCACGGTGCCGATGCTGGAGCGGCTCAAGTTCCTCGCCATCTTCAGCTCGAACCTGGACGAGTTCTTCATGGTTCGTGTTGGGGGCGTTCAGCAGAAAGCGTATGCCGGAATCCCCACGGGTTCCGGTGCGGATCAGATGCCGCCCGCGTTGCAACTGGATCAGGTGCGGCACACCGTGCGAGAACTCGTCGCGGAGCAATACCGCGTTTTATCAACTGAGATTCTCCCGGCGTTGCAAGAACGCGGGATCGTGATTCGCACTGCGGCGGAACTTGGGGAAGACGAGCGGAAGCACGTTCGGGACTTGTTCCGCAACGAGATCTTTCCCGTTCTCACACCACTGGCAACGGACCCCGCACACCCTTTCCCGCACCTGTTGAACAAGTCGCTCAACCTCGCAGTCTCGCTGCGTCGCCCCGGCGATGCCGACCCGCTTTATGCGGTCGTTCAAGTACCGGGTGTGATGCAGCGATTCGTGGCGTTGCCCGCAGTCCGAAGTGCGGATTCCGGCGTACGCGTTCCAGACAGCACAAGCACGCCCGAACACGCCGCCGCTGGCGCTGTCGAAACGCGGCCTCCGGTTCCGGCGTACGCATTCATCCCGCTGGAAGATGTCATTCGCCTTCATCTGGGCGATCTGTTCCCCGGTATGGAAGTGGGTCGGTCCGCGGCGTTCCGTGTCAGCCGCGATAGTGAGTATGAACTGGACGATGAAGTTGATGATCTTCTCGAAGAGATTGAAGCACACGTGAAAGCCCGGCGGCGTGGCCATCCGGTGCGGTTGGAAATCGAGTTAGGCTCTCCGGCGGATATCGAGCAATACCTGACCGAAGGGTTGAAGCTCAACCCCGCGGATGTGTTTCAGATCCCCGGTTCGCTCGATCTCACCGGTCTGTTTCAGATCTATGGCGTGCCTGGTTATGCGGAACTCCGCGATCCGCCGTTCGTCCCGGTTGCGGTACAGGCGTTTGTTCAGAGTGCCTCGCCCTGGCCGGCGATTCGCAGTCGCGACATTATGGTGTACCATCCCTACGAATCATTCGCCCCTGTGGTCGAATTCATCGACGCGGCTGCCAACGACGACCGCGTGCTGGCCATCAAGCAAACGCTGTATCGCACCAGTAGCGATTCGCCGATCGTGCGTGCGTTGCAGCGAGCGGCCGATCGCGGTAAGCAGGTCACGGCTGTGATCGAACTCAAAGCGCGCATGGATGAAGAGAGGAACATCATCTGGGCCAAGGAAATGGAGAAAGCCGGTGTTCACGTGGTGTTCGGGTTCGTTGGGTTGAAGACGCACTGCAAAGTATCGCTGGTCGTGCGGCGCGACGAAGACAATTCCATGCGGCGATACGTTCACCTCGCCACCGGGAACTACAACCCGCAGACCGCCCGCGTCTATACCGATCTCGGGCTATTCACCTGCAACACCGAATTCGCGGACGATGTTTCGGCGCTGTTTAACTACTTAACCGGCTACGCAGAATTGCCACAATGGCGCAAGCTCTTGGTCGCCCCATCTCGCCTGCAAACCGTGATGATCGAGAAGATCGAGCGCGAGGCCGCGAACCAACGAGCTGGGAAACCGGCACGATTGTTGGTGAAGGTCAACGGCATCCTCGAACCCGCCGTGGTGAAGGCGTTGTATCGGGCGAGTCAGGCGGGCGTGAAGATCGATATCTGCTGTCGCGGCATCTGTTCGCTTCGCCCCGGTATACCCGGATTAAGTGAAACAATCCGGGTAACATCCGTGGTGGACCGTTTCCTGGAACACAGTCGCATCTTCTATTTCGAGAACGCCGGCAATCCCGAAGTGTATGCGGGTAGCGCGGATTGGATGGATCGCAATCTGAGTCGCCGCGTCGAAGTCGTCTTCCCCATCGAACCGCCCGAACTGCGGCAACGAGTGATCGATATTCTCAATGTGTCGCTTGCAGATAACGTGAAGGCACGCGAACTGCTGCCCGATGGAACATACAAGCGCGTGAAGCCAGCCGAAGGGGTGCCACTGTTGCGAAGCCAGCACCGGTTCCTGGAAATGGCCGCCGAAGGGAACAAGCCCGCGATTATTCCATCGGCGGAAGTTAAGCGGAGTACGCCACCCCGAACGGTAAAGCGATCGCAAAAGGGGAAAGACCGGCCCGGAACGTGAACGTCCTCGATGACTTGCCGAAGGCGAGCGCTATGTGGGTTCACTTGGCGTGATCGCGCTTTCCTTCGGCGCGATTGGCTCCGCACCGGGCGGCGGCTTCCCCTTCCCGGCGGCGACATAATCGGCCCGCAACGCCGCGTATTCTTCCGGCGATAGCACATCGAGTGACGACGCCATCACACCTTTCGGCAACAGGGCCGCCGACGTGCTGCCTCGCTCAAAGATCTGCTTCAAGAACGGGATGCACCATCCGCAACCGGTGCCAGCCCCGCCACATTCCGAGAGCTGGCTGGGAACCTTCGGGCGGTTCAATCGAACCCAGTTCACCAACTTCCTTCGGCTTACGTGGAAACAATAACAGACTTTATCATCGAGGTTCATCGCGATTCGCCGAATAAGACAGTGTGAGTTGTAGGCGATGGCTTTATTATCCGCGAAACGTTGCAGCACTTGCAACGTGAAGGGGGTGACGTGTGAATCGTCCGGTCGTGTTATGTGGACTCGGCCGCGTGGGTTGGCGAGTATTCGACTCGATCCGGGCCGCGGGTTTGCCCGTAGTGGTCGTGGATACCAACGTCGCCCCGGACGATGCCCGGCTGTATGGTTCGCAGGTGGTGCGTGGCGATTGTCGGCGGGCCGATGTGCTGGAACAGGCCGGCATGAAGGAAGCCAGCGGAGTTGTGATTGTCACGAGCGACGATCTGGTGAACATTTCAACAGCAATGCTCGCGCGAAAGCTAAACCCAACAGCACGCATCGTGGTGCGGATGTTCAACCCGAACCTCATCGCAGGATTGGGCGGAGCCATGAAGAACACCGTGGCGCTCAGCGTCTCGGCGCTCACCGCACCGGTGCTGGCAATTCACGCCGTCAGTGGCGATGCGTTGGGTGCTTTCAAGCTCGAAAACGGCCCCAGACAAATATCGGAACTGAAGGTGAGCGAAGGCTCAGATCTTGCCGGCACGCGGTTAATCGATGCTTCCGCACGGCGAAGGCTTGTGCCGCTGGTCTACACCCCTAAGGTCGGCAGTCCCACGTTCCTGCAAGACATTCCCGGAGACACACGACTGTCACCGGGCGATCGTTTGGTG
The DNA here is from genome assembly GCA_041740855.1 of Gemmata sp. Taxonomy (GTDB): domain Bacteria; phylum Planctomycetota; class Planctomycetia; order Gemmatales; family Gemmataceae; genus Gemmata. The sequence goes on from JBGSLF010000108.1 coordinate 67,345, forward strand.
GTGTGTGGGTCGCCCGCCGATCTGTTGCCGCTGGTTGAAGAAGGTCGCGGGATCTTGTTCCCAGGTGTGCGATGGGCCGGCGGGTTGCGGCGTTGGTTCAGAACATTTCGCCGCACATTGCGCGAAGTCGATTTATCGGTGAAGATCGCCACGCCGGTGTTGTTCTTCACCATCCTGGCAAGCGTGTTGGTGTTCCGCTACGGCCTGCAGGCAGAATGGGCGGAAGGGCTTTATCAAACGGTGAGCGTGATTGCCACTGGTGCGGAATTGCATGGCGAAGAGAAGCCCGGTTGGGCCAAGGTGTTCCTCAGTTTGCTGAAGCTCTCCGGGGCCGCACTCATCGCTGCGTTCACGGCCATTCTCACGCAATACCTGATCCGGGCCAAACTCGGTGGCGCGCTCGAAACGCGCTGGGTGCCCGATGGCGGGCATGTGGTCGTGTGTGGGTTGGGCAATCTCGGTTATCGATTGGTTAACGAACTCACCGCGATGGGCGAACGTGTTGTGGCCATCGATCGCTCGGCGGAAGGCCCGTTCATTGCCACGGTTCGCCGCAGCGGTGTTCCCACATTCGTTGGCGATGCGACCGTGACCGACATGCTCCGGCAAGTGAACGCGGGCGAAGCCAAGGCCGTGATCGCCGCCACTTCGAGCGAGTTGGCGAATCTCGAAATCGCGCTCTTGGTGCGCGGAATTAACCCGCAGCAACGCGTGGTGGTGCGGCTGTCCGATCCCGAATTCGCCGCGGCGGTTCGAGAGGCATCGGACATTCGCCAGGCGGTTTCCGTTCCCTCGCTCGCCGCTCCCGCCTTTGTGGCAGCTCTCTTCGGGGACCGCGTGTTAACGCTCTTCACCAGTGCCGGCCACACGCTTGTTGTTGTGGAAATCGTGGTGGATTCCGATGAAACCTACTTGGTGGGGAAATCATTCCGGGCGCTTTCGATCGATTACCGCATGCTGCCCGTGGCATTCGCGGGGCACGATCTGGCATCGGTGCGGGGGCATCGCCTCGCGGTGGGCGATCGCCTCACCATGGTGGCCGAACTTGCGGATCTGGAGCGATTAATCCGCCGCCAACCCGTTCCCGCAACGGCAGTGGTCATCATCGATCGTTACCCGCTCACGGCGAAAGAATCGCTGCAAACCCTGGTGCAAGCCACACGACATTGTTCAAGTGAGGAAGCCGAGGCGATTGTGAACGCCGAGGCGTTCGAGTTGGTATCCGGGTTAACCCAAGGCGAGGCGCAAGAGCTTGTCGAACTGGTGGCACGCGATCGCGTGACGGCTCGTGTGGTGATACAAGAGAGAACGGGTGCTTGAACTCGTGGCGGGTAGGCGTCTCAGAAGAAGGTGGCTTTTTTGTTGGTGTGAGGGGAGGATGATTGTGAGTCAGAGACTCCTCCTGGCCGAAGCTTTGCGCTGGCCCGATCAGTACCGCGATCACCCTTCACCTTAACGCACACGGCTTAAATGATTCTTTCGGCAAAGCATGTGGCACTCGTGGTTCGCCTGCATGCGTGAAACTCTTGTCGCCCTTTGGCTATCGCGGTAGTATGCCACCATGATCCTCATTCGCTTTCCAAACTCTGATGCCAAACGGTCGGCCCTGGCTCGCTTAGCGGGGCGGTTCAGCTTTAAAAGTTGGGCCAACGGCGACATGCTGGTGCCCGAGGATGCCCTCGGGTTCCTGGCGGTCGAGGGCATCCCGTTCACCGTCGAGGGGCCGGCCACCTATGAGCAGAATGGTTCGGCGTTTCGAGGTGCTTCTCCCGCTCCGGTTTAACGACGGCTCTCCGGTTCCCGATGCGGCGGTGGCTGACACGCTCGTCGAACTGGAGGAGCAATTCGGGGCCGTTTCGTGCGAGACACAGACGATCCGCGGTCGGTGGCGTGCGGACGGGCATAGTTATCGGGACGACCTGATCCGGGTGTTCGTGGACACGCCCGACGCCCCAGAGAGCCGGGAATATTTCGTGGCCGCCAAGGAGCGGCTCAAGGCCCGGTTTCAGCAACTCGATATTTGGCTCACCACCTACCTCATTGAGGTGCTGTGAGCCTTAAGTCACCACAAGAGAGCCGAATCGCTCTTGATGGGCGACCGAGTTGAATGAATGCGCAGATACCGGGGTGGGCTGAGCGTTCGTTCTGACGCATGCGGCTTGAGTGGATTCTTGTGGCGAATGAGGCACAAAGCTGATGACTCTTGTGGAGTTCCTGGCCGATCCCGACGCATGGCTGGGGCGTGAGGTCGCCATCGAGGGCGGGTGGCTGCACTGCGACAGCTCACTCGGGGTGTTCTTGGACGCAGGTCCGGTGTTCGAGCAGCGGCTAGTGGTCGTCCGGTCGCTGTGGGTGGGCAAGTGGCTCCGAAATCACATCCCGCCCCGGCCCGGTGCCCCGACCCCGTACATGTTCCCGGC
>JBGSLF010000109.1:0-22856 GCA_041740855.1 Gemmata sp.
GGATAGGGCCAGCCACAGCGCCCGCTCGGCTCGGGCCGCCAGCTTTGGCCCGGCGTCCTTCGCCACCCGTTCGGCGAACCGGGTCGCCTGGTCCTGGACGAACTCGTCGTTCATCAACACCAGCGCCTGAGTCGGCACCACGCTCTCGGTCCGGCGGTCGCACACGTCAGTCGTGGTTGGGGCGTCGAATAGCTCTAGCAGTGGGAACAGGAGTTGCCGCTTGACGTACACATACACGCTTCGCCGCCAGTGTTCCGGCCCCTCCTTCTCGACTGCTGGCCACTTGTTCCGCTGGCTGGCGGGGAGCAGGTCCGGTCGGATGCGTGGTTTCACCCCAGAACCGCCCATCTTTGGGTTCAGGGTACCGGCGACCACCAAGATGCCATCACGGACCGCTTCCGCTTCGAGCCGCCGTTTGTTCTGCCGCCACAGCAGTGTGTTCTCCGGATCAACTTTCGCGGCGGTCGGGTCGGACCGCGACGATCGCTGGTAGGTCGCGCTCAGCATAATCGCCTTGTGGAGCGGCTTGAGCCTTCCGCCGTTGGCGGCCAACTCCGATGCGAGGTAGTCGAGCAACTCGGGGTGGCTCGGCGGCGACCCGCTGCGCCCGAAGTTGCCCGGGGTGGCAACCAGCCCGCGGCCGAAGTGGTGTTGCCAAACGCGGTTCGCCAGCACTCGCCATGTCAGTGGGTTGTCCTTCGACGCGATCCAGTCCGCGAGAACCGTGCGGCGACCAGTTGTCTTCGCCCCCTTCAACGGAGCCGGGAAAGAGTGCTCTTTGGATACCAGGGCGGACGGCACGCCCGGGGCAACCTCCGGGCCGGGGTTATTCACGTCGCCACGCCATAACAGGCGAGTTGGCCGCGGATCTGGGCCGGAGTCCACCAGCGCCATGATCCTGGGGCCGACCGGCTTCTTCCCCTTGTCGTCCGCCTTTGGCTCGGGTACGCCGGGCAGCGGGAGTTCCTTGCGGACCGTGGTATTGAATACGGCCAGCAGCCGGTAGTAATCCCGCTGCGAGATCGGGTCGTACTTGTGGTCGTGGCACCGAGCGCACCCAACGGTCAGCCCGAGGAACGCGCTACCGGTCGTGCTTATAGTGCCGTCGAGTTCGTCCAGACGGTACTTCTCGCGTTCGGTCCCCTTCCCCATGTTGTCTTCGTTCGACGGCCCGTGCCGCCCGAATCCGGTGGCGACCAGGGCGTCGAGGTCGTCCGGTGCGATCTCGTCGCCGGCGAGTTGCTCGCGGACGAATCGTGCGTACGGCTTGTCGGCGTTGAAGCTGTTGATGACGTAGTCGCGGTACCGCCAGGCGTTCGGCCGGTTGATGTCGCTGTGGTATCCGCCGCTATCGGCGTATCGAACAAGGTCGAGCCAGTGTCGGCCCCACCGCTCTCCGTAGGCCGGCGAGGCGAGCAACTTGTCGATCACCTTCTCGAACGCCGCGGGGGAGTCGTCCGCGATAAACGCCCGCACCTCTTCGGGGGACGGCGGGAGTCCGGTCAGGTCGTAGTACGCCCGGCGGATCAGGTCAGGCTTCGCGGCCGGAGGCACCGGGGACAACCCCTTCACATCCAGCTTCGCCCTGATGAACGCGTCGATCGGATTACTGACTTCTGAATTTTGACCTCGGACCTCAGGAACTGCCGGGCGGGTAAGCGGGCGGAACGCCCAGTGGTCCTTGCCATCGGCCGCGGTGTCGGTGCGAGTCGCGGCAGGGAGGGCGTTCACCCAGGCTTCGAGTGTGGCGATCTCCTGGTCAGAGAGTTGACCCTTCGGTGGCATGTGCGGGCTGCCGCCCGGTCGGATGGCCTGGATCAGCAGGCTCTCGGCGGCCTTCCCGGGCACCACGATCGGGCCAGAACTGGCACCCGCCAGAACGGTCTCGCGAGTGTCCAGGTCGAGGCCGCTCTTGACCTTCCCGCTCGCGGTCGAGTGACACCGCTCGCAATATTTGGCAAATACCGGCCGCACCCGTTTCTCGAACGCGTCGTCCGGCTTGTCTGCGGCGGACGCTTGCGTGACGAGGGCGAGCGCGAGTGCCGCAGCCGCCAGCGGGGGTTGACCGAACGTCCGCATTCGTAGGATTCCGTCGGGGGAAGGCAGGTGGATGGATACGAACGGCAAGTCGAGGTAAGTCAATTAGACCCCGAATCCCCTGTCATTGTCAAGCATCGGCCAGGCGGTTCCAGCGTCGATTGCAAAGACCAGGACAGCAGTTAATGTGTTGACAGATTGCGAGTTATTTACCTTTGGGATGAACTCCCGATGTTCTCTGCCCCGACCGACTCGCTGTTGGCGGCAAGTGTTTTCTTGGGTGTTCTTCCCCCATTTCGCCGACGCGGGTTGCATATAATCTTCCGTTCGATCCTTGAGTATTTCAGTACCCGCACGAACCAGGCACGAATGTGTTCCTGGCTAAAGTCACAGTTTTTTCATGTTGGCCTGTTGGTACTTAGGGAGCGGATTCCATTAGCTTGGCCAGGCTCCGCTTGGCAATAGTCTTAAGGGAAGGTAAAACGGTTCAAGGCCATGATGGCCCGGTAACGATTCTGCGTTCTAACAAGCAAGAAGCTTGGGAACGTCTGTTGGAGGGATAACACACTATGGCGCGTCGCAGCGCCGACCCGGACAGCAGTCTTACGCGGTCTTCCGTCGGTCTCCGCCGGTCGGATCGCTTTCTCGCCGGGTTGCAAGACACGGAACGTGTCGTTTTCATTTCACACGTTAACCCCGATCCGGATGCTCTGGGCAGTATGCTCGGGCTTGCCCAATTGGTCGAAAATCGGCTCGGGAAACCCACACTCATCACACGTGATGGCCTGATTGGTCGAGCCGAGAATCGCGCCATGGTCGATGGGCTTCGCCTCGATCTCGTGCCCGTAGAAGAAGTCGATTGGGGCCCCGGCGATGCGGTAGTTATGGTGGATAGCCAGCCTAAAACCGGCCGCCATACCATCTCCGAATCCATACCTATTTACGCCGTCATCGATCACCACGATACTCCGGGTGAACTCGAAGGCGTGACGTTTACCGATATTCGGGCCAGTGCCGGAGCAACTTGTACCGTTGTCACGAAATACCTGATCGAACAGGGTGTGCCAATAACGGAGAAGATGGCCACAGCATTGCTGTACGGCATCGAGACGGAAGTCACCGGGTATCCGCGGGAAGCCGGACCGGGTGACGACGATGCGTTGATCTATCTTTATCCGATCGCCGATAAAGATATGATCGCTCGCATTCGCAACGCCCGACTTCCGCACAGCCACTTCGAAGTTCTGCTGCAAGCACTCCAAAGCTCTTTCATCTACGACCGACTCATCATCTCGTGGGTGGATAACCTACCTCAGCCCGAACAGGCCGCTGAAGTTGTTGACTTCATGATCCGGTTCGAAAAGGTGGATTGGGCCGTTTGTGGCGGCGTTTGCAATGGCAAGCTTATCTTGTCCGTGCGTGCAGCGATCGAAGATGCTGCTGCGGGGGAATTGCTTCGCCAGGTGGTCGGCAAGCTCGGAAGGGCGGGCGGCCACGAACGGCGGGCGGGCGGTTGTATTCCGCTCGCGAGTTCTTCAGCTTCCGCGCTCGATGAAATTCGGGGCGAACTGCGTCGCCGGTTGCTCAAGGCTTTGAAGATTGAGGATATTCGTGGGCAACGGATTGTTCCCTTGCGTGAGATGCTAGAAAACCTGCAATCCTGATGGCAACGCAACGCATGGGAACGCCCGATTCCACCTGATGAGGCCACCCATGCTCGCCGATGCAACGCCACAGCGATCTTCGCAACAAGCCCCGCTGGCCGGCACCAGCCGGTGGGGTTGTTTCCTTGTGATGTGTGTTCTGCTTCTACTCTTCTGCATGCTGGCTTACTTTAGCGCGAACCTCTTCTTCGATCGGCTTTTCGATTCGGACCCGGATTCCGAATCGAACCAACTGACCGAACGATTCTTCATCGGCGACCGCGACGCACGCGACAAGATCGCAGTGATTCGTGTGACCGGGATCATCAACGAGGCAGGCATCCGCTATCCGTTGCGGCAGTTGGAACAAGCCGCTCGCGATAAGCGTGTCAAAGCTGTTGTGCTTCGCATCGATAGCCCAGGCGGAACGGTCTCGGCGAGCGAAGAGCTTTACCAGAACATCCTCAACCTGCGCGACAACAACGGCCGCCGATTCAAGAGCACTGCCGCAAAACCGGTTCACGTTTCCATGGGTGCGGTTGCCGCTTCGGGTGGATACTACATCGCCGTTGCTGGCGAAACGATTTCTGTCGAAAAGACCACGATAACGGGTTCGATCGGCGTCTTCGTTGCGTTGCCTAATGTCGCGGAACTCGCACAAAAACATGGCGTGCGTCTTGAACTCATCAAAGCCGGGGGCGTGAAAGCCAGTGGTTCCTTCTTCCATGAACTTAGCCCGCAAGAGCGGCAAACCTGGCAAGACATCGTGGATGAATGCTACAACCAATTCCTGACGGTGATCTCCACCAACCGCCCTGCTCTCACCCGCGCACGTTTGCAAGACGCCAACGTTATTGATCGTGTGATCAACGAACGAGACGAAAAGGGGAATCTGAAACTCGACGCGGCGGGTAATCTCATTGAGGCGAAATACACACGCAAGCTCGCGGATGGTGGAACCTTCACCGGTGCGCAAGCTCTTGAGTTCGGTTTGGCCGATCGGCTCGAAGATTTGCCTGCGACCATTCGCTTTGTCGCGGAGGCCAACGGTATCTCGAAGTATCGCGCGATAACATACGAGCGTGTGCCCAGCTTGGTCGAAAGATTCACCGGGCTTCCCCTCAGCGAACAGAAGCTCACGCTCGATGCCATCGGGAATCTGGGTTCCGCCCTACGCCCGCGACTGTATTATCTCGCACCATCAAGCGAAAGTGCTTTACTGACCAATCCGTGAACAACGCCCACACTCTTCGAGTCAGTCACAGATCATTGCCGTTGCGCGGACCGCTTCCCAAGTTTCGGGGTTGCGGCGAAATTGTGCGGGCTGCGTGCAAGTAACAAGCAATCACATGCTGCATTGAGTGTGGTGTATTCTCAATTCTGGCACTTCTAGTTTCGACTCAGGTAGCAAACTGCACTGCACTGCTTCCCACCGATAACATCGTGGTTGGCAATACCACTTTGAAATCATCACTATCGGAACGACAATACTTCAAAGATGTGGCGTTTTGAACCAACTAACTGTCTGGTAGCACTTTCGGCACTGAATTCGCACTTCAAATTGATGTTCCCGGATGCGATGAAATCGATAAGTGGTTCCTTCGTTACACTTACGCAATAACTTCCGGATTTCCTGAAACTTATGGCTACTATTCATCATCTAATGCGTGTAAGGAAGAGTTCGACAATCCGGTAATTCTCATAGAACCCGACTCTTCTCGTGGTTCTTTGAGGTCAACAATGGCAAATCCGGAATGGTTTTTTTGAAATGGCAAGTATCGACGCCTATATTATGTGATCGGGGAAAATAGAACACGAATAGGGCGAATTCTAGCAATCTCGCCTTGAACCACGAACTCTCCCCGAAGAACTAGCGTAACTTACTTAACCGAATCAAGCTCCCACGGTGAGGACCGGACGGAAGCTATTAACCGGGGAGGTGATGGATCATGGCTCGCCAAGATGCACTACTCCGACTTCACAAGACGCTGCTCGGACGTCGGACCGAGCTTCGCAAGCGTTTGGGTATTGAACTCGAAGACCTCGCACATGTGAAGCACTCTTCCGCTTCGGGCGACCCAGCAGATGCGGCATTCGATGCGAGCGGCGAAGAGTTGGCATCAACTCTTGCTGAACTCGAGTCCAAGGAATTGGCACAGGTGGAACGCGCACTCCGCGCCTTGAAGGCCGGTGCCTATGGCACGTGCGAAGTCTGCGCCATCAAGATTCCCGTGGCAAGACTTAATGCCTTGCCTTACACCACGCTTTGCATCAAGTGCCAACGCGAGATGGAATCCGAGGGAGGTTGGCACAACAATCGGCTTGCCGAAGATTGGGGCCGCATCTCTGATGGTCGCAACCCGATGGACGAGCGCGATCTGAAAATCTCTGATCTGGAAATCGACTACACCAAGTGACCGTTGTTGGGGCCGTCACTTGTGTGGCCGTTATTTCCGGTGATGCCAAGCCCGCGGCCTGAACAGGCTGCGGGCTTTTTTCGTTTCGTGAGGCCATTACCAATAACATCTCCGCCCGAATCGTTCAGATTGGCCTCGGGCGACACCTAACACGAGATACATTGGAAAGGATTATTCCGCCCCGGTTGGTGCCGGAATCACGGATCTCAAATCTTTCGCTCAAGGCCAAGTTATGAAGCACAACCTCTTTCTGATCACCGTTTGCGGTTGTGGTTCGGTCTTCGGGGGAGTTCTGGCCGAACTCACACTTTCGCACCAACTCACCGCATCGGCGCACGCCCCGCCACTTCCTGCCGTTCCCGTGGCCGCGAGCGAAGACACCGATCGACTCCTCGCCGATGGGCTTACCGACCGTTTCCAGAACATCATTCGCAAAGTAAGCACTGCGGTCGTGGCGATTGATGCCGTGAAACCGCCGGAAACCGATCCGCTCAGCAAGGGGAAACCGGTCGAAGAATCTGGCTCGGGCGTGATGGTCAAGGTTCCAGGGGTTGCGGGTGTGATTGCCATTACGAACAACCACGTTGTGGGAACGGCGGTGCCAGGGAAGGTGTACGTCACGCTCTCCGATGGCCGAATTGTGCAGCCCGTGAAAATCTGGGCTGATGCCGAATCGGATATTTCGTTGCTGCACCTGACGGATGAGTCGCTGCCATCCGTGGAACTCGGTGACAGCGATCGGGTTCGACGCGGCCAATGGGTGCTCGCATTTGGAAGTCCGTTTGGCCTGAACCAAACCGTAACGCATGGCATTATCTCTGCCACTGAACGCGGGCAGATCAATCTTGGCTCCACGATTCGCATTAAGGAGTTCCTTCAAACCGATGCCGCCATCAATCCGGGTTCAAGCGGCGGCCCACTGATCGATCTGGAAGGGCGTGTGATTGGCATCAACACCGCCATTGCATCCAAAAGTGGAGACAACAGCGGCGTTTCGTTCAGCATTCCTGCGAATCTGGTGAAACGGATCACCGCTCAGTTGATCGAAAAAGGTTCCGTCAGCCGTGGTTATTTGGGCGTGCAACTGGCAAGCGCGCTGGCTCCGGCCGATGCGCTCAGGCTCGGGTTAGACCGCGTGAGTGGCGCGTATGTAGAAATTGTTCACCCAAACACACCCGCAGCGGCAGCGGGCTTACGCAACGGCGATGTGATTCTGCGGTTGGAAGATGTGCCTTTGCGAGACGAGAATCATCTCATCAACCTGATTACCGCACTGCCGCCTGGCCAGCGAGTTCGGCTCGAGGTTTGGCGGGAACGGAAGATGCAAACAATCGACTTCACCGTTGGCGAATACGGCGTGACGAACACCCGGCCAAAATGACCGGGCAGCGAAAAGGACTTCGTTCACCTCGGAAACAGCACCAAGCCGTCCGTGGCGCTGTCGGAGGCAACGGCGTGCCTGTTATGCATCGCTCAATTGCATTGGGAATGCTCGAGCCTATTACTCACTCGTCTTCACCCTGCTTGGATCGCAGGAAGATCATAACTCCGATCAGCGCGAGTAACCCGACGGCCATACCAACCATTACCCAAGTGTTGCCCAGAAAGTTCATGATTGCGTCCATCGAACTGTCCCTTTCTTCAGATGTAAGTGTGAAATGACAGTGGCTATCCCATATTGCGAGTTGGGAGTAACCGGTCTTTTCGAAAGCAACAGTGTTCTACCCTTCCCTTTGCGACCATGCAAGGGTGCGAAAGAAAAACTTCTCACGGTTAACACCCGCCAGCGACTAATCTTCGGGTCTGCTTATACTCACTAAAATGCCTTGGTGAACAACAACACATTCGGTAGGATTAGAACTTTTGACGTTAAGATAGTTTTCGATTTGACTTGTAACTTCAACGGAGTACGCCGGTGAACGTGATGGGCGGCTTAGAACGCGTGCGTCGTGGCGACCTTTTGTATACCGATGAAGTCGGGCACGATGCCTGCGGTATCGGCGGAATCGCCGCACGAGACGGGAAACCATCGCTTGAAGTCCTGCGCAAGGCCATCAATGCTCTCATTGCGATGGAGCATCGCGGCGGTATCTGTGGCGCGGCGGGCGACGGTGCCGGTATCACTACCGCAATCCCGCAGGCGTTCTTCAAGGAAGAAGCCCGCCGACTCAAATTCGATGGCGCACGCTATCTCAAGCCGGAAGACTCGCTCGCCGTGGCCGTGGTCTTCATCTCCGAGACCGACCCAACCCGACAAGAACGCTCGCGAACGCTGGTCCGTGAAACGTTGCAAAACGGGCCGGTTCGGCTTCTGGGAACTCGCCCGGTTCCAACCAACGAGGACGCACTCCCCGAACGCGCCCGCCTCACCCGCCCGGCGATCATCGAACAGGTGCTGCTGCAAGTCACGGGCAACCCAGACGAAGCCGAGCGCTGGCTTTATCTTCGCCGGCTCGAACTGCGCGAGAAGCTGAAAGCCGAAGGTCTGCAAACGTATCTGCCATCGCTATCATGCAAACTCCTCAGCTACAAGGGTCTGTTAACCAGTCAGCAACTTGCGGACTTCTATCGCGATCTCTCGAACGCCGAATACGAGACCGGCATCGCCACGTTTCACCGTCGTTATAGCACCAACACATTCCCGAACTGGACGCTCGCGCAACCTTTCCGAATGACGTGCCATAACGGCGAAATCAACACCATCCGCACCACGCGAAACGCGGTCTCGGCGTTCTCACGCGGTTTGAACCCACCGCTTCCCGGTGGCGATCTGCTGACTGCCAAGATGAGCGACTCGGCCAGCCTGGATGAATGGGTTGAGTACTTGATGTTAGAGCAGAACTGGAGCTTGCTCCGGGCGTTGCGGTTGTCGGTGCCGCCAGTTTGGGACACGGAAGCCGATGTGTGGGGCCAGGAGGCCTTCGACCTCTTCACGTACTACCGTCGCACATTTGGAAGCCTCTGCGCCTGGGATGGCCCCGCTGGCATCATTGGCACCGATGGGCGTGTGGTCGTCGGGTTGGTGGATCGCATGGGCCTTCGACCGGTGCGCTGGTGTTCGGACAAGCGCGGCTGGCTTTACATTGGCAGCGAATCGGGCGTGTTCGGCCTGGATACAACCACGATTGTGGCTAGCGGGCAATTGCAACCCGGGCAGATGATCGCCCTCGATACCACAACGGGCGAACGCCTCGATAGCTACCAGATCATGGATCGCGTGGTCGCGGAAACGAAGACCGAAATCCGTAATGCGCACGAACTCAATCGGCGGCAGATTCTGTTGCCCGAAGGGTTCGACTACACGCGACAAATCGACGATGCGGTCGGGGCGATGCTCAGCGAACGAAGTTGGTCGCTCGATCACTTACTGCAAGCCGCTGGTTGGGACTTCGACCGCGCGGTGTTTGTGAAGGAGATGGCAAAGCTCAAGAAAGAGCCGTTGTCGTCGATGGGTCACGACCGCGTGCTAACCGTTTTCTCGGCGTACCACCCCACGTTATTCAAGTATTTGCAGCAGACATTCGCCGAGGTCACCAACCCGCCCATCGACCCATACCGCGAAGGCGGCGCGATGTCCTTGGTGACCTACCTGGGCCGATCCGCACTCGCGCATGGAAGGCCATCCGCAGGATTGGAGAACCTGCCGGTTAAGCAGATGGAATTGCCGGCTCCGGTGGTGTCCGATGCGATCATCGAAGAGATTCGGCAGAACGAAGTGCTCGGCTTCAAGCAACTCGATGCGACGTTCCCTCTTTCCGGCGGATCAGACGCACTGCGGAAAAACCTGGAAGCTCTCCAGAGTGCGGCCGAAAAGGCGGTGCATGAGGGCTATCACGTGCTGTGCGTTTCGGACAGGGAAGCGTGCAAGCGGGGCATTTATCCCATTCCTTCCCTGCTGGCGTTGGGGGCTGTTCACCAGTATCTGTGCAAGCAAGGTTTGCGCGATCGATGCAGCCTGATTGTGCAAGCCGGCGACATTCAAGAGGGCCACGATGTTTGCTGTCTCGTGGCTTTCGGAGCCGACGCCGTTCATCCGTACCTGATGCTTCGTTTGGTCAAGGATGGGCTGGTCTTTAAGGATCCGGATACCAAGAACGAACTGCGGCTCGATCCACGCGAAGCCCTGGAGAATCTGTTCGCGGCACTCGAAGACACCATCAAGAAAGTGATCTCCAAGATGGGGATCACCACAATCGAGGGTTATCGCGGGGCCATGCTGTTCGAAGCGGTGGGCTTCGGTCCAGAGTTGATGGAATTCCTGGGCGATTTCCCCAGTCGCCTGGGTGGAATTGGCCTCGCAGAGTTGGTCGAAGACGCGCAGTGGCGGGTTCAAGAAGCGGAGCGGATCGCAGCCAAGAACCAACCACTCGGCCGCAATAAAGACTACATGGCGTTCAACGCCAAGGTGCGAATGGCGTTGCGGGACGCGGTGAAGGAAGCCCACCCCGAGCCAGAGCAAGGCGGCGGCGAAATGGCGTACACCGCACCGCCTGCCGAGCACGACCCGAACGCCGACCGCCGCGTGGCCGATAAGTTCGTCAAGTTCACTGATATGGTCAGTGCTCGCGTGCCAACGGTGCTCCGCGACTTATTCCTGATTAAGAAGGCTCTAGAACCGTTAAACCTCAAAGACATCGAGCCGGCCATCGGGCTAATCCGGAACTGCTTCCGCGGGGCGGCGATGAGCCACGGCGCGCTCACCGGTGCTTCACACATGACGATTGCTGCCGCAGTCAACGAACTGGATTGCCTCAGCAACAGTGGTGAAGGCGGCGAAGCTCGCTGGCGTAACGACATTCCCGAACGAGCCTGGGGAGCGTTCTGGGATAAAGTCCGGCTGCAGCGAGAAGAACACCCGGACATCTACTGCCTCGATGGGAAGATCGAGAAGAGCCGGTTCCGCAGTCGCATCCGTCAAATCGCGAGCGGGCGATTCGGTGTCGATGCCGAATACCTCGTTAACGCCGATGAAGTCTCGATCAAGATGGCTCAGGGAGCAAAGCCCGGTGAAGGCGGGCAGCTCATGGGCAAGAAGGTGACCACGGAGATCGCCGAGATTCGGTTCGCCAAACCCGGCACCGACCTGATCAGCCCTCCGCCACACCACGACATTTACTCGATCGAGGATCTTGCACAGCTCATTTATGACCTCAAGGCCGCCAAGCCAGGCATGCCGGTATCGGTGAAATTGGTCGCCGTTGAGAACATCGGCACCATTGCCGTGGGTGTGGCCAAGGCGGGTGCCGACATTATCGAGATTGATGGCATCGATGGCGGAACCGGTGCTGCGATGGTGTCCAGCAAAGAGCATGCGGGCTTGCCCAGCGAAATGGGCCTCGGCGAAGCGCACCAGGCACTCGTGGTGAACGGGTTGCGGAAGGCCGTGCGGTTGCGTGTGGGCGGCGGCATCAAGACCGGCCACGATGTGATTAAGTACGCGTTGTTCGGCGCAGACGAATTCACCTTCGGGCAGGCGCTCATGGTGTCGGTGGGGTGCATCGTCTGCAAGAGTTGCCACATCCCGAACTGCCCGACCGGAATCACCGGCAGCCCGGAGATTTTCAAGGGGCACCCGGAGCACACCAAAGCCTATCTGCACGTTGTCGCGGAGGAAGTCCGCGGATTGCTCGCACAGATGGGCTTCACCCACTTGGCTGAAATCACCGGCCGCTCCGATCTGCTCGCACCGCGAACGGATCTGTCTGCGAAGTTCCCACGGGCCGCGATGCTCGATCTTTCCAGATTCATCCAACCCGATATGGCCGTCAGCCGGTTGGATGAAACCTTCCCACAAGAGAGTTTCCCGACCGGCGTGTGCGGAAGCGATGCCTTCGCGTTAAACCAAAAGATCCTGGCTGCGGCCTACGACGCCATCGACACCGCACAGAACGCCGATCTGGTATTCCGTGTGCGGAACTCGGATCGCAGCGTGGGTGCCACGGTTGCCGGCATGATTGCTCGCCTCTATGGCCGCGAAGGAATGCCCAACCACCGGAAGATCAAAGTTCGGCTCGATGGGGAAGCTGGCCAAAGCTTCGGGGCGTGGTGTGTGCATGGGCTGGATCTCGAACTGCGCGGGTTCGCCCAAGACGGCGTCGCTAAGGGAATCTCGGGTGGCACCGTGGTTGTGACACTGGATTATGCCGCCAGCGATTATGGCGGCGAGATCCAGAGTGTCGCGGGGAATAACGTCGCCTATGGCGCGACGGGTGGCACCGTGTTCATTGGTGGGTTGGCTGGCCACCGCCTGGGCATTCGCAACTCCGGAGCCACCATTGTGGCGGAAGCAGCGGGTAAGTACGCCTGCGAATACATGACCCGCGGTCGTGTCATTATCCTCGGACCCGTCGAGAACGAGATTGGCTCCGGAATGACAGGCGGCGAACTGCTGATCTTCGATCCGCATACGGAAGTGCCTGCCAAACTGCACGGCAAGAGCGTTACGGTGATCGACTGTTCGCACGTCGATTACGAGTGGATGCACCCGTTGATCCACCAGTATTTCGCCCGCACCGGGAGCCGGCAGGCCGAATACATCCTGACGAACTGGGCGGATGTTCGCCGCGGTCGCCGATTGCGAAAGGTGTTGCCACTCGCGGTCGCGCGAGCGATGGAAGACCTCAAGACAGCCGGCACCAACGCAGGCTAAAAGCGATTGCTTGCACTCATGAGCCGCTCCCATCCGGAGCGGCTCTTTGTGTTCATCCTCATTGTCTCAATCTCGATCGCATCTCCCGGATCGCCGCTTCCGCACATAGAATTGCAGCGTTCCCCAGTCCGATCCGCTTAGCGAGTGAGGGCCAGCATGCGGAAGGTTGTGTTTGTTCAAGGCGGTGGGATCGGGTTGGATCAGGAAGCTTCGGTTCGCCGACTGTTTGAAGCTGCGGGCGTGCCCATCGAGTTCGAATGTCATGTGGCGGGGCGAGCGTCGCTGGAGCACGGGCGAGAAGCGCTTCCGCAATCGACCTTCGACGCCATCAAATCCTGTGGCATTGCCCTGAAGACCAAGCTACTTCAAGCGAAAGGTGCGGGCACGCCCACGGCTCACGGGCCTGCCGTTCCAACAAACTACAACGTGGCGTTCCGACGCGGCCTTGGATTGTTTGCGTCGGTCCGCCCCGTGCACAATATGCCCGGAATTCCCAGCCGCTTTACGGGCGTCGATTTCCTACTCGTGCGTGAGATTACCGAAGACCTCTACACTGCGAGTGAACACGAGATTGTGCCGGGAATCGTGCAGAGCTTCAAGATTGTCACGCAAGTCGCGTGCATGCGGTTCTTTCAATTCGCCTTCGAGTTAGCCCAGAAGCGCGGCAAGAAATCTATTCACTGCATTCATAAGGCCAACATCCTGAAGATGGCCGATGGCCTTTACCTGGATTGCTTTCGCGCAGTGGCCCGCGGATTTCCTGAGATTGCCGCGAAAGAAATGATTGTCGATAACACCTGCATGCAACTCGTGAGTAAGCCTCACCAATTCGAGATGCTGGCGGCGGGGAACTTGTACGGCGATCTCCTTTCGGATTTGGGGGCGGGGCTTGTCGGCGGTGTCAGTTGCACCGCGGCCATCAACCACGGGCACGGAATCAAGGTGTACGAAGCCGTTTACGGCGCGGGGTATGAAGCCATCGCACCTAATACCGCAAACCCGCTCCCGTTGATTCTTCCCGCCATCGAGATGCTCAGAGACTTTGAAGAAACCGCGGCGGCCGACCGCATTCAGTCAGCGGTAGAAGCGGTGCTAACTGAGGGCCAGGTTCGAACGCGCGACCTCAAAGGCACCGCAACCACTTCCGAGTTTACCGAAGCCATCGTGGCACGCATGTGAGGGTGAGTGATGCGTGGATTCATCCTTCTAGTCACGTTCGCATTCGCCACTCCGGCCGTGGCGAGTGAACCGCCCGATTTCAATCGCGATGTGCGGCCTATCCTCAGTGCCCGGTGTTTCAAGTGTCATGGGCCAGATGAGGCGAGCCGAAAGGCCAAGCTCCGTCTCGATACGCCCGATGGGGCGAAGCATGTACTTGGCAAACCCGAAAAGAGCGAATTTCTGCTCCGGATCTTTTCGGATGACGATTCCGAAATCATGCCACCGCCTTCGGTGAAAAGCCCGCTCACGCCGCAAGAAAAGTTAGTACTGAAGAACTGGATCGCCGCGGGCGGTACATACGCTCCGCACTGGGCGTTCGTGCCCGTGAAGCGCCCCGCGATACCACGCACTGCCATTCCCGCTCGTAACGCGATCGATCATTTCGTTCTCGAAAAGCTGCAGAAAGAAGGATGGACGTTAAGCAAGGAAGCGGATCGCACGACACTCATTCGCCGTGTTTATCTGGATCTCATCGGGATTCCACCGACGCCCGAAGATGTTGATGCGTTCGTGAAAGACGCTTCGCCCGAGGCGTATGAAAAGCTAGTGGATCGATTACTCGCCACGCCACAATATGGTGAACGCTGGGCACGCCGATGGCTCGATCTGGCACGTTACGCCGATACCAACGGATACGAAAAAGACCGCCCGCGTTCCATCTGGCCGTACCGCGATTGGGTGATTCGCGCGATCAACGCCGACATGCCGTTTGATCGATTCACCATCGAACAGCTCGCCGGCGATCTTCTGTCGGATGCAGGGCCAAGCCAACGGATCGCGACCGGGTTTCACCGCAACACGATGTTGAACGAGGAAGGCGGAATCGATCCGCTGGAATTCCGTTTCCATGCGATGGTGGATCGCGTGGCGACAACGGGCACGGCGTTCCTTGGCCTCACGCTTGGATGCGCGCAATGCCACACTCACAAGTTCGATCCGATCACCCACACCGATTACTTCCGCTTCTTCGCATTTCTGAATAACTCGGACGAACCGGAAATCGCTGTGCCCTCGCCGGAACAAGCCAGGACACAGGCGAAACTGCATGCGAAAATCCGCGCTGCGGAACTAAGTTTGGCAGAAAACCTACCGGCGGCTGTGCGACAGAAAGCGTTCGCGGAATGGTTAGCCACCGAACGCAAGGCGGCGGTGGAGTGGGTGGTGCTACGACCAACTGAACGGGAAGCCGGGCCACACACGAAGCTGACCGCACTTGGCGATGGCTCGTTACTCGCGCATGGCGATGCGATGAAGCGCGATGTGTATACGCTCACTCTGACCAAGCTGCCGCCCGGCACAACCGCCCTGCGGATCGAAGCACTGCCGCATGAATCGCTCCCCGCGAATGGCCCCGGCCGCACATTCTATGAAGGCCGCAAGGGCGACTTTTTGCTCAGTGAAGTGAAACTATCGGTGAACGGCCAACAGGCGAAGTTCGCGTCCGCAACCGAGAGCTACTCCAAGTCTGGCCTGGGCGGCGGCGCGGCAACAGCGATGCTCGCCATCGATGGCAATGCGTTAACCGGTTGGGCGGCAAGTGGCCGCGAGGGGCAAGCGAGTAACGCCGTGTTTGTGTTGGAACAACCACTCACAGCGACATCCGCCAAGCTCGAACTCGTGATGGAACGGCACTACGCCGCAAGCCTCGGGCGTTTCCGCATCTCGGCCACAACCGCACAGAACGGGGCAAAGGCACGCGATCTTCCCGCCGCCATCGAAGAACTCCTACTACCGCCCGACAACGAACTCACCGCCGAACAGCGCGGCGAACTGCTGCAACACTGGGCAACAGTGGCCCCGGAACTGAAAGCCGCACGCGCTGCGATCGAGGCATTACGCAAGCAGCTACCCACTCCGCCCACAACGCTGGTGATGCACGAGCGGCCAGCCGATCACCCACGCATTACATTTCGTCATCATCGCGGCGAGTTCTTGCAGCCCCGCGAACAGATCACGGCTGGCGTGCCGGCGTGGCTTCCTTCACTGCCCAAAGGCGAAGCCGCAAACCGGCTCGCATTCGCGCGATGGATCGCGTCGCCCTCCAATCCGCTCACGGCACGCGTCGCAGTGAATCGACAATGGCAGGCGTTCTTCGGTCGCGGCATTGTGCGCACGCTGGACGACTTTGGTTACCAGGGCGAGGCTCCGAGCCACCCGGAACTTCTGGACTGGCTCGCGGCTGAATTCGTGGCACCAAGTGATCCCAAAGACGGGCAACCGTGGTCCATCAAGCGCCTTCATCGGCTGATCGTGACGAGTGCCACTTATCAACAGTCGTCCAAGGTTACGCCGGAGCTACTTGCGAAAGATCCCGAGAACAAACTCCTCGCACGAGCACCGCGTGTGCGACTGGAAGCCGAGCAGATTCGCGACTCCGCATTGAAAGCCGCCGGGTTGCTTTCCACGAAGATGTACGGGCCGGGAGTCTTTCCTCCGCAACCTGCGAACGTGACCACGGAAGGAACCTATGGCCGCCTGGAATGGAACGTGAGCAATGGCGAAGATCGCTATCGCCGCGGGCTTTACACTTTCGCCAAACGAACCGCACCATATGCCATGGGCAGCACGTTTGACGCACCCAGTGGCGAAGCGTGCCTGGCACGGCGAGAAGTGACGAACAACGCCTTGCAAGCGCTGACGATGCTCAACGACACCGTGTTGCTCGACGCGGCACAAGCACTGGGCCGGCGTGTAGTGGCTCACGCAGGCAAGACCGAAGAGCGGGTGGCGTATCTGTTCCGGCTCTGCCTGGGACGCGCACCACGCGCCGAAGAGGCCACGAAACTCGCGGCCTTTTACGAGGCTCAGCGCGCACGCTTTGCCATAGATCCGGATCGTGCCGATGCGGTTGCAGGTATTGGTGAAGGGATTGCGGCGGAACGTGCGGCCTGGACCGCAACCGCACGCGTGATCTTGAACCTGGATGAATTCATTACCAAAGAGTGACACGCGGCGATCGGCATCAAGCCAGTTCTACGCCGGTTTCTTTCGCAATCTTGAGAACGCGTTCACGGGCCACCTTCGCGGCGTGATCGGGGTTCTCGTGGCAGGTGTACAACTCAATCGTCACCCACCCGCGATAATTCACTTCCTTGAGTGCTTGCAGAGTTGCACCGAAATCAATCACCCCTTCGCCGGGAATCAAGTGGTGGTGCACGCGCGTGGGTGCGATGTCTTCAAGGTGTACGTGCCGGATTAATGAACCGAGGCGTTTCACAGTTTCCGCCGGCTCGTCGTTCACGCAATATGAATGGCCGATGTCGAAGTTCAACCCGAGAAATGGCGATGAAATCTTGGATGCGAATTCGAGATACTGCTCCGCTGTTTCAATCAGCAGATCCGGCTCCGGTTCCACGAGCAACAGCACCTGCTCCTTCTCCGCATGAGCCACAACGGGCTTGAGCATCTCAACAAACAGCTTCAGGCATTCGCTCCACGTTCGCCCTTCAAGCGGGCCGCCGGGTTCTGTGGTGATGCACTTTGCACCGAGTTCCTTGGCCAGCGTCAGCGCGCGTTTCGTGTGATCAATCCGCACTTGTCGATAGTTCGTGTCCGGTTCGATCCACGACGGATGCCAGTATTTCTGGCGATGATCGTTCACGGCGTGCATCATGAACGCGTTGATGTTCGAAATGCTGAGCCGGTTTTGGTCGAGAGCTTCGCGAATCGCCCGCTTCTGTTCCGGCAGCAGGTAAGCCGGCCATGCGTGCGGCACATCGGCCATGATCTCGACACCGCGATAGCCAATGTTGGCCAACCGCGTGACCGAATCCGCGAAGGAATGGTTCAAATATGCGTTGGTAGAAAAAGCCAGTTGCATTACTTAAGTTCCAACAGAAATCGGTATGCGATGGAAAGCCCAAACTTCGTGCTTAATGGCACATGATACTTGCTTATGGGTGTGCGGCTTTGGTGTATTCATCGAGCAAGGCGAACTGTTTAGCAAAGTCGTGCTCGTTCACTCCGATTGGGCTTTTGAAGAAGCACGCCAGGTGCGTGAGATTGCCGCTCTCACCTCGCCGCTGCGCGAGTGCCACGAGCCGAACCAGATCGATCACCAGCGGTGCGGCCAGAATCGAATCGCACCCTTGCCAGGTGAACTGCATCACCATCTTGGTGCCGAGAAAACCTTCGAAGTGAATGTGGTCCCATGCCGTCTTCCAGTCGTCCAGCGACTCAACATACTCGATACTCACAAGCGATTGCGGCTTGTAACCCAGTAACTCCGCGAGAAGGGCGTCCTTACTTTTCACCTTGCTCGCCTTGTTCTCGGGATCGGCCAACACCTGTCCATCGCGGTTGCCGAGTATGTTGTGCCCAACCCAACTCAACACACGCAGATTCCTGCGCGCGAACAGAGGCGCTAACACAGACTTGATGAGCGTCTCTCCGGTTTTGAGATCTTGCCCCGCATACGGAACCCCGCGCTTGCGGGCCAGTTCATCGAGCGCTGGCAGCGTCGCCCCGCGGCTTGGCGTCATGTTCACGAACGAGAAGCCCGCATCCATCGCGGCAAACGCATAGATACTGCTGGTGGGAAGCGCTGCGGGGTTTGTGCGGTCGAACGCCGGCAGAAGCTTTTCCAGCGACTGCTGCTCTTCGCCTGGCTCGAACGGCGGTTCCGTGGAAGCCGCATTCACGACCACCACTTGATCGAGTTTGTGTTTACTCTGGAACGCTTTCAGGTCTGCCTGAATGAAGTCGATCGCTTCGCGCGGTGTGCGTGCCGCACGCATATCCGTTCGATCCGCAAGTGCGGTTATCGCCTGATTCGGGCGATAGACAACACCCGGGCAGATATTGGCCGACCATGCTTCCAGTTCACTGCTACACGCGGCGATGAGCCGTTCATCGAGCACGTTCGATCGTTCGTGTAACTCGTGCACGGCGGTCAGGAATGTCCCCTTGCGGATGTCGTGCCCGCCAACCACGAACGCAGCGGGGCTATCGAGGTCCAGACCGGCAAATTGCGGTAACGCCGTTACCAGTCCGGTTTGCGAAGTGAGATTTCGTGCCAGTGCGGCCAATCCCAGAGTCGATGTGCTGGCAACTCCGCCGCACGCACCGATAAACCATAAGCCGATGCGTCGCTGAGCCATGGGAGAAGTTGTCCGTCAAAGGTGAGAGTCGGCGGGGTCGTTTCCTGAATTGTCGGAGGTAAACCCCTGCCGGGTCAAGTTCGGGATTGTGGGTTAATGGTTCTGACGCTCGCCCGCAGTCGGACAAACCGAACGGTCACGGATTGTACACCGCCGAGCGCAACTTGATCGCGCGAGTGTTCATCGCCCTTCTAACACATCGCGAACAAGCGATTCGGGAACATCTCCGACCAGTTTCACTTCGCCGATTCTTGTGGGCAGCACAAACCGAAGTTTCCCCGCACTCGCTTTCTTGTCTCGTTGCATCACGGCGATTAAATCGTCGGTCGCCCAGCCCGACTTCGGTTGGGTTGGCAATGAAATCGTTTCTAACAACGCGGTTTGGCGTTGCGCCAGAACCCGATCACACATGTTGAGTTTCTCAGCGAGCTTGGCCGCACAAACCATACCGGCAGCGACCGCTTCGCCATGCAACCACGCGCCATACCCACCTATGGTTTCGAAGGCGTGGGCAAAGGTGTGGCCATAATTCAGGATCGCACGCACGCCGGTTTCTTCACGTTCGTCTTGCTGCACCACGTCCGCTTTCAAACGACACGATCGCGCGACAACGTGAACCAGAGCATCCGCATCGCGAGCCAGCACTTTCCTGGCATTGTTCTCGAGCCACGCGAAGAAATCCGCATCCAGAATCACGCCATACTTCACAACCTCGGCTAATCCTGAGCGGAATTCTCGATCGGGAAGCGTTTCGAGATATGCGGTATCGATCCACACGCCCGCCGGTTGATGGAACGCACCAATCAAGTTCTTTCCCTTTGGGTGATTGATGCCAGTTTTTCCACCCACCGATGAATCGACCATGGCGAGCATAGTTGTGGGCACCATCAACAGCGGTAAGCCGCGGTTGTAAGTGGCCGCTGCGAACCCGGCCAAATCGCCCACCACACCGCCGCCCACTGCCACAACAACGGTGCCGCGATCCGCAGCCAATTGATAGAGAGCATCGTAGAGTCGCGTTAATTCCGATTGCGACTTCGATTCTTCGCCCGGTGGAATGGTCACGAATCCCGTGCGGAAACCAGCAGAACGTAGCGATTCCTCGACAGCCCGCCCATGAGCCACCGTGTTCGCGTCCGCAACAATGAGTGCGAGTTGAGATTTCGCCAGAGCGGAGCGGGCAAATGGCCCAAGCCCTGTTGAATCGCGCGTTGTCAACGCGATGTCGTAGGAACGCGACCCCAAATTCACACGCACGGAATCCATCAACTCAATCTATTCCGTGGCAAGCGAAGCGGCGCGGGCCTATGCTGGCTAGCGGGAATTGCACCTTATCCTGGTGAAGTGGACTTTCGTTCCTGGTTGCGTGATCAGCGGATCACTGCTCTGTTGCATGTCGAAAAGTCGGCGACGACGATTGTGCGACTCAAAGAAGGGTGGCGAAACTCGTTGTTCGGCTGGCCGCGTTTGTGTGGATAACTCTTAAGCATTTTGGTGTGCGTAGGCGGCGCTGGGCGTGGTTCGTTGCCATACTGCTGATCGGCTACCCACTCTTAACGGGGGCACGTCCTTCTGCGGTTCGCGCCGCGGTCATGGTATCTGTAATCTGTTTGGCGATTATTACGCGTCGCCCGGTGATCGCCGCAAATGCATTTGCATTCGCCTGGCTTATTGTGATCATTGTGAACCCAACTGATCCATTCACAATCGGCTGCCAGCTCTCGTTTCTCAGTGTCTTTATGCTGATCTGGGCAGCGGGGCGATGGTTCGCTCCACGGCCACTTACACCAAGCGAAGAACTTCTCCGCGAAACGCGCACGGCGTTGGAAAATGGGTTACGCAGTGTTGGCAGAAAACTCGGTGTCGCATTTGGAATTAGCCTGTTGCTCGTGATCGCAAACGCACCGTTATTGCTTAGCTGGCAAAACATCGTCTCGCCGATTGCGATCGTGATCGGCCCGCCAATGATATTGCTCACATCGATCGCACTCATCGCAGGGTTCTTTTTACTTCTGCTGAGTCCATTCTCCACGTTATTGGCTTGGCCATTCGCCCGCATCACCGAGTGGGCACTCCTTGGCTCAGGATTTATAGTCGAATCCGCAGACCGAATTCCCGGTGCGTATGTTTACGCACCCGCACCACCCATGTGGTGGCTGATTGGCTTCTACATCTTGTTGGGCGCCTGCGTTCTTGCTTCAACCGCCTGGACGCGACGTTTGCATATTGGCGTAGCAGGCTGGGTTTTCTTGGGTCTGGTGTTCACAGCTATCCCGCGACGAAGCGAGGAATGCACATTTACGTTTCTCGCAGTGGGGCATGGCGGCTGCGTCGTGATTCAAACGCCGGACAACCGCGTGATACTTTACGATGCCGGGACAACGGCCGGGCCTGATATAGCGCGACGAATTATCGCACCATTTTTGTGGCACAAAGGGATATCGAGAATTGACGAGATATTTCTTTCGCACGCAGACCTAGATCACTTCAACGGCGTTCCCGAGCTAGCAAAGAGATTCGCGGTGGGACAAGTGACAATCACACCTTCGTTCTCGGACAAATCAACTCTTGGGGTCGAGCTGGCACTTGATGAGTTAAAGAGCCGGAACATTCCAATACGAGTAGCGGCACTTGGAAATAAATATTCCGCAGGGGAACTGATATTTGAAGTTCTTCATCCCCCACTCATTGGGCCAGAAGGAAACGAGAATACGCGAAGCATGGTTGTTCTCACCCGCTATCGCGAAGCAACTGTGTTGCTAACAGGCGATATCGAAGGTGAAGGGCAAGAAATGCTGCGCTCAATCGCGATAGAACGAATCGATGTGATGATGGCACCGCACCACGGAGCCAAATCAGCAAACATGGTTAGGAAATCAAACAACGGAGATAAGTTGCCATCGACAATGGCAAATTGGGCACGTCCTAAGATGGTGATATCCAGTCAAAAATCTGGTTCGATTGATCACCTTAAAGCCGCGTATGCTCCGGTGATGGCAACGATCTGGGACACGCACACTTGTGGTGCGATTGAGGTACGCTGGGATAGAAATCATTTAGTAGCAACGGCGTTTCGAACAGGAGAAAGAAGTGTTGTGAAATAGTGGAGAGCAAACGAAGTGAAATAGTGGAGGGCAAACGAAAAAAGCCCAACCAAGTTACCCTGGTTGGGCTTAAAGAAAAGAGCCGGCAATGACCTACTCTCGCGCTGGACGCACTACCATCGGCCCCAGGTTCTTTACGGCCGTGTTCGGAATGGGAACGGGTGTTATCACCTGGGTATAGTCACCGGCAAGTCAGTGTGGCGCCTTCACCTTTAGAGGAAGACAGCCAAATATATCATTGGCAACTTGATGTGCACGAAGTTGAATCTGACACGAGCGAGAAAGGGAACAATGCGGCCAAGCGTTCGGCTGTTAGTACCGGTTAGCTGAGTGTGTTGCCACACTTACACGTCCGGCCTATCGACCTGGTGGTCTACCAGGAGCCTTCGCTTTCGCGGGAAATCTGATCTTGGGGGAAGTTTCACGCTTATATGCCTTCAGCGTTTATCCCATCCACACGTGGCTACCCAGCGATGCGGCTAGCGCCACAACTGGAACACCAGAGGTGTGTCCCTCCCAGTCCTCTCGTACTAGGGAGAAAGCCCCTCAAATTTCCTCCGCCCACAGCAGATAGGGACCGACCTGTCTCACGACGGTCTAAACCCAGCTCACGTACCACTTTCATCGGCGAACAGCCGAACCCTTGGGAGCTTCTCCACCCCCAGGATGTGATGAGCCGACATCGA
>JBGSLF010000110.1:0-7854 GCA_041740855.1 Gemmata sp.
TTCGACCACTGGTGCAAGCAATTATGGTGTACTCGTCAACGGGTTCCAAACCGTGGGTGTGGACACGTTCGTTGCCACCATTACATCGTCTGGCGGCAAGGTGACCGTTGAGGGCACCGGCGGAGGATCTTCTGCCACAACTTCGAGTTTCAACGTTGGTGTGCGTGTCGAGAACAAGGGGTTGCTCACAGCCGGTAGCAATGGTGATGTGAGTGTCACCGGCACCGGCGGCGGTGGTGGCGGAAGCAGCAACTACGGCGTTTACGTCGTGACTGCGGGTTCGGCGATCACGTCGTCGGGCGGTGGTGTGACGGTCGAGGGCACGGGCGGCGGAGCCGCGGGCACGACCTCCGCTTCCAACATCGGTGTCTACATCGTTTCAGGCGGGTTGCTTGCGGCGGGTGGAAGTGGCGATGTGAGCGTTACCGGTATCGGTGGCTCGCAGAGCACCGGGACTTTCAATCGCGGAGTCTACATATCAAGCAGTGGTTCGGCGATTGTGTCTTTGGGTGGGAGTGTGAGTGTTACCGGAATTGGTGGGACAACCGCATCCAGTGAAGCGGTTGCTGTGCTTGGTGGAGGTCTGCTCATCAGTGGACTAACGGCGGACCTGACGATTACTGCCGATAGCATGGCGTTCGACTCCAGTTCTCTGATCCGCGCTGGCGATACCGGCGCCGGCAAAGCGACGCTGCAAACGCGGACAGCCGGCACGCTCATCAACCTGGGTGGTGCGGACATTCGCACCGGTTCCCCGCTTACGCTCGGCCTTACCGATGCCGAACTCGACCGCGTGACGGCGGGCACCCTGGTGATTGGTAATGCCGATAGCGGAACCATGACGATCAGTGCACAGATCAACCGCCCGGCTCCCACCGCCATGCAGTTCCTCACCGGGGGCAACATTCTGATCAACAGCGGGCCGATCTTCACGTCACCCACTCCAGGCGGGAGCCTGGAACTCGCACCGGGTGCAAGCGGAGCCGTGATCCCCAACTTCTTTGGCTCGCCTTTCGGCCCGCCGATCTTCGCGCTGCCGCTGAGCTTCGCCACCGATGCCACACTTCGCATAACGATTAACGGCACGTCGCCAGGCGTGACCTACTCGCAACTGCTTAGCGGCGGTTCACTTAATCTGACAGGAGCCAAGCTGGACCTCACCGGTTCGTTCGTGGCGACACCGACGACGAAGATCACGATCGTGAATCGGCAAGATCCAATCGGATTATTCGGCCCAACTGTCGGCACCTTCCAGGGGCTACCCGAGGGTGCTGAACTCACCTTCAACGGCCGGACCTACACCATCAGCTACGTGGGCGGCGACGGGAACGACGTGGTGTTGACGGCGATCTACAAGATTACCAACTTTGATGTGCAACAAGGGCAGACGCAGCGGTCATTCGTGCGCTACGTGGATACCACATTCGAGTCGGCCAGCGGTCTCACGGACCTTGTCGCAGCGGGTGGCGTGCGTCTCACGCGCTACCCCCTGAGTGGAGCCGGACCGGGCACCAACATCGACCTAAGCGGGCAGATCGCGGTCGTCGGCGACAGCATCAAGATCGACTTCGGAACGCAGGGGATTGGCGGGAACCGGAATTCAAACACCGGCAACGGTTACTACGTTCTGGAATTCGACGCCGACGGCAACGGTTCCTTCGAAACCTCGCGAACCTTCTACCGGCTCTTCGGCGATGTGAACGGCGACAAGATCGTGAACACGACCGATGCCAGCCTCATCATGGCGGCAGTGGGCAAGCCGTACAACGTGGAACGCGATGTGAATGGCGACGGCTTCGTGAACATCAACGACCGCACCTTCGCCTTGCAGAACAACGGCCAGGCGCTCGGCGCGGGCCTCCCGATCTCCGACTGATCAACTGCGTTAGTTTAATCCCCGCTTGGCCGCGTTGTGCCGGGCGGGTTCTTCCTGCTCTTTCACCTTGTATCAGGAGTATCGCCCATGTTCTTGCGTTTCCTCGCTTCCGTTCTGGCACTCACCATCGCCGCGAGCACCTCGCAAGCCGGCCTCATTCTTTCGGTCACCAGCACGCCCGTCTCGCTGACATCCAACGGGCAAGTCGCGGTGTATGCTCAGACCGACTCCGGCACGCTCAACCTCGCGGCGTTTAGCCTGGGCTTGCAGATAACCGCACCCGGCAACCCCAGCCCTCAAGTCGCCTTCGTGACACCGCTGACCGACGCACAATACAGCGATCCGAATTACGTGTTCGCCGGTAACAGCATCAACGAAGCGTTTGGTTTCGAGTCGGGTGTGGTGTTCGGCACGAACTACGCCAACGATACCTACATCGGCGGCGACGGATTCGCCATCGCACCCGCCACGATCGGCACCACCCCGCAACTGCTACTGCTCATCGATGTGGCCATTACCAATCCCTCGATTCGCCAGAACGAACCGTTCGCCATCTCCATTCTGCAAGATGGCTCGACGCAGTTCCTCAACGGGGATTTTGTGGATGCTACGATCTCGGCCGTGAACAACGCGTCGATAGCCGTTGTGATTCCCGAACCGGCGACGGTGTTCGTGGTGGGAAGTGCGCTGGGCGTCTCGCTGTGGCGTCGCCGTCGCTGCGGCGCAATAAGTCCCGCTTTCGGTAAGTAAAGGAACGATTGTAGTCGTGATTGCTGCGACACAACTCAACGTTCGCCACAGGCGTGAAAATATCGACGCGGCATCATTGTTTCGGATCGGGATATTGTTTCGCGGAGGGGGGTCCGGGTAGTGAATGAATGAATCCGCAGCGGGCGTTCCCGTTCCCTTACTGCTACGGAACGGTATCTAGCGGTTTCTGTTTGCTGAATGCGGTCGATGGCTTACCATGCCGAAAGTGATCTTCGTAACACGTTTCAAGAGAACCGCATGGCAACCATTCGCATCTCCATCGGACTCGCGGCCATCGCTCTTGGTTGCCTGTTGATTACCACTCCTGCGGATGCGCACGATCAACCCGCAGATGTGCCCAATGGCACGATCACAGTCACAGCGAAGTTTCCGGGCGGGAACATCAAGGAGGAACGCAACGAGGCGGGAGCGGTGGAACTCTCGCCGGATCTGCGGGGCGACAATCCGTGGTTCTACTGGTACTTCGAAGCCAAAGCGGTAGAGCCGGGCCGCGTGCGGTTTGTGTTTCCCGAGAAGGTGATTGGCTTCAAGAACGGGGCCATTGGGAATCAGGGGCCGGCGATCAGCACCGATCGCGGCAAAAGCTGGAAGTGGATGGGAACCGACTCGGTTAAAGAGAACACCTTCACTTACGACTTCGCCAAGAAGGGCGACTTTGTACGCTTCGCGGTCACCATTCCGTATGTGTCATCGAACCTCGACGAGTTCCTGCAGAAGCATGCCAAGAACCCCCACTTGAAAGTAAGCACGCTCACGAAGAGCCGCGGCGGGCGTGAGGTGCCCTTGCTTCGCATTGGCACACCTGACGCGAAGAAAGAAGCGGTGATTCTCACAGCACGGCACCACGCCGCGGAGACGATTGCCAGTTACGCCATGGAAGGGATACTCACAGAGGCGATGGCCGATACGCCCGATGGGAAAGCGTTCCGCGAGCGATTCGTGCTGTATGCCATCCCGTTTGTGGATCGCGACGGCGTGGAGGAAGGCGATCAGGGGAAGAACCGCAAACCGCACGACCACAACCGCGACTATGGCGAAAAGAGCATTTACCCAGAAGTGCAGGCGATCAAGCAACTCCACGCCGACACCACCTTCCGCTATGCTCTCGATCTTCACTGCCCCACGTTAGTGATGCCAGATCACCAGGTGATGTATTTCGTGGGGCCGAAGAGTCGCCCGCTGAATAACTTCGCGAACGTGTCGGCCTTCGCGGAGCGGATCAAGAGTGGGCTTCCGAAAACCGCACCGCACGGGCCGCTGGTGTGGATCAAGGACGAAGCGACACCGCCGCCGATGTTCTCGTGGTACTTCGGCACACGCGACGGCATCGTGATGGCGGTGACATTGGAGATCCCCTTCGCCCCACCCGGCAAGGCCACGGACCCTGACAGTTGCCGCAGTTACGGCCGCGTGATCCTTCAGTCTTTCGTAGCCACCCGGATGAGTTCCGCGCCTGCGAAGTAGCAGAAGTGAGCGGGCGAGGAAGCGGCCCGCCACACCATGCTACTTGGCCGTTGGGCTTGCCTTCCAGCCATTCACGGTGAACTCGCCGTTGACGCCGCACGCGATCACAACGCACTCTCAGTCCGTTTCCTGGCAATTCCAGCGTAAAATGCGAATTGCCTCGACCGTGCGGCAAGTGTGCATTGCTTCGCCCGGGTTGGTGACCTTGGATGCCGCAATCGCAGATTCCTTCGCGATCTTCGAATGCGGTTCGCGATCGAGTTCTGGCGAATCCGTTGACGCTTACCCGTTGTTTCGCGTAAGAATGAAGTGTCGCCAGGGGTGCCCGTGTCAGTTGCATGGGCTGAGAACACACCCTCGGAACCTGAACCGGTTAACGCCGGCGTAGGGAGGCGACCCAACAACTCACTCATCTCAAGGAGTGGGTTTCGACACGTCCTGCGAGTTCATCCCATGACTCAGCTTGAAGCAGCCCGCAAGGGCGTTATCACACCGGCAATGGAGTTTGTGGCCCGTCGCGAGGAACTGGATGCCGAATTGATCCGTTCCGAAGTCGCCCGTGGTCGCATGGTCATTCCCGCGAACATCGTGCACCTGAGCAAAAGCCTGCAACCGATGTGCATCGGCGTGGCCTCGAAGTGCAAGATCAACGCGAATATCGGCAACTCCGCCGTGACGGGCAAAGTGGACGACGAATTGGAGAAACTGCAGACGGCCGTTCAACTCGGTGCGGACACCGTGATGGATCTCTCGACGGGCGGGAACATTGATGGCATTCGCCAGGCGATTATCGAAGCTTCTCCCGTGCCGATTGGCACCGTGCCCGCGTACCAGATTATTCAGAACGTGAAAGATCCGAAAGACATCACCCCGCGAATGCTGCTGGACATGGTGGAGCATCAGGCGAAGCAGGGCGTGGACTACATGACCATCCATGCGGGCGTGTTGCTGGAGTATGTCGCGCTCACATCGGACCGCGTGACCGGCATCGTGAGTCGCGGTGGTTCGCTCATGGCAGGGTGGATGGTCGCGCACCACAAGCAGAACCCGTGGTACACGCACTTCGATGAACTGTGCGAAATCATGCGGGCGTACGATGTGACGTTCTCACTGGGCGACGGCATGCGGCCCGGTTGCCTCGCCGATGCCAACGACAAAGCGCAGTTCGCCGAACTCAAGACGCTGGGGGAATTGACCGAAAAGGCCTGGAAGCATGGGTGCCAGGTGATGATCGAAGGGCCAGGGCACATCCCCATGCATCTGGTGAAGATGAACATCGAGAAGGAGCGGGAACTGTGCCACGATGCACCGTTCTACGTTCTCGGGCCGCTGGTGACCGACGTGGCCCCCGGCTACGATCACATCACCAGTGCCATCGGTGCTGCTTTGGCCGCGGAAGCCGGCGCTGCGATGCTCTGTTATGTCACGCCCAAGGAACACCTCGGGTTGCCCAACAAAGACGACGTGCGACAAGGCGTCATCGCCTATAAGATCGCGGCCCACGCCGGCGACATTGCCCGCGGCCGCAAGAATGTGCGTCAGCGTGACGACGCTCTGAGCAAGGCCCGCTTCGAGTTCGACTGGAACAAACAGTTCGAGCTGAGCCTCGATCCCGAAACCGCACGACGAATGCACGACGAGACTCTTCCACAAGACGTGTTCAAGAGCGCGAAGTTCTGTAGCATGTGCGGGCCCAAGTTCTGCTCGATGCGGATCACTCAGGATGTGCGGAAACTCGCCGACGAAGCGAAGAAATTGAGCCTGGAACTCGCGATGGTGTGAAACAAGGGCGAACGGCGGGCGTTAGCCGGGCACTGTTCTTGTTCGCGTTCACCCACCTCAAGGTGGGTGGGCGGATCGCACGGTGAATCGCCATGGATCTTCGAGCGTTTATCTTTGTGCCTTGCCTGGTCGGGGCCACCATCTTCGGCTTCCTCTTTCTGCTCTTTATCTGTCACTACTATCTCACCGTATTGGAAACGAGCGCAGCGGGTGGGAAGGAAGTGGCCTGGGTCAGCGAACCCGTAACCGACAACTTCTGGAAGGTCTTTTATCTTGCCTGGCTAGTGGGGCTTTGTGCGGGGCCGGCCGTGGTGATTGGCCGCATCTTATCAGCAGGCCACGATTCAACATGGGCACCACGCGTGGCACCGCTCGTGGTATTCTGGTTCTGTTACCCCATCTGCCAGTTATCGTCGCTCGGTGCCCATTCCATGTGGTATCCGCTTACACTCAATGCCTTCACACGCATCGCGCAAAAACCATTCCTCTTGCTGCAATTCTTCGCTCTCTCTGCGATCGTGTTGGCGGCATGCGTCTTCGCATTTCAGTGGACCTTTCGCACCGAGGGTAACTGGCCGCTTTTGTTCGTCGGTGCCCCGCTGCTGATCATCCTGATCTTGCTCTATGCTCGCCTGCTGGGTCGCCTCGCTTTTCTGCTAAGTTTCACGCGAGACATTCTGACGCGCAAGCGGAAGAAGAAGGCGAAGTCGGACAATGCAGAAGCAACTCCCGCGAAGCGAACCACCAAACGGAAACCGCGAATCCAACAGCCGAGTGATCTTCCGCCGATGCAGACGCCGGATGGGGAACTTGCGGGCTACGATGTGAAACTCGACGACGAACCGTTTCCGCCTACTTCACCACAGAAGAAACGTGTGCGGGCGGAACGAGCCGATGCATCCGACGATTCGCTACCCGAGCCGGGGTTCGGTCTGGAACCGCTATTAGAACCTGAATCGGAGATTGGCCTGGAACCTCTGTCAGAACCCTTGCCTTCACGCGAATCGCCGCCCTTGTCACAGCCCTTGCCTCCTCGCCGCGCCGCAACTCCGCAAACCACCCTCGAACACTCGCGTGTTTGGACAGATGAAGACGACGAGGAAACCATTTCATACGAGACGAAAGAAGCTGAGGTGAAGACAGGGGCATCGGTGCCCGCCGAGCTGTTGAAGCCATCGGCGGAAGAGATGCGATTGTTGACGCGATCGGATTCCACGCGCAAACCGCAACACGCGTGGGGGGCAGAGTTGTTCACGTTCCTGACACAGCCGGGACCGATTTCTGCGGTGGTGACTGCATCGGGGTTGTGTGTGGTGTTTGGTTCGATGGTGCGGTTGGCGAGGGCGTTCAATCCCATGACGGGTGCGGAATGAGGGAATTGCAGGAGTTGACGTTCACAGCGAACGGCTTTATAAAGCTTGACGTAGGGGCAGTTAGCTCAGTTGGTAGAGCGAGCGACTGAAAATCTTAGCCTAGTATTTCCTGCTTTGTTCATGATGCTTGAAATGAAGCAAAGCGATGCTCATGGTAGCATCGCTTTTTGCATTAACAAGTCGAGTTTAGTGCCCGGTTTAGTGCCCGACTAGACAGCCTAATTCAGAGAAGAATGCATCTCTTGAAACTGGCTGGTCTAGCTCAGCGGTGACGGCTTGAGGTGCAAGCGGTGCGGGATACAAGATTGGGGTCTGGACCGGAGTCCGGTCCAGAGCCGATTCATACGCAACCTGTAGCCGCCCTTTCTGCTGATGCCAATCCGATCGTTCGGCGAGTAGGTGATATTCAGCCGAGAGATTCCAGCGATTCAGCAGCATGGCATCTACATTCGACTGATGCCGATTTTCGGGTGTCAGAATCGCTCGGTTTCCAAGCGATTCCGCTGGGGTGGCGGAGTTTTTTGGACACCCCACCCTCCCGCCCGGAGATCGCAATGTTGCGAAATCCCCTTGTTTTCGCACAAACCC
>JBGSLF010000111.1:0-20204 GCA_041740855.1 Gemmata sp.
TTCTTCCCGCCCGGCGCGACGGACGACACGATGTCGTACCCGGCCGACAGGGGCCGCATCTCGCCGGTCGTCAGGTCGCCGATCACCGCAGAGGGGCCACCATCGGAGAACAACAATTCCGTCGTGCCCGGTACGAATTCGAGTCGGTATGTGTATGTGCTGCCAGAATACGACGGCTGGAAGGTTCGCCCTTTTGCAAAGGTGCCGCCGCTGATGTCGTAAACCCGGACCGTATTGTCCTTCAGCGAATTGTTGGCGAACCACTTGCCGTCGGGGCTCACCGCGAACAGCGGTCCGTGCATTTCCTGCTCGGCGAGCAGTTTGCCCCCATCCACAGTAAAGTCGATTAGCCGGGCAAGCGGCGGGGCGTCAGCTCGCTCGGTCAAGTCAACCAGTCGGTCGTTCCCGCTCACCCAGTGTTGATTCAGGGCATCGATTGTGTTGAGGGTGCGAACTATCTTCAGCTGCTCACCCGAGATGTCCGAGACCTCGTAGCGGTGCGGCGGCCCCCGTTGATCACGAATGACGACATGCTTCCCGTCCGTTGTGAATGGCTGTGCGAAGCAGTACCCCTGGAGACGATGGAGGAATTTAGGTTCCGGCTCACCGATGTCGTAGAGCAAGACGCCCTCGATCTGGTCGTAGTACATGAGCCGCCGTCCGTCGGGGCTGATGCTCAGGGCGTCGGGGTTCATGAAGTCTGCCTTCCCAACCGGGATGACCCCTTTCGGTTCCATTGTGATGGCGTCCCATAGGCGGATGCCGTCGGTGCCCATTGTGGCGATCTGGTCGCCTTTTGGGCTGTAAACAACTCGCTGCACGCCTCCCCAGTGCCGCAGCTTGTGCGTGCCGATGACGGCGACGAGTTCCTTCGGCTGCCAGTCGAACCGCTCGCTCGCCGGGATCGTCGCCGGGTCGAGGTTGTCCAGCGGCGAGAAGTCGTCGTAGGGTGGCACGAACACCGCGGGGAGCGACTCGGGTGCAGGCGGGGTCTTGCGGGGCGTCGGCGGCTTCGTGGTATCGTCCTTGACGAGATCGGGGGGTGGGTTCGGGCGCGAGGTGAGCTTCACGAATAGCCCAACTGCCATCGTGACGGTGAGCAGTCCGAACAACGCCCACCCGGCGAGGAACATGCGGCTCACCGGTTTACTCGCCCGCACCGGTCGCGGTTTCGGCACGCGGGGCGGTGGCGTCGGGGTGTCGTCGGGCACCGGTTCGGCCTGCGGAACCGAAGAGTAAAGTGTGTCGTCTTCCGTCAATTCGATGTCTTGCCACGGGTCCGGCGCGTCGGCAATCTCAACCGGCACCGCGCGTGGCAACGCTTCGAAATCGAGCGCGGCTTCCAGTTGACGCAACGCGTTCGCCACATCGGCCGCACTGCCGGGGCGATCGGTGGGTTTCTTCGCGAGCAGTTGCTCGATCAACCCTGCCAGATAAGGCGGAACCGATGGGTTCAGCGTGGCCACGGGTGTGGGCGTATCCACCGCGAGAGATGTGAGCACCGCCATCACCGTGCTACCCGTGAACGGCGGGCGGCCGGTGGTCATGCGATAAAGCACCACGCCCAGGCTGAACAGATCGGCCCGGTAATCCACGCGGTCGCCACGTGCCTGCTCGGGAGCCATGAACGCCGGGGTGCCCACAATCGCCCCACTGCCACTTGCGAGGGTGTCGTCCTTGGCCGGGCGAGCCAGACCAAAATCGAGCAACTTCACTCGCCCGGTCGGATGCTCGATCCACAAGTTAGCTGGTTTGATGTCGCGGTGGATCAACCCGCGGGCGTGGGCGGCGGCCAACCCTTCGGCGGCCTGTCGGCAGATCCGAACCACTTCACGCAGCGGCGGGCGCGGGTTCGCCTTCAACCACTTATCCAGGGGAACTCCCTCAAGAAGTTCCATCGCCAGGAAAGGCTTGCCCGCGTGTTCATCGACCTGATAGATGGTAACGATGTGATCATGCTTGACGGCCGCTGCGGCCTTTGCCTCACGCAGAAAGCGGGCGTGCGCCGATGGATTGCGAGCCAGCGATGGCCGCATCACCTTGAGCGCCACCGGGCGTTCCAGTCGCGTGTCTTCGGCCAGGAACACCAACCCCATTCCACCTTCGCCCAACAAGCTAACAACGCGGTAATGCCCGAGGTTGCCCATCGTGGCCACATCGTCTGCCTTACCAAAACCGGAGATGGTGTGCTGCACATCGGCGGATAAACCGCCCTCGGCGGAATCGTTCACAGAGGCATCGACGGTTGGCCCATCGGGCTGCGGTGCGGAGCGTGGAGCGGTGACGCTCTTCGGTGCCGCAGCGAGTGCTTCGTGAATGGCGAACTGCGTGGCGAGCCGCGTGGCCAGTTGCGGAAAGCGCTTCTGATACTCACCGAGCGTGGGCTTCTGGCCTTTGGCCGTGCGTGAAAGCACCTCGCCATAGATCAGCACCAACGCCTGCTCCGGATCGCCCGCGACTCGCGGCAAACCCGCCAGATACGCTTCAACGGCAGGCGATTCACCGGCACGCCAGCGCGCTTCCTGATCCGCTCGCGCTTCATCCGCAGCGCGGGCCGCAGGCAACGCCGCAAGACGCGCGAGAACGGATGGAAGCGAATGGACGATTGAAGGTTGGTTACTCATCGGCATCCTCGGCATAACCAAGCTCAGGGGCCAATCGATCCAGCGCACGCGAAAGTTGTTTGCGTCGTCCGTCGGGTGTTCCGCCCATTTCCGCAGCGATAACGGCCCAGTCTTGGCCCAGCGCGCGTCGCTGCGCGATCTCGCGTTCTTCTTCGCCCAAGCGGGTCAAGATCGCTGAGAGGAGTTCTTTGCCTGCGGCCGCATCGGAGGGGCTTTGTGTTGCACCCGCTGCCCCGGCCAGCACCGAGTCGCCACCCGTCACACGCCGGGCGTCTCGCTTTTCCTGTCGATGGTGTCGCGCTTCCATGGCCACTTTATTGCGGGCCATCTTCGCCAACAGGGCGACCAGCTGCGCTGGTTGTTCCAGATCGTATTGCCCCGCTGCGGCCCGAACGAAGAAGCTACCCATGACCGATTGGCAGATGTCGGATGCATCGAAATGCCGGCGCAGGTTGGTATCAACCAGACTCGCCCGAACGGCGACCCGAATGGCCGGTTCATAGAGCCGCACCAACTCGGTGGCGGCGTCGGAGTCGCCCTTTCGCACCCGTGCGAGCAGAGCGGCGAACGTGTCGGTGTTCATCGGGTGCTCACTTTGTCATGTTGCAAATCAGGATGTCGGTTGCGGAGTTTTCCCGATACTTCGCGTCGCCGTCATCGTTCAAAGAAAGGATGTTTCAAACAAACTGTCGCAACAATACCTGATCCCCATCAGCATACCAATTTGCGCAAACGCAGAAAGTGGATTCCGACGAAGCGGTTGACAGGCTTACCCGTCGCACGCACGCAGAACATCCCGCCGGGTTGCTGTTGGTTGCCAGCCCAGGCGTGCATGGCACACAAATACAAGTGCCCATCTTTCGAATGGAAGCGACCACGCATGATGCCGGTCGGGAATTGCGGAATCAGCAACGGTGACATGCCACCTTGCACGCGGCTGTTCACCGTTTCGTGCGGAACGATGAACCCGGTTCAGGTGCACGGAGATGAAATTCTGGCCCACTGTCGTCCCCAGTGTCCCAACAGCATGTGTTTTGCATCTTCGAGTTTCAGCGGTCACTTCAGTAGCGGATTGTCGTAGAGATACATCCGGCCGACTGATAGGTAGTTGGCGGCGTGCCAGTAAGCATCCATTTTCCCACGCAGTTCTGGGGCGAGCACGTTGGGTTTTGTTTTCATCAGTTGCAGATTCCATTAAAGATCATGAAGCACCTTTGGAGGAAACGCGGCCCGCAAGGCGTTCAGTACGGCCAGAACGTCAATGACTTCTTGCATGATGGCCCCAGTCACCGGACTTAAATGACCGGTTGCAGCGAAGATCATGCCGATGACGCTCATCGCCATGCCACCGACGGCGCTCTGCAACGCGATGATCCGCATGCGGCGACTGATGTGCATGAATTCGTCCACCTTTTCAAGCGAATTATCCATAATCACAACCCCGGCTGCTTCCGAGGTCACGTCGCTATTTTGTCCGATCGCCATGCCAACCGTGGCAGCCATCATGGCCGGGGCGTCGTTGATGCCGTCCCCCACGTACAGTGTCTTGGCGGCGGCAGTTTCTTTGCGGACGATTGCGAGCTTTTCTTCCGGGCTTTTCTGAGCGTAGATCTCGGTGATGCCGACCTGCTCGGCAAGGTAGCGCACCTCGGACTCGCGATCCCCCGACACGATCATCACACGCGAGAACTGATGCTTCGGGCCGAGGTGATTCACGAAGGAACGGCTCTCCGCACGCGGCGAATCACGAAAGCGCAAGGTGGCCGCGTACCTCTGATCGATCACGACCACGCATTCGAGTCCACCCGAGAGGGGAGGGAGGAGTTCCGCTCCCGCGAACTTTTGCGCGATGAGTTTATTGCGGCTGGTGATGAGCAGAGAATGCCCAGAAACAGTGCCACGTAACCCCTGGCCCGGCACTTCGCCGACATCGAGGGCCTCAAGAAGTTGAAGCCCCTGTTTCTTCGCCGCCTCAAGAATCGCTCGCGCCAGCGGGTGTTTGGAATAGCGCTCCAGACTCGCCAGGAGGGTCAGCACATCCTTTTGGGCGAAGTCCGGGGCGACGAACTGATCGGTCAAACTCGGTTCACCGTAAGTGAGCGTCCCAGTCTTGTCGAAAATCGCCGTCCGACATTCGGCGATCCGCTCGAGCACGACAGGGCTTTTGACTATGATCGCCCGGCGAGCACAGAGAGAAATCGAGCCGATAATAGCGACTGGTATCGCGATCAACAGCGGGCATGGGGTGGCGATCACCAGCACCGCCAGGAACCGAATGGCCTCTCCGCTTATCGCCCAGGCGAGGAGAGCGACGGTCAGGGCGACCGGTGTGTAAATCGCGCCAAGGCGATCCCCCAGGCGTCGCAACTGCGGCCGCGTGGACTCGGACTCACGCATGACTTCCATGATTTTTGCGTAGCGCGAGTCGGCGGCGCGCTGGGTCGCGCGGATGGTCAGAGCGGATTCGCCGTTGATCGCGCCCGAGATCACCGGCGAGCCTGAGGTCTTGGTGATCTGGAACGGCTCGCCTGTCAGGTAGGATTCATCCATGACCCCGTGACCATCAATAACAACTCCATCCACCGGGCATATGTCATGCGGATAGATCACAAGTATGTCGCCCACTTCGATTTCGTCGAGCTGCACATCCACAATTGCCGATTCCCGTTTGCGGTGGGCGATCGAGGGGAGTCGTTTCGCCAGCGCGGCCAGCACGGAAGACGCGCTGCGCAATGCATAGCTCTCCAGCGCTTCACCTCCAGAAAGCATGAGCACGATGATCGACCCGGCCAGGTACTCTTCCAGCAAGACGGAAGTAATGATGGAGATGCCGCCCAGTAGATCGGAACCGAATTCTCGTTTCAGTAGTTTGCCAAGCAGTTCATAGAGCAGCGGCACGCCGCCCAATACGAGAGTTACCAGCAAAGGAAGCTTGTTCATGCCGGCAGAGGTGTTGAAACCGAAGCGCAGCACCAGATGCAACAGTATTGTCAGGCTCGCAATCACCGCGATGGTCGTGGACTTGCGTTGCCAGAGTACGGCAAGGGAAAGCCAAGACCGGTCCGTTGTTGGCTCGGGAGCGGGCATGCTGATTTTCCTTCTTTGCATTTCAGTCACAGTCGCATACTCCGCATGGTCATGTCGCATATGGGGTCAATTGCCATTTGTGAGTGAAGGTTTGTATATCGTGATTGAATTTCCTTTACTCACTGGCCATACCAAGCCCCAAGGAGTGGTATACCAAGAGTGCAATCAACAACGCTTCATCTGTGTGAAAGTCGCGGACCACTACCCGGCTGGTTGGCTTGGAAATCACGCCCTTATCCGTTGCGTTTCGCGTCTCATCGATCTCGATTCCAAAGAATTCCAAACCCTCGCAGATCCGGCAGACGAGCAAAATCGTCTGATTTATTCTGACGAGCCGACATATGATGTTCAAAGGCGCGGAAGTCGCCACCGCGAACACAGTCGGATACGCTGATCGAAACAATAATTCCCGTTCGGTAGGTGAATTATGCTCCTGCTCCAATGCGGGTTCGCGGATGGCCACTGCCTCATCTGGGGTGAACGCAACCTCAGACCCGACGACCCACATTCAGGCGCAGCCACCAAACGCACTTCACCCCATCCCTTCGCGGCGACGGCTAACGAACTCAATGCGGCTCTCACTGCGAAGGGGACGACTTCGCAGTCTGCGATGATCTGGTTGCCGACGATCGCGGACACGCCGTTGCCGTCATCCCCGTTGCTCGGGGAATCACCAACAGGCACGCCGAAAGTGAAACCGTGGCAAGTAGCCGCAGTCGTGCTTGAAACGGACGACCTCCTCGGCTTCCTCGCTGGCATCGGGGATCGGCCGACACTCGCTCCCGGCGTTGGTGTCGGCGTCACACTCCGCTACTGGGGCGAAGCACTTCGGTTCGCATCGGCACTCGTTGCACGGGAACAGTTCCTCCCTGATCTGGTGCAACGCGGGAAGAAGTGGTTCGCACGGTGGACACCGACCATCGCCGGGGCCGATGCAACGCGAATCGATCGACTGGCCCGCGCGATGCCCCCCGCGTGCCGCGCCATCGGCGAGAAACTGCCGGATCGTGCCGCCAACGAGGTATTGCGAGAGTTCGTCGCATTCGCGGTCGATCGACTCGTTCGCGGGCCGTTGCCCGAGAAGCCGCGCAAGCAATTCGACAGTATCCACGACGATTGGCTCCACGCCCTGAAATCCGCGACCGGTGCGATGCTCGGGAGTGACACCGATGTGTCACAACTGGCCACACAGGTGCGGGAATGGCGAGCACCCATCGCGAGGGCAGAAGCCGCGCCGTTCCGCTTGTGTTTCCGCCTCGACGAACCCGACGAGAAAGACCGCCGCCAAACCTGGGAGGTCCGCTATCTGCTCCAGGGGCGAGACGACCCGAGCTTGCACATCCCCGCCAACGACGTGTGGGCTGGAAAAGCGAGTGTCGCCCGCACGGACCTGAAGCCCATCTTGCTGGCCGGACTGGGACAGGCTGCGAACCTCAGCCCCGATGTCGATGCGAGTCTGAAGACTGCCACGCCGGCGGGATTCAGCACCACGACCGACGGCGCACACCGCATCTTGAACGAAACCGCGTGGCTCCTTGAACAAGCCGGGTTCGGCGTGCTTCTGCCCGCGTGGTGGACCGGTCACGCCACGAAGCAGCAGCTCGAAGTGACCGCAAAGGTGAAGAGCCCGCCGATGTCTGGTGGTGGTGGTCTGTCACTCGAAGACCTCGTGCAATTTCAGTGGTCTGTGGCCATCGGTGATCAAGAGTTAACTCTCGCGGAGTTGCAGGAACTCGCCAAGCAAAAGGCATCCCTTGTGCGTTTGCGCGGGAAGTGGGTGCAGGTGAGTGCCGACGACATCCGCGCCGCCATCGAGCTTCTCAAGAAGAAACCAGCGAAGATCGCCGCCCGCGATGTGATGAAACTGGCGTTGGGCATCACTCCCGAAGACACGCCGTTGAATGCTCGTGGCGCGATCGCCTCCGGTTGGATCGAAGGCTTCCTGAAGGAACTCACCAACGCGACATTCGCGGAGTTGGAACCGCCGGCCGGGCTGCACGCATCGCTGCGTCCGTATCAGGTGCGTGGCTACTCGTGGCTCGCGTTCCTGCGACGCTGGGGACTCGGGGCGTGCCTGGCCGACGACATGGGACTCGGCAAAACCCTGCAGACGCTGGCGCTCCTCCAACGCGAGCGCGAGAACGGTGAGAAGAAACCCGTACTGTTGGTCTGCCCGATGTCGGTGGTCGGGAACTGGTCGCGCGAAACCGCACGCTTCGCGCCGAATCTGTCCCTGCTCATTCACCACGGGCCGAACCGTGCCAAGACGAAAGCCGCACTCAAAAAGGACGCCACGAACGCCGCGATCGTGCTGACGAGCTACGGCCTGCTCGCACGCGATCAGAAGCTATTCGAGCCGATGAAATGGTCCGGGGTGATCCTCGATGAGGCTCAGTTAGTGAAGAACCCGAACACGAAGACAGCGCAGGCCGCCCGAGCGATGACCGCTGAGTTCCGCGTGGCGCTCACCGGCACCCCGGTCGAAAACCACGTCGGGGATCTGTGGGCCATCGGGCAGTTCCTCAACCCGGGACTCCTGGGCACCGCGACCGCGTTCCGCCGCGAGTTCTTCACGCCGATCCAGCACCACCAGGATGCGCGGGCGATGGAACGTTTGAAGCGTCTCACGGGGCCATTTCTGTTACGCCGGCTGAAAACCGACCCCACCGTGATCCGCGATTTGCCTGCGAAAATCGAAACCACCGAGTATTGCACCCTGACACGCGAACAGGCTTCACTCTACGCCGCGGTGGTGAACGAACTCGACAAAGAGTTGGGCGATGTTCAGGGGATTAAGCGGAAGGGAATGGTTCTCGGGGCACTCTCCAAGCTGAAGCAGGTCTGCAACCACCCGGCACAGTTCCTGGGCGACCGCTCCGCCATCCCGAACCGCTCAGGCAAGCTCACCCGACTCACGCAGATGCTGGAGGAATTGCTCGACGCCGGCGACAAGGCACTCGTGTTCACGCAATTCACCGAGATGGGCGACATCATCCGCCGGCACCTGCAAGAAACCTTCGCCCGCGAGGTGCTGTTCCTGCACGGTGGCACATCCCGCAAACAGCGCGACGCGATGGTCGAACGCTTCCAATCGCCCGACGGACCGGGCGTGTTCTTGCTGTCGCTGAAGGCTGGCGGCACCGGGCTGAACCTGACCGCCGCGACGCACGTGTTCCACTTCGATCGCTGGTGGAACCCGGCCGTTGAGACGCAAGCGACCGACCGGGCGTTCCGCATCGGGCAAACGCGCACGGTGCAGGTTCATGCGTTCGTGTGTTCGGGTACACTGGAAGAGAAGATCGACGAGATGCTGGCACGCAAGCGTAGCGTGGCCGCAAAGGTTGTGGGCAATGGCGAAGCGATGTTGACAGAACTGGGCGACGATCAATTGCGCGAGGTACTTGCCCTGCGCCCCAACGCGGTGGAGGATTAATCCATGTGGTTCCGCGACTTCTATCCGAAGTCCACACCGAAGGCGGTGAAGGGCGGTATCAAGGCGCAATCGAAGACCGGTGCGTTCGGTAAATCGTGGTGGGCGAAACGCTGGATCGAGGTGTTGGAGAGTTTCAACATCGGTGCCCGATTGGGACGCGGGCGATCGTACGCCCGCAAGGGGCAAGTGACGGACATCAACATCGGGCCGGGCAAAGTCACGGCGAAGGTGCAAGGGTCGCGGCCCACCCCATACGCCGTCACAATCACACTGCCGAAGCTAACGGAGAAAGACTGGGAGAAACTGGTTGCCGAACTGAACACGCAGGCCGTATTCGCGGCGAAGTTGCTCGCGGGCGAAATGCCTCAGGACATCGAGACGGCTTTCACGAAAGCCGGGTTGTCGCTGTTCCCGAAGTCTCTGGAGGAGATCGAGACAGGCTGCTCGTGCCCGGACTGGTCGAACCCGTGCAAACACATCGCGGCGGTATACTATTTGGTCGGCGAAGAGTTCGACCGCGACCCGTTCTTGCTATTCCGGTTACGGGGCACGGACCGCGAGATGATTTGCGGCCACCTCAACACAGGCAGCGGTAACGCAGCGGTGGCAGCGGAGCCAGAACCATCGGTGGCTCCAGAACCGCTACCGGAAGACGCTTCCGCGTTCTGGGCGAGTACACCGCTACCGGCGGATCTATGCGGCGAGGTGCGATTGCCGCCAGTGAGCGCGGCTGGCCCGAAGCGGCTCGGCGGGTTCCCGTTCTGGCGTGGGACCGATCGCCTTCTCGATGCGATCACACCGATCTACTCCAGGGCGGCAGAGCGTGGGTTGGCACTTTTCGAGACGGAAAATGTCACACCTCACGACACCACATCCGCCCAGAGTTGATCCGGCGAGACGAGTTCCAAGTCATCGATATCAGTTAAATCGCAGCGGACTCTTGAGACCCCCGTCAGCACTGTCTCAGCCTCGTGATCATTCAGTCGGCGTTGCTGCATCCGCAGCACCCACGTAGCCGCAGTGGCTTTCGATGCCATTCTCGAAGGAGTAGTCGCCGTTCTGCTCCAAAGGAGTGTCGGGATCGTCGGAGACGATATGCTCCTACTCAATCACGATGTCCTTCTACCAGTTCTTCTTATCGCCCCGATTTCGCCCGGCGTTTCGCGTGGCAGTTGGCGTTTCTCGTTGCGTAGTTTGCCCCATTCCACTTACTTCACTTTCCGCCTCACAAACCGTCGCAAAGATCGGCAATTCGCTTCGTCCGATGGCGTCGCGATCTTGACACGAATTCTTGCGAAGTCTATGTGCTGGCTCTTCGCCGAGATACTTCTTCGTTTGTTGACCCCCGGTACCCGAGGGATGTCCGATGACCGCTTGTTGCCCTGTCCGCCGAACGTTCTGGCCGGTGACCGCCGCCATCTTCGCGGCTGTCGCGTGGCTTGCGTGGCCCACGGGTTCACTCGCGGCCGATAACCCGAACAACAAAATTATCTCCGA
Organism: Gemmata sp.; assembly: GCA_041740855.1. Classification (GTDB taxonomy): domain Bacteria; phylum Planctomycetota; class Planctomycetia; order Gemmatales; family Gemmataceae; genus Gemmata. Next base: position 10,642 of record JBGSLF010000111.1, read on the forward strand.
TGTCATCCCGGTCGGGAATCGGATCCGCACGACGGATCAGATCCGATCGTTCATGCGTTCTCAACCGGGCAGCCGGTATGAAGAAGCGACCATGCAAGAAGATGTTCGCCAGCTTCATGCCACCAAGTGGTTTGTCCCTGGTGGCGTGCAAGTGCTCACCAAGAACGATCCCGATGGCCGCGTGAGCATTCTGGTTTATGTCACGGAACTGACGAGCGTCGTCGAAGAACTCTCGTTCCTTGGCACGCAGCACATCAATCCCACGGAGTTGCAGAAGATCGCGGGGATTCGCAAAGGCGAACCGATGAATCCGCTAGCCAATGAACTGGGCCGCGTGGCTATTCAGCGGAAACTCCAGGAAGACGGCCGATACTACGCCAGCGTGGAATTGCTCGAAGGACGCAAGCCAACCGATACACGAGTGATTTACCGGATCGTTGAAGGGCCAAAGGTTAAAGTCGCGGGTATCGATTTTCGCGGGGTGGATCAGGCGAGCACATCGCGATTGCGAACGCAACTGGTTACCAAGAAAGAATTCATTGGCTTCATGGGCGGCACGTTCAATCCGATCAGCATGGAACTCGATCGGCAGAAGCTGATCGAATACTACGAATCGCTTGGCTATCTCGATGTGCAGGTGACGCCCGAAGTGGTTCAGGCCGAAGATGTCGGCCATGTGCGGATCGTGTACCACATCGTGGAAGGGCGACAGTACCGCGTTGGCGGGAAAGAGATCGATGGGGCGAAGTCGTACCCGGTCGAGAAGTTGCAAACTCTTGCCGATGATCTTAAACCCGGCGAACGCTACGACCGCCGGCTCTCGGAGGCGAACAAAGCCCGCATTCGGCACTACTACGGCGTTCGCGGTCAGCAGGTGGCGATTGAAGAGCAGCGCTACGCCGATCCGGAGACGCCGGACGTGGTGCAGGTGCGCTATGAAGTGATGAACGATCGCGGCGTGCCCGATCGCGTGGGCCGCATCATTCTGGAAGGGAACACCGTCACACGCGACCGCGTCATTCTCAATCAACTCGATCTGCGGCCCGGCCAGATTCTGCAATACCCCTCCATTGAAGAAGCCCGCATGCGGTTAGCCCGCCTGGGTATCTTCGATCCCGAGAATCCGCCATCGGTTGAAGTGCTGCAAAACGAGTTCGATAGCCCGCTCAAAGATGTTCGCGTGCGAGTGCAAGAAACGCGAACCGGCCAGTTCATGGTGGGTGGGAGCTTTAACACCGACGCCGGCGTGACCGGGAATGTGACGATCAACGAACGCAACTTCGATATTCTTCGCTGGCCAACGAGCCTCGATGATTTCCGCCAGGGCAGAGCCTTCCGCGGTGGCGGGCAAGAGTTCCGTATCGAAGCCGCACCCGGCACGCAGTTCCAACGATACTCCGCCACCTGGCGCGAACCCTACCTGTTGGATACGCAGTTCGGGCTAACCGTATCGGGCTACTACTTCCAGCGATCGTTCGCGGAGTACGACGAAGATCGCTACGGCGGCCGCTTTACCATCGATCGGCGGCTCGATTCCATCTGGCGAGCTTCGCTTGCCACCCGCGTGGAAGGCGTGAACATCAATAACGTCCCGTCGTGGGCACCGCCCGATATTAGCGATGATGCCGGCAGCCACTTCGTCCTGGGCCTGCGACCGGGCCTGACACGCGATACCCGCGATTCGTACATTTATCCGACAACTGGTAGCGTGCTCGATATGAGCTTCGAGCAAGTGTTAGGCTCCTACACGTTCCCGGTGGGAACGGTGGAATACACCAAGTTCTTCTCGAACAAGTTTCTGGCCCGCGAGGATGGAAGCGGCAAGCATGTGCTGGGTCTGCGGACTCAAGTCTCGGTGGCAGGATCGAATGCGCCGGTCTTCGAACGCTTCTATGGCGGTGGTATCCGGAGCTTCCGCGGGTTCTCGTTCCGCGGGATGGGGCCATTCGAAAACGGCCTTGCACTTGGCGGTACATTCGCCTGGTTGAACACTGTGGAATACCAGATTCCCATCCTGGCGAACGACAAGTTCCACTTCGTCACATTCGTGGACCATGGAACGGTGGAGCGGAATGTTTCCATCAAGAATTATCGCGTGGCGGTGGGTGCCGGGTTCCGGCTTAACATCCCGGCGTTGGGGCCACTGCCGCTCGCCCTGGACTTCGCGGTGCCGCTTAACCAAGGGCCAAACGATATCAAGCAGCTCGTGAATATTTCGGTGGGCGTGTTTGGTGGGTCGTGATCGAACGATCACCTGGGCCTGTGGTGGTTGGTTCGCGGTCGGTCATGCACGGATTCGTAACCATCGCGGTTAAACCCGATGATGGGATAAAGCACGAAGCCGAAGACCGACATACCAACCCCGAACGCCTCGCTGCGGCCAAACCGTTTGGCTACCTCGACGTTGACGAGAATGGATGCGATGAGATTGACAGGCGGAATCATGATGAGCACGAACCACAGCGGGCTAAGCCGAGCCACCCGCACCACGAGAACGTAGATGTTGTAAACCGGAATGAGCGCAGCCCACCTCGGTTGGCCTGCTTTGGTAAACACCCCGAGCCAACCCGCGACAACAGCGGGTATGGTTATCGCGGCCCAAAGCATCAGGTACGGTACGAGCCATTCGAGTTCGGGGGAGGCGAACGACGAGGCACCAGGAATTGAGAGGTTAGGAATCGGGAAGTTCAATGAGGTTCTCCGCCGAGAGGCGATAGTATCGAATGTATCGGGTGCAATAGCCGCATGCAACGCTTCGCTGCATCAGAATTGATCGAGAGTGGCGCGGTTGTGCCGGGAAGTGCGATTGTATCGCCAGGCGCGAGTGGCGCGGCTGTAAGGCGTGGCGCATGCCTCGATACCACGGAATTTGTTTCCCGGAATCCCTCCCCTGTTGACCTGCCCCAGATTCGCTATTCCACTGCATATGACCCAGACGGATCAATCGGCTGCTCACATGGAAAATCCGTCGATTTTCCCTCAAGCTGCAGAGGGTGTGTTCTTGAATGTGGCCCTTGGCCAACGTAGAGTTGTCGCGAACCGGATCGCGTTGCGGTTTCGGCTAACTGCCGACTCGCACTCGCGATTCAATGTTCAGTTCAGACGAGACAGGCCTCAGAAGCCCTGAAGAGGCCCCGATGAAACCGGATCACGGATCTTCCATGCCGGCAACAATAACTCCTCGGCGAACCGCACGGCCCACAACGGGATTCGCCACCATGCGCTTGCATTCTTATTCCGATCGCCCAATTCGCCTGATGCTCCCCTCGGATTATCAGGCGAAGTATGCGTATCCACTCGTGGTGGTTCTGCACCCTGATGGCGGCGATGAAGAATGGGCGGCCCGGTTGGCTCCACTGCTCAGCCGCAGGAACTATATCTTGGCGTGCCCACGCGGCCCGATTGCACTGGGTTCAGGCGACACCGGAACGCAGGAATTCGGCTGGAACCACGACGCCAGCCATGCCTACCTGCGAAGCGTCGTTGCCCATACCCAGGCCGAGTATCACGTTCACGCTCGCCGCATCTACTTCGTTGGTATGGGCGAAGGTGCTGCGGTTGCGTATCGCTTCGGGCTGGCCAATCGTGAAACCGTCGCCGGTGTTGCGCTGCTCAATGGCGAAACGCCCGTGCAACGCACGAATGCCCTGCGTAACTTGCGGGTGTTCGTGGGGCATGGTTCAAGCAACCCTCTCGTTCCGGTGTTGAACGCCCGGAGAGTGTCGCAACGACTGGCCACCGCCGGGGCGGACGTGCGATTTCAGGCGTATCCAACCTCCCAACACATCCACGACGACATGCCCCGCGATGTCAATCGCTGGATCATGGCCGCAGTCAACACCACGCCTGAACTCTTCTCGAGCCAGGAAAGCTGAAAGCTGAACGCTTTCGCGGTTGTTCACGCACCGCCCAATCAACGCAAGTCACTCCCGAACGCCTTGCAGTGGGCCACCGCGGGCAAACAGCGCATCAACGCGCTTGGTTACCGTTGCATCCTCTACCAGTGGCGGCGGCATGTGTGGTTTCAATCGCCCATCGATCACGATCGGCCCACGGCAACCCCAGTGCTTGCGGCTCGTGAACGATTCCACGCCGTAAATATCGTTCGCCGGATCGCTACGGGTGAACGTTTCCCATAGCCAGTTGCCAAGGCTTTGGCTCGTGAAGGCGCTATCGTCTGTTATCACCAGCAGTGGGAAGCCCGATAACGTGGCGGGTTTCTGTCGGAACGTGGCATTTAACGCGGCGATGATTCGCACCATGTCCGGATCTCCTGCATCTGCATAAACGCCTGCGGCCGGGTTTCGCGCTCCGCACTTGGGGCCGGAGATCGCCAGCACACCAGGCATCACGATCTGCGGGTTCGAGAAACCTTCCGGCAGGTTGATGACACTGGGGGTTTCTGTGCCCAACTCGCGCCGTCTGGGGCCTGCCGCTGCAAACACAACTTTCGAGCCAGCGTTCAACCCCATGCCCGCCGAGTAGTCCAGTGTGTCGATCGTGGTGCGAGTCTGAAAGTGCAAGTCCGCTTCCGGATCGAGGCGTTCGAGCACGTGGCGGAAGAACGCGGCGATGTCGTGGATATCGAGTTCCGGGGCATCTTCTTTCGCGGCGATGAACAAATACTTCGCCAGCGAAAGTTGCCCTTGCCCGAGCACCGCGTTGGCCAGTGTCAGCAATTCCTGCGGTCGCCGCGTGGCAGCGTAGGGCACATAACGCTCGCTACCGAGTACGAGCAACAGCGGATGCACTCCCGCCGCATCGACCGCGTGAACGGCGTGCAAACCGGGAATAACCGTGGGAATCACGGGGCCGGTCAGTTCGTGAATCAGTTCGCCGAACGAGGTATCTTCTTGCGGCGGTCGGCCCACCACGGTGAACGGCCAAATCGCGCCGGGCCGATGATAAACATTCGTAACGGTCATCACCGGGAAATCATGGGCAAGGCTATAGTAACCGAGGTGATCGCCGAACGGCCCTTCGGGCTTGGTGCGCGTGGGGTCGATGTATCCGGAAATGACGAAGTCCGCGTCGGCGGGACATGCGAGCGCGTTCACGGCGTGGTTCGCAGTTGTCGGCTGGCACATGCGCAAGCGTCGCCCGCCCAACGCGCCGGCGAATGCGAGTTCGGGCAAACCCTCGGGCAACGGCATCACCGCAGCGACAGCGAGCGAAGGCGGCCCACCAATCACAACGTGAACCGGCAACGCTTCGCCTCGGCGGCGTGCGGCCGCATGATGAACGCCAATGCCGCGGTGAATTTGGTAGTGCAAGCCGCATTCGCGATCGGGTTCGTAGTCGTTACCCGAGAACTGCACGCGATACATGCCGAGGTTGGACTTCATCCAGCCGGGGCGGTCCGGGTGTTCGGTATACACTTGCGGCAACGTGACGAACGCCCCGCCATCCAGCGGCCAGCATTTCAGTTGTGGCAGGCTCGAAAGGCTGGTTTGGTGGGCGAGAACAGGTGCAGAGCGGATAAACTTGGGCCGCAATCGCCAGGCCAGCAGTGGCACGTTCCAGTATCGCCACGGTCGCCGGGCGAGGTGCCCCGGGTCGGTCTTCAATTCAACCAGTTTGCGAACGTTATCCAGGGCGTCGCGGAACATGAACTGCGTTCGTTCACGCGTGCCGAACAGGTTCGAGACCATCGGGAAGGCGGTCCCTTTCACCCGCTCGAATAGCACGGCCGGCCCGCCTGCGGCATAAACGCGGCGTTGCACCTCGGCGGCTTCGAGATGAGGGTCGATCTCCTGAACGATGCGAACCAACTGCCCCGCACGATCCAGATCGAGAATACATTCTGTGAGATTGCGATAACCCATATTGTTAACACCGTATTCACGTTGTTCTCGTAACCAGCCGTTCGCTCGGGTTGGAATCCTGAGCCTGGAGCGGAACCGATTGTGTTGCCGGCCGAAGTTTGTGCTCGGATCGGTAGCTTAGTGATCGCTTTTTCAGCTCATGCGGTGTCACACACGAATCCGCGCGCGTAAGGTTGAGGAGAAAGCTGAATCGAAGCGTTCCACTCGCGTTGAGCGGAACGCGGGTTGTGCCCGGTGAATTCGCCTCCATGCCCGTTTCCAATCCCAAGATCTGGCCGTGGATAACCGCAATCGCGGTGGCATTCGTCATTGGGTTTGGTCTTCGGGTCTTCCCGTCTCCATTGGCCTCTGCCTTCGCGGCACTGATGATTGCAGTGGCCATCGGCGTGAGCGTCTGGCGGCATAGCGGCACGAGCATCGCTCAGATTCTTCCCACTCCCACATCGCTGGATGCGCCCGAATACTCCGCCGAACGCATGCGATTGCTTGAATCGGCCGTGGTGCATGCCAACGACGCAGTAGTGATTCTCGAAGCTCAACCACGGCAAGGGTTGGGGCGAGCGGTGCTTTATGCGAACGAGGCGTTTTGCCGCATGACCGGCTATTCACGCCAGGAAGTGTTAGGCCGCTCGCTGCACATTCTGCGTGGCCCCGAATCCGATCCGATCACACTGGCCGCGATTCGCGACGCGCTGGCCCAAGGCAATGCACTGCAAGTGGAGCTTCGCAATTACCGCAAAGATGGCACGGATTTCTGGGTCGATCTCAGCCTGGTGCCGGTGCCGTACCCCGCGGGCGTCGCATCGCACTGGGTGATGATTCAGCGCGATATCACCGATCGCAAACGAGCACTGGACGCGGTGCGACGCAGCGAAGCCCTGTTCCGCAGCATCTTCGAAGACACATCCGCCGGTGTATCGCTCACGGATCGGGCCGGCCGCTTCGTATCGTGCAACCCGGCGTTCGCGGCGATGGTGGGGCGAACACCGAGCGAGGTCGTTCGCCTCAACCCGGCCGACATCACGCACCCGGATGATGCCGCTGCACAAGTGCCGCTGATGGCCGAACTCGTGGCGGGCAAGCGAGACCGCTTCCATCTTTTCAAGCGGTATGTGCGGCCCGATGGCGAGTTAGTGTGGGCGGAACTTTCGGTCGCGGCAGTTCGCGGGCCGATTGGCGAATTCGAGTATGGCGTTGGCGTTTCGCTTAATGTGACAGACCGGCGCAAGCTCGAAGAGCAACTCCGTCATGCCCAGAAGATGGAAGCCGTCGGCCGCATCGCGGGCGGCGTGGCGCACGACTTTAACAACTTGCTCACGGCATTGATGTGCAACCTGGATCAGGTGAAGTTGCCCGCCAACGACCCGAACACCGTTCATCTGATGGTCATTGAACAGGCTGCCAAGCGCGCGGCCGATCTCACTTGCAAGCTCCTTGGTTATGCCCGCCGCAATCAGCTCGTGTCGGTGCCGGTGCGCCTGGCCGATGCGCTGGGCGAAGCTGCTGGATTGCTGCGTCACACGTTTGATCCACGCATTAATCTGATCGTGAAAGTGCCTGCGGATTGCCCATCCATTCAAGCCGATCCGGCGTTGCTCTCGCAGGTGCTCTTGAATCTGTGCTTGAATTCACGAGATGCCATGCCCAATGGCGGAACACTGACGCTAACCGCGGAACCGGTTGAAGTGACCGAAGCCACCGCCGCACGCCAAACCACGCACGCCCGAACCGGCCGGTTTATCTGCCTGAGTGTCGCCGATACCGGCATCGGTATGACGGACGAAGTGAAAGCTCGGCTCTTCGAACCGTTCTTCACCACCAAGGGCGTTGGCAAAGGCACGGGACTAGGATTGCCAATGGTTCACGGAATCGTGGAGCAACATCGCGGTTGGGTGACTTGCGAATCCACGCCGGGTGTTGGCACTCGCTTCGATCTCTACTTTCCGCTAGCGGCACCGGCTTTAGAGGAAGAGTCTGTCGGGGAGCCTTCGCCGTCAGTGCGATCTGCGGCACCGGCTAATGTTGCCGAGACCAGTGCCAGCGGTGCGAGTGGTGCGAGTGGTGCCACGGTGCTGTTTGTGGACGACGAACCCATGATTCGCGAAGTGGGCCGCACGGTTCTGGAAAGAGCGGGCTACAACGTGCTCACCGCCAATGATGGTGTCGAAGCCGCGGATATCTTCGCGATCAAGCACTCCACGATCGATCTGGTGGTGCTCGACGTAACCATGCCGCGCATGTCTGGCCGCGATGCGTTCGGGAAGTTGGTGGCAACCAATCCGCAGGTGAAAGTCTTGTTCTCGACGGGATACTCAGCCGAGGAAGTGGCGGAATTGAACGGGGCCGTAGGATTGCTCAGTAAGCCCTATCGCCCGAAAGAATTGCTGGAAGCGGTGCAGGCGGCGCTCTGCAAACCGTGAACAAACACCGGGCCGAAATGCGCGGCCAAAACGCGAAGCATGGGTGAGCGAATGGCCAACGCCGTTCACTCACCCATGCTTCAAACTTCTACTTCCGTTCAGAAGATTACTTCTTCTTCCCGACCGCTTCCACCTTCTTGGTCTTGGACTTCGGCGAACCGGGGCCAACCTTGTTCGTCGGGCGGACCATCACCAATGCACCGGGGAATCCCGGAATGCCACCGCGAATCAGTAGCAGGTTGTTCTCGGTGTCGATCTTCACAACTGTGAGGTTGCGGATCGTGATCCGTTCGTTGCCGTAGCGTCCGGCGCGGCTGAGGCCCTTCTTCGGTCGGCCGGTACCTCGGTTACTACCTAGCGATGCGGTCGAACCGGCCTGGCGGTGAACCTTCTTCGCACCGTGAGCGGCGGGAAGACCCGCGAAGCCGTGCCGCTTCATAACGCCCTGGGTGCCGCGCCCTTTGGAGGTGCCGATCACATCTACGGCGATCACGTCCTTGAACACATCGCCCACGGTCAGCACTTGCCCCACCTTCAAGTTCATATCTTCGGTGTAGCCCGAGAAGGGTTGCTTGGGATCGCCGGTCGCCTTGATTCGCTCGACGGTGACATTCGCTTCACCCATCGTGCACTCGGCCTTGGTGATGAAACCGATTCCTTTATCGAGGCGGAATTCGCGGATGAACCGTTGTGGTTCGCAGTCGGCTTTGGGGGGCAGTGGCACGCCGGCTTTCAGGCGAGCGTCTTTTCGCTTCGATTTCAGATTGGCCGCAACGTGCCCCTGTTCCGGCCGCGTGGCCGCTTTGCGGGGCTTGTCTTTGAAGCCGAGTTGAACCGCAGGATAACCGTCCTTGCGGGTTTCGCCCTTGTCGTCCTTGGCCGATGGATACTTGATCTGCAACACCGGGCATGGCCCGAGTTGGAGCACCGTAACCGGCTCCACCATTCCGTTTTCTGTGAATACTTGTGTCATTCCGATTTTGTAGCCGAGCAATCCGAGAGACATGGTCGTGCCTTTCGCCGCAATGATGGCGGCAATGGGGTTGCCCGCCGGACGGCCTGCGATCGGGTCGGAACCCACGCATCAGCCGGGTTTTGAGTTCCGGTGGGGAAAGGAGAATTGTAGCGAACCGGCCGAGAGCGGAAAGAGCAGCGAGAAGAGAGTTGTGAGCAGAGACAGGGCCATTCCTTTATTCACTCTGGGGAATCCCGATAAGCTTCCTTGCGGTCTCGGGATGGAGTTGAAGTAATTCGATGGCTTCGGGTCGGCTCTTTGCATCAACATCGGCCAAGAGGTGAATCACCACATTGCGAACCG
>JBGSLF010000112.1:0-17199 GCA_041740855.1 Gemmata sp.
AGAAGAGCGTGAGGTCGTCGGAGGCGTTCATCACGTTGGCCATGATCCACCTCATGCTCAACCGACTCGAACCCAAACATGCCGAGGCCGAGTTCCAATATCGAGCCGCCGCGTGACGACCACTTATGGGACAGTCACTTACACCGCTTCGAGCGAACGCCAGCAATGCGGGCGGTGTTCACTCGAAGCGGTGTGCTTGTATCAATCAGTTTTCAAACACGCGGATCTCAAATATCCCAGGTTTCCGAGCCGGTTGGCTTCCGCTTGCGTGGCTTCGGTTCAGGCTCCACCGGCGTGGGTTCGGGTCGCGGTGGTCGCGGTGGACGCGCGGCTTTTCGCACGATGGGTGCTTCCTGTTCATCCTCAACCGTCGCGATTTCTTCGGCAATTTCATCATCACGGCGTGGCCCCGCGCTATCGCCCTTGGCACGCAACACAAGCTTGATTGCGACTTCCGAGAATGGAGTGTTGTCCCGCAATGTCTTGATCAGATAGCGCAAATAGGTCTCTTCGAATAACTCCGGACCGTTGGTGAACAAGATCACGGTCGGTGGGTACACAGTAATCTGCGTGGCGTAAAAAACCTTCGGTTGTCGGTTGTTCCGCATGGGGGGCGAGTTCGCTTCCATGGCCGCGCGGATCACGCGGTTCAGGTCGCCGGTGCTCACGCGCGTCCCGGCTTGCTTGTGCAACTGTTTGGCGAGTTGCAGTAAGCGTAAGACGTTCTTTCCCTGTTGCGCGGTGATGAACGCAATCGGCACATGGTCGAGCATCGGGAACATCTTGCGGATGTAATCGGCCATCCGCTCCGTGGTCATCGCGTGCTTCACCAGATCCCACTTGTTCACCACAAAGATGGCAGGTTTGTGCTCATTCAGGATGTATTCGGCGAGTTGTTTATCGACGCGCCCCACGCGGTGGCGGGCATCGAAGAACTGCAATACCACATCCGCCCGACGAATGGATCGCTCGGCCCGGTGCGTGCTATAGAACTCGACGCCGTTGGCTTGTGTCGCTTTCTTTCGAACACCGGCGGTGTCGATCGCCACGAACGCTTTTCCGTCGCGTTCGAACCGCACATCGATGCTATCGCGCGTGGTGCCGGGCACTTCCGAAACAATGACGCGCTCCGCCTCGGCCAGGCTGTTGATAAACGTGCTTTTGCCCACATTGCGCCGCCCGACAATCGCCAGTTTTAAATCCGCCTCGCCGGGTGGGGCCTCGCCCGTATCGGCCGGCAACTTGGCAACAATCTCATCGAACAGTTCATACTTGCCAAGCTTCTGCTCGGCACTCACGGGCAGCGGATCGCCGTAGCCCAGTTTGAAGAATTCGCTTGCCAATTGGCCGAGTGTATCGGTGTCCGCTTTATTCGCAACAAGGATGACGGGCTTGTTGAGAACACGCAATCGATCTGCAACATGCTGATCGAGCGGCACGACTCCATCGCGAACATCCACGACGAACAACACGAGGGCCGCCGTGTCGATGGCCACCTGAATCTGACGTTCGACATCTGCCGTCAGGTTGTCCACATCGATGATGCCCATGCCGCCGGTATCGGTCATTTCGAAGAACCGATCACCAGCTTCGATGACCGTGGTAACGCGGTCGCGTGTGACGCCCGCAGTCGGATCGACAATGCTAATACGCCGGTTGGCGAGCCAGTTAAATAGCGATGACTTGCCAACATTTGGTCGGCCGACAATCGCAACGAGCGGCAGAGACATGATGGTGCTTCAGTTTCGTGTAGTTGAGTGCAGTTGGGTAATGGTGCCGCGTCGGGTTTGATCGTTCAGATGGAAGCAATCGGAGACTCGTTCTCCAACAACAGACACATCATTTTACCACGAACCACCAAACGGGCACTCACCATAAGGTGTAGCCGCCGTCCACAACCAGCGTTGCGCCGGTGACATAGCTGCTGGCATCACTCGCCAGGAAAACGGCCACGGGGCCAATCTCACTTGGGTCGCCCAGGCGGCCCATGGGGATTTGCGATTCGAAGGTTTCGCGTAGTTCCGGCTTCTCGCTGTACCATTTCTTGTTCGGCTCGGTGAGAAATCCGCCCGGTGCGATGGCATTCACTCTTACGCCCAAGGGTGCCCAGTCTGCGGCTAGAGATTTTGTGAGTGCTTCTAGAGCTGCTTTCGCCGTTTCGTAGTGACGACCGCGGATGCCTTTAATGGCGACCGAACCGGCAATGCTGGTGATGTTGATGATGGAACCGCGACCACGCTCCAGCATCGGTTTCCCGATTTTCTGACAGCATACCAGTGCGCTTGTGAGATTCAGATCGAAGAGCCTTTGCCAGTCGGCGAGTGGGAAGTCTTCCGTCGCAACATCGGACCTTCGACCCCCCACGTTATTCACGAGAATATCGATCGGTCGCCCGATCCCGAGCACCTCTTCACATGCTGCCGTCGCGCCTTCGGGTGTGCCCACATCGGCCACCAACGTGCCGACCCACCGACCCAGAAGTGCCAGTTCGCGTGCCGCAGTTTCCAGAGCGGCTTCCTCTCGCCCAATGAGCAGAAGATCGGCCCCGGCTTCGCCCAGAGCCTGCGCCATCGCACGCCCAAGTCCTCTGCTTCCGCCGGTGATCATGGCCGTGCGGCCCATCAGATTAAAACGCTCGATCAGGCTCATAATGATTCGGAGAAGTTCTTTACCGGCGACAATTACTTCCATCTATCAGCTGTTATCTTATCGACGCTTGCTTGGTTTGGAACTCCGTGCGGCAATTCCGATTTTCGTGTGGGCTTTCGTCTGACATCTGTTTCGCGCGAGACGGAAGATTACGTTCCGACAGCAGATCATTCAACAAGGGGGCGACATTTTCGCCGCGCATCATTGTTTCGGTTCGGGATATTATTTCGCGGAGGGGTGTGCCGGTAGTGAATGAATGAATCCGCCGCTTCCGCAAGTGCCCAAGCATTGCGAAATCACGCTGGACCCGCCGCAAACCGGATCTCCGATTTAGCAAACCTTTTCCGAATTTCGCGTATCAGTTGCCCACACGCGGGATGTGACGAATATTTCCCCCTATGAAGCAACTTATCCTTCTTCCTCCACTGCTTGCGACAATCGCCGGCGGGCTGCTATACATCGCGCAGCCGACTCACACGCCGGTGCCGTCGCTCGAAGTTACTCCCCGCCTGCTCTGGTTATTTGAAGCTCCGCATCCTGGGTCCATTCTCGCAAAGCCGATTGTGACTGCGGATGCTGTGTATCTGGCGGCGGTGCATGATCAGCCGTTTCGGCGAAGCGGAGCGGTGTATGCTCTCGATCCCGCAACGGGTGCGACTCGATGGCGCTTCGATCGTGAAGGCGCGATGCTTCCCACCGCCTCGACGCCGGCTCTTGCCGATGGTCGGCTTTTCCTTGGGGAAGGAATGCACGCGGATTTTGTGTGCCGGCTTCAATGTCTGAATGCAGCCACCGGCGCGAAGAGTTGGTCCGTGGATGTGGCCGGTCACATTGAAGGCGGGCCGACTGTCGCAGATGGCACCGTGTTCTTCCCCGCGGGTGACGATGGTTTGCATGCGGTTAATGCCAAAACCGGAGCCGTGCAATGGAGCTTCCGTGCGGATCTTCACATCGATTCCACACCCTGCGTGGTTGATCGTCATGTGATTGTCGGGAGTGGTCGCAGCCGAAGGTATCAAACGCATCAAGTGGTGTGCTTGGATGCCGCCTCCGGTTTGCCCATTTGGCGAACACCCGTTGAGCTTCCCGCTTGGGGTTCGCCCGTTGTTGCGGCGGGGCGAGTGTATCTTGGGCTGGGTAATGGCCGATTAACGCAGTCGGTGCAACCGCCCGATCATGCCGCGGGGGCGCTCGCCTGTCTCGATGCCAGTACCGGAAAACTTCTCTGGACATTCCCTGTGGGCGACGCGGTCTTTGGCTTGCCCGCCATAACTCAGGATGGCGTGTTTTTTGGTTCGCGAGATGGAAATATCTATGGCTTGGGATTCGATGGCCGCGAACGTTTTCGCGTCGATGTTGGCTCGCCGTGCGTTGCGGGTATCGAGGCGGTTGATGGTCGGCTCTATGCGGTTTCGTTTAATGGTCGTGTCGTTTGCCTCGGTGCCACGAATGGCCACGAGATTTGGCGATACGAACTTGGTCGACCCGATGCCGAACCTGCCGTTTACTCGCACCCTGTCGTAAGAGGCAATCGACTATTTGTAGGCACCGAAATGGGATCGGGTTCAACCAGTATTGCGACGCTGTTTTGCTTCGAACTTCCCGCAACTTCAGGAGAATCGCCATGAAACGGCGTGGAGTCATACTGCTAGCTCTGGTCGTCATCACGGTGTTAATCGGTCTTGCCATCGCTTTCGATCCTGCGGCCCGCGTGCAAGGTTGGGTGCGGGGCGAGCCGTTCTATAAAGGGCGATCGGCAACAGCGTGGAATCGCGACCTGCGGCTTCCGGATAGTCCTCAATCGGGCCAGGCATTTAGTGCCTTGGTAGCGGGAAAGGCGGAAGCAGTTCCCGTTTGCGTTTGGGTGCTTCGCACAGCCGCAGAGCCGGAAGCGCGTTGGCGTGCGGCCGATGCACTGGGCAAGATTGGAAAAGATGGTGCGACCGCGGCGCCAGACCTCATCCACGCCCTGAAGGATCCCGATCCGCTTGTTCGCGGTGTGGCAATCCGGTCTATCGGAGAACTGGCTCCGGATGTCCCCGGTGGCGTGACGGAGTTGATTGCGCTTCTACCCGATAATGATGCGATTCAGGTACTCTCACGCTTTGGTGCTGTCGCGGCACCGGCGGTTCCTCGGTTGATGGAATCGCTTAAACACCCGGATGCCACTACACGCTGGCAGTCGGCTCGCACACTGGGGAAGATCGGGTTGCCATCGTTGCCCGCAACCAATGAACTCGCACGCCTCCTTGAAAATGATGGCGATCCGCTCGTGAGAGAGCATGCTGCCGAATCGCTTGGAGAAATTGGGCCTCAGGCGGCACAAGCCATCCCGATTCTCACCAAAGCATTAAAGGATGAGGTTGCACGCGTTCGTCGCGATGCCGTTCGTTCTCTCGGGCAGATGGGGGCGGTTGCCAAAAGTGCTTTGCCAGAAGTGCGACTGTTGGCCAGTGATCCTGATGAGGATGTAAAAGGTGCTGCTGAACGTGCCATGCGTTTGATCGACCCGACTAACGGAAAGCCCTAAAAGTCGGGTCGCACGGTAGCAGTCACTTCGCCCAGGTCACAGTATCGAGAGCTTTGAACACGGCATCGCGACTGGCGGTATCGGATGGGGAATAGGTCACGATGAAGCCATACAGCCGACCATCGCGGCGGAACGCAGTGACATCGCGATAGAGGGTATACTTCCCTTTTTTCAGGCGAGTCAGAAACACGCGTGTCGCGGCCGTTCCGTTCACATCAACCGCTTCGGCCGGCTGTCGCACCGACCAAACTTCTTTGCCAACGCGATATTCGACAACAAACTGCTGAATATCGGCATCGGTCGGTGGGTCCGCAATCATCAGCTGAAAGTCGGCCTGATCTTCGCTACCCATCCGCTTGTACGACGCAAGCACGATTGGGCGATCGACGCGTTCCGTCGGCAGGTTCGCACGCGCTTGAATCAACCAACCGGGCGGGGCCAGATAGCGCAGGCCGATTGCGTCGTTGCGATAAACCGTTTCAGATGTCAACGCGGGTGCGTGTGGCCCGTCATCGCAACCCAGGGGAACCAGGGCAAAGACCATCGCACTGAGCAGAACATATCGTTTGTCGTGTGGGTTCATGGGTTGTTCACTCGGATTGGGGCAAAACTTCGGCACTGGCGCGAGTTGCCAGAGCGCGGAACACTTCGATGCTGATTGAACTTCGAATCTGACGAACGGAACCATCACCGAACGCCGCGTTCATGCCCCAGGGATGCGGGCCGAAAAAGTCGTATGGCTCCGACCAAGGTTCGTTGAGCAACTTGTGCTTCACGCGAGCCATAACCATCGGGTGTGGCGGATGAACCAGTGATTGTTCCACGGGCGCGTTGGGTGTGGTTCGCAGTGTGCCCTCGTTAATCACTCCCACCCACGGAGCCTGGGTGAACAGAGCGGCCCGTTCGCCGATCATGAACGTGTTCGAAACGCCATCGGTCACATCCATGATCCGCACCTTGGAATTGCGGAAGAACATGCCGTTACCCAGTTCAGGATTCTCCGTGAGATTCAAGGTGGAGCCACCGCCGTAACAGGCCGCATAACTGTTGGTTGCCACGTCCAGCAACTTGGTACCCAACAATGTTTGCATTTCGAAAGTGCCCGCGTGTGAATCGGAAGGGCACGAGTAAACCTTCAAAGGAATGGCGTGAATGGCAGCGGATTGCGTGCCACCCGCCGGAGCCGAAAGATTGATTTGCCGGAAGAGCGATTCTTGTTCCAGATGCGGAAGAATGAGAGTGGCCCAACCCCAACCGGGCCAAACCGGCTCAAGGTACGACGAAGGAGCTGGGCGATCGAACAGCATAGGTTGCGGTGCGATCGGATTGCCAATCGGGCCGCCCCCCGGACCAGCACCGGGAGGAATTGGGATGAAGCGTGGCATCATTCCGCTCACCCACATGTATGCAGGCGGAAAGGAACCGGTTGCGTCGTGATGAGCGTGAAGACCCAACGCAATTTGTTTGAGATTATTCGCACAGCGAACCCGTGCGGAAGCCTCTCGCACACGCTGAACGGCTGGCAAAAGCAACCCGATCAGCAGAGCGATGATGGCAATAACCACAAGCAATTCAATGAGTGTGAAAGCGGATAGCCGGCGAGCGTGGCGCAGCCGCATCGCAAAACTCCCTAGAAATGAAGTGGGACGAAGTTTAGGCACCGAGTCGCGGATTCGTCGCCAGGAAATGGGCGAAACGACCCGAGAGCCGCGATCGGGCCATGAGCAGCAAAACCTAGAACACGCTCGCCCTGCCTGCTTACTACGAACAATAAAATCCCTAAAGAACGCACAACCCACCCATGTGTTGACTCTCGCCCCGGCGGGCGTATGATCCTCAAGGCACCCAGTTTCTGTGGAAGTTACCTGTGGAATCGCTTATTCCCAACACCCTGAACATCATTACCACGGCGCAGGGAGTGCGCGCCGTTGTGTTGGCTACTACCCGCAAATCGCGAGTAGTAGCAGTCATTACCAGCGGGTGATCGGGGTCGCTTGGAAGGTGACAAACCTTGACGACCCTGAAGCCAGTGCTTCGGGGTCTTTTCTTTTCCACATGAAACTTGAACCACACGAGCACTCACATGAGCCGGGTTTCCATCTACGACACGACGCTTCGCGATGGTAGTCAGGGAGAAGGCGTTAACTTCTCTCTTCAAGACAAACTTCTTCTGACGCGCAAACTCGATGAACTCGGAGTCGATTACATCGAAGGCGGCTACCCGCTCTCGAATCCCAAGGACTTCGAGTATTTCCAGGCTGTGCGTGATGTGCCCCTCAAGTATGCGAAGGTGTGTGCCTTCGGCATGACGCGCAGGAAAAACAGTCCGCCCGAAACGGACACCTGTCTGAAGGCGTTGCTCGATGCCCGCACGCCGGTTGTCACGATCGTGGGCAAAACCTGGGACTTCCACGTCACGGAAGTGCTCGGAACCACGCTCGAAGAAAACCTGCTGATGATCTCCGATTCGGTCGCCTTCTGCCGATCGCAAGGGCGCGAGGTGTTTTACGATGCCGAGCATTTCTTCGATGGCTATCGGGCCAATCCCGATTATGCGATCCGGACGTTGCATGCGGCTGCCAGTGCGGGTGCGGCCGTGGTGATCTTGTGTGATACCAACGGCGGCACGATGCCGGAACGCGTGGCGGAAGTCGTCGCGATCGCAAAGCGCGAACTTCCGTGCGAAGTCGGCATCCATTGTCACAATGACTCCGAGGTGGCGGTTGCGAACACGCTCGCGGCCGTTCGCATGGGCGCGACGCAGGTGCAGGGCACCATGAACGGCATCGGCGAACGGTGCGGCAACGTGGACCTGGTGAGTGTGATCGCGAACCTCGCGCTGAAGTACAAGTACGACGTGCTGAAAGCCGAGAGCCTTTCGCGGTTGACGGAAACGTCGCGATACGTCTATGAACTGGCGAACCTGAACTTCCGCCCCGGTCAGCCGTTCGTGGGTCAGAGCGCCTTCGCACACAAGGGCGGCATGCACACGCATGCGGTCGCGAAAGACCCCGCAACCTACGAACACATCACGCCCGAGGCCGTCGGTAACGAGCGCCGCGTTCTGGTGTCGGAGTTGTCGGGGCATTCAACCATTCTGACAAAGACCGCGAAGTACCAGTTGAATCACGACAAGGCTCTCATGACCAAGATCCTCACCGCAGTTCAGGAAATGGAGAACCAGGGTTACGAGTTCGAGGCCGCGGAAGCGTCGTTCGATCTGCTGGTGCGGAAAGTCGCGAAGGGACACAAGCCCTGGGAAATGGAAAAGTCGTTTCAACTGTACAAGCAGTGGTTCGAGCGCGTCTCGTATCGGGTGAACATCGAGGCACGCGAGAACGGCACGCCGGTCACGGAAGCCACCGTGCGGCTGAAAGTCGTGGATCAGATCGAACACACCGCAAGCGAGGGCGACGGCCCCGTGAACGCGCTCGACGGCGCGCTCCGCAAAGCGCTCGTGCGGTTCTATCCGCGACTGAGCGAGATGCAACTAGTGGACTACAAAGTGCGTGTCGTGAACCCCCGTGCCGGCACCGCGGCCCGCGTCCGCGTTGTGATCGAATCTCGCGACGCCACCGATATCTGGAGTACGGTCGGAGTTAGTGAAAACGTCATCGAGGCATCATGGCTCGCACTCGTCGATAGCATTGAATACAAACTGTTCAAGGATGCGGAACAAGGGAAATAACGATCATGGCGACCGAACTCCCCAAGGCGTACGACCCCAAGGCAGCACAGGAGAAGTGGCTGCCCTTGTGGGAAGAGTGCGGGTACTTTCACAGCAAGCCCAATTCAGAGAAGAAGCCGTTCACCATCGTCATTCCGCCGCCAAACGTGACGGGCGCGCTTCACATGGGGCACGCGCTGAACAACACTCTGCAAGATGTACTCATCCGCTGGAAGCGAATGCAAGGCTTCAACGCCCTGTGGGTGCCGGGCACCGATCATGCGGGCATTGCGACGCAGTCGGTTGTCGAACGCCTCGTGTGTTCGCAGGAGAAAAAGACTCGCCACGACCTCGGCCGCGAGGAACTCGTCAGGCGAATCTGGGAATGGAAGGAGAAGTACGAGACTCGCATCCTGGGCCAACTGCGGCAAATGGGTGCGAGCTGCGACTGGCAACGCACCCGCTTCACACTGGACGCCACGTGCGCCCGCGCCGTACGCGAGACGTTCTTCCGCATGTTCCGCGATGGTTACATCTATCGCGGTAAACGGCTCGTGAACTGGGACACGCAGCTGCAAACCTCGGTGGCCGACGACGAGACGGACACGGTGCCAACCAAGAGCGGGTTCTGGACATTCAAGTACGCTGTGGATGGCGACTCCGACACGTTCATCTCGTTCAGCACAACTCGGCCCGAAACGATGCTGGGCGACACCGCGGTGTGCGTACACCCTGGCGATGCGCGATACAAGCACCTCATCGGCAAAACCGTCACGCAGCCGCACACCGGCCGCAAGATCCCGATCATTGCCGACGGCCAACTCGCGGACCCCAAGCTCGGCACCGGTTGCGTGAAGGTGACGCCGGCACACGACCCGAACGACTACGCGTGCTGGCAGCGGCACCCCGAGATCGGGATCATCAACATCCTGAACCCGGACGGCACGATCAACGCGGCTGGCGGCGAGTACGAGGGATTCGACCGCACCAGGGCGCGTGAAGCCGTGACGAAAAGGATGGAGGAACTCGGCCTGTATGTGGGGAAGGAAGACCGCGAGGTACCGCTGAAGATCAGCGACCGCAGCAAGACGCCGATCGAGCCTCTGCTGTCCGATCAGTGGTTTGTTCGCATGGCCGATCGCGACGACGGGAAGCCCGGACTCGCGCAGATGGCGATCGACGCGGTGACATCCGACAAGGTGAAGTTCTTCCCCGAACGCTACCGCGACGGCTATATCGCCTGGCTCGCCGAGAAACGCGACTGGTGCATCAGCCGTCAACTCTGGTGGGGCCATCGCATCGCCGTGTGGAGCCGCACGTTCACGGACCGAAAGACTTACGAGGACACTCTCGCACTGGAAGCTGGCGGGTGGTCATCGGTATCACACGTGGCGTGGACGACCCAGGATGAGACCATGGCCATTCACGTGTGCTTGGGTCACGATGACCCGGACATGATCGCCGCTCTTCAGGCCGACGGGTTCACTCAGTCCGAGGACGTTCTCGACACGTGGTTCTCGTCCGCCCTCTGGCCGCACAGCACTCTCGGCTGGCCGGGGCCATCCATCCCCGAAAAGAATGCAGATCGTACGGCTCCCGACTGGGCCACGATGCGTTCCTACTATCCCACCAGTGTGCTTTGCACGAGCCGCGACATCATCACGCTGTGGGTGGCACGCATGGTGCTCACCGGGCTGTATAACCTCGGCGAGGTTCCGTTCCACCACGTCTACATTCACCCCAAGGTGATGGATGGATTTGGTGAAGGGATGAGCAAAACTAAGGGAAATGGCGTTGATCCGCTGGATGTGATCGAGATTTATGGGGCTGACGCGTTGCGGTTTGGTATGGTGAATCTCGCCACGGAAACGCAAGACAGCCGCATGCCGGTCGTGAACATCTGCCCGCACTGCGGGGCACAGGTGCCGGTCAAACAAGAGCACATGTATATGCGGACCAAGAAGCTCGCGTGTCCCGCATGCAAAAAGAACTTCCGCCCAGGCGGCCCCTGGCCAACTGATGATCCCGAATTGCCCACCGCGCGACAAGGTTCCGATCGTTTCGAAGTCGGCCGCAACTTCTCCAACAAGATCTGGAACGCCACGCGGTTCATTCTCGGCAATTTGGAAGGGTACACACCCGCACCGGTGATTCTGAGCGAACTTCCCACGGAAGACCGCTGGCTCCTGTCGCGGCTTGCCACCACAACGAAGAGCGTGACCGCAGCACTCGAAGGCTACCACTTCGCGGAAGTGGCCCGCCTCGTGTACGACTTCGTGTGGCCCGAGTTCTGCGACTGGTACATCGAGATGTCGAAGGGTCGGCTCAAAGACCCCGCGGCCCGCCCAACCGCACAGCGTGTTCTAACGGGCGTGCTAGATGGCATCTTGCGACTCGTGCAACCGGTGATGCCGTTCGTGTCCGAGTCGCTGTGGCACGCACTTGCGGAAGTGGCACCCGTGCGAGGATTGCCGAACCCAACTTCGGCCGAAGAGAGCGTGGTGATCGCCAACTGGCCGAGCTATCCCGATGCGTGGATGGATTCGGGCGTCGAGAAACGCTTTGCCCGCATGCAAGATCTCGTTCGCAGTGTGCGCGAAGTGCGAAATCGCTATCAGGTCGAGGATAAGACGCGGCTCGATGTCGCGGTCAAATGTTCCGATGTGGTCGCAGCGGATTTCAACGCACTTGGGGCGTTTATCGGTCCACTGGCGGGGATCGCGAACTTTGCAGCCGGGCCGAATGCTATAAAGCCCAAGCAGGCTGGCGGAATTGTGCGCCCGGAATTCGAGGCGTACGTGTCGCTCGCCGGACTGATCGATGTGGCCGCAGAGATCAAGCGATTGGAAAAGCAGATTGCCGAGAAACGGAAGGCGCTTGAAGGCGTGAATGCGAAGTTAGCCAACGAGAAGTTTACCGCGAGCGCACCGGCCGATGTGGTGCAGCAACAACGCGAACTGGTTGAGGATCTCAAAAAGCAAATCGCTGCGATGGAAGAGAACATGCAAGACCTCAAGTTGGCCTAACGTCTCTGGAAGCCCACAATCACATGCATTGTGGGCTTCTGGCGGTTCTTATAGCGGAAGCACGACATCTGGTTGCACCGCGCCGCCATCTATCCTTCCCAAGGCGATCAGTCCACCCGCTTCACACAAAATAGCGACCTTGGTGGCATCAGGAAGGCGAACGGCGTCATTCACTTTGATGCTTTGCCCCTGTCGTAAGCGTTGCGTTTGGTCTGCATCGAATACGACTCCCGGCATCCCGGCGACCACTTCCGCCATGGGTCGCAACTTCGTGATCGGAGGAGGTTCATCGAAGGAGATTCCTTGTTCCACCATGAAGGGGCCGACGCGCGTTCGTCGTAGCGTTTGTACCAGCCCACCGACGCCCAACATCGCGCCGACATCGCGTGCAATCGAGCGGATGTACGTCCCCTTCCCGCAATCCACCTCGACGTCCGCGAATGGCCATTCGTAACGCAGGAGGCGAATCGCATCGATGCGGACCCGACGCGGAGCGAGGGGAACATCCAAACCCGCACGGGCCAACTTGTGCGCACGCTTCCCGTCCACTTTCAACGCTGAGAACGCCGGCGGTATCTGCTCGATTGTGCCGACGAATGATGCGAGGGCGGTCTCGAGTTGCTCGCGAGTCGGGGGCACGGCATCGGGTGTTTCGGTTACGGTGCCGTCTGCGTCGTCGGTCGTGCTGGTCGCCCCGAGGCGAAAGCGTGAAGTGTAGCTCTTGCCCATCGCTTGCACATAGTCTGCGAGTCGCGTCGCGGCTCCAATACACACCACGAGCACACCCGTTGCCAGTGGATCGAGCGTGCCTGTGTGGCCGATCTTCGTTTTGCGTGGGAACCATTTCTGCACACGATTCACCACATCCCTTGAAGTGATTCCACCCGGTTTATCGATTACAAGTAACCCGTTCACAGCAAACCTTTCCTTTCCTGCCCACTCTGCACACAATGCTCCGCGTCCCTATGGACAGTGCAAGCCTACACGAGGTTCCTGATGTCTCGCCCGACCTGTGTGATTTACAACCCTGCCGCAGGTCGCGGGAAGGCGGAAAAGCGACTAAGGGAAATGGCCAAGGAACTGGGCGGCGAAATCGATCTACGTCCCTCGCGCGAACGGGGCCATGCGATCGAGTTAGGAAGAACTGCTTGTGAAGAAGGCTTTGCCCGGATTGTTGCTGCCGGGGGCGATGGTACTGTTCATGAAGTCGCCAACGGTTTGTTGCAGAGCAATCGGCGAGATGTTGTCTTCTCGGTCTGGCCTGTGGGTTCGGCGAACGATTTCGCGTTCTCACTTGGAATGGACCTCTGGTGGGCCAGGCGGCACGAGAACCTACCACTGGAGACCATAACCATCGATGTTGGCTCCGTCTCAACTTTGAAGCGCAATTGCTACATGATCGCCAATATGGGCATCGGCTTTAACGGCATGGTCACCATTGAGGCAAGCAAAACGCATTGGCTATCGGGCATGCCACTTTACGCCTGGGGATTCCTTAAAGCTATGGTCAAGCACTTTGACACCCCGACGATGACCATTCGTTTCGATGGCAAAGAAGTAACCACGCCAACGCTGGCCCTTTCCGTCCTCAATGCTCAGAGAGAAGGGAATTTTCCGCTGCGACCCGGAGCTTTGCTAACTGATGGCCTCTTCGATTACATGCATGCCACTCGCCTGAACCGGGGGCACCTGATTCGCTATCTGCCGGCCATGGCGACGGGCAAACTCCCGGATAAACACCGCTTGCTCCAACTTGGTCAGGCGCGACGCATCGAAGTTCACAGTGAAGCACCATTGTGCGTCCATGCGGATGGCGAATTTGTCTGCGTGCCCGGTGACCAAATAACCGAAGTGATGGTGGAAGTGGTTCCGCAGCGGATGTTCGTCGAAGTATTTCCGCCGGCGCTATACGGGAAGCGGCCTTAAAGCAAAAAAGCCCACCATTCTGGTGGGCTTGCCAGCACGATGGCAGCGATGTCAGTTGTGCGGGATTTCGATGCGGCACCAGCCCAGATCGAGATACGTTGCCTTGTTGTTATCGTTGTTGAAGATCTTTGGATGAAGCGAGTAAATCACAAAGCGGCCATCCTTCTCATCCTGAACAAGCCCGGCGGTTCGCAGCACGCCGAGGTGATGCGACACATTGACGATTTCCACGTTCAACGCGCGTGCCAGTTCAGTCACGTTCTTGGAGCCAGTGCGGAGGCACTCGATGATGCGAATGCGGTTCGGCTCAGCGATCGCCTGAAGCATGTCCGCGCAGGCCTTGGCTTGTTTTTGGTCTGTCATGATCAGATACCTGTTAGTACGGAAATACGACTTATCGGCAGAAAATGGTGATGGGCTGCACCGCTCTGTGGATGGAACTGTATGCTACATAGAGAGATACAGTAACACCTAGTAGAGTTATTCAATAATCATATTTATACGCGTGGTTGACGCAAGACAAGCCCGCTAGATAATTCTTTTTTTTGAACGGTAGAATGCGTTCAACCAATAATCTCATGAGAAACCAACTACTAAATCACGGTTGCTATTGCAGTTAGAAGGCCATAAGGGAGCATACCGATGAAGGTCATCAAACCTTACGACCACATCGTGGTGCGCCACAGGGTGGCCCGTCTCCGCGGCAGTTTGTCGCCGGAACCGGCCCTTCAATAACTTTGCCCAGAGCAGGCAGACCAAGAAGGCGTTCCACATCGTCAGTGTCGCAACTCGGGCAACGCACAGTTGCTTCTCCGTTGCTGCGAACGCCCACTAATGCCTCGAAGGGTTTAGCACAGGATCGGCAACGATATTCATAGAGTGGCATGGCTATCCCAGAAACTGGTTTACTTCCGTCTCTTTTTATAGATCTCACTCGCGCGGAATAAGATCTCGCGTTCCTCTGGTGTCAGGCTTTCTTGTCCCAATTCGGAAACTTTGGCAAGAAGCTGATCGACCCGTTTCTCTAGCTGTTCGTCGGGCGCGGTTTTGGGTTTGCCACTCTCGTTGTCTGTAGGCCGGTTCGAGCTTTCAACAACTGCACCATTGGGTGTGGGTGTATCGGCGTTGCGACTACTAGCAGGTACGACACGCAGGCGAATTCGTTCGCTTTTTCGATTGCGTGTTCCAGAAATTGGGCCGAAGAGTTTCCCAAAGTTCAGACCGGTGAGATAGTATAGCACCCCGAATAGAACCCCCCCAAGGTGAACGAAGTAGGCGATTCCTTGTCCGCGTGCTCCGAACGCACCGAGCGTGTCGAGAATGACGTAGAGAACGACGAGCAACCAGATTGGCATGGGAATGACGAAGAACAGCAAGACTTGCTGACGTGGGAAATGAAAAGCGTACAGAACCATGAGAGCCACTACGGCTCCGCTCGCGCCAATCGATGGTGTAGCAGGGGCGATGCCGGCCATCCACGAGAGGAGATAGAAGCACTGAGCAAAAATGCCGGCGATCAGATAAAAGGCGAGGAATTCGCCCCGACCATACATTTCCTCCATTCGCGTGCCGGTCCAATAAAGAATCAGCATGTTGAAGAAGAGGTGGAACAAACCGGCGTGGAGAAACATCGGCGTGAATAACCGCCAGACCTCGCCCTCGAGCACCGCACGCGGTTCGTAGGCACCATGGGTGACCAACGGACTTCGGGCGGGGTCGCCGGTGATACATTGGGCGAAGAACACGGCGCAAGTGATAGCAATTAGCCAGACTGTCGCCTTCTGCCGGCCCCAACTCTCGAAAAACCCAGAGCGTTCGCGGTAATAGTCGCGATCGTGAATACCCATGCCCGTCCCCGCTGAAGCGGTATTATCTTCACGATCAGTTTATCGAATCCGCGCAGAGGTTGAAACAAATGCCATCAGAGATGCCAGCGTGAAGTGCGGTCTCGTCCGCATTTATTCCACTAATTGGAACGGCCCAACTGCAGGGGCAGTTGGGCCGCAATGGGTCGATTGTAGTTAGAGCGATCAGGCTGCCCGGTTGGCGGTCACCCAGAGCATGTACGCGACGCGTTCGCGGAGATCGGCCCGCTTGCGTCGTTCAACATAGATATCACGCCACGCGTAATACAGTGTCGCAATTGTGAGACACGCTATGTTGCAGGCCAACAGTTGAAACACGGGAGAGCCTCCCTTATCGCTTATGTAAGTGGCGACGACCTATGGAAATGGATCGGCGATTTGCCGAGTGAGAGCAACGCCCTCAGACAACCGAACCTTATGTCATGTGCGACAAGGGTCAAACGGTTCCGCGCTTGAAATTGAGCTTCAGAGGGGTGACGAGTGACGGTTTTTTGGGCAGTTCCGGTATGGGCGAACATTTCCTCAAGCTGAGAGCTTAAACCGCGTCTGTATTGGTAACAGCCGTCAGTTCTCCACGTAGCCCAGCAAGCCCTTCACTCCCGAGTTTGATGATTCGGTCGCCCACTTGGACTTCGTACAGGTCGTCGAGTTGTTCGTAAGCCATGATTAACACCGTGGCTCCGGGAATGAATCCTTGCCGTCGCCAGTGACGCAACCGTGCCGGGTTGTCGTCTTGCACTTCGCGAATCACGACAGTTTGTCCGGCCTGAAAATCACAAAGCGGGTGAAGCGAACGCAGGCGAAGTTCACCAGTTCGTGAGGGAATGGGGTGGCCGTGCGGGTCTTCAAGTGGTTCGCCAAGATGATCCGCAATCGCTTGTTCGAGCCGGGGAGAAATCGCATGCTCCAAAGCCTCGGCTTCGGCATCCACCTCGCTCCAGTCTAACCCCAGCACGCGAGTCAGGAACAATTCCACTAAACGATGCCGACGAACCACTCGCAACGCCTCGGCCAGCCCTTCCGGTGTGAGCCTGGCACCTTCTTTAGGTGTGTTATCGATCCAGCCCGCATCGGAGAGTCGCTTCAACATTCCGGTTACTGAAGGAGCTTTGACTCCGAGAGCTGTGGCAATCTGATGAGGCTTGACGAGATGATCGCTGCCTCCAAGGCGATGAATGGCTTTCAAGTAGTCTTGCACAGCCTGCGATGGTTGTTCGGCCATGCATCACTCCCACCAACGTACGTTTCCTTAACTCCATATTATCGGTCGGTTGGCAGGGTGGTGTGAAGAGTCCATACATGTCGCAAAAATTTGGCCACAACCTCCTCACGCATGTGCGGGATGTAGACCGTCGGCCCGCCGACGGAAGCTGCACCGATTTGATCGCGGCGACGGCTAATCTCGACTGATGCCGATTCTGGGTGACCGTCCGTGGTGAGGTAGTATGAGGGTTGCTGAAGCTCCCATGGTCCTCGCCCACGGACGGCCGCCATGATTCTACCACCCGAGGCGCACGCGCTGGTCCAGGTTCTCGC
>JBGSLF010000113.1:0-24108 GCA_041740855.1 Gemmata sp.
TCGGGTTTCCCTGGCATCTCGCCCGTTCCGGGTATGGGTGCCCCCGGAGCGGTTGCCGCGTTCGGCGCGATCGTGCCCGGCATGGGCGGCCCAGGTGGTGCCAACGGAGCCATCGCCAACGGGCGGGCTTCGATCAAGTTCACCGGTCCAGCCGGCATGAAGGTGACCTGGCAAACGCCCGGCGGCGGATTCAACGACGAGGCCAGCGGGCTGACCGCTCCGAAGGAATACAACTTCCTGCAGGGGCAAGTCTATCGCCTGCGTTTAACGCAGATCCTGCCGAACCACCCCGGCCGGGCGTTCTACCCAACGCTGGAAATAGCAGCGGGCAACCCCAAGACGTTAACGTTCTTGGCTCATGCCAGCGTACCGATCACCTTCACCAACGATGATTTCGACCACGCTGTGGCCGGCAACCTCGTTGTGAAAGTGGTGTACTTGCCAGACCGCGACAACCAGGATTTCTTGACCGTTGTCGGAGCTGAAGAGGTGAATTCGACGCGGTTGGAACCGGGTGTTGATCCGGTTGCCGAGGCCCAGCGAAAAGGCTCGATCCTCGCGATTATCCGGCTCGGTAATATCGATCTGGAAAACCGCGACTCGCCAGCCATGACCGCACCGCCCCCAGGCATGATGATGCCCCCTGGCATGATGATGCCCCCTGGCATGATGCCTCCGGGCATGATGCCACCTTCGGGCGGCATGGGTGGTTTGCCGCCTGGCACAAGCAGTGTCGGCGGGCCAATCGCACCCCCGCTTCCGGGCACCGGGATGGCCTTACCTTCGTCACCTGCAGGCCCAGTAGCTCCTTCGCCACTGCCCCCAGCAGTTGGCGGTTCGGATCGCCCGATCGGCTTACCGCCTGTGAAGTAATCGGGCTGGCGATGGATTCACTCTCACATACAAGCCCACGGATCACGCGGTCCGTGGGCTTGATTTCTAACAGGGGTTGCCATGCACTTCGGAGTTCTTCCCCTGCTGGGTTCGCTCGCACTCGGGGGCCCACCCGCACCAACGACCATGCCAGGGGTTGCACAGGTAAGCGGAACGGTTACACCTCCTGGTATCTTGCCCGTTCCAGGTATGGGGCCGCCCGGAGCCGTCGCGGCGTTCGGGGCAAACGTGATGACAGGCTCACCCGCATCGATGGTGGCTTTGCCATTGCCCGCTCCCTTAGTGGCAGCAAAGTTCCTGACACCCAAAGGTGTCCGGGTTACCGCGTTCCCAGGCTCCCAACTCGCCCGAATGTACGACACGCCCACGGTGCTTGGCCTTCGGCCTGGTTATGTGTACCGATTTGAACTCAGCAATCTCCCTTACAATCCGGGGCGATCGCTTTACCCCGAGGTCGAGGTTCGCGGCAGTCTTGTTCCACGCCCTGGCATGAAGTACATGGATTTCCCGATCCCGCTCACTTTCTCAGAAGCGGATATCGAGCGAGCCATGGCCGGGGCAGTCATTACGAAAGTCATTTATCTCGAAGACCCGGAGAAGGCGATTCCCGCTGAGGTTCTCTCGGATAATCCGATTGAGATTCTCGATGACACGGAACGCCAGGCGCTGCGCAACGCGCGCGATAATGGTCGGCTCATGGCGATAGTGCGTTTTGGCAATCGGAGGCCACCGGCCCAGGAACTTCGGGACACCGCATTCGACGGAACTATTTTGCTTCCGGGCGAAAGATACCTGCGAACGCCCATCGCGCCGCCTGTGATTGCATTCTGGGGCGTGCCAATGTTCGATCCAATCCTTGGGCCGCGCGGGCCCAAGGAAGAATGTTTCCTGAATGGTGAAGATAGAAAAGATCCACTCGGCATCGGTCTGGATAATAAACTCGGTGGCCTGAACCCCACCGATGTGGGTGTGGAATACACGGCGGGCGGTAAGCGAAAGGTGACAACTTCGTGCGTGATCTGCATCTGCTCGCCACGCTATGTTATTCGCCGGTCGGAGCTACTTCCGGCGGGGTTCGATGTGCGGTTAGGTCTGGTAGCCTATACCGAAAATCTGCGGCCCGCCGGTTACAACGAGCGGCTCATCACCATGACCGATATCAGCCAAGAGAAGGCGAACGAATATATCGGGCGGGTGCGGCCCTCGACGTATATCGGGCAGATTGGTCTTTCGCAGTTCATCGGAACGACTCGCCCCATGGCCGTTGCGCAGGTGCTTGGTGTGAAAGTTGAGGCGACATACGTTGAACCGGTGCAACTCACGGCATACCCGACATTGTGCCCATTTACTGTGACCAAAGTGGTTGATCCGCCAGGACCGAAACAAGCGGGTGAGATCGTAACGATTACCATTCGCTACGCGAATACCGGTGCAGAAGCGGCCTCGAACATCGTTGTCAGTGATAGTCTGAGTGGCCGACTGGGATACATTCAGGGTTCCGCACAATCGGACCGTGCCGCAAACTTCACGACAACTGAAAACGAGGTTGGCTCAGTGATCTTGCGGTGGGAGTTGCCAGGCACATTGTTGCCGGGCCAATCTGGCACCATCAAATTCAAAGCCAAGGTGCGATAACCACTTGCTGCGTTGTTTGCTCGAATGCGATTTGCGTGCGAAAGCCCCGGAACACTCTGTCCGGGGCTTCTTGCATTGCTGACAGCACAGATTTGTATGCGAAGCGAAACACGAATCAAACTCTTGATGGTCACTGGTGGCGATCGGGGCGGTGTCAGGATGGCAGAACCGCAGGAGTGATCGACACGCCTATCGCCCTGAGATTTCAGCCTTCGTGTTGAATGACACCGCGGAAGTGTTGCGAGCGATGAAAGGTCATCTCACAGTCTAACCTCGACAAACGATTCAATCGTTATTTCAGACTTATCTGCCGCACCTCCCCAAAACGTGATCTACGTTGCGAAGTAGATGTCTCTCGAGATTCAGTCCATTCTCGATTGTGTGAACTCTCAACCAAACAGGCTCCCGGAGTAACAACGTGATCCGTACTGCCACCTCGAACCGGTCACGTTATACCGGGGCTGTGATTGTAGAGATGGCCGTGATTCTTCCCGTGCTGCTCGTGATCATCATGGGCATCATCGAATTTGGTCGAGCGATGATGGTTGCAAACCTTCTAACTACAGCCGCCCGTGAAGGTGCGCGGGAGGCGGCTCTCCCCGATCGGAATAATACCGAAATCATTGCCGTTGTGGTAAACCGCCTGACATCAAGCAGCATTCCGATTTCAAGCAATGATGTCACTGTTGAAGTCAATTCCGTCGTGACCAATGCTTCGAATGCCATCTCAGGGGATACGCTCACGGTCACGGTCACGACCACGTATGGAGCTGTTACTTGGTTGCCAACTTCGATCTTCATTAGCCCAACAAACAGGCTTCAGGGTAAAGCGGTCATGCGGCGTGAATAGTCACCTGATGGGCGAACAGCAAAGTGCCATTTCCAATTCTTAAATCATCGCGTCTCAACAACAAATGGTTCGAAGGGGATACCTTTCATGCTTATCACGCGAAATAGAACCAGTCGCCGGCGTGGCGTCGTTGTGGTTTGGGTCGCCTTACTTATTCCCGTGCTTGTGGGAATGACTGCGTTTGCAGTGGACATTGGCTACATATGCATGACCCGCAACCATCTCCAAGTGGCTGCGGACGCGGGTGCGATGGCTGGTGCAGGTGCGTTATCGGAAAGTCAGGATGCGGCCCGAGCCAAGGCCAAAGAAATCGCGGAAAAGAACTATGCCGGCGCGATTGGCGATCCGGTACAAGTGCAAACCGCAGACATCACCTTGGGCACCTGGAACAAGGACACCAACGCGTTCAACTTGAACAGCACAGGACCTAATGCTGTCCGAATCACGATTCGCAAGAACCTCAATCTCTTCTTTGGGCGAATTTTTGGAATGGGCACTTCGGAAATCGAGGTGACCGCCATCGCGTGCAAGAACCCGCGAGACATTGCGTTCGTCATCGACCTCTCAGGCTCAATGAACAACGACTCCGAGATCTGGGCGACCAATGCGATCAATACCGCATTCTTGGGTTACGACACAATCGGCACCGATTTGATGCAGGATGTCTTCACGGACTTTGGCTTTGGGACCTATCCCGGAACCAGTAAATTTGTCGGCGAGGTGAGCGGCATCCCAAGCAATCAGTTCACACCGAATGGGTCGGCTAACTCACCGGTTTATGGCTATCTGACGAATACCTATTTGCTCAACAATTTTTCAGTAGCTTCGAAGTATCGCATTTTGGGATCCGATTCGACAGCCGTTCGCAAGCAAAAAGCCTATCGTTGGCTCATTGATTATCAGCTAGCACCGTTAATGCCGAATGCCAAGCCGGTATTAAACTCCGACATTAACCTGGATTACTGGACGACCTATCTCGACTATATCTTCCGATCCAGCACCACAATCCCATCACAAAACAGTCGGAAAATCACGGGCGGGAGCAATCCGTACCCTGATGCTTGGCCTTCGCTGAGTGCAAGTACCATCAATTCATTCCGAAACCGAGTGGGCTATCAGACGTATGTTCAGTTCATGATGGATTATGGGCATGATGTAACTGTTAATGGTGGAGACAATGTCGCCATGTCCAGCAAAAGCCCGGATTGCCCGTGGCATTTAGATAACGATCCGACCAGTCCCGGTTATAACCTGATGTTCCCACCGCGAGAACAGCCCACGCACGCCGCCCGGATTGCGATTATGGCCGGCATCAACCAGGTTGCAGCACTCAATTCAACGGTGGCGGTGGAATCGCGGGACCATGTGTGTGTGATTACCTTTGAAACCGCAACGGGCACCAAAGTTCGTTACCCACTCTCCAAGAACGGATGTGATTACGAAGCCGCCAGAGCTTCAGTGCGGGACATGCAAGCGATGTCGGACTGGGCGGCGAGTACCGCAAGTGAAAACGGTTTAATTGTAGCTCGAGATCACCTGGATCCAGCGAAGAATCCGGACGGCGCTCGACCATTCTCAACCAAGATTTTGGTCTTCCTGTCCGATGGCATCCCAAACATTAAGAAGTCTTCAAACACAACCATCACGAATTTCATGACCAATAACCCTGATGGCGAATGGTTCGGTTCGGGGTCCAATCCCTTCGAACGCAACGCGGTGCTCATGCAGATTCAACAGATCCAAGCGTTGGGCTGGAAGACGCATAGTGTCGGGATTGGCCTCGGGAACGATCTCTCGCTGATGGACAAAATGGCCCGCATGGCCGGAACCGCCATCAAGAATCCGAATGATCCCGATGGCCCCAAGATCAGTTGGTACGCCAGTGGAAACCCCGCGAACTACAAAGATAAGCTCAGCGCAATCTTCGACGAAATTACCTCGACCCCTGCTATTCAACTCGTGCGATAACGCTGGCTTACCACACAGCACACACTATTTGGTCGTGAATTGAAGTTCATTCCAAAGCAAAGAACAGGGCACGGTGCCCTGTTCTTTGCTTTGATGGTTCAACAGACCGCGTCGCATGTTTACTTCAACTTGTAATATGTCTTCTCGCTTGAAAGGACGGCACCTGACATTGCGGGAAAGCTCGAACCCAGACCATTGAGAGTCTTATGTCGACGATACTTGATCGAATCATGCAGACCAAGCTGCGCGAGATTGCAGAGGCGAAGTGGGCGATTTCCGAAGCTGAACTTAAACTTCGTATTTCCACTCTTTCACCAACCCGTGACTTCACCACCGCAGTGGGCCGCAGCGGGGCAGTCGCAGTCATCGCGGAAGTGAAGAAAGCATCACCTTCAGCAGGTTTAATCCGACCCGATTTCGATCCGGTTCAGATCGCTCGGATTTATGCGGCCCATGGTGCGGCGGCCATCAGTGTGCTGACCGACGCGGAATACTTCCAGGGACACCTCTCGTACCTCACTGCAGTCAGCAATGCCGTCGCGTGTCCGGTCTTGAGAAAGGACTTCATTCTCGATCGCTACCAACTGCTTGAAGCGCGGGCGGCGGGTGCGGACGCGGTGTTGCTGATTGCGGAATGCCTGCCCGGGGAACGACTGACAGAGTTGCAACAAGAAGCGCTTCAACTCGGATTACACACACTCATCGAATTGCACGACGCCCAGGAACTGCCGCGCGTGCTTGCTTCGGGCGGGAAAGTGATTGGGATCAACAATCGCGATCTGCGAACGTTTGTTACCCGACTGGAAACCACGCTGGACTTGCTCCCATCTATCCCTTCCGACCGCACAGTGGTAAGCGAGAGTGGCATTCACTCCCACGACGATGTGGTGCGACTGCGAGCCGCCGGGGCACGTGCGGTGTTGGTTGGTGAATCGCTCATGCGCGCTGCGGACATTGGTGCTGCTCTTGATGCTCTGCAAGGCAATTAACAGAGTTCGTAATTCCCACCTGTTACTCGGAGTTATCTCACAAGGGACGATCGGAAGGAACAGACTCCGATCGCGTTCGCTCAACACCATTCATGAGCTTCCACCCACACCAAACCCAGAGTATGAAGGCCAGCGCCGTTTCCCATGGGTAGTTCACACCGGTATCAACTTGAAACCTTGGAGTTACGCGACCCGTGTTGCCATCAGGCCCAATGGTTACTTCGCCAAAGTATCCCACACCAAGTGTCGCGCGAAAATCCATTCCGCTCAAGCAGTTCTCGTAGAGCAGAAGTAGAGCCAATACAGTGAGCGGCAGCGAGCAGACGTAGCCAAGCATTCGCGGGCCAAGGAAGTTGGGCACTTGCCACGGTGCCACGATCTCTCGTGTGGGCGGAGGTAATACCGAAAGTTGTGTTGGTGTTGGGTCAAACACTCGCGGACGGAAAAAGCGAGAAGGCTCGGCAAACAAGACCGCACAGCCTATCGCGATGAGAAGCGCATCGTAATACATGAACCGGTAACACGTCAGGTATGCCCCGAAGAAGAGGAATGCGATACCGATTCCGGTCCACCTCCTGCGGTCGCCATAGCGAAGGAAAACAGCTGCTGTCACACCCAGAATGATACCCCAAAGTGCCCACGCCAGGGTCTTGGTGAGTGGTTGATCGCGTTCGGGTTCGTGAAGCGTGAAATCGTGCAAGATCCGCCGGGGGATGCTTTGCACATCGCGGCTGAGATGAATCCAATTGAAGTTCACGTTGTATAACGCGGCCGCTTCACGCCCGACAGCCAGCCAATCTAACCAGGTCTGATACCCGACAAAAGGAAGTGTTGCCGCGGCAAGCCCGCAACCGGTGAGAACCATTGCTACGCAGAATCGCCAACGGCGAGTGAGGACTGGCACCAGGAAAAACGCCAGACCCCAAACCGGCTTGAATGCGAGAAGCCCCCACACCATACCACCGCCGACCTGATACCCACGCGATGCTAGCGCCCAACCCCAGATCACAATCGCAAGGGTCAGGCTGGGGTTTTGGCCCAGGTCAAGCCCGCCGCGAGTTCCTGGGAAAAGCAGTAGCACAAGCGTGGCCACCGACCAGGGAATGCGACCGCCCGAGAGCACTTTCACCCCCAGACCCGCGACCAATACCATCAGCACACTAAAGACCTGAAAGGCGTGATACGCAATGAGTGGCCGTTCGATCATTCCAATTGGTGCGTACAAGAAGGCGTGTACGGGTGGGTAAAGCGGGCCACCAATGGCTGGAGATTCGACCGCCTTCACAATCTCCGGCGAGACCGATTCGGCCGATGCCTGTAAGAGAGCGGCCGTGAGAAGCGGATTTCCGAATGGATCGGCCATGAGAGGAGCAACCGCGGCTCCGCCGACTTGCGACCAATCCGCCGGGTCGCGACCCATAAACCAGCTCATCAAGTTATCGGCATCGTGGGCATGGTCGTTTCTTGATAGCCCGAATATATCCTCGAACAACGAAGGATCGGTTAGTCCGTAGCGGTTGG
Organism: Gemmata sp.; assembly: GCA_041740855.1. GTDB lineage: Bacteria > Planctomycetota > Planctomycetia > Gemmatales > Gemmataceae > Gemmata. The sequence goes on from JBGSLF010000113.1 coordinate 7,858, forward strand.
CGGGTGCTTCGTCCGCAATTGGGAAGGAAGCTCGCACCACCTGCCACTGCCGCTGTCGATGATATAGCTCGCGACCGTGACCCAGCACAACCATCCGGCCCATCACCCATTGCCCGCCAAAATCAATCTGCGTGTGCCCGTTGTTCCCATCGGCACGTTGCTGTTCTTCGGGAAGGTTAGGCGGATTACGAAACCAGACCCAACCGTGATGGAGAAAGTAGCCTGCGGTCGTGAGTGTGAATATCCAGAGAACCACGTTCACAAGCCGTCGCGAACCGACCCGCACTTGTGATCGCGATGGTTCGGTCGATTCGCCAACATCATTCGCCTGGTTCACGCCCTACCCTCGCATCCGCAAAGATTCGCGAAGGTTGTTCTACGACCGGTAGCCGTGACTGGATGATCTCGGGCACCGGTTCCATGCGACCCATTTCGGCCCAATGTTGTGCGGCGTGTGTGAGTCGTTCTAATTCGCCCTGCACCAGGCGCGCATGGTTTACCAGAGTGTGAGAGGAGATTGCGGGCGGAACGAACATGGGTCGGCCAAACAGGCAACGTACCCTTGCGAATGGATGTGGCACAACCAACCGATCCCAGGTGTTCAGTCGCCAGGCGCGTTGATATCCGACGCCAACCGGGACGATACGCTGGCCGGTGCGGGATGCGAGATACGCAACACCCGTCTGGGCAACTCGCCGTGGCCCGCGCGGGCCATCGGGTGTGACTGCGATGTGCTGAGAGCCTGTACGAAGCAGTTTGCGAACGGCCGCCACACCACCACGGTTTGTCGAACCGTTAATGACCTGAACACCTGTGGCACGAAGCAATGGAATGAGTAACTGACCATCCGCGTGCGAACTCACAAGCGCTGTTACAGCAGGGTTTCCAAATCGCGTAATCGGAACGAGGAAGTTCTCGTGCCAAAGCGCGTAAATGAAAGCTCCTTGCTCGGGCGATTGAAGTGGGTCGAGAGGAACAGCACCAACAGAATGGTGCTCAAACCGAAGGGATGCCGATAAACATCGAGCTATTCCAGCTCCCGCCCGACCCGCCGCTGCGATCATACGGGGGTCGCGGATCTTCATCACACGGCCTCCTGCCGTCGATCACATGTAGTTTCGCCCGCCGTTGGGCAACGTGCGGATTCGATCAAACTGGCCAGTTGCCCGAAAACACTTCTGTTGCCGGGCCTGTCATATACACGCAGTTGTCGGACTCGGACCAGTGCAATTCGAGATCGCCCCCTGGCAAGTGTGCGAGTAGTTTTCGCGAGGTATGCCCCGTTAGAACACCGGCCACGCACACCGCACACGCTCCCGTGCCGCATGCCAGAGTTATTCCGCTGCCTCTTTCCCAGGTTCGCATCGTGATTTCACCGGGCGAATGAACCTTAACAAAGTGAACATTCACCCGACGTGGGAACTCCGGGGCATGTTCCATTACTGGCCCAAATTCGGCAACAAGGTCACGCTTCGCCGTAGTAAAGAACTCCTCGCCCACATAGCACACCGCGTGTGGGTTTCCCATCGATACGCAGGTGGCGCTGAACGGCTGGCCTGCAACGATGAGCGGAGCGTTAACAGGCGGATCGCCGGAAAGGGTAGTCGGGATTTCGGCCGACTTCAAGATCGGCTCGCCCATGTTCACCGTCACACGGCTTACCACATCTTTGGTCAACTCCAGATCCACGCTCAGCACGCCACGCCCCGTTTCGATTGCGAGTCGCGGTTTACGAACGATGCCCTTGTCGTACACAAACTTCGCCACGCATCGGAGGCCGTTACCGCACATTTCAGACTCGGAACCATCGGCGTTGAACATCCGCATCCGGGCGTCTGCCTTCTCGCTGGGACACACAAGAATCAGCCCATCGGAACCGATGCCGAAGTGGCGATCGCTCACGGCGCGACTCAGTGCGGCGGGATCGGCGGGCGGGGATTGTCGGATGCAATCGACGTAAACGTAGTCGTTACCGATACCGTGCATCTTCACGAATTGCATGGCGAGCGTCTCTCCGGAGTTCTTCAAGATATTCTACGAACCGGTAGAACTGCCTGGCTTCAGCCAATCGGCGATTCCACTCTCCAGGGCTTCTACAAACTTGCTTCGCGGCATAACCTGATCGCACCCCGCTTCGCGCGCGGCACGCAGAACTGCCGCTTCAACATGCGAGCCAAAAGCCACGGTCCGGGGCATGGACACGCAGGATGACCGCAAATCGGCAAGCAAAGTGGGGAGGTCTAATCCGGGGTTCTGCAGATCGAGAATCACGCCCGTCGGAGCCTGATGGCGTGCGAGCGTTAACAGATCATCTGATGTCTTCGCCTGTCGCACGGTCAACCCGGCTGCACGCGCAGTTCCGGCAACGCGACTGAAGAATATCAGGTCGTCGATTAGCATTAAACCAAGCGAGATCACTTCATTACTCACTATTGTTGCAACCTTTAAGCGGCGGAGAATATCTTACTCGGATCAAGTGTTAGCAGAAGTTTGCGGGCTTCGTTCTTGGTCGTGCGAACTACTTTTTCGACGCCAAGGGCCGAGAATGCGCGGACATCGACCATCGCCTGAAAATCCTGGGAGATTGTCGCCGTCCTTCAACAACCACCACATGCCACCTCGCACTCCAAAAGCCAAAATCAGGGCCGCAGTAGTGAACATTCGATCTTTCAGCCCATCTTCGACACAGAGAATCAATCGGTGGAAGAAGACGCATACTTGATGCTTGACACCAACTTCAACTCATATAAACATCTTGACTTGTGTCGTCGAATATCTGTAACAGTCGACCACATTACTCTTCTACAAGGCACACACCATGGAACCCTGGATCGGAGTCCTGATAACAGTAGCGATTATACTACTGTTCATTATCTGGATGATAGCTGTTTACAATGGTCTGGTTGTCAGCCGTAACCAGTACCGCAATGCGTTCGCCCAAATCGATGTGCAACTCAAGCGCCGCTACGATCTCATTCCGAATCTTGTCGAGACGGCAAAGGGCTACATGGCACACGAGAAGGGAACTCTGGAGGCGGTTATCGCGGCGCGCAACAGCGCCTTCACTGCCCGAGAGAAAGCTGCTGCAGACCCTAGCGATCCGAAAGCCATGAAAGAACTGGGGCAAGCGGAAAGCCAACTCGGCGGGGCACTCGGGCGGTTGTTTGCTCTATCGGAGGCATACCCCGATCTGAAGGCGAACACCAACATGCTCGCGTTGCAAGAAGAATTGACTTCGACCGAAAACAAAATCGGCTTCGCGCGGCAGGCATTCAACGACTCCGTTACCGCCTATAACAACCGCCGCGCGGTGTTTCCGACTGTCGCAGTGGCGAGCATGTTTGGTTTTATCGAGGCCGAGTTGCTCGAAATCACAACTCCAGAGCGAGAAGCCCCGAAGGTTTCTTTCAATTAACGATAACGGTACGCCGTTGCGGCGGCTCGAAAGGGCCGCCCGTTAAGCGTTACTAACAACTGTTTGTCGCGATTTCCTCCAGCGTGGAAGCATCCGCCCGCCATGAGCACTAACTTTTTTCAGCGACAGGATCGTGCTCGGCGGAACACGGCTCGCCTGGTGATCTTGTTCATACTCTCCGTTATTACGCTGATCGCACTGACTTACTTCCCATTTCTTTTTCTGTACCACGCTACCAACGACGGCCGCAACACCGCCACAGCCACTTCCCGCCCACTGCCATCCGGAAAGCAAACCGGAAGCAACCGGCAACCATCACCGCCGGCAAAGAATAGCGCAACCTCTGTTCAAGATGAAGTGAAACTCTGGGAACCCGGCATCTTCCTTGCCAGTGCGATGGCAACACTCTCTGTTGTGGGGCTAGGGAGTGCGTACAAGGTGTCGCAACTCGCAAGCGGTGGCAAGTCCGTGGCATTGCTTCTGGGCGGCAAGGAGATCCAAACCAACACCCGTAGTTTGCACGAGCGCAAGATCCTCAATGTGGTCGAAGAAATGGCGATCGCTTCTGGCATCCCGGTGCCAGCGGTATTTCTGTTAACGAATGAACCGGGAATCAATGCCTTTGCTGCGGGCTATGCGCCGGAAGATGCGGTGGTCGCGGTTTCGCAGGGCGCGCTGGATTATCTGACGCGAGATGAGTTGCAAGGCGTCGTCGCACACGAATTCAGCCACATCTTCAACGGCGACATGCGGCTGAACATCCGACTCGTGGGCCTCATTCACGGCCTGATTGTGCTCTCGTTGTTGGGCTTTTACCTCATGCGGATCATCGGCGAGGGAACCCGCGGCCATCAGCGTTCCAGGAATTCGAACGATAAAGATGGTGGTGCCGCACTGATCGCGGCGTTGTTCGTGGTCGGCTTGGCGGTATACATCATTGGCTCGGTAGGTGCGTTCTTTGGCTGGATTATGCAGGCGGCCGTATCGCGACAGCGCGAGTTCCTGGCCGATGCCAGCGCGGTGCAATTCACCCGCAACCCGGATGGCATCGCGGGCGCGCTGAAGAAGATCGGCGGCCTGCAAGTGGGATCGTTCGTGAAGAATGCCAACGCCAGCGAAGTGAGCCACATGTTCTTTGCGAACGCCATGCGGAGTTCGTTCACTTCGTTATTCGCGACACACCCACCGCTCAAAGATCGCATCATGGCGCTCGACCCATCGTGGGACGGGAAATTTCCGCAGGTTCGCCTACTCTCTGGAGAATCGGAACCGGAACGCACGGCAAGCCGTGAACGTGGCGGCGTCCGTGGCAAACGACATTTCGGACTCCCCGGAATGCCCGAACTCCCGTTGCCCGTGGCGTTCCCCGCTTTCGCTGCGGATACCGTCGTTGAACGCATCGGGACTGTGCCCGAGGATAGTCGCGAATCGGCATCTGCCTTTGAGGAAGACATTACTCCCGAAGTGCTGGAATTGATCGGAGAGACGTTCAGCGCTCGCTCCGTGATCTTTGCGTTACTCCTGGATTCAGATCCGGACGTTCTCGCGCGACAGCTCCATGTGTTGCGTGTGGTGAGCGAGCCTAAGGACGTTCATGAGATGTTCCGCAACAAGGATCGCGTGCTAGAAATACCGCCGGGCACACAACTGGCCGTTGCCCACTTTGCGATGCCCGCATTGCGGCGAATGTCGCCGTATCAATACAAGGCTTTCCGGGTGGTGATCGATGGCATGATAGCGGCTGACGGCCGCGTGAGCCTGTCTGAGTTCTGCCTGAAACACCTGTTAACGAACTATCTGGATCGGGCGTTTGGCCTGAAACAGACGCCGCCCACGCGCTACACCCACGCGGCTTCTTTGCAATCGGCGGCGGAACGCTTGCTGGGGTTGTTAGCCTGGCATGGCCACGATGGAGCAGCAGCATCCTCTGCTGCAGCTTATGGCGCGGCGATTGCGGAATGGAACGCGGCTTCTCCCAAGCAGTTACCCGAGCAATCCACCATTTCGCTCGACGGTTTTGCTGCCGCGCTCAACATGTTCGAAACCGCATCGCCGGAATTGAAGAAACAGCTCATTCGCGCGGTTGTGGTCTGTATTGTGAATGACCGCGTCGTGACTTCGCAGGAGTATGAACTCGTGCGAACGATCTGCTCCGCCCTCGATTGCCCCTTCCCGCCAATCGGCACGCACACCTGATGCCAACACGTGCCGCCAACACTTGGCGATTGATTGGCGTCGTGCGAATGTTCATGCTCACTTCATTCCATGTGTGCCGCTCTTCGATAGGAGCCTACGATGGCGAATCCTCTCCGTTCTCTTACCGAAACCGCAGTGGTTGTTGGGTTCGACTTTAGCACAGGTGGCGCGAAAGCCCTGGCGTTCGATCTCCAGGGCAACACACTTGCAACGGTGAGATTGCCCACCGATTTGTGGGTCGATTACCTTCCCACCGAGCAGGCCGGTTTACTCCGCGATTCCGGTTCACGCGAACTGAATCTCATGCAACTGGAAGGGCAGGTTCGCTCCGCCACACGCGCGATCACAGCGGAACTCTCTGCCATGGGGCGATTAACCGACTGGCGGGTTGCCGGTATCTCTGCAACGCATCACACGGCCGGCCGAGTGGATGCCCAACACAACGCCATTCGCCGCGCGATCTGTTGGAATGATCAGACGCTTGCGGAATACCACTCTGAGGGGCTAACACGATTGGGCGGCCAAGCGCGCGCGAAAGAACTCACCGGCGGCCCATGGGCGGTGCGCTATTCACTATCGCACCTTGTGAAGGATGCACACATTCCGCAGGGGAAAACAGAATCGCTACTGCCGCGTGCCGACTGGCAACGCACGAAGTGGATGCTACCACACGGACCGCTCGCCGCGGGCTACTTGACCGGTAACTGGGGTGTGACAAGTGTGTCGTCGGCGGCTTCAACGGGCATGATGGATCTTCGCACCAATCAATGGCAACGCGACATGCTCCACGCCATCGCACCAGAGTATCGCGACCTCGCATGGAGCCAACTGCCGAAGATCATCGACATGACCACACCCGTGGGGCCGATTGCTGAACACATCGCTTTGGACGCAGGGTTGCCCGCAGGAATTCGGCCACTGGTGTTCCCCACGCTGGACGATCAAGCGGCCGGGTTGATTGGCGGCGGTGCAGTAGACGCGGGGCACGTTGCGATCATCCTTGGTAACTCGGCCGTGGTGAATTCGTCGTCGGTTGCACTTCCGGCCACGGATAATCTGGACGCAATGAAACTGAATTGGGGACCATACCTCTGGATGCGATGTTATTCCAACGGCGCGCAATTCCTCGATCGCGTGGTCGGGGCTAACCGCACGGGCGCGGAGTGGAAAGAACTCACGGCGGCCGCAGAGCGAATCGACCCAGCCTGTGCAGGAACCGCGGTGCTGCCATTCCTGCTATCCGAACCTTCATTGGGCGTACACGAGCCGCAGTTCCAGTGGTTCCCTTCCGAACCCGGCGATGGCCATATCGGCGTTCGCGTGCGAGCGAGCTTCGAGGCCATCGCATATCTAATTGCACTAGGCGTGCGTGCTCACGAAGTGGCAGGCCAGAAGATCACTCGCGTGACTGTATCGGGTGGAATCGCGAAGAACGACTTGATGGTGAAGATTCTGGCAAGTGTACTCAATCGGCCGTTACACCGACTGAGTTCGGATGAAGGGTCCGCACTCGGAGCGGCAGTTGCGGCTGTGGCAGGGGCAGAGACACACGCCCGAGAAATGCGATCGATCGAGGGAACATACACCGCGGCGGATGCTGTTGCGGCCATGGTGAAGTTCAAAGACACCGTTGAGCCGCAAGCCGGGTGGGTGCAAGCCTATGAGCGAGGGCTGGCGGAATTCGAAACTCGATTGAAGCCATGAAGCGAAAGCAGCCCGTCGAACCGTTCAGCAAGTGCCAAACGAACCGATGGGCTGATGCCAAGCTAACACCTGCGTGCGGCTCTTACTTGATCCGCAGCGTAACCGTTTCCTTTTCCTTGATCACGCTCTTGGTGGCTGCCGCCCCCGATTCGAGCAACTGATACGTGAAGTCGCCCGCCGCGACATCCACATCCAGCGATTTCGAAGGTGCGATACGATACGAGGTGCCATTCACCACAATCGAAATCTGCACCGGGTATTCATTCACCACACGCACGGTTCCCTTACCGGTCTTTGGATCAACAACCGTCGCACCGGGAATGGGACTTGTGGAACCCGTGCCACCGGTAGAAGGCCGTAGCGAGGTCTGCGACTTCACATTCGCAAGATCCTTTTCAATCTGCGAAAGGCGATCACGCAGTTGTTTCATCTCTGCCACAACACCTGGATCGGATGGCAGCGGAAAGCCTTTCTCATCCTTCTTGCCATTAAGCAATTCGGTGAGTTGCTTGAGCTGATCCTGAATCGTGCTCAACTTGTTATTCGATTCTTCCAGCTGTTTTTTCAATTCCGCTGAATCAACAGGATTGTCCGCCTGGATCGGAACAACGGGGGCGACCGCGGATGGCAGAATAGGCGTAATTGGAGCGGCTGGAGCCGCAATCGCAATGTTCGGCGTCACGGGCGCAACCATCATACCGCCGATAACAGCGGCAGCCGCGGTTCGTGTCAGAGCTGTCATTTTGCCATCTCCAGATGTTAACTCAGTGGTGTCGGGTTTCGCGATTATGTTGGGAAACTCATTCTTTGCTGGTGCGGGCAGAATGGGTTCTATTGGCTTGGATAAAGGCTTCGTCACGCCAACCACGTCTTCTACCTTACCAACTCCCAGGTCCGGTGGAACGATCGGACGAGCAACCGGCGGTTCAACCGGACTCGTGGGGCTAGCGGGCGGCACACCTGGTGTTCCTGCATCAGCTAGCGGCTTTTGCGGCAGAATCGGCGTTGCCGGAAATGCCGGAACGCCAATCCCCGGGATAGTCGTCGTGTCGGGCTTGTTCAGTTGATCTTGCTTGAGCGTATTCCCCATGCTCTCGTCGGGCAAGCGAGAATCTGCCTTTAACGGCATCACGGGTAATTCCGGACTGGTGATCTTTACCGGCTGCGGAGTCGGGGCAACCTCGGTGAGCGGGGAAGCCTCTGGCTTTTCCGGTTGCGGCTTCTCAGTGGGAATCGTGAGAGGCGCAGGAGCCGGCACTTCGATTGGCGTACTTGGCGGTGCCACGGGAACGGCAGACGCTGCAGGTGCTCCGGATGCCTCCGGTGTTATCGGAGTAGCTGGCGTTACCGGAACAGGCGTGGGCAACGCGGGAACGGCAGGCGGCAACGGGAGCGATGCCGTGGGCGGCACGCCGGGCAATCCGGGTGTCGGCAAATCCGGCAGCGCCGGAAGTGGCGGAGCAGTGCTTCCCGCAGGAGTAACGCCCTCCGCCATACTCGCGACGGTTCCCGTTGCCACAGCGGGAACCACGAGCGGCAGTGGCGGAATGGCTAAGGCATCTGCGGTATCTGCAGCACCGCCCACAGGTTTCAGAGCTGTTACGGGAAGTGGAGGAAGCACCGGCGCGACTTCTGGCACTTTCGGTAGCGCTTGGGCTGTTCCTTCCCCCGCTAGTGGCGGTTCGTGGAATACCGTGTTCGTTACGCCCGCTTCTGGAGCCGGCGCGAGGGGTTGCGCCGTTGAAGGCGACTGAAACGGAATGGGTTCTGGTGCAGTTGCTCGAACCCAGGGCGTCGGCACTTCAGCTTGTGCAAGAGGTGGCATGGAGTCGGCACCGCTGGTTCGGGCGAACCCGAGCCAGGTGCCAGTGGCCGCACCGCCACCCACGCCAACCGCCAGAACCGCACGCCACCACCGTTTTCTCATTGTCTCGTTCATCGGGCTTCCCCCCTGCCCTGTGACTAATCCGCGGTCCGGCCTATCCGCAGTCGCAGTTCACCCGACCCCCGTCCGGTAACCACGACGCGGCCGATCACACCCGGTGACCGGACCGAACCACTACCCTCAGTTACCCTCGTACTGCGCGATCCGATTCACGAGGCTCACCACACCAAAGCCATCAAAAGGATCGTATGGCGGAGCTTTCAGCTCCATCTGGTACGCGTCTTCCCCGCTATCCTCGTAGTAATTCGAAAGAACTTTGGTCGCCTGGAATCCGTGGACCCGGAAAAACATCTGTGCGGCCACGTTCCGTTCACGCACGGCCAGAGTGATTCTCTGCCGGCGGTGTGTTGTCAGCTTGTAAACCAACTTGCCCACCATCAGTCGGCCAATCCCGCATCGCCTGGCCGATGGTTGGACCGCAAAGTTGAGCAGGTGTAACCGGGTTTTGTGGAGTTCATACACCATGAACCCCGCAATGCGGTCGCCCTGCTCGGCAACCATACCGATGCAGTTTCGTTGGCGCAAGCAACGAAGGAAATCGTCCTCCGTCCATGCGAACTCGAAACTCGACCGCTCTGCCCGCATGACTTCTGGCATGTCTCTGCGGATCATCCACCGAATGTGGACTGCATTGGCGGTCAACTTTTCCTTCTGACGTGTTCGTCCCGTGCTCATGAACCGGACTCCTTCCCCCCCGAGCCTGGCGTGTTTGTACGACAGTCTCGGTCCCGAAGCCGTCGGAATGTAGCAACGCCCCCACACAAGCTCAACCCCGGTATCCGCCCCCAAGCGAACGCCGGAAAACCATCTCTGCTGAACCTGTCTCACCCACCCATCACTGCTTCACAAACTGGGTGATCTCTTCCTTCACCACCGGTGTTCGTGCCTGGTCGCAAGTGATCTGCACGCGGAAGCGCTTCTCACTGGCGACTGTGCCACGAACTTTCACCCGGTAAATCGCCTCGCCCTTCGCGGCCACACTCTTGATTGGATCGAATACCAGAGCTTGACCTTGCGCCTTGATTGGCGTTGGGCCACTGGCACCGGTGTATTCAGTCCCTTCAGGCAGTGCCGCGAGAAGCTGCACGTTGGTGCAAGAACCCGTACCCTGATTGATCACGCGAATCTCATAGACCGCTTCCCCACCCACTGGAACCGGATCTTCAAGATCACGCACTTCGAACCGCACCGCTGCAACGCCTTCAGCCTTGATGGCGGTCTGCGTTTCCGCTTTGAGAACCCGCCCCGCGATCGGAGCCACACCCCCGACTGCCGTGAAGCCATCGGCCGGCTTGTCTTGCATGGACTGAGCGATGGTACGAAGGAAGCCCTCGCCCTCGGCCGCAGCCCGGAGTTTGACCGTGATTGGTTTGCTTGCGGATGCACCCAGAGCCGCGAGTTTCCAAATCACAACGCGATTCGCCTCGTTGAAGCTGGCTCCATCGCTTCCCTGGATAAACTCGAATCCTTCGGGAAGATAGGCATAGACGGCAATCGGATCTGTACTTGCCGTGCCCGGATTCGAGAGCGTGATCTCATAGGTCGGTTCCGCTCGGACGAAGCACTTCTCCGGCCCTTTTTGTGTGATCTGCAATATCGGTTCCACAACGTTCACTGATGCCTTCGCGGTTGCATCCGGACTGCCTTGGGCTGCAACCGCAACCTGGCACGATTGAACGCCCGCCTTGCTTGCTCGAACTTTCAACGGCACCGTGCGCGAGTCGCCTGCTGCAAGGTTGGGAATCTTGAGTTGCAAATCGGAACTGGCTTCCGGGCCGTCCGGGTAAAACAATCCGCCAGTAAGGTATGCTTGCAACAACACCTGTTGAGCAGGCCCAGTTCCGGAATTCGTGACCGTGATGCGAAACACCACATCTTCGCCAACGCGGCTCAACTCCGGGCTGGCGATTGTGACCGCCAACTTCGGGCGAGTGATTTTCGTGCGTGTGACGACGGATGCGCTATAGCTAACTGTTGCGCGGCCCGCTACCTCACCTTCACCACTTGGTTGAACTCGCACTACGATCCTCTTTTCATCGCCTGGTTCCAGTGAGCCGATGGGCCACGACATCCGTTCGCCATTCACCTCGGCCGCGGGTTCACTGCTGAGATACTTCGCTCCGCCGGGGAGTTGGTCGTCCACCCGCACACTTGCAGCTGCAGTCGTACCGGTGTTGCGAACGATCAATTCGTAGCGATACTCACTGCCGAACTCCACCGTCTCGGGGCAAACCGCTTCCAGAGATACCGTCTGAGTGATCTTCGATGTTGGCCCGGCGTTAGTCGCAGGCGACAGCACGATTGTCGAAGGACGCAAGGCATCGGTCGCACCCAACGCGGGCGGGTTACTCTCGCGGATCGGGTTAACTGAAGGTGGTGACGCAGGTGTGACCGGCCCCACGGGCGTTACCTGGCCAAGTGGTTGCGGCGGAGTGTTCGTGTTTCCCGCACCCATACCCGCACCACCGACACCCGGCACCGGAAGCGGAGCGGGAACAACTGGCGGGCGCGAAGGGGCGGTTCCCGTAGCGGGAAGCGACGGAAGCGGAGTCATCACCGGTGGCAAAGTCGCATTCGGCACTGGCGGTGCCATCGTGGCTGCAGGCGTGCGAAGCGGGGCAATCCGCGATTCCCCTTCTAGCGGTGGTTGCAGCGAACTCAAGTCCATGCTGGGTGGTGGCAAGTCCACGCCTGCCGCGGGACGAACGCCATCTGGCCCCGCCATCACGGGCTGAGTTAAGCGTGGACGGTTCGCATGATTTGGCAACGGTTGCGCGGGCGGCGAGATCACTGGAAGCGGATTGGGCGGGCTGGCACTGGGCGCAGGAGGTGCCTGTGCCGCCACGGTTCCAAGAACGGCCAGACCGGCCATCATGGCCGCCGCGGCGAAGAACAAGTGCCTCTTACGCACGGCATCCCCCCAGCTGAGACATTGCGGAATAATCACGGAACACTCGCATCACTTCCCGTTGGAATCGCCGCTGCCATCACCGCCCGCACCACTATCCGGAGCGGGATATTTGACAGCATTCTTCTTCATCTTCGCGGCGATTGCGTCGCTCAAATCGATGCCAGTGTGTTCACTCAGGAGGAACACGATGTTAGCCACGTCGGCGAGTTCATCCGCAATGGCCTCGCGAGTGATTGCATCACTTGCGGCCGCTACGGACTGCTCGGGCGTGAGCCAGCGGAACACTTCGCACAGTTCCCCAACCTCGCTGGCCAATGCCAGTGTGAGGTTCTTAGGGGTGTGGTAAGGATTCCACTGGCGTGCCGCGGCGAATCGGCGAATGGCGTCTTTAAGCGCCGCCACCGTTGTGGTCGCGTCGGGCATCGTGTGAACCTGGGAACTCAGCTTATTTCAGGCAGCTTGGCCGGTCGTTTCCCCCGTCGGCCTCGCACCTGAGAGGCGATGGATATAACTCGCCGAACGGCCATGTCAACACGATGTGTGCAGAAGATAAAACGTGTAGCTTAGGGGCTATCGATAGGTTGGTGATACCAGCGAATTCCGGCGGCCCGTAAGCAACGCGCCGGTGTTCGATGCGATGTCACATCACCGGCATCGGATCGGCTTGATAGAGGTGATGCGGGCGGTTCTCGGCGTCGTGCCACGCGGCGGTTTTTGGCAGACCGAGAGCGGCATAGATCGTGGCTCCGAAGTGCTCGGGCGTTTGTGGCGAATCGGCCGGGTATCCGCCGTTCTTATCAGAAGAGCCAAGAACAAGGCCGCCCTTCACTCCGCCGCCCGCGAGCCACACAGATTGAACCGCGCCCCAATGATCGCGGCCCGGGCCTTTGTAGAACTTTTCCAGCGTACTGATTCGCGGCGTGCGACCGAACTCGCCCGCCATGACGATGAGTGTGTCTTCGAGCAACCCGCGCTGTTCAAGATCGTCCAACAGAGCCGACACCGCCTTATCGGTGGGCGGCAGCAGTTTGTTCTTCAGGTGTGGGAATGCGTTGCCGTGCGTGTCCCATGCCTCATTGTTGCCAAGATTCACCTGTACGAGGTTCACCCCCGCTTCCACGAGTCGTGCCGCCATCAAGAGCGACCAACCGAACGAATTGCGACCAAAGCGATCGAGGTCGCGGGGATTCGCCCGATCAAGGTCAAACGCTTTGCGAACGCGGGCATCGGTGAGCAATGCCACCGCATCGGCGCGACTGCGGCCAAACCCTTCCGCAGCGGCCACATCCAGATCTTTGCGTTGGGCATCGATCGATTCGAGAAGCCCGAGCCGGCTGCCAAATCGTTTGTCGTCCACACCGAAAGGGAGATTCAAATCGGGTATGACAAACCCCTGGCGGCGTGCGGTGTAGGCACGCTGCTGATGATCGAATTCGTACTGCGGATAGGCTCCATACGCTTTGGGTTCGAACGGGGAGGCTTCCAGAAACCACGGGTCGCGCTGCCGGCCCATCACCCCCGCGAACTGCCCAGGAATGACGCGGCCTGAGTTGTGAATCAATCTCTCGGGCAGCACGATGGCGGGCGGAAGATTATTGCGCGGCGTTGTCACTGCCGTGGCAATCGCCGCCATGCTCGGGTGATCGGCTGGCGTGGGTGCATTCGCATTGAACCCGGCCGGTGTATCGGACCGACCCGTAAGCATGATGTGGTGGCCAAGCGAGTGCGCGTTGGTTCCGTGCGTGAGCGAACGCACCAGCGCCCATTTTTCCGAACGCGCAGCCAACAGCGGCAGATGCTCGGTGATTCGCACACCCACCGACTTCGTTGCGATGCTTCCGAATTCGCCACGAATGCCATCGGGCGCGTCGGGCTTTGGGTCGAAACTTTCGTGTTGTGCCAGACCACCCGACAAGAAGATGTAAATAACGGACTTGGCCGAGGAACGCCGCGAATTCGCACCGCCTGCGGCGACTTCCCGAAGCGGGGCGAGATGTTCCATACCCAGCCCAAGCAATCCGACAGCCCCGGCTTGAATCGCAGTGCGGCGGTTAACTTGGGGATGGTTGGATGGGTGAGGCATGGTGAGATACCAATAGGTGGGATCTCTAAGAATATGCCCCATCGCGCCTGGTAACGCAAGTGCTTGGGTTGCTGTGTTAATCAGTTCCGTCGCTACGGCGTTGATTTGGGCGGGCGGCACGCGGCCAGCGCGGAGATGGCGTTGCAGGTCGCCACAATCGGATCGTTCTCGCGCACCAACCCAACGCGATTCTCCCAACTGCCATCTTTCTTTTGCCGTGCGGCCAATTCTTGCGGCAGTTCGATCGCCCAATCGTTGCCACCAGCTCGGTTCATGCCGCTCTCACGCAACGCCTGACTCGCCGATGCGACGTAATAGAAGAATACCGCTTCGCGATTGGCTTCCTGCCCCTTCGCATAAGTTCCGGGGTGGGTATCGGCGCGAAAATGTTCCTGGAGCCATTCGGCCGCAAGTTTGCGTCGGTTCTTGTCGTTGGGTAATCCGCAATAAGTGAGCGCGCGGAAGCCATCCGCTGTTGTGCTGCCATATGAGTGGAACACGAGTGGCTTGGCGTTAATGCTAACGACGCCGGCTTTGTTGCGAACCGGATCGTCATAGATGAAATGAAACCCGCCGTCGTCGTTCTGGCAACGTCGCACGAACACAGCCGCGGCCTTCGTGGTTTCCACATCGAGTTCGCCCGCTCGATGTAAGGCATCGAGTGCAAACATGGTCGCCGATACGTTCGACTCGATCAACGACGGTGCGAAAGTATTCGGCTCGGGCTTCTTGGGAATCACCTGACAATAACCCCAGCCGCCGTACTCCTTATCTTTCGGCTTCCAGCCGATCTTCTCCGTCAATTGGCGTTCTTTGAGATATTTCACCCATGGCACACGCGCGGCCAAGTAGTCGCGGGCGCTTTGGTGCGAGAAAGCCTTGAGCGTTAACGCGGCGGTGTACACAGGGTAATCGAACCCCTCACGTGTGGGGCGAACGCCCGAAGCGTTGGCAAACTGCCCGAGGTATTTGAGGCCCTTCTCGATGGCCTTCGGAGTGTCAGGATTCGCATCTCCTGCGTCGAGCGCGGCTTGCAATGCCGTCACGGCAAGCGGAGTCAGTGCGGTTCCTTCCTTAAACGTTGCGTATACATCCGATCGCCACGCCCCATCGTCGGATTGCTGCTGAAGCAGGTATGCGACGCCGGCCGCGAGCGATTCGTTGGGCGTCCGTGTCGCACGTGCACGCGGTGGGGGAATGCTGTTATCGCCCTCAACTTCTGCCACCTGAGTGTTAACGATGACTTTGGCGCAGCCGACCATCTGCAAGCTCAGTGCGATCAAAATAAGAGGCGCACGCACCATGATCGACTTCCTGAAACAGGGTGGGTAAACGACACAGCCGGAAGGCCCAATTGACCCGCCGGCCGTGATCGTAACGAAGGGAGTCGCGTTCGTCGCGGGTATAAACTGCCTCAATTGAAGCAATCACCCACCGGCGGAAATTACTTCTCGGGTTTCGCTTCCGGTTTAACTTCCGGTTTCACTTCCGGCGGATTCTCTTTCTTTTCTCGCGCGGCCTTGATGACCTCGACCGGGAACGGCGTGCGATCCGCCATTAGCACGAGCAACGCGCCCGAGGTGCAGAACGTGCGGCCTGTAATGCAGTGATGGCCCTGCCAGCTTCCATCCTTATCTTGCGCCTTCTCTAATCCATTCACCATCTTTGTGTCCCAGTCTTCCCAGCTCTTGCCACCGATTAGAACAAGTGTTTCACTAATGTTCATGAAGCTCAGAAACTCCTCGCCCCCGTTGTTTCCGAAGCCGGCCACGAACTCTTTGTTCTGTAGATTCTTGACGAGATCGGCTTGAACCCTATCGTTTTGCCGCTCAACCTTCTCCACTTCCTGCAACTTCAGCTCCGCCTTTTGCTTGTCATCTTTGCTAGCGTTAGCATCCTTCAACACACCGCGTGCTTTTTCCGCATCGAAGCGGAAGCTATTAACGACATCCTGATAGTTGCCAGCCCCCTGACTATTGCGATAGAGCGCGACGCCC
>JBGSLF010000114.1:0-2910 GCA_041740855.1 Gemmata sp.
TCCTCCCGCTGCTTCGCGGTGACGGAAACGAGCTGTTGACGCTTTGCCATTGCAGCAACCTTGCTCAAGAAGTCCCGGGCTTCGCCAGCTTGCTTTGCGAATCTTAAACTGTTCCCCTACTTACGGGGAGATGTACTTAGGGCGTCGGCTGGCTCGCGATTCGCCGTCGCCCCCAACCAATCAGGCACAGTTGCCCCAGTGCGATCCAGAATAGAAGCACGTTCACCACGATGGGGCCGGCGATCTTCCAGACCCGCACGGCCTCACGAACTTCGGGCAACTCCTCACGCACTTCACTGATGCTTCCCTGCAACTCGGATAGCCCCTTTTGCATGCGATCGATCGGAGCCTGAGCCTGCTCCGCAATGGCCACGAGTTCCGCCGCTCGCGGCACGCCCTCGCCCTCTCGGATTGCTTCGTACCGACTGCGCACGGTTCCGAGCGATGTTAAGGTGAAATCGAGTGCGTCCGCAATGGAACGGAATTGTGCGGCCTGGCGATCACCATCATCCAACCGCGCGAGCGTGCCCGCGAATCTCCGCAGGATTGTGGCCAACGATTGCAGCGGATCGGCCAACGCTTCGGCTCGATCAAGATGAGGCGTTAAAGTGTCGAGCAAGCGTGTGACTTGCATCTGGATCTTGGGATCATCTTCTGACTTTCCAGCCGCGATGAATGCAGCAGTCATTCGCACTCGCTCGACACTTGTTTTGGCCAAATCGACTTTACCATCGATGCGGGAGAAGGCATCGTTGACAAGCCCCAGACTCTCTTCAGCTTGCTTGGTGAACGTGTTGGCTTTTTCGGCCACCTCGAATGCGGCCCACCACACGCCGGCACCGCCCACCAGGCACGCGATGAAACCGACGACGCCCAGCAGTATCGCAAGCAATCCACTTATCGTCTTCATGCTTCATTCCCCCGGTTTGGTAACCTTCAGCCATTTGGCAAACCATCTCGCATCCGCGGCATCGTGAGTAACTAGAAGCCGGTGCGTTTGGTTTGGCTCTCGACCAAGCGGTTACAATGGTTGTCACGCTGAGTTTAGCGAAGCAGGGAGCGGTCGATCGATAACGAGCGTGAATATCGCAAGTCGATTAGCCAAACGCTCCACCTTTTCGAAGAACTCAGTCCATAACCAAGGAATCGCCGTTCACTCGTCGCGATCGATTCTTACTCTCCCGGGAGGGTTCTCCCATGTTTCAATTCGATGATCGCACTGTTCCGGATATTCGCACGGCACTTCCAGGGCCAAACGGTGCGAAGTTATTGGGCGGGCACGAGAAATTCGTATCGCCGTCGTATACGCCGGCATACCCGCTGTTCGTGGAGCGTGCGAGCGGATGCGTGGTGCAGGATGTGGACGAGAATCTGTTCCTCGATTTCACTGCGGGGATCGCCGTTACCAACACCGGCCATTGTCATCCGGAAGTCGTCGCTGCGATCAAAGATCAGGCCGACAAACTCATTCACATGAGCGGAACGGACTTTTACTATCGCCCGCAAATCGAACTGGCCGAGCGTCTGGCTACACTTGCACCGGGGCCAAGCGCCAAGAAAGTCTTCTTCTGCAACAGCGGGGCAGAAGCCGTGGAGGGTGCGCTCAAACTCGCCCGTTGGCGCACGAAACGCAGCCGCGTGATCGCCTTCTTCGGTTCGTTTCATGGCCGCACGTACGGTGCCATGTCGTTATCCGGTTCCAAGCTCGTGCACCGGCGTGGTTTTTCACCATTGGTGCCGGATATTCATCACGTGAACTTCCCCAAAGCGTGCCCGGAAGGCGGAACGTGTGCGGGGCAATGCCGGATGATCGCAGACATCGAAGCCACGATTTTCAAGCGGACTTGCCCGCCAGACGAAGTGGCCGCCATCTTTGTCGAAGCGATACAGGGCGAAGGTGGCTATCGCCCGATTCCGCCGGGGTGCTTAACGGCCTTGCGTGCGTTATGCGATCAGCACGGGATTCTGCTCGTGGCCGACGAGATACAATCCGGCATGGGCCGCACCGGGAAGATGTTCGCAGTTGAACACTACGGAGTGGAGCCGGATATCATCTGCCTGGCCAAGGGAATCGCGAGTGGTCTGCCGCTTGGGGCAATCGTGGCGAAAGCACAAATCATGGAGTGGCCACCGGGAAGCCATGCCAGCACCTTCGGCGGAAACCCCATCGCCTGCCGCGCGGCACTCGTTAGCATCGATCTACTCGAACGCGAGTACATGGCCAACGCAACCGCTCGCGGCGAGCAACTCCGCAGGGGTTTGCAGAACTTGGCGAATCGCCATCCGGAACTCAGCGGCGTTCGCGGCATGGGACTCATGACGGCAGTCGATCTGCCAAGTGCCACGCATCGCGAGAAAGTGATACAGAGCGCATTCCGCCGCGGGCTGCTTTTGCTCGGTTGCGGCGACACCGCGATTCGCTTCTGCCCGCCGCTATGCGTTTCCGCAAGCCAGGTGAACATCTGCCTGCAGATTCTTGGAGAGGTGCTCGACACCATCACTACCAAATAGGCGGTTGATGGCACGCTGTTCATGTGAGTGGCAAGTAGTCTGGGAAGTGAACCGCGCAACCGCAGGCAAGAAAGTAATCGTTAGTCTTACTTCACTAAGTTGATCGCGAATATCACTCGTGAGGACTACTGCACCAACACTCGACTCTGGTGGGCAATTCTGGCAAAGTATGTGTCAGTTTTCGAACACACTGGTTGATTTCCGCACACCCACTCATTGTAGCAATCAGCTAATATCGGCTGTTTTCAACTCTGAGCACAATAGTGTTCGGCACGGAAATTGCGCACGGGTTGTGTGGTGGGCAGGCGCTGGGTCCGGCCCGCCAACTTGACACCCAATCCTCCGTGCCGCCATGCCCCGCCACAGCAAACCGGCTCTTGCCGCGAAGTCCGTCGGCGG
>JBGSLF010000115.1:0-42360 GCA_041740855.1 Gemmata sp.
TTTGTGCGAAAACAAGGGGATTTCGCAACATTGCGATCTCCGGGCGGGAGGGTGGGGTGTCCAAAAACTCCGCCACCCCAGCGGAATCGCTTGGAAACCGAGCGATTCTGACACCCGAAAATCGGCATCAGTCGAACTTAATGGGGCAGTAGCTCAGTTGGTAGAGCGCTTCGTTCGCAACGAAGAGGCCAGGGGTTCAACTCCCCTCTGCTCCACATTGCTTATCGCAAACCAACCCCAAGGAATCCTTGGGGTTGTGTTATTGTTGTGGCGAGCGCTCGCTTGGTTCAGTTCAGGTCGCAGAGATCCTTTACCGAATCTGAGCCAGTTGCGATTAGCCTTCGCTCATGTCCGCTTCCACCACGTTCTTCGCGAAGCTCTGATAAACGGCCCACACATTGCGGGCCATTGTGTCCGGGAATACGTGGAACTCGCCGGCCGCCAATCCCGCCACGATCCCATCGGCCACGAGCGATGCCGGTTCGGCAATCGCAGAGAAACCCGCTGTGTCGCCCATGTCGGTTGCAATGGGGCCAGGATGCACGCTTACCACCTGCGTGCCCTGCGATTTAAGTTTGTCGCGCAACGCCTGCGTGATCGAATAGGCGGCTGCCTTCGAGGCGGAATAGGTCGCAAAGTCCGCGAAGTTCTTGATGGAGGCCACCGAATTCAACTGCACGAACGCCCCGCCACCGTTTGCCGCCAGCACCGGCGCGAATGCCTGTGCCATGTGGATTAAGCCCTTTACGTTAATATCCATCTCGAATTGCAAAGCGTCGATCGCGTCGGCCGCAAGTGGGCTGGCGACCTTGAGCACGCCCGCGTTGTTCACGACCAACTGCACATCCTTGGCGATCTTCGCAGCGGCTCGAATCGTCTCGGGTTTGGCCAAATCCAGTTCAATTGCCACAACCTTCCCGCCAGAGGCTTTAACGAGTTCGGCTGCGGAGTCCGGGTTACGCACCGCCGCGTAGACTTTAGCAACGCCCTGCTTAAGCAGCGTTTCGACGATGGACTTGCCAATGCCGCGATTCGCACCGGTCACCAGCGCTGTTTTGCCACTTACTGTGAAACCCATGGCACACTCTCTTTTGCGATGTGAACAACACAGATTGGATCGAACAAGGAAGATTACCAGGGCGCGCGAGCAATCTTACGAACCGCCAGTTGCGTTTGCGTGTTGAGTGCGGATTGGGTCGGCGTGATGGCCGCGAGAGATTGCGGAAAGCTTGGAGTTGGCACTTCGTCAGACATTATTTTTGCATGAAGTTGCAGGGTTTCCGCTCGAATTTCAGGCGAAATTGCTTAGGGTGTTGCAAGTAGGCGAGTGGCTCGCGCAGTGGGGCAGTTGGTTCTCGCACGGTTTGCCCACACCTCAAACTTGGGCCAAGTCGCAGTGTGCCCGCACGAATGAATCGCAATTCTAAAAGTCGCAAGGTTGGCGGTTGAGCCGGGAATAGCCAAAGGAGATCGAGATGAAGGTCGGCATTGTGGGGAGTGGCTTGGTCGGATCGACTGCGGCCTATGCGTTGGTGATGCGGGGCGTGGGGCGACAGATTGTGATGGTGGATAAGAACGAAGCTCGTGCGGTGGCGGAAGCCGACGATATCCGTCATGCGGTTCCCTTCGCGAACTCGCTCGAAGTGGCAGCCGGTGGGTACGCGGATCTCGCAGGGTGTCGGGCGGTTGTGCTCAGTGCGGGCGTGAGCCAGAAGCCCGGAGAATCTCGCCTCGGACTTCTGCGTCGCAATGAGGCTGTGTTCAAGGAAGTCGTTCCCGCGGTGCTCAAGCACGCGCCGGATGCCGTGATGATTGTTGCCACCAATCCTGTGGATGTGATGACGCACTTGGCGGCCCGCTTCGCCGCAGAGATCGGCGTGCCCGCGGGGCGTGTGTTCGGTTCGGGCACCACACTCGATACCGCACGATTCCGCACACTGCTTGGCTCGCATTGCGGCGTCGATTCGCATCACATTCACGCCTATGTGATCGGCGAGCATGGCGATTCGGAAGTGCTCACCTGGTCGCTGGTTTCCCTGGCGGGAATGCCGCTTGAAGCGTTTGCGGCGGAGCGGGGAATCGATCTCTCCGAAGCGGTGCGCAAGACCATTGACGAGAAGGTGCGGCGGGCGGCATACACCATCATCAGCGGGAAAGGATCCACTTATTACGGCATCGGCAGTGCTCTGGCGAGAATCGTGCATGCCGTGCTTAACGATCAGCGATCTGTTCTAACCGTGTGCGCTCCGACCGCCGTTGTCGCGGGTGTGAAGGATGTGACAGTTGCATTGCCACGACTGGTGGGCGGGGCTGGTGTGCTCGGTACATTCCCCTTGCCGTTAAGCGAATCGGAACAAGCCCAACTTCGCGCGAGCGCGAGTATTATTCGCGCAGCGCTGGACGATCTCGATCGAACTGAGGGTTAACGATGACTATCGAAGCACTCTGGAAACGATACCGCGAGAATCTGTGCCAGGTTCCGGCGCTGGGCCTTTCACTCGATGTGAGCCGAATGCAGTTCGACGACACATTCCTCACTCGCATGAACCCGGCACTGGCTTCTGCGTTCGCAGATATGGAAGCCCTGGAGAAAGGAGCCATCGCCAACCCGGACGAGAACCGGATGGTGGGGCACTACTGGCTTCGCAACCCGGATCTGGCTCCCACGCCCGAGATCGCCGCGGAGATCCGCAAGACCATCGCCGACATCAAGACGTTCGCAGCGAGCATTCACGCGGGCCAGGTTAAACCGCCCCAAGCGGCTCGCTTCACCGGCATTCTGTGCATCGGTATTGGCGGCTCGGCACTGGGGCCAATGTTCGTCGCCGATGCACTGGGCGATCCGGCCACGGATAAGATGCGCGTCGATTTCATCGATAACACCGATCCCGATGGCGTGGCTCGCACCTTGCGGCACCTCGCGGGGCGATTGCCCGAGACACTCTGCATCGTCGCATCCAAGAGCGGGGGAACGCCCGAAACCCGCAACGGCATGCTGCTGGCCGCGGAAGCCTATCAAGCCGCGGGCATCGATTTCGGCAAACACACCGTTGCAATTACCATGCTTGGCTCACGCATGGATCAAACCGCCATAGCCGAGGGTTGGCTGGAACGCTTCCCGATGTACGACTGGGTGGGCGGGCGAACGAGTGTACTCTCGGCGGTGGGTTTGCTTCCCGCGGCGCTGCAAGGTTTGGATATCGATGGCTTGCTCGCGGGGGCCGCGGCATGCGATGTGGCCACACGCACGCGCGACGCGAAAGACAACCCCGCCGCACTCATGGCTCTGATGTGGTTCCACGCCACCGGTGGCAAAGGCCAGAAAGACATGGTGGTGCTGCCATACAAGGATCGCCTGTTGCTCTTCAGTCGCTACCTGCAACAACTGGTGATGGAATCGCTGGGCAAAGAATTCGATCTGAA
This sequence comes from Gemmata sp., assembly GCA_041740855.1. Lineage (GTDB taxonomy): Bacteria > Planctomycetota > Planctomycetia > Gemmatales > Gemmataceae > Gemmata. The sequence goes on from JBGSLF010000115.1 coordinate 3,424, forward strand.
GGGCAACCGCGTTGAGCAAGGGCTATCGGTTTACGGTAACAAAGGCTCGACCGATCAGCATGCGTATGTGCAGCAATTGCGCGAGGGTGTGCGAAACTTCTTTGCGGTGTTCGTGCGTGTGCTCGAAGATGGTGGATCGAAGCTCGAAGTGGAACCCGGCGCGACATCTGGCGATTTCCTGCACGGCCTGTTACTTGGCACCCGCACTGCTCTGTACGAGAACGGCCGCGACTCCATGACCATTACCGTTCCGCGTGTTGATGCGCGAACCGTTGGGGCGTTGATCGCCTTGTTCGAACGGGCCGTGGGGCTTTACGCCAGTCTGGTTGGCATCAATGCGTATCACCAACCGGGTGTAGAAGCTGGCAAGAAGGCCGCGGCCGGTGTGTTGGCGTTGCAAGAGAAAGTGCTCGCCGCGCTAACCGACAAGGCACAGCCTGCCGAATCGCTCGCCGCCGCCGCGGGTTCCCCACAAGCCGCCGAGGCGGTCTTTCTCATCCTCGAACATCTGGTGGCGAACGGTCGCGCCCGCATAGGCGATGTGGATGGAACCCGTGGTCTAACATTCCGCCGGGCATGAGGTGCGAAGTCATGACGATCCACGAACGCGCGCTCGAACTGGTGCCCGATGGCGTGACGATCGGCCTCGGATCGGGCCGCGCCGCGTGGGCCTTTGTTGGCCTGCTCGGTGATGCGATTCGCGACGGCAAGCGAACGGCTCGCGGTGTGCCCACATCGGCCGAAACGGCCCGCATTGCCAGCGAGCATGGCGTTCCACTGGTAGATCTCTCTGCGGTAAACGAACTTGCTCTCACTGTGGATGGTGCCGACGAAGTCGATTCGGAACTTAACCTGATTAAAGGCTATGGCCATGCTCTGGTGCGTGAGAAGATTGTTGCAGCGGCGTCGCACAAGCTCATCATTCTGGTGGGCGAAGAGAAGCTGGTGCCACAATTGGGAACACGCGGTCGGCTGCCGGTCGAGGTCATCCCGTTCGCCGTGCCGCTCTGCATTCGCCGGCTCGCATCGCTCGGATTGCAGCCGGTGTTATGGGAAGAAAGTGGCCGCCCTGGCATCACCGATAACGGCAACTGCATCCTCGATTGTGGCACTTCCCCCATCGCGGATGCCGCAAAACTGGAAGCCGACATTCACGCGGTCCCGGGCGTGGTGGGAACCGGATTGTTCCTGAACATGGCCGAAACCGTGCTGGTGGGCGATTCGCGGAACTTTCAGTTGATCGCCGAACACCGCCGCGGTGGTTGATGCCTATCGATAAGTGTTAACTCAGCGCCGCCAGGGTTGTTCACAACCGAGACGAAACCGGAGAATGAAATATGTCTGCTGTCAGCATCCCTTGGATCAGAACCGCATTTGGCAGCGTCATGATGTTGGTCATGGCCATGCTCATGGGTTGCGGTAGTGCGGCCCCGCAAGTGAAGTCCGAACTCCCGCCGCCAATCGTTACCGTGGCCGCACCGGTGGAACGCATGGTCACGCGTTACGAGTATTTCACCGGGCGAACCGAACCGCTCGATAAGGTGGAAATCCGCGCTCGGGTCAGCGGTTACTTAAAGTCCATTCACTTCATACCGGGCAAGGAAGTCACCAAGGGCACGCTTCTATTCGAGATCGACCCCGAACCATTCAAGGCGGACCTGGAACGGGCGAAGGCCAATGTCTTAATAGCCGAAGCAGATCTCTTAACGGCCGAAGCGGATCTGGTTCGGGCGGATAGCCGACAGTTCACCACCAAGAAAACGTATGACCGCGAAGAAGACGCATTCAAACGTGGCGTTGGCTCCGAGGCCAACCGCGATATCGCCAAGGGAATGTACGACGAAGCGGCTGCTAATGTGAAGTCGGGCAATGCCAAGATCAAACAAGGGATGGGCAAGGTCGATGAAGCCAAGGCGAATGTTCGCAACGCGGAGTTGAACCTTGGCTATTGCACCATCAAAGCCCCCATCGACGGAATCATTGGCGATAAACTCGTGACCGAAGGGAACCTCGTTACCGGCGGCGTTGGCAACACCACGCTACTTACCACGATTGTTGCAGTCGAGAAGATGGACGTGGCCTTCGATGTGGATGAGAACACCCTTCAGCGAGTTGAAGGATGGATGCGTGACGGAAAGATCAAAATGCTCATACCCGGCGAGATTCCGGTGGAAGCCGGGCTTGCGGTTCATGGCGATACATACCCGATCAAGGGTGTGGTGAACTTCGCCGACAACCAGGTTGATCCCAAGACCGGCACCATTCGCATGAAAGCACGATTCGACAACCCCAAGCCCAAACTCGGCAATCGCCTGTTCTCCGCCGGCATGTATGCCCGTGTTCGTGTGCCCATCGGTGAACCGGTTAAGTCCATGCTCGTGCCAGAAGCCGCATTTGCTTCAGATCAAGGAACCAGGATTCTCTATCTCGTTAGTTCCGACAACAAGGCGATTCGAGTGAACGCAGCGATCGGAATTTCCGAAGGGGAACTGCGCGTGGTCGAATCCATTCAACTGCCGGGTGAAAGCCAATCGCGAAGCCTCATGCCCCAGGATCGCGTGATTGTTAACGGCCTGATGCGTGTGCGGCCGGGGATTACAGTCGAACCCAAATTCGCCAAGTGACATAACGGGCTACCCGTATTCTCATTCGAACCATTTATTCGATCCGCGAGGAGTCGCCGTGTCCGGGTTCTCCAAGTTCTTCATCGATCGGCCGATCTTCGCGGCGGTCATTTCGATCGTGATTGTGATTGCGGGGCTAGTAGCGGTTCGCGGCTTGCCGATCGCGCAATACCCGGAAATCGCTCCGCCAACGGTCGAGGTACGCTGCGTCTACGTGGGTGCGAGTTCCACGGTGGTGGCCGAAACGGTTGCCGCGCCGATTGAACAGCAGATCGTTGGCGTGGAGCACATGCTGTATATGTCGTCGCAGTCGACCAACGACGGGACATATGTGTTGACTGTCACGTTCGAGGTGGGCACCAATCTCGATGACGCGCAAGTCCAAGTTCAGAACCGGGTGAACCTCGCGTTGCCCACGTTGCCCGATGTAGTGAAGCAAACGGGTGTGAGCGTGAAGAAGAAGTCGCCCAACATCTTGCTTGTGGTGAACCTGGTATCGCCAACGGGTTCGCAAGATCGGTTGTATCTGAGTAACTATGCCACGATCAAAGTTGTGGACGAACTGAAACAAGTTTCCGGCGTGGGCGATGTCACGATCTTTGGCCAGCTCGATTACAGCATGCGAGTGTGGCTCGATCCGGATAAAGTCGCGTCGCGCAATCTCACGGCCAAAGATATTGTGCAGGCGCTGCAATCGCAGAACGTGCAGGTTGCGGCGGGGAGCCTGGGGCGGCCGCCGGTTCCCACGGGGCAGGCGTTTCAGTACACGCTCACCACACAAGGGCGGTTAAGCACACCCGATGAATTCGGCGAGATCATCATTCGTATCGGCGACGATGGGGCCGTTACTCGGCTCCGCGATGTGACCTCCGACCGGCGTTCGGTTATCGATGATGCCGATAAACGCCGCTGGCTTGGCGGCATCGAACTGGGAGCCAAGAACGAAGACACCAGTTGCACGCTCGATGGGAATCCCGCGGTCGGCGTGGCGATCTTCCAGTTGCCCGGCTCCAACGCCCTGGAGACCGCGGAGCGGATCAAATCGCGGATGGAGGAATTGAAGCAGAGTTTCCCGCAAGGGCTTGAATATCGAATCGTGTATGACACCACGCCGTTTATTGAAGAATCGATTCATGAAGTGTTCAACGCGCTTCGCGATGCGATCATTCTGGTTGGGATAGTGGTTCTCATCTTCCTGCAGAGTTGGCGGGCCACCATCATTCCGCTCATTGCGGTGCCGGTCGCGATTGTGGGCACCTTCGCGGTGATGAGCCTGATGGGCTTCAGTTTGAACAACCTCTCGCTGCTTGGCCTGGTGCTGGCTATTGGCATTGTGGTGGATGATGCGATTGTGGTGGTGGAAGCGGTGGAACACAAACTCGAGCATGGCCTCTCTCCGCGAGAGGCCGCCGCCGCCGCGATGGATGAAGTTGCTTCGCCCATCGTGGCGATTTCCATGGTGCTGATGGCTGTCTTCATCCCTTGTGCATTCATCAGTGGCATCACGGGGCAGTTCTTCAAACAGTTCGCCGTGACGATCGCCGTCTCCACGTTCTTCTCCGCGTTGAACTCGCTCACGCTTAGCCCGGCGTTGTGCGCCTTGCTCCTGCGCCCGAAGGCCCAACAGACCGACATCCTTTCACGCTTCTTGAACGCGACCCTGGGCTGGTTCTTCCGGCTTTTTAACCTCGGGTTCGATCGCGGATCGTCGGCATATGCGAAAGTGGTGGGTTGGATGTTGCGGCTCTGGATCATCGTGCTGATCGTGTATGCCGGGTTGCTGTTCCTCACGTTCAAAGGCTTCACGACCGTACCGACCGGATTCATCCCATCGCAGGATAAAGGTTATCTTATTGTCAACATCCAGCTTCCCGATGCAGCATCGCTGGAACGCACGGCCAAAGTCGCGAGTGTGATTGAACGCATCGCGCGCGGCGACCCCAACGATCGCCAGAATTTCCCGGGCGTTCCCGGTGTGGCCCACACGATTGTGATACCGGGCACCTCCGTTGTTCAGAACTCGAACGGCTCGAATTTCGGCACCATGTTCATTGTGCTCGATGAGTTCCATAAACGGCACAGCCCGGAGTTGAGCGGTGGGGCGATTGCGCTCAAACTGCGTGCCGAGTACTTCCGTCGCATCGAGGAAGCCTCGGTCGCGGTGTTTCCGCCGCCGCCGGTGGATGGCTTGGGCAGTGCGGGCGGTTTCAAGCTGATGATTCGGGATCGCTCCAGCCAGGGGCTTCCCGCATTGCAAGACGCGACAGATAGCGTGGCCGCTGCGGGGAACAATACGCCGGGGCTTGTGGGGCTGTTCACGCCGTTCCGCTCCAACACGCCGCAACTCTATGTCGATGTCGATCGCACCAAGTGCATGTCCATGGGCGTGCCAATTGATGATCTGTTCCTCACGCTGCAGGTTTATCTGGGTGGCTACTACACGAACGACTTCAACCAGTTTGGGCGTACGTGGCAAGTGAACCTTCAGGCCGATCCGGAACGCCGACTCTCACCAGATGATGTGAAGCAACTGAAGGTCCGCAACTCCGATGGGAATATGGTGCCCATTGGAAGCGTGGCCAAAGTGTTGCCCGTGGGTGGGCCGGTCATGGTCACGCGCTATAACGGCGTCACGGCGGCCGCCATCAACGGTGCCTCACTTCCCGGCGTCAGTTCTGGCACCGTAATTACCACCATGGATCGAATCGCCGACGAAACGCTCCCGGAGGGAATGGATCATCTCTGGACCGAGTTAACTCTGCTGCAAATTCTGGCGGGGAACACGGCGATTCTGGTGTTCGGGCTGGCCGTTCTGCTCGTATACTTGCTGCTCTGCGCTCAGTACGAGAGCTTGCGGTTGCCCCTTGCGGTTGTCTTGGTCGTGCCGATGTGCCTGCTCAGCTCCATTGCCGGCGTGGCACTCGCACGCCTGGATATGAACATTTTCGTGCAGATTGGCTTTGTGGTGTTGGTGGGCTTGGCGGCGAAGAACGCGATCTTGATCGTCGAGTTCGCCAAGGAGAAGCGTGCGGGTGGAACGCCTGCATACGAAGCCGCGGTGGAAGCCAGCCGATTACGATTGCGGCCCATCTTGATGACGAGCTTCGCGTTTATTCTTGGCGTTGTCCCGCTGGTGCTGGCCGCGGGTGCCGGTGCGGAAATGCGGCGTTCGCTGGGCATCGCGGTGTTTAGCGGGATGCTTGGCGTCACTCTGTTCGGCATCTTCCTGACACCAGTCTTCTATTACGTGATGGAGAAGCTTGGCGGGCGAGAAGCTAAGTGATGGAAGAACGCGGCAGACGGTCAGGCAGGGCGGGTTGATCGGCGGCCGCCCGTGGGACCATTCGAGCAAAGCACAGGGTAAAGTTGAACGCAGAGCGGGCATTCCCAATGAGGGACTGCAACGTTTCGTTCGGCGAGAACCGCTGCGTCGGGTGCATGAGTGCGTCTTCGGTGTCCTCACCTTGGAAAGCGAATTCGTGGACCCGAGTTTGTGATGCGAAGGATGAACTCGTGAACCTGACCTATCAACTTGAACCGCTTCTCACGTCCGAGGAATTCCTCGACATACTTCGGCGTTCGGCACTCGACGAGCGAAGACCAGTTGACGAACCAGAGACGATATCGGCAATGTTGAAAAACGCCGACGTAATTATCACAGCTCGATCGGAACGCATGCTCGTTGGTGTTTCACGGGCGATCACGGACTTTGCATATTGCACATACCTCTCAGATCTCGCCGTCGATCAACAGTATCAACGAAACGGGATCGGTAAAGAACTCATTCGCCTGACTCACGAAACAGCGGGATGGCACACGACCTTGATCCTGCTCGCTGCACCAAAAGCGAAGGGATACTATCCACACATCGGGATGACCCAGCATGAATCATGTTGGACGAACCCCAGAAAAGTTGTGTGATCTTCATCAGGTCGAGACGAAAGATCGCGGCATTTGCGCCCAACAGCATTGTCAGTAGAAGCAAGCTCATCGTGCAATTCCTCCCTTGGGGTTCTTATAGTTAGTCGTCGCTCACAACTTCGCCGCCGGCCCGTGTGGCCATCGCTCGCCAGGTGTTCAGGTCCACGGAGTCACGGACGAACCGCACGCTCCCGTCGCCAAACGCAACGTTCACGCCTCCCGTGAAGTTGCTACGTGCGGAGAGCCAGCCCTGCCCGTGGCCCGTGGCATCCGGCAGCAGGGAGTTTGGTGAGCGGTAAGCCACGAAGCCATTCACCGCCGGGTTACCCCAAATCCACGACCCCCCGCGGTTGTTGACCCAGGAACTCGCAACAAGGGCTTCCGCATCGGTCGGGTGCGGGATAAGGCCACCCGTTGAGCTAACCCCGCGACCAGGGAGACTGGCGTATGAGCGGCGCTGTTGATCGCTGCTCAGCGACGACCACGGGCTGATGGTGGTTGCCGCGCCCGAACCGCGTAGCGTCTGCGACCAAAGAATCGTGTTCGATGAACCATCCGCAATCGACTCCAGCCGAACCTTCGAGCCATACCAGAACACGCCATCTGTTGGGAAACGAGGATCGTATGTGTTGCCGAAACCGGTGCCAACCTGACCCGACCCAATGTTAACGACGTAGTTCGTGCCCGCATGCACGCCGCCGCCCACGATGATCGTGTAGCGGTTCTCCTGGTCGTCTGCCGGGCAAAGGAACGTCTTCACGGGCGTGGCCGCAGTGCTTAGCAGAGCGGGGTTCAACGCCAGGCTGACCGGGAACGTGCCGGTGAACAACGGCGTGGCGTTGGTGTCGAATGCCCGGCCAAGATTCTCCTGCTCGATGTACGGCAAGATGAGAGCGTGGACCGAGTAACCAAACGAATTGGCATTTCCCCCGCTTGGTGCCGGCGCAAGACCCGGCAGATGACCGACCGCGGAACTGTAGGTGTGGCAGGCCAACCCCAGTTGCTTCAAGTTATTCTGGCTACTCATGCGTGCGGCGGCCTCACGCACCTTCTGGACAGCGGGCAACAGCAAGCCAACCAGGATGGCAATAATCGCAATCACGACCAATAGCTCGATAAGCGTGAACGCACGACGCGAACGATTCGAGGATCGCATGACAAACCTCCACGATTCCAACCTTGGCCGTAGCCGCGATCAGAAAAAGTACGATGACATAAGCAAGTAGTATTCTGTTGTAATACTAAGTTCTACTAATTGCAAGGTGCATACAACGTATTACGGAAAATGGTCCGATTTTTCACACAGTGATCGTGCGGCTTGTGCAGGAGTGAATGTGCAAGTGATTATATGATAAATTCTTGGATGCGTATGAACTGTCGGTTAACGCATTTCGCGAAGGCTATGTATTGCCATCTGGGAAATGATGCGATCTTGTGGAATAGCGGTGCTGAATGTGATGGAGAGTGGCGAAGAGAGGCGAACACGGGAAATGAAAGCACTGTGAGGTTTGAAAACCTTACAGTGCTTGATCGCATTCATTAAAGAGCCGACCGTGGGATTTGAACCCACGACCCCCGCTTTACGAAAGCGGTGCTCTACCGCTGAGCTAGGTCGGCGCGATGCAGGTAATGCCTGCGTCATTCAGCAATTGTGGCGAAGGACTTTGCATCAACAATCCAATCGAAACACTTATCAACAAGAGCCTTGCGGCTTGGGTTTGGTGAAGCGGCGTTCCGGTGGAAAGTCAATACTAGTGAACCGCTCGAAAGAGTTCAACGGTTCCTGCAAGCTGCTCGCGATTTGCGCCGGGCCTGATTATCCGAAAAACTCGGAACAGTCGGAACTTTCCCGGTTCACTTAAGCACTAATCATCGCATAGCTCACCCTCTTCGCCCCACCTAGCGACCCGCCTACTGCGATTGGCGTGCACTCTTACGTTAGCTTAAACTGCTTAAAACCCCAAACTTACCGCGTATTCCGCACAAGATAATCTCCACCACACGCGACAATCTCACACCATGATTCACCCCTAGATTTTCGGATGGTTCGCCTTCATCCGGCCCCCGCGTTCGCCCCGCGGGGGTTCCTTTTTTCTGGTCACAGAATAGCAACGGGTGGCATTGCAGCGTTATTCAGCTTATTCTGGCGGCACCTTTCCCCGGAGCCGCACTCATGACACCCGATCGTCGCACATTTCTTACCTCCTCGCTTGCTGCTGGCCTTGCTGTTGAATCGGCGCGTGGCTTTCAAGCCAACGATACGTTGCAGATCGGCCTGATTGGCGTGGGTGGACGATGCAAGCATTTGCTGAAGTCCTTCCCCGCGCTTCCCAATGTGAAAATCACCGCGGTGTGCGATGTGTGGGATGCGAATCTCGATGCGGCTAAACAACTCGCCGACCCGAAAGCGTTCGTAACCAAGAAGCACGAAGAGTTGCTTGCCCGCAAAGATGTGGACGCGGTGCTTATTGCTTCGCCCGATCACTGGCACGTTCCGCTCACCATCGATGCGTGCAAGGCCGGGAAGGATGTTTATGTCGAGAAGCCGTTAACGCACGACCTCGACGAAGGAAAAGCGGTCATTGCCGCCCAGAACGATCACAAGCGTGTGGTGCAAGTTGGCACGCAACAGCGAAGTATGACGCACATCGTGAAGGCGTACGAATTGTTGCAAGCCGGCACGATCGGGAAGGTTCACAAAGTGCACTGTTCATGGAACCGGAACGCGGCCCGCGCACAGCGGTTCAAGGATGGCATCGACCCGAAAACCGTGGACTGGAAACGCTTTCTCGGCACCGCGAAGCCGCAAGAGTTCGATGCGTACCGCTTCCGTCAGTGGCGCTGGTTCTGGGACTTCGGCGGCGGTATCTTCACTGATCTCATGGTTCACTGGATTGATGTGGTTCACTGGTTCCTGGACCTCGATCACCCCGATTCGGCCGCCAGCATCGGCGATTCCTTCTCCACGAAGGGCGTGTGGGAAACACCCGACACTGTTCAAACACTGATGCGCTATCCCAAGCAAGATGTGCAGGTTCACTTTGAAGGAACCTTCAGCAACAATCGGCATGGAGCCATGACCGCGTTCATGGGCACCGAGGGCACGTTGTACATCGATCGCGGGCGATATGAAATCATTCCCGATCGCGGCAAGAAGAAACCAGAACCATCTTCGCTTGTTCTCGGTACGGGCGAGAAAGGGCTAGATTTCTACGATAAACCGGACGGAGAATTGTTGCACCTAACCAACTGGGTGGAGTGCATTCGCGATCGATCGAAGAAAGTATCGTGCCCCGCCGAAGCCGGTGTGAGCGCGGCGAGTGCCGCCCACATGGCGAACCAGTCGTTGCGATCGGGCCAGATTGCGAAATGGAAGTGAATGCTCGGTAGTGGATGTGAAATCTCATTCTCTGAGGGTGAATCATGACACGCCTTTTCCTCTCCACGCTCGTGTTAACGGTCGCGGTATCGCCTGCGGTTGCGCAACAAGCCAAGCCCAAACTCACCGATGCGAAAGTGCAGACCATTGACCACATGTACAAGAAGACGGCCGAGGGCGAACTCACGCTGCACGGCTTTTTCCCCGCCGACTGGAAAGCCACCGATAAGCGACCGGTGATCGTGTTCTTCTTTGGTGGCGGTTGGAAGAATGGCACCTTCACGCAGTTCGTGCCGCAGGCGGAATACTTCGCCAGTCGCGGCATCGTGGCGATCTCGGCGGACTATCGCATTCTGAACACGCACAAAACCACGCCCGATAAGGCGGTGGAAGACGCCAAATCCGCGATCCGCTGGGTGCGGGCCAACGCGGCCAAACTGGGCATCGATCCGCAAAAGGTTATCGCATCGGGCGGTTCCGCCGGCGCTCACCTGGCAGCGGCCACCGCGCTTGTCGAGAAGTTCGAAGCAGCAGGCGATCCGCAAGTATCGTGCAAGCCCAACGCACTGGTTCTGTTCAACCCATTCCTCAATGGCAAAGGACGAACCATCGCCGGCACCAATGGCGAGAACATCGCCGAAGCAATTTCGCCAACTCTTTATCTGAAGAAAGACGCGCCGCCCACTATCTTGTTCTTTGGCACCAGCGATGCAATGATCGACCAAGGAAAAGAGTACGCAGCCAAGTGCAAGGAACTGGGCGTGACAGCCGAGTTGCACACTGCGGCCGACCAACCGCACGGCTTCTTCAATCGCGCGCCGTGGTGCCAGGTCACAGCTTTTAAAGCCGACGAGTTCCTGACATCGCTCGGATATCTGACGGGTAAACCCACGCTGGCGTTACCAGCCGACGCACCCGCACTGAAGAGCGAAGTGAAGACTGAAGCCGCACCGGCTCGTCCATAACCCCGGTGGGCCACAAAGCCCACACCCAAGAGACCGCACTATGATCGATCCGATGTTGAATCTCGGCGTACTCCTTGCCGACGAACTCGCCATGCTTCGCCGGAACTGGGGCTGGTACTTCGCCCTTGGGTTGCTGTTCACCGTGCTGGGCGTCGCCGGGCTGGCGTATGCCGGGTTGGCAACGCTTCTGTCGGTGCTCTTCGTGGGCTGGGCATTCCTGATCGCGGGATCGGCCGAGGTGATCCACGCCATCATTCGCAAAGGTTGGTCCGGCTTCTGGCTCGATCTCTTGTCCGGGTTGATCACAACGCTTGCCGGCTTGTTCATCCTGCTTCGGCCCGAACAGGGCGCTTCTGTGCTCACCATGGTGATCGGCGTCGTCTTCCTGGTGGGCGGCATTCTGCGAGTGATCGCGGGGATCGCGGTCAAAAACCCGTATCGTGGTTGGTTCATCTTCCACGGGATCATTTCCACGATTCTGGGCGTGATGATCGTGTCGGAATGGCCATACTCTTCGGTTTGGGTGATCGGCACACTCGTGGCGATTGATTTGTTATTCGAAGGGTTTCGACTGATGTCCTTTAGCTTGGCAGTGCGGAAACTCCCGCGGCCGGAAAGCATGACACCCGCTGCATAAGCGAGAATCAAAGCCACAAGTAACGAATCCCTCTCGCACCGGCGAGAGGGATTCGTTTTCCTGCACATGCATCACTTCTGTGGCACGTCGGGCTTTTGGCGGTAGACAGTCCAGCGGCCAGATTGCTCTGCGACTTCAAAGCGCTCCTCAAACACTCGCGCCACACCCCAGTGCGCGCCGGGGTTAATCTGGTTCAGGCTGATAAGTGCGTTGTGATCCACGAACACGCGATCCGTGTTCCGAAGATCATCCAGGCAACGTTGCAGCAGCACCGGCGAGTGGACAAGGTACAACTGCACCCAGTAGAGCCGTGGCGCACGCCCGGCGGCCGCATGGAAGCTCCAATCGTGCCGCGAAATGATTGCGACACGTTCCGTTTCTTCCGTGCGATTTCGCAAGAACGCCACCGCTTCATCATCGAATGGCGAGGGCCATGCAAGCGGCTTCATCTCTTTGCGAAACGCGTTAATCGGGTTGGGGAAGACACTGAGCCGTTCACCAATCCGCACTAGTGGAGAAGTGGTACGCAATAGTGGGTGCGGCTTGGCGTAATGCGAATCCGCCCACACGCCCACAATGAGCAAACCGATAATCATCGTGGCGGCGCACCACCGAGCGGCGCGGCTTTCGAACTGAGCCATCACGGCTCGCCATGCCACCCACGCCCACCACCCCGCAACCGCCAGCACCAACTCGCCATTGAGCGACCAAAGAATATCGATCGAGCGGTTCACCCACTTCGTGAGCATCGCCAGGCCGAGTAACGAAGCCGCAGCCGCATACCAGATTCCGCGTGACGGAAGATTCCGGCGGTTGTGGCCAATCAGCACGCCAACTGTCGCAATCGCCAGACCGGGGCCGGCGAGGTTGTACCACCAGCCCCAGCCGCCACGCCAGTACATGAGCGAGGTGCCAAAGCCCGTTGCATAAAGCAACAGCGGTTCGAGTAGGCGTTCGGCGAAGGTGAGCGAGAGCACACGCGGCCCAAATAGTGCAATGCAAATCGCCAGGAAAGTTCCGAGACTTGCAACCACGAACAGCGGCACACTCTGCCATCTGCCGCCGAGGAAGACCCAGTTCGCGCCATACAGAGCCAGTCCCGCGGCGAGCGTGAACAGCCCCACATCGGTTTGCCAGAACAGTGATAATCCCGCGACCGCACCTGCTGCAAGCGTCCACTGCGCATGGTTCACGCCGCGAACCGCACAGAACAGGAATGCAAACACGAACGGGTGCCGCACCGGCCAGCACGAAGGCATGGCGTACGCCAGCCCTTCCGCTGCGGCCGCCGCAAGCCCGAGCGTGACGAAGAATGCCGCCCACGGGTTGCCGAGCCAGTCCGTGAGCACAAGATACGCCGAGATAAAGTAGGCGATGGAGATGACGAGCACGAACTGCACAAAGCGTTCGAGAACGCAGCGCAGGCCATCATCGCCCATCACCAGCGAGAAAGCGTAAGCGTGGCCAATGCCATAATGCGATTCAAAGTCCAGCCCCGGTATCACACCCTGCGAGCGGTAATACTGCGCGGGGCCGATGAGATACGACCCCACGTGCGACTCGACGTTGCATTCCCACGCGGTGGCAGCCAGGTCGCACGGTGCGAACACGCCATACAGCACGCCCGCAAGTGGCACGCAGAGCAGCGCCGCAGTTAGCCACTGTTTCCGCGCGTTCATCTGAATCGCAAGCGGTGCCGGCACGCTCTCCGTGGCCGGCCCAACATGCGGATCGCGGTAGCTCATCATGAGCCGCTGGAAGATCATTCCCAGCAGTGGCACAAGCAGAAACGCCGTGGCGGTGATAGTGCGGCCGGTCGCGAGTTTGCCGTGAAACACCCCGCGACACGCTGCCGTTTCGGCCGGGATGAAGGCCACAGCGGCGAGTGCCGCAAGCCACGGTGAAGGTTGGATGTATTGCGCGACCCATGCGCCACACGCACCAGCCACGCACACGAATACATACCAGAGGTGTTCGTAGTGTTCCTGCCACGGCACCTTCTCGTAAGGCACGATGTATTCCGAACGAAGCAGGGCGGGGTGAAGCTCATCCGCGGTGTCGCCCCGAACTGCAATCAGCACGGAAACGGCGATGGTGGCGAAAAGCACACCCCAGCACACGCCCCACATCGCCACTGCGAGCCGCGCGAGAAGTTTCGCATCCGTTGTGCCACAAGTTGGCATGGCATTACCTCCCGGCCGTTAGCCCGGGTTTGCGGCGATACAACAGCCACTGGCACGGCGTCCATTCGCCCGGTTGAAACTTGTCGTCCAGAGCGCACGCAATGTGGGCGTACGCCAGTGGGTTCACTTTCTCCAGCGAACCCAGGGCATCGCGGTGAACGAATACCTTGTCCGCGTCTCGGATGTCCGCTGCGCATCGTTCAAGTAGCACCGGCGAGTGGACCAGGAACAATTGCACCCAGTGGAGTTGCGGCGCGCGACCGGCGGCCGCGAGATAGTTCCAGTCTTCCCAGCAGATCACCGCCACGCGATCGGTGCGGCGCGTGTTGGCACGCAGGAACGTGATGGTGTCGATGTCCAGGTATGTCGCGACCGGTTGCGGCTCCAGCCCTTTTCGAGCGGCGTTGATTGGGTTCGGTGCGGTATCGAACCGGTTCGCAATTCGCATGAGCGGCGAAGAACTTCCACCTTGATGTTTCGGGTCTGCAGTATCGCGATCGGTGCGAAGGCCATAAACGGTAAGCACCAGAAGACACGCAACGGCGATCGCCTGACGGATGTAGCCGAGCCAGGGCCGCCGCGTGCTCGCTAACCATTGCGATACTACATTCCAGCCGATCCACGCCCAGCAACCCGCAACCGCGACAACCAACCCGCCGTTGAGCGACCAGAGCACATCGATCGATCGATTCACCCACTTGAACAGCATGGCCAACCCGAGCAGCGATGCGGCCGAAGCATACAGCACGGTTCGCGGTGCGGGGGTTCCTTTGCGATAGCCAATCATCACGCCAACGGAAGCTATCGCCACACCAGGGCCGGCGAGGTTGTACCAGTAGCTCCAACCGCCGCGCCAATCGAGCAACTGATTGCCAAACCCCGTGCCATAGAGCAGCAGGGGTTCGAGCAAGCGTTCGTAGAACAACGGATCGAGCACGCGCGGGCCAAACAGCACGAAGCAAAGAACCGTGAATGTTGTGAAGCAAGAGGCCAGGAATGTGAGCGGTCGCCACGCGGGGACAGCTAGGAAAACCGCGCCTGCCGCAAACAGCACGAAGCCCGCCGCAACGGTGTACAACCCGATATCGGTTTGCCAGAACACCGCGAGCGCCGCAATCGCACCGGTGGCCACACACCAGACTCTACCTCGTGAACCGGGATCGCACCCGCGAACCGCCGCGAACAGAAACGCGAACGCAAACGGGTGCCGCACGGGCCAGTTCGAAGGATAGCGGTAGGCCGTTCCTTCGAGCGCGACCGCAACGAGCAGCAGCGTTAGTCCGAAGGCGGCCCACGGATTCCGCAGCCAATCCGAGAGCACCAGTAACGCGCTCATGAAGTACAGAATGGTGACGATGAGCACGAACAACACATAGCGATTCAGGGCACGCTCGAAGCCCTTGCTTCCCATGACGTGCGAGAAGGTATACGCATGGCCGATGCCATAGTGCGATTCGAAGTCCAAACCGGGGACGGCATGGGGTGCGTGGTAGTACAACGCGGGGGCGATGAGGTACGAGCCAACATGCGATTCCGCGTAACACTCGGCCGCAGTGGTGGGAATGTCGTAAGGGGCGAGCAAGCCGTAAAGCACCGCCGTGAGCGGAACGCAGAGCAAGCCGCTCACCAGCCATGCTCGCCTCGGCATCGCTTCCGGCATCGGAATTGTGCGAAGCGTTGCACCTTGTTCGGTGCCGACGCTGTTTCGCCACAATAGTGGGATCGCCAGGATTGCGGCGCAGATGAACAGGCGGCCGGTATCGAACTCGGTGGTGAACACCGAAGCGCCCAATGGGAACGCCGCAGCGACAAACGCAAGAGCGGCAGCACCCGAGAGCCACGGCGATGGGCGAACGAACCGCGCGGCCGCCCACGCACCCAACGCGCCGGCCACGCAGATGAGCAGATACCAGACTCGTTCGTAGCGTTCTTGCCACGGCACCACGACGAACGAACTCATGGATTCTGACGGCAGCACGCTGGGATGTGGCTGATCGATCGTGTCGCCGCGAATGGCAATGATGGCCGCCGTGAGTGCGGCCGCGATTAACATGCCGCAAGCTGTGCCCCACGCTGCAACGCCAAAGCGCTGAAGCACGTCTGCGAAGGAAGTATCGGCGTTGTGTTTGCTGTTTGGCATCATGGCGAAATCACGCGGCGATCGCACGGGGTTGCCGAACCTTGATGGGCGTTGCGGGCGCGAAACGAATCTTCTGCCGCAAGATCACGAAGCGGATGAACTGCCGGGCCATGGTCGCGGTGAGCCGGGCGAGAACTCCGAGTCGCATCACTTTGGAAGAACTATCCGGCCGCGGATTGAGCCGAACGGGGATTTCCACATACGGCGTTCCGCCGCGAAGCAGAGTGGAAAGCGTTTCGATGTGATACCCGTAGCCGGTGTTTCTGCGCACTTGTCGCGCGGCGGCCACAGGAAACACATATAAGCCATGCGCATCTTGAATCGGCTGGCCGGTCACCACGCGCATCGCTCGCGTGCAGCAGACTGAAAGTAAACGCCGCATGGGCGTGCGTGCTCGCGGGTTCGCACGATAGGTGACGATCATCTCGACCTTACCGACAAGCGAAAACAAAGCATGAAGGCCAGACGGGTGGAAGGCGTTGTCGCCGGGCACGAGTGTGAGATAAGGGAAGCGTGCGCGCGTTAAACCGGTGTGGAACGCGGCCCCCACGCCGAGGTTCGCATCGTGGCGCACCACGGAAACGCTCGCATGGCGAGCGGCGAGTTTCTTGGCGACCACGGCCGTGCCATCGGTGCTGCCGTCGTCGACCACGATCACCTCGAAATCGCTGAGGTGCTGGTGCGCGGACGCGACGATCTCCTCGACAGTGGCCGTGAGCCGCCGTTCTTCATTCCACGCGGGCACAATCACCGTTAGCCCTGGTCGCATTCGCGTTACTCCATGCAGGCGACACGTGATAACCGCAACCGGGCGAGCAGGGCAAGCCGAACCGGCTGGGCTTGTTGGAGGAGATTGGTCCGGTTTAGAGTCTCGGCATGCTCGGAGGAATCCGGATGGTGGCGGATTGCGATGCAAAACGAACGACTCTTGCGAAGTGCGTGATCCTTACCGGCATCTTCGGGTTGCTCGCATTCCTGGCCGTGACCACGCGCTCGGTTGATCGCTATCCCGAGCCTAGCGCTCGCTATCGCATGCACGCGCTGCCGGTTGCGGTCTCGCATCTCTATCTGGGCCACACGCACGACTACACCGGCTTCCGCTCTGTCGCAGATGATTTCCACGACCATTCAAACGATCTCGATGAACTGCTGGCGAAGTATGCGAAGGGCGATGCACACCCGGGAAGCGGCATCTATTACTGGGCGGCGGATGATCGCGGCTTGGCCGACTATTGCGAGCTTGCGTTTCGATTGTTCGGCCCACGCATTGCTTCGCTCGCCGATCTCCACTTACTCCTTCTGGCTGCAACGGTCGGGCTCTTCCTTGTGGGTTATAGCCGAAATCTCGTGGCGTGGCTTCTCCCGCTGTTCGCGCTGGCGGGCCATGTGTTGCTCGGGCAGGTTTACCCGATCTGCGCGGCGGTGCCACTGGCCGATGGCACACGCTGGCTCGAACATCTCGCACCATACGATTCGCGCGTGTTTGAAGCACTCGCCGCGCTTCCGTGGTTCCACCTTGCGTTGCTCGCAGCACTTCCACAGGTGACTCGTGCCGCGTGGCTCACAGCGGTGCCGCAAGCGGCCGTGATGCTGTTCTTGTTGCATGCCCGCTCCACGATTGGCTGGGAATTTCTGGCGTTGGTGGCAATCGCAGGTGCGACGATTGCGACGCGATTGGCCCGTGGGCGAGCCGGCGTGTGGCGAGCGACGGTGTTGTTGGGCATGGTGGGTGTGGCCGTTGTTGGGTTGAAAGTGTATCAACGGGCCACGTTCCATGCGGCATATTCCGGCGAGCGTGGCCACCGCACATTCTGGCACAACGCACTGATCGGCTTCACGGCCGACCCCGCGATGCGACAACGCTATCAACTTGCGATTGATGATGACAACGCACTGCAATGGGTGATTCGCGCGAGTGGGAATGATCGCTGGTCTACGCAAAAGTTCATCGTTAGCTCACTGGGCGGAGACGCGGGCTTCGACTGGTTGGCGTACGAAGAGGCCGCCCGGCAGGTTTACTTTGGCGTGTGGCGTGACGACACACTCGCCGCACTGCGATGCCACGCCTACGCGAAACCAAAAGTCATGATCGGGCAAGTGGCTCGTGCTATAGCGATCGCGGTTCGCCCACACGCTGGAATTCTCTGGGGTTGGCTGGCCTTCACCGTCGCGATTTTGCTCGCGGGTGTGATGGCCGTGGCACACGCTTGCCGCGTTGAAAACGAACCTGAATTGCGCATTGTATTTCGCGTGGCGATGGCGTTCTTCATGGCGTCGCTCATTCCAGGTCTGGCCTTTTATGCTTCCGTTGCCACCATGTCTGGTGTTGTTCTGGGTGGCGTTGTTCTGGGCGGCGTTGCGGCGGTTGCGATGGGGCGAGCCTTGCGAAGCCGTTCCGCTCGTGCGTTGTGCCAAGGGGTGTTGCCAAGCACTCGCGTGGCGTTTGCACTCTCTGCGGCATTGGTCGGCCTCGTCGCATTACTGTTCGCCACCGATCGCCGGCTGGAGTTGTACGAATCCGCGAGTGGCCGCTATCGCATTCACGCAATCCCGGTTGCGCTGTCTGTGCTGCATCATCAGCGGCCGCACGATTACACCGCGATTCGCCCGCTGGCAATGATCTTTCAGAATGATCAAGTTGAATTGAACGATAAGATCCGCGCCGCGATGCGTGCGACTTACGCACCCGATGCCGCGACGTACTACTGGGTGGCGGACGATCGCGGGTTGGCAGACTACGTGTTCGCGGCGTTCCGCATCTTCGGCCCGCGCGTGCTGAGCCTTTCCAAGTTCTACTTCTTGCTGCTGGGACTCTCGGTGTTGCTTTTCATCGTGGGATATTGGCAGTCGCCCGCCGTGCTGCTTCTCCCCGCGTTCGCCTTGTTGGCTTGGTTGGGAATCGCACAAGTGCTGATCTTTCCGCTGCCGTTTCCGAACGCACAGGGGGAATGGGCCGAGCGGATTGCCTTGTATGAATCGCGGATGTTCGATGTGCTCGCGCTCACGGCGGTGCTGCATTTGGCCGTGTTGGTAATGCGTCCGTCGCCGCACCGCGCTGCATGGTTCACTGCGGTTCTTCAGGCGGCGTTGCTTCTGTTCTTGTATCACGCGCGCTCTTCGCTCGGCTGGCAATACCTCGCGTTGTTCTCGCTCTGTGGCCTTCGCGTGGCGTGGTGGCTTGTGGCTCGCTGCCGTTCGCCCGAAGCGCCTCGTGTTGCGATTGTCGCGCCTGCGGTGTTCGTGGCAACGCTGCTCATGCTCTCGCTGGCGAGCCTGAAACATTATCAGCGAGTCGCATACCATGCGGGCTATCGCGAAGAATTTGGCCAACGCACATTCTGGCACAACGCCCTGATGGGTTTGCAATATCATCCGCGACTGCGCGACGAATTGCCGATGCCGTTGTGCGAAGACCGCGCCGCCATCGATCTCGTGCTGCACACCATGCAAGAGCGCAACCCGGAACTCGATCTGAATCAATGGAACTGGATGGCCGCGCTCAACTCGCTCGGCAACCACAACGGCTTCGATTGGGTGAAGTATGAAGCGACCGCCCGTGCGATCTATTTGGAATCGTGGCGCGATCGACCAACGGAAATGGCGGCGTGCTACGGTTACTACAAACCCCTGGATATCGCCAATCAGGCGATGAGCGTATCTGCGCGATTAGGTGCGGCCGCGTGGTCTGGCGCTGCCTGGCATTTCCTCATTGGGCTGGCACTTGTTATCGCGGCCATGCGGGTGGCCGTGGTTCATTCAGGCGGTCGATTCCACGCGGATCTGGCTGCGATGGTCGGCGTCGTCACGGTGTTGCTTCCCTTTAGCCTCATTCCCGGCATCGCCTTCTACCCGGCGCTAACAACCGTGGCTTGCTTCTATCTGTTGATAACGGCGCTTGCGGGAGTGCTGGTGATGTATGCCATCACGCACCGAAAAGGGAAGAACGCATGAGTGTGGATTTCGTTCCGAGTCTGGGAGTCGCGGTTTCGTTGGTGGCATGCGGAGTGCTGCCCATGGTGCTGCTCGCACTGTCGCACGGTCCGCTTCGAATCGCCGCGCCGGGAAATCGCTTCATCTTCGCTGTCGCGATAACGTGGTTGCTGTGGATCGCCGCGATCATCGCCATTGCGCCCGGTTGGGTCGATTGGCTCACGGGTGCTTTGCTTCTGGCGACCGCCACACTCGCGGGCTTCACGCTGTGGACACTCGTCGCCTGGGGCTTTACGGTTTCGATGCTGGTCGCGCTTTGCCGCAGCGAGCGACGCCTCTCAGAAGAAGAATGGGCGCTGGCATACACTGGCGGCAAACCACTGGCCGCCTTCACGCGCGATCGCCTCGGCGTGTTGCTGAAGTTGCGACTCGCGGAAGTGCAGGGCGACCAAGTCGTGATGTCGCCGCGCCGCGGGCTGTTGTTCGCGAAAGCCACCACGTTCCTCCGCAATCTCTTCGGGGTGTGATCATGACGGGCCTTCTCGTTGGCGTTGCGTGCTTCGCCTTGCATGCCATCGTTTCACTGGTGTGGCTCCGCTTGCCGGGGAGTTTGTCGCCGGTCGCGCGCCATGCCGCCTCGGCGCTGGGCACGTAT
Source organism: Gemmata sp. (assembly GCA_041740855.1). Classification (GTDB taxonomy): domain Bacteria; phylum Planctomycetota; class Planctomycetia; order Gemmatales; family Gemmataceae; genus Gemmata. Next base: position 23,858 of record JBGSLF010000115.1, read on the forward strand.
GCGGTGGGTGTGCTGTTGGCCGCGTGGTGGCTGGGGCCGTTCGCGTACTGGCCGACCGCCGCGGTGAGTGGCTTTCTGGCGGTGTGCTGGCTGTTCGCGTTCAGTGCGGTGTACAAGTCCGTGTCCTTGCGAATCCTGACGCAGCTTGCTCGCACGCCGGGCCATACGCTTTCGCTGAAACAGATCACCAACGATTATGTGCGGCCAGAATTTCAATCGCGCATCGAGGTGCTCTTACGCATGAACTGTGCGGAAGAGAATGAAGGCGGGTTCGCGATTACGCCCAAGGGAAGTGAAACAGCACGCAAGATCGAGAGGATTCGCGGGCTTTGTGGCATCGACGGAAATGGGATGTATGGGAACGCCGAAACCACGGATGTCGCAACGACTGCGGCCGACCACAACACAGGTGTTTGCGAGTCTCCTGTATCGTGATCGGCCGCGTGTGTCCGTGTCCTGCCGATTCGATCAGCTCACTATTTCTTTGATGACGTTCGCCTTCTCCACGCCGGTGAGTTTCTGATCCAGGCCCAGGTAGCGATAGCTGAATCGCTCGTGGTCGATCCCCATGAGGTGCAGCACAGTGGCGTGGAAGTCGCGGATGTGGACCGGGTTCTTCACGATGTTGTAACTGAAGTCGTCGGTTTCCCCATAGATGGTGCCGCCCTTGCTTCCGCCACCTGCCATCCACATGGTGAAGCAACGCGGGTGATGGTCGCGGCCGTAGTTGGTCTTGCTTAACCCGCCTTGGCTATAAATGGTGCGGCCAAACTCGCCACCCCAGATCACCAGTGTGTTGTCGAACAACCCCTTGCGCTTCAAGTCTTGAATGAGTGCCCAGCAGGGTTGATCCACGTCGCGGCACTGATCTGGCATGCGGCCGGCGAGGTTGCCGTGGTGATCCCAGTTGTTGTGATACACCTGCACGAACCGCACACCGCGTTCCACCAATCGGCGTGCGAGCAAAGCGGTGTTCGCGAACGAACCCGCTTTCTTCACATCTGGCCCATACATCTCCAGCACTTTGTCCGATTCGGTTGCGAGGTTAGTGAGTTCCGGCACGCTGCCTTGCATGCGATAGGCCATCTCGTATTGGGCCATGCGAGTCTTCGTTTCGGGGTCGTTCAAGCTTTCGGCGGTAATGCCATTGAGCTTGTTCAATCCGTCGAGCGTGGTTCGCCGAACTTCGGGAGTCACACCGGGTGGGTTGTTAATGAACAGGATCGGGTCGCCCGCGCTGCGGAAACTGACCGCCGCGTGCTCGCCGGGCAAGTAACCCGATTGCCACAGCCGCGCGGAGATCGCCTGCACCTGTTCCTGATTGGTGGGCTTGGCCACCATCACCACGAACGTGGGCAGGTTCTGGTTAAGGCTCCCGAGTCCGTAACTGGTCCACGCACCCAGGCACGGGCGGCCCGTCACCTGGTTGCCGGTCTGCATGTAGGTGATGGCGGGTTCATGGTTAATCGCCTCGGTGTTCATACTGCGGATGAACACCATGTCGTCGGCCATCTTGGCGGTATAAGGGAGCAGTTCGCTCATCCACATGCCGCACTTGCCCTGCTGAGCGAACTTGAACTTGCTCGGAGCAATGGGGAAGCGCGCTTGCCCGCTGGTCATGGTGGTGAGGCGTTGGCCGTTGCGGATCGATTCGGGCAGGTCTTTATCGTAGTAGTCCCCCATCTTCGGCTTGTAGTCGTACAGATCCATCTGGGCTGGCCCGCCCACCATGTGCAGATAAATGATGTTCTTGCACTTGGCGGGGAAGTGCGTCTCGGCGAGCGCCGCACCGATGCCGTTCTGCGTGCCACCGGCGGCTTGCGCTTGAAGCGTGCCCAGCGCGGTCGCGCCGAGTGAGAAGCCCGTGGAACGGAAGAAATGACGCCGAGTCAGGTTCAAAGCGAGGGGATCGTTGAAGAGGCTCATGAATATCTCCTGGAGAGAGGCCGGCGTTGAGCCGGCTATGGATTCGGTTAAGGGAATTCCGCGTGCCCGATGCGAGCCGCCGCGTGCTACTTGTTCAACACCTCATCCAGGTTCATCAGTTGGTTGGTCAGCATTGTCCATGCCGCGAGTTCGGATACATCCAGAGCCGCGTCTGCCTTCGATTCGCCGAACGCGATCAGTGCCTTCGCATCCTCCGGCTTTTGCTTGAAGTTCTCCCGGAGTGCCGCGAGCGATTCTTTTACGATTGCCAATTCCTCGGGCTTGAATGAACGGGCGAGCAGTCGGGCGGACAGGAATCCGATGCGGTCGTCGTCGCTTTGTGCCCGCTTGATCGCATTCTCTGCCAACACGCGGGCCGCCTCCACGAACTGCACATCGTTCAGAGTTAATAACGCTGCGATGGGCGTGTTGGTTCGGTCGCGGCGCACGGTGCAGAGTTCGCGGTTCGGTGCGTTAAGCACTTCCATCGCGGCCGGCGGCGCGCTCCGTTTCCAGAATGTGTACATGCTGCGGCGATACAGATTCTCGCCACTGTCGCGTTGATAGTTGCGGGTGTTCGAGCCAATCATCGCGACCGCTTCCCAAACCCCTTCCGGTTGGTAGGGCTTCACACTCGCGCCGCCCAACTTGCGGACGAGTAATCCGCTCGCGGCCAGAGCGTTGTCGCGGATCATTTCCGCATCCATGCGGAAGCGCGGCCCGCGCGACAACAGCCGGTTATCGCGGTCGTTCTCCAACTTCTCCGGGGAAGTCACTGCTGATTGGCGGTATGTTGCGCTAGTCACGATCATGCGGAAGAACTGCTTGATGTCCCAGCCCTTCTCGCGGAACTCGACCGCGAGCCAATCGAGCAATTCCGGGTGGCTTGGTAATTCGCCCGCCACGCCGAAATCGCCACTGGTAACTACTAACCCGGTGCCGAAGACTTCTTGCCAGAAGCGGTTCACGGTCACACGAGTGGTGAGCGGGTGGTCCTTGCTGAGCAGCCATTGCGCCAGCCCGAGGCGGTTACGCGGCATGTCCTTGGTCATGGCGGGCATCGACTTGGGCGTGGCGGCGGTCACGGGATCGCGGCGTTGATCGTATTCGCCGCGGTGCAACAAGAAGGCTCCCGCTTCGCCCGGTTTCTCGTTCATCACATGGGCAATCGTGCCGCGGCCTTTGATCGCGGCTTCCTCCGCCTGAAGCTTGGAGGCTTTATCGCCGAGCGTGCGAGTGGGTTCGTCGTAGCTGCGCAGCCACCACGCGAAGACCTGTTCGCTGTCGCTGGCGTTTCGCTGTGCCGCAGGCTTGCTGAGTGCTTCGACTGTTGCGAAGGAGCTATAGATCTGGGCGATTTCGGTTCCGGTGAGCACGCGGTCATACACGCGCGCATCCTTGAGGAACGAACCCGCGAGTCGGCTATCGGTGTGCCGTTGCCCGATCGTGAATGGCACCTCCGTGCGTGTGGTTCCCTTGAGAGAGTCTTGCGTCACGGTGGTGGCTTGCGGTTCGCCGTTAATGTAGATCGTGGCTCCCGCGGCCTTCCCTTTGCCATCGTAAACCACTGCCACGTGTGCCCACTGGTTGAACTGCACCGGGGCACGCGAGACAATCTTGATCGCACTCTCGGGAAATGTGTTGATGAGGTGGAAGCCGGGCTTGTCGCCTTCAATCCACAGATCCCAACCGCGATGCTTGTTCGCCGCATCCATCCGGCCGAATATGGCACCTGTTTGGTTGCGGCGATTGAGCTTCACCCATGCCGCCGCAGTGAACGGTTGAGTGGTGTCGAAGTCGCCGATAGTCGGCATCGTGATCGGGTCGCCCGTGGGCTTCACGTGAAACTCTTTGGCGGACTTTGGCCCCGCGCCCCAGCCATAGCCGGTGCCCAAGCGGGCGAACTGCACTTGCCCATCGGTGGTGAATGCGGCTTGCGTTCCTTCACCCTCGGTGAGTGGTGCGTGGAGTTTCAGCCCGGCGACCGGGTTCTTGCCCAACACGGAACCCGTACTGGCGGTTTTCAACCACGCTTCGAAGTTTGGCTTCGCGGCGGCCTTTCGCGCGTCGAGTTGGCTGCGAAGGTCCGCGAGTTCCTTCGAGATTGCATCGAATCGGGCGCGATCTTCCCCCTTTGGAACCGGAATGATCGGCGGCGTGTTCGAGATGTTCCCATCGCGAGTGGGCTGCGTGGTGTTGTTGAAGAACGCGGACATCGCATAGAAGTCGCGCATGCTGAACGGATCGTACTTGTGGTCGTGGCACACCGCACAACCGGTGGTTAGCCCCATCCACACAGCCGAGGTGGTTTCGGTGCGGTCGCGGGCATACAGCACGACATACTCTTCATCGATAATGCCACCCTCGTTGGTGGTGATGTTGCACCGATTGAACCCGGTGGCCACGCGTTGATCGAGTGTGGGGTTTGGCAGAAGATCGCCCGCGAGTTGATCGATGGTGAACTGATCGAACGGGAGATTCTTGTTGAAGGCGTTAATCACCCAATCGCGGTACGCCCACACTTCGCGGAAGTTATCGAAGTGGATGCCGTGCGTGTCGGCGTAGCGGGCGTAATCGAGCCAGTAGCGGCCGCGGTGCTCGCCCCAGTGTGGTGAGGCGAGCAACTTATCCACATAGTTCTCGTACCACTTCTCGGACTTGTCCGCGACGAACGCTTCCACATCCGCCGGTTCGGGCGGCAACCCGGTGAGATCGAACGCGAGTCGGCGGGCCAGTGTACGGCGATCGGCCTCGGGAGCCGGCTTCATTCCTTTGGCTTCCAGCTTCGCCAGCACGAAGTTATCGATCGGGTTGCGCACCCAACTCGCGTCTTTCACCGCGGGCACTTCGGGCCGCACCGGCGTGAGGAACGACCAGTGGAGTTGATATTCCGCACCCTCGGCGACCCAGCGGCGCAATGTCTCTTTCTGTGCCACTGTCAGCTTCTTGTGCGACTTCACCGGCGGCATCAGGCCGTCCCCATCGGCGGCGAAGAGTCGCACCACAAGCTCGCTCTTTTCCGGCTTGCCCGGCACAATCGCACCGGCTTCGATGGCCGCATCGCGAAGATCGATCCGCAGATCGGCCTTGCGGGCGGCGCTATCTGGCCCGTGACACGCGAAGCAGTTCTCTGCCAGAATCGGGCGGATGTCGCGGTTGTATTCGAGCTTCGCTTTCGCGGGTGCCGCTACAGGTGCGGGTTGAGCGGGTTGGCCCGCCGACGTTCCGCGATTGAACACGGGATGAACGATTGCCACGGAGAGTGCCGCGGGCAACAGCAGGAAGAGCAAGCGGCGCATCAGTCGAATCTCCTTAACGGTCTGCCGGAGAGTTATGTGTGCGGGTTGAGTTCCGGATACGTTCGTCGTGACGAGCTTTGGCGGGTTCGCGGTCAGGGCGTTGTTGGTCTTGGTGTGGCACGCAGGGCGCGGCCGGGCATGGCTTCGGTATGCTTCCCCCGCTCCAGAACGAGTTGCCCGTTCACGACGACATACTCAATACCCTCATTGTAAGCGAAAGGTTTGGTATAAGTGGAAAGATCCTGTACGGTTTCCGGTTTGAACACGGTCACATCGGCGTAGTTGCCGACGGCAACGATTCCGCGGTCGCGAATGCCGAGTTTGGTGGCATTAAGCGATGTCATCTTCCGCACCGCGTCTTCGAGTGTAAGCACGCCGCGATCGCGGGCATACACGCCAAGCACGCGCGGGAAGGTGCCGAAGTTGCGCGGGTGTGGATTGCCACGCCGCAGCGGGCCTTCGATGGCATACGCCGAGCCATCGGAACCCACGGAACACCACGGTTGCTTCAGTGCGAACGTCATGTCCTTCTCATCGTGATGCGCGAAGACCGTGGGCACCGAGCCTTCGGCTTCCACCAGCACATCGAAGAGAATATCCAACGATTCCGGTTGCGGCGTTTTTCCTTTGGATCGAACGGAAATCACGCGGTCCATGGTCAGCCCTTCATACGGCCCGCGACCACTGACCAGCATGCGTGACCAATCGCCGCCCACCGCGGTGTAATGGTTGTACCAGCCAGGAATCCCTTCCGTGATGTCCCTCTTCATGGTCGCGCGAATCTTTGGATCTTTCAGGCGATCGAGGAACTTCGCCCGCCCGCCTTCGTGGGCCCACGGCGGGATGATGCTGGAAAGGTTGTTGTTGCCGCGGGTATATGGGTACACGTTGGCTTGCACATTCACGCCGCGTTTACGGGCCGCGTCGATCAGTGCCACGATCTCGTTCATCTTGCCCCAATACTTCTCGTCGGCGATCTTCAGGTGGATCACATCCACCGGAACGTCGGCTCGCTCGCCAATGGCGATGGCTTCCTTCACCGAATCGAACACGCCCAACCCTTCGTTGCGAATGTGCGTGGAGAAGATGCCGCCGTGCTCTTTCACGATCTTGCACAGTTCCACAATATCGTCCGTAGTAGCGAGCGAACCGGGTGGCATCATGAGCATACTGGAGAGGCCGAACGCACCATCCTTCATCGCTTCGCGGAGCAGTTCTTTCATCACCTGGAACTGTTCGGGCGTGGGGCGTTCGTGCGATGGGCCAACCGCACCTTCCCAGATGTTATCCAGGCCCACATAAGTGGCGACGTTCACGCTCACGCCGGCCTTGTCGATAGCATCGAGGTAGCCGCCCACGGTGGACCATGTGAACTCTTTGCCATTCGCCTTGATGGTGCGGGCGGGGAGCTTCCCTTTGACTGGCCCCGCAGAGCGCCCTTCGCCCAGCACTTCCGTGGTCACACCCTGGCGAATCTTGCTTTGGGCGTGGCCGTCTTCCAGGAGAAGTTCATCGGAGTGGGAGTGCATATCGATGAAACCCGGCGCGACCACGAGGCCCTTGGCGTCGATGGTTTGCTTGGCTTCGCCGCCCAGTGCGCGACCGATCGCAACGATTTTGTCGCCTCGAATCGCAACATCGCCAATGAACCACGGGTTACCCGTGCCATCGATGATGCGGCCGTTGCGAATGACGAGATCGTATGGCGGTTCCGCAGCTGGAACGCGCACCGCGATCATGCCGAGCAACAGCGTGGAACAGACACAACCGAGAAAGGCGGTTCGCATGGCGGCCTCAAATGTTTGGTGCAGCACGGATGATCACTTCACTTCCCAACGCGAACCAGGTTGCTCCAGGTGCGAATGATGAACGCACCTTCCACGGCCGCGACACCATACACGCGGCCCTTCACCGGGAGTTTGTTCTCGGCGAGCACATCGAATTCGTTTGCCGCTTTGGCAACCACGCACACACCATCGCGCGTGAAGAAGTACACTCGCCCTGCACCGCCAATGGGCGAGGCCCAGCACGAAGCCGGCAAGCGTGTGTCCCAGTGTTCCTTGCCGGTCTTGGGGTCAAGGCAGACGGCGATACCGTCGCGGCTCACGGAGAAGGCCATATCGTTATAAACCAGTGGCGAGCCAAAGGAACTCGTGGCACCGCCCGAACGCCACACCACGCGTTTCTCGGCGTCAGCAGTTGCGTCGAGCTTCACCGCGATCTGCGAGGTGCGTTCACTTGAGCCAAGGAATGCGAGATCGCCGAACACCGTTGGAGATGCGACGGTGTTCCCCTTCAGCCCATCGAGTTGCCACGCACGCTTGCCGGTCTTTGCGTCAAAGCCCGCTGCCATGCCGCTTGAACTGACAATCGCCGTGATGGCGTCGCCCGTTTGGGTAATCGTGGGCGTGGACCACGACGAACCGAAAGCGTGTTCCGTGCGCCAGCGATCCTTGCCGGTCTTGGTGTCCACCGCCAGCAGATAGCCATCGCGTTCCTGGGCAACCAGAATGAGAATTGCATCGCCTGCCAACACGGGCGACGTGCCAAGGCCGTGGTTGTTGGTGAACTCGCCGAAGTCCTTCACGATCGACCGCGACCAGATCTCTTTGCCAGTGTGATCCAGTGCGAACAGGTCGCCACTCTCGAACAACGCAAACACGCGATCGGCGGTTGCGATGGGCGTGGGGGCGGCCTTACTCGTGTAGTCCGAGCTTTTCACGCGCTGCGTGCCACGCTTGGTGACCTTCCACTGTTGCTTGCCCGTGGCGAAATCGAAACACAGCACATGGAGCGTGTCCTTGAACTCGCCTTCAACGCTCGTCACGAACACCTTATCTTTCCACACCACGGGACTGGATTGACCATCGCCGGGAAGATCCGCTGTCCAGGCGATGTTCTCGGTGTCTGACCATTTCAGTGGCAGTTGCTTGGCAGTGGTCACGCTATCGCCGGTGCCACGAAATGTGGGCCACAGATCGGCCGGTGCGGCGAACGCCATGACCGGAACGCCAAGCAACAACAAACACGAAAGTGAACGCATTGGTGCAACCTGAGTGTAGAAGATGAACAGTGGGCAAGCGATTATTTCGGGGCGGCGGGAATCTCGGCGTGTGGTGCGGCGACTTCCAGCCCGCGTTCGTCGGTCACAGTGAGATAATAGACCAACGGGCGTTCTGCGGGGAGCTTGGCAATGGCCTTGCCGTCCTTGATCTCCGCCGCCAGCGTCTTCCATTCTCGCTTCTGCCATGCACCATCCGCCACCGCGTAGTGCAGGCTCGCGGCCTTCAACTTCTTCTCGCTTGCGGCAGGGGCACGCACGATGTCGCCGTCGCGCGTCATCTCGCCGATCGTGGGGAGCGGGGCACCTTTCTTCAGGTGCGAGTCGATGAACGCATCCGGTTCGCCAAACGTCCAGATGTGCCCGTGTCGCAAGCGCACTTGCACGGAGAGAGTGCGCGGAGACTTCACCAACTGGTACGACTTCTGGTAACTATCCAGGGGATACGCGAAATCGTTCGTGCCGTTGAGAAACAGGATTGGGCACTTCACACCGGGAAGATACGTTGATGGGTCGAATGTCTCGGTCCAGCGTTTGGCTTGCTCGGCTGGCACGCCATCGAATTTGGCCGGCTTCCACACGCTGTTCTCGTGTAGAAAACCGCAGCCATAGACCGGCACCGCGGCTTTGAAGCGATCATCGAGACCCGCCACGATGCACGTGAGATAACCACCCCAACTGATGCCCGTCACGGCCGTGCGATCCTTATCGACTTCCGGGAGCGAGCGAAGCAAGTTGTGCCCGCGAATCACATTCGCAATGGCGTGATATGTCCACATATCCTTCACCGACTTCTCATCGAACGGGCGGAACTTCGCGACATCGCCCTGATCTGGCCCACCATCTTCGAGTCGCCCGCTTGGCCCGTTACCGGCGAGATCCATGGCCAGCGCGCAATACCCGCGTGCGGCCCAGTGTTCCGCCCAGTCCTTGAACGCTTTGCCGCCACCGCCGTGAACCAGCACGACTGCGGGGAACGGTCCTTCGCCCATCGCCGGCTTCGCATAGTAAGCGAACACGCGCGTGGGCTTCCCGTTGAAAGGTTCGCCGGGGTAATACACTTCGCGTGCCTTCCCGACTTCCTTCCCCCATTCGGGCTTCACCTCGGTCGACTGCAAGGTCTTGATGTCCCACGGGCCGAACTTCGGCTCCTGAGCCGCTGAAAGCGATGGGAATAGCATGAGCGCCGCGAGGTATGGCAAACCAAATCGGTACATCACAAGATTCCGAGCAAGGGGTGAGGTAGTTGCTGCGATAGACTATACCCCGGTTACCATTCCTCTACACCCGGAAAGAGGTTTCCGATGTTCCGCATCCTCTCCGCACTCGCTGCCTTGTGGTTGCTTCCAGCAGTTGCCGCCGCGGCCGATGGCAAACCAAACGTGCTGTTCCTATTCACCGACGATCAGCGGGCCGACACGATCGCCGCGCTGGGCAACTCGGTGGTGAAGACGCCGAACCTCGATAGTCTGGTGAATCGCGGCTTCGTGTTCCGCAATGCGTACTGCATGGGTTCGACCGTGGGAGCGGTGTGTAATCCGTCGCGGCACATGTTGCTCAGTGGAATGTCGCTGTACAAGTACGACCCGAAGAAGAAGGAAGGCACCTTCGCGGATGTGATGAATCGGGCGGGCTATGAAACGTGGCACCTGGGCAAGCGTGGGAACGTGGCCACCGTGTATAACACCGCGTTCACGCACAATAACTATCTCGAAGACCAGAAGGAACGCACTTCCGGCCATCATGGCCGCACGGTCGCAGACAAAGCAGTTGCGTTCCTTAAAGACGGCTGGGACCGCAAGAAGCCGGTGTTCATGTATCTGGCATTCGAAGGGCCGCACGACCCGCGAGTTGCCGCGGAAGAATGGCTCAAGCTCCACGATAAAGAGAAGATCCCGTTACCCAAGAACTACAAGCCGTTCCACCCGTTCGATAACGGCGAGATGTTTGTGCGTGATGAACAACTCGCACCGTGGCCGCGAACGGAATCGGTGGTGCGGCGGCACTTGCACGATTACTACGGCTGTATCGCATCCATCGATCACAACATCGGGCGGATACTCGCCGCTCTTAAAGAAGTCGGCGAACTGGATAACACCGTGGTGGTGTTCTCGGCGGACCACGGCTTGGCGATGGGTTCGCATGGCTTGTTCGGCAAGCAGAACTTGTACGAGCACAGCATGAAGTCGCCGTTGATCATCGCGGGGCCGGGCATACCCAAGGGAAGCAGCGAGGCGTTCGCATATCTGTACGACATCTTCCCCACGGTCGCGGATCTGGTCGGCGCGAAAGTGCCAGACGCACTCGATGGCAAAAGCCTCGCGCCGGTGATCGCGGGGAAAGAGAGGGGCGTGCGTGATAACGTGTTCCTCGCCTATCGCAACGTGCAACGCGCGGTGCGGCACGGCGACTGGAAGTTCATTCGTTACCCGCTTGTGAATGTCACGCAACTCTTCGATCTAAAGGCGGACCCGGATGAGTTGAACGACAGATCGGAGGATCCGGCGCAGGCCGAGCGAATGGAGCAGATGCTGATACGATTGGCGAAGGAACAGGCTCACTACGGCGACAACGCCCCGCTGACAGTCGCGAAACCGACACCCGCCGCCGTGGACGAGTCATTCTTCAAGAAGGTGCCCACGCCCAAGAAGAAGAAGTGAACACTTTCGCGTTCATGGTTGTGGTAGTTGTTCCGCACTGGGGGTAGTATTGGGCATAAGCCCTCCTGCCCCTGGTAATCATGTTACGCACCACATTACTTCTTCTACTACTCGCCACCTTCACCGCACTGGCGAACGACCAACCCGCACCCCCAACGGCACAGCCGCCCGATGCACCAGGCGATGCGAGTGCGGTTACGCGGTTCTTTGAATCGCATTGCCATGCGTGCCACACCGGCGAGAAGCCCAAGGGCGATTTCCGCGTGGACAAACTCGGCAGCGACTTCGCCAACAAAGCGGTGCGCGATCGATGGGGCGCGGTGCTTGAGCAACTCAAAGCCGGCACCATGCCGCCGAAGGCGAAGCCGCGACCGCCGGAGAAAGACGCCCGTGCGGCGATCGATGCGATCACCGGGCGTGTTGCCGCAGCGGAGGCGGCCGCACGCGCGGAACATGGTCGCGCGGTGGTCCGTCGCTTGAACCGCGTTGAATACGAAAACACCGTGCGTGATCTTCTTGGCATCGATGTGGAGTTGCAGGAAGTCTTGCCCGCCGATTCATCCGCCCACGGGTTCGATACGAGCGGCGAAGCCCATCACACCTCGTCGTTTCTGATGGAGAAATACTTGGAGGCGGCCGATGTCGCACTGGGCAAGGCGATCGCCAATGGCCCGCAACCGCCGCTTGTCAAGAAGCGATACAGTTTGAAGGACGAGCGGCATGTGAAGGTGACAACAGAGAAGGTGTTCCGGCAACTTGACGATACGCTGGTGATGTTCAGTTCATCGGCGTGGCAGGGAATCACCGTTGGCCAGTTCTATCCGCCGGATCGCGGGCGTTACCGGATTCGTATCACGGCCTCTGGTTACCAAAGCGGCGGCAAGCCGGTCACGTTTCGCGTGGACGCCGGGCCAATGCTCCAGGGAACGAAGAACCACCTCGTGGGCTACTTCGACGCACCGGCCGACAAAGAAACTGTGATCGAATTCATCGATCGCTTCGAGGCCCGCAACCACATCCGCATTCTTCCGTACGGATTAGCCGCAGCGCAAACGGTGAACAAGATCGGGGCCGATACCTACGATGGGCCAGGTTTGGCGGTGCAATCGATTGAAGTGGAAGGCCCGTTGCACGACACATGGCCACCCGAAAGCCATCGCCGCATCTTCGGAACCATGGAGCAAAAGCCCGCACCGGTTTACAACTTCAGCAAGCGGGTGGAAGTGGCGTCCAAGAATCCGGAAGTCGATGCGGCCCGCATCCTCCGCGACTTCGCCCGCCGGGCCTTTCGTCGCGCCGTGACCGACGATGAACTCAAACCGATCGTGGCGCTTGTGAAGTCGCGGTTGGCGCAAGGGCAATCGTTCGAGCAATCGGTTCGCGTGGGCCTCACTGCCATCATGGTGTCACCGCACTTCCTGTTCCTGCGAGAGAAGCCCGGCCCGCTCGACGATTTCGCCATCGCGGCACGGCTGTCGTATTTCTTGTGGAGCACGATGCCCGACGAAGAACTTCTCACTCTCGCAGAGAACGGAAAGCTCGCACGCCCTGAGGAACTTCGCTCGCAGGTCGAACGAATGCTCAAGCACCCCAAGGCCGAGGCGTTCGTTCAGAACTTTGTCGGGCAATGGCTGGGCCTGCGTGATATCGATTTCACCGAACCCAGCCACATCTTGTATCCCGAGTTCGACGCCATGCTGCGCGTTGCGATGGTGCGAGAGGCGGAGTTGTTCTTCACGGAAGTGCTCAACAACGATCTCAGCCTGACAAACTTCGTGGCCTCAGACTTCACCATGCTCAATAGCCGGCTCGCACGGCATTACGAAATTCCCGGCGTGGAAGGTTCCACGTTTCGCAAGGTCACGCTGCCCCCGGAAAGCCCGCGTGGCGGAGTGATGACGATGGCGGGAGTGCTGAAGGTAACGGCGAACGGCACAACCACATCGCCCGTGGTGCGTGGAGCGTGGGTGCTGGAGCGAATTCTCGGCACGCCGCCGCCACCGCCGCCCGGCGATATTCCCGGCCTGGAACCCGATACCCGCGGAGCCACCACGATCCGCGAACAACTCGCCAAGCACCGCGAAATCGGGGCGTGCGCGTCGTGCCATATCAAGATCGATCCGCCGGGCTTCGCGCTGGAGAGCTTCGATGTGATTGGTGGCTATCGCGAGAACTATCGCACCACCGGTAGCGGGAAGACCGTCATCGTGGACGGTCGCCGCATGGCGTACCATGAAGGGAAGAAAGTCGATTCGGCCGATGCCATGCCCGATGGCACGAAGTTCCGCAACGTCGCGGAGTTCAAGCAGATTTTGCTCAAAGATAAAGATCAACTCACGCGTGCGCTCACACGGAAGCTGATGACATACGCGACCGGGGCCGCACCTACCGCAGCCGATCAACCGGTAATTGAAGCGATTGTGGGGCATGTTCGCGACAAGAACTACGGCTTCCGCACGCTGATCCACGAGATCATCCAGAGCCAGACTTTCCGCCAGAAATAATCATGCACGCGATCGCGCGTGCAGCTCGAATTTCGCCTCAAACTCGGATACGCCATGAAACCCACTCGCCGTAACTTCCTTCGCGCTGCTGGCGTCTCGCTGGCCCTCCCCACGCTTGAAGCTCACGCCACGGCTCCCGCCAAGACACCCCGCCGCATGGTGTGCATCAACACGCCGCTCGGAATGCATCCGTCGGCTTTCTTCCCGGAGAAGGCGGGCAAAGATTATCCGCTCTCGCCTTATCTGGAATGGCTCAAAGAACTCCGGAACGATTTCACAGTTATCTCGGGCCTATCGCACCCCGATGTCGGGCCAAGCCACGATTCCAACTTCAGCTTCCTGACCGGCGCTCCGCACCCGGAACACCGCTCCGGATTCCGCAACTCCATCTCCGTCGATCAGTATGCGGCGGAGCACCTTCGTGGCGAAACGCGCTACGCGTGCCTTCCGCTTTCGAGCGAAGGCTTCACGCTTTCCTGGACGCGAAGCGGTGCGATGGTGCCGGCAGATGCATTCCCATCGACTGTGTTCACCAAGTTGTTCATCGAAGGTCGACCGGATGAAGTCGAGGCTCAAAAGCGACGGCTAAAGGATGGCCGCAGCATTCTCGATGCGGTTCAGGATCAGGCGAAGGCTTTGGGATCAGGGCTAGGTGCGAGAGACCGCGAGAAACTCGAAGAGTATTTCACGAGCGTTCGTGAACTGGAACAGGCGTTGGCCCAATCTGAAGAATGGTCGCGGAAGCCGAAGCCCAAAGTGGACGCCAAGCCGCCGCAGAATGTGGCGAACCCCGCCGATATGATCGCCAAGACTCGCCTCTGGTTCGATCTCATTCACCTCGCGTTGCAAACCGATTCCACGCGGCTTATCACGCTGCAATTGCTCGGAACAAGCGGGGTACCGCCGGGCCTGTCGTACGGGCATCACGATCTCTCGCACCACGGCAAAGATCCGGCCAAGATCGAGCAACTCAAGAAGCTCGAAACCGAGGTGATGAAGACGCTGCGAGACTTTCTGCAGAAACTGAAGGACACCAAGGAAGCAGGCGAGAATCTGTTGGATCGCACCACCGTATTCTTCAGCAGCAATCTGGCAGATGCCAGCACGCACGCCGTCAAGAATATGCCGGTCTTGCTGGCCGGTGGTGGCTTCCGGCATGGTCACCATCTGGCGTTCGATCCCAAGAACAATCCGCCGCTGTGTAACCTTTATGTGTCCATGCTGCAACGACTCGGCATCGAAACCGACAAGTTCAGTTCCGGGAAGGGAACTCTCACGGGCCTCGATCCGGTTGGTTAACGAAAGCGGTGCCAAACCCATAAGATCAATCTCGCGGGTGTCGCCCTTTTCAAGGCCGTTCCGGAGAGCGTGGGCTTTCCTTCATGCGGAGAGAAAGGTTTTGCACCCACGTTCGAATTGATGAGTAGCGGACTATTCACCTGAGGGTTAGCCATGCAATCCAGCCAGTCAATTCCCGTCGAACAACACCCCTTCGGCCTTCCGATGGGCACTGTTCGCGGTTTCATGTCGGTGTTGATCTGTTCATTCTTCTGGATTCTGCTGCTCTATCCGTGGGAAGTTCCGCCGCCGGTTCCGCTCGCGCACTTCTTCCTGCTCACCCTGGTGTTCCTCTCGTTCGCCTCGCATCCCATTCAAGAAGTGCGTGCGTCGTCCTTTCTGCCATGGCTCATGCGCTTGATCTTCGTGGGCGGCAGTTTCGTGGTGTTGTTCTACTCGCTGTACAACGACCCTAACCGCCTGTCGGCTCAACTCACGCCGAACGCGGAAGAGATCCAGCAGTGGCCAACGTTTCTGGCCTGCCTCGCGGGTGGGTTCGGCAGCATGCTTTTGTTGCGGTCCATATTTGGCCGCGATCACAACTTCTTCATGACGATTCGTGCCTGGATCGGCGTGTTGGCAGTGTTGCTACTGATGGCCGAAACGTTGTTCCAACTCGCAATTCTGCCGAGTATGTCCGATAAGCCGAGCCAAGAAGCGATGAAGATCTGGGAAGGGCTGCTCATCGCGATTGTCGCCGCGTACTTCGGTGCCCGTGCGTGATTGTGTGAATGTGAACTTTCAGGCCCCGAACGATCTTCGTTCGGGGCCGTTTCGCAGTCGCATTTCTGCAATGCTCACCAACTCGCCAGCGCAAGCCAATTACTTCTGCAGTGTGGATGTGGCAGATGTACCAACGTTAGCCGGTCGCGCTTGCGGCTCGGGTGTGCGGGTTGGCTCCGATGATTTTTCCCCACGCGGTCGCGTTAACAGCCACGCCGTAGGTGCGATGACTAATAACGTGCCCAGCAGCGTCAGCTTGTTCACAGGGTGATCGAACAACCAGACGCCGAAAGCCAACGCGAACACAATTTGCGTGAGTCCCACGACCGACACCTTCGCCGGCGCTCCACGCGAGAAGGCGAGCGTCAGGAAGAGTTGGCCAACCAAGGCGAAAAGGCCCATGCCCAGAAGTTTCAGGGCAATCATCGGCTCCAGCACCGAGGCCGCGGGGTGCTGGAGCGGTCCAACAAAATACGCCGCCACGCAGAACACCGTGGCGACCGCTGAGAAGTGGACGACAACTGCCAAAGGTTCAATTCGGCCAAGCGAGTGAAGGCCCAGCATCGCAATGGCCGTGAAGAGCGCCGCCGCCAATGCCGAGAACACCCCCAGGTTGCCAGCCTGAAAGTGGGGCTGCTCGACCAGTGCCACGCCCATCACTCCGATCAAGATCGCGCACGCCATCTTCATGCCAGGCGGGCGGCCATAAAGCGGCCATGCGAGCAGAGCCACCCAGATTGGGAATGTGTTCGTAAGTGTGATGACATCCGGCACAGGGAGATGACCGAACGCGTAGAATGTGCAGACCATGCTGGCACTGCCCGAGATGCTGCGAATCCAAAGTCGCCAGGGCCAGAACACCAGTTTCACGCCAATCGCCAGTGCAATGATGGCTGCGAACACGGCCACCAAGCCGGCTCGAAACACGGCCACCATCTGCCAGTCGCATTGCTGGCGAACGTGGACCAGATCGGAAACGAGCACGGCCATGAGCGTGAACGAGAAGCTGCCCGAGAGCATCCAAAGGTACGGTCGAACGTCGGTGTGGGACATGAAGCAACCATATTGCTGCTGTGGGTGTCCGGATAGAGAGTCGCGAGCGGGACCGAGTTCATTCGATGAGAATGGGGACAAGTTCAAGGAGTTCAGCAATGTATTCATCTGGCCGATGGGAAGGGTTCTGGGTGCAGGAAGAATGGGGTCGCCAGGCGATGACGCCATTCACGTTGCGGTTCACACCCGGAGAAGTGACGGGCGAAGGGCGGGACGCCATTGGCCGGTTCCGCTTCACGGGCCAATACGATGAGAGCACCGGAGCGGTGCGAATGATCAAGCAGTATATTGGTCGGCATCAGGTGCTTTACATCGGCAAGCCCGATGGCGAAGGTTCCATTCAGGGAACGTGGAGCATGGGAAAAGACTGGACCGGCCCGTTCTTGATTCGCCCGATTAAGCAAGTCGTCTCTGAAGATGCGCCAATCATGACGATTGAATGATGAACGGCAGGCGAATGATGCCTGCCGTTCGGATGATGTCGCGACTTCCGTTATCTCAAACGATTCGAGCCGGAATCACTCCAGCGGTTGCACCGGTCGCCGTTCCCACTTGTCGCCGCGCCCGCCGGGGAGTTTGCCGCCCGAGAGCCGCGGCAACGGTGCTGGCGGGAGCAACCGCACTTCGTTGCCGTTGTGATCGAAACAACGAATGGCGAGTGTATCGGGTGAGATGCCCATCTGCCCTGTGATCTGAATTTCGAGCTTGCCGCGTTCTTCCATGCCCGCGAGTTCCTTGCGTCGCTTGTTCAGCAGGTAGTGCGCCACATCGATGTGGACACCCACCTGAATGATCGCGATGACGGGAGTTCGGTGAGCGGCCAGTTGAATCAGACGCATCGCCTCGATACTCAAGCTCTCGCTGGTTTTTACAAAGCCATTTCCGCGACAGTGCGCGCAATCCGAGAAGATGCTTCTCTTGAGGCTCGGGCGAATCCGCTGCCGGGTCATTTCGATCAGCCCGAACTGCGAGATACGCAGGATCTTGGTGCGTGCGCGATCTCGCCGCAACGCTTCGCGGAACAGGTCTTCGACCTTTCGGCGATGCGATTCGCTTCGCATGTCGATGAAGTCGTTGACAATCACGCCACCGAGATCACGAAGGCGGAGTTGGCGGGCGATTTCCTTGGCCGCGTGCAAGTTCATCTGGAACGCTGTTTCCTCGGCGTTGTTATCCGCCCGGAAGTTGCCACTGTTCACATCGATGGCCACCAGAGCTTCGGTTTGCTCGATCACCAGCGAACCGCCCAACGGCATCTCGATGCGCTTGTGGTGAATCTTGGCGATCTCGTCTTCAATCGCGTATTTGTGGAAGAGCGGCTCCGTGCTCTCGAAGTAGCGAATGCGGCTGGCGAACTTGGGCATCACGATCTGGAGGAATTCGCTGGCGTGCGCGAACGCCGTGGGTTCATCGACCCAGATCGTATCGATATCGTTGGTGAAGATATCGCGGATGGTTCGGGTGATCATGTCCGATTCGCGGTAGATCTCGACCGGGCCAGATACCCGCCGAATCCGCTTCACCACG
This sequence comes from Gemmata sp., assembly GCA_041740855.1. Classification (GTDB taxonomy): domain Bacteria; phylum Planctomycetota; class Planctomycetia; order Gemmatales; family Gemmataceae; genus Gemmata. The sequence goes on from JBGSLF010000115.1 coordinate 41,949, forward strand.
ACCTGCCAGAGTCGCAACAGGTATGCCAGATCGTTACGCAATTCGCGGGCGTCGCGGTCGATGGCGGCGGTGCGAACGATGAAGCCAACCCCGCGAGGTGGCGACAGTGTGGACATGATTTCCCGCAAGCGCTTGCGGGCATCGTGATCTTCGATCTTGCGTGAAACGCCCACGCGGTTCAGGCTGGGCATCAGCACTAAATAGCGGCCCGCGATGCTGATGTATGTGCTCAGCGTTGGCCCCTTGGTGCCAACGGCTTCCTTGATCACTTGAACGAGAACTTCCTGGCCGCGCTTGAAGATTTGCTCGCTGGGCGGCTTGGGCAGCCCGCGATCGCGGCCACCTTTCGGCCCACCTTTGAAGCCGCCCGTGGTGCGTGGCCCGCGATCGTTGCGGTCGCTGCGGTCGCTGC
>JBGSLF010000116.1:0-1621 GCA_041740855.1 Gemmata sp.
GGCTGTGGGCCGAGTCCCTTTTGCCACAGGCCGGTCAAACCATGGGTCTTGAACAACTCCCGAAGCCCGTGCGGGAACTCTTGCTCACCACGCTCGCACCTGCTGCATGACCGTCACAGAATCGGCATCAGTCGAGCTTACGACAGGTGATGAAATTCCATTTGCCAACCGCGACGAACGAGCAGATCGACGACGCTTGCCGTGAAGTGCTGAGCTTGTTGAAATGAACCCTATTGAAGTGAATGCTGCGAGTACCCCCGACAGGAGTCGAACACCCCGCAGAACCCCCTAGAAAACCTGCACTTCTCCGAACGGACGACGCAGATTCCGACGCACTTCCCGACAAAGCCCATCGACGCTGATCTTTCGCGCCTCATGGATACTTGGCCGACTCTACCCGAACCGATCCGCCTCGCCATTATCGCGTTAATCGGAGCCGCCCCTCCACGTTAAGCGGGGCATCCGTCGCATTTGTAGTACACGGGAGAACGGAAAATGGGCTGGGAATTACGACACGGCAACCGGTGGTATCTGTACCGCAATCGCCGCGTGAACGGGAAGCCATACAAGGAATACCTGGCCGCCCAATGCGACCGGTTCGGCCCCGGTTTTGGCGAACTCATGGCTCATGATCTCCACCGACTGCAACGACGGCAGGCCAAGGTTCGCCGACTCGAACGCAAGGTTCGGCTGATCTTTCGCCAGCACATCGACGAGTTGCTCACCTCCACCAATAACGCAAACTCGGAACTTCGGACGGCATCGGACGCGGTGATGACCGCATTGGGATTCCACAAACACCACCGAGGAGAATGGCGTATGAGACGCGATCTGGCGTTGCTCAAAGACGCGATCAGCAAACTGGAAACGCAGGCGGTCAGCTCAAAGCCGCTCATCAACTACACCGCCGCGGCCGACGACGCCGAAGCTGTGGAGGTGTTCGCCAAGGCTCGTGCTGGTGATGCCAACGCACAGGCTCGACTTCGCCAACTGATCCGCGAGCGGGATTGGGTGAACTGGCTCGGCGATCTCGGACGCCAAGCCACACGGGAACTGATCCACAAAGCGGCGGCTGGGGATCGAGTCTGGAAGGCCGGCATCACCGAGAAAGCCAACACGCTCCGCGACGAATTGCTGGGTGAGAAACCTTCCGTGCTGGAGAAGCTGTTGGTGCGTCGCGTGGTCAACGGGTGGATCTCGGTTCACGCTCTGGAACTGGAACTCACGCTTCGCCCGCCCGTGAATGCTCGTGATCGTGCCCACCTCGACGCGGGGTTGACTCGTGCCCAAAAGCGATTTACCGAGGCGTTAAGGGAACTCGCTCGCGTTCGTCGGCTGCAAGCACCGAGGATTCTCGCTCAACTTAACCTCGCCACGACCCAGACCGTCGTAAATGGCAACGAAAGCGGGGCAACCGCAAAGGTGTAACACAATGGGATGGGATCACGATGGCCGCTATTACACCCGCTCCCAACGTGAAAATGGCCGCGTTGTTCGCGAGTATATCGGCGGTGGGAATGTCGGTGCATTTGCTTCACAGTTAGAAGCGATCAAGCGACAGGAACGCGAAGAAGAGCGAGCGATTGCCAAAGCCGAGTGCGAGAAGATTGCCGAACTCGAT
>JBGSLF010000117.1:0-21113 GCA_041740855.1 Gemmata sp.
GCTGCGGGGATCAGGAAGAGTGGCGAGGAACTCGCAGAGAGTGGAAGCCGGCATGGGTGATCTCGTAAACAACCGGAAACGGGGTGCCCCATTTACCCATCACAACTCAATCCCACAATATGAAACAAGGAATGGCCCTGCTGAAATGGCATCGAAACTCCACTCGACAAGCCCCTGCATGCTTGCTATCAGGCGGTGAAGTGACCTTCGGGGGAAGGCCGCTTCACTTCGTTGGGGGGAGTCCGATGTCTCGCTTCATTCTGGCATTTGTGGCATTAGCTGCCAACATGACTGGCTGTGCCTCGCCAGCCCGCTATATCGAAACAAGCGCCGAGAGCGGTGTTGTGGCGATTCCCACCAATACCGACGAATGGCCCAATTTTCACCAATCCTCGGCCCGCTCACTGATCGAAAAGCACGTTGGCCCTGCGTATGAGATTGTCGAGCAGCGCGAAGTGGTAACGGGTCAGTCGGAAAGCAACTCCATGCAAACCGGCCCAGTGAATTTGAGCACGACCACCACGCGCGATGTGACTGAATGGCGGATTGCGTACCGTAAGCGAACGGAAGGACCGATTATAGGCGACGTCAACTTTAAAGGTGTGACCACGGGCTTAACACCCGCAGGTGGCATCCAACAGACGGAATATCTTCAAGGTTCGTCAGGTCCGGCAGAGGGAATCGTGCCTTCCGTTGGTCCGGGTGCCACCTTCTCCACTCCCCATTGGTGTACCGACGGCAAGTGCAAGCAACACTAATCAATCGCTGTGGGGCTTATGATTACCGAATCCGAGTTTCGCCGCGACCCGGTATGTGGTCGCTGGGCGGTGATCGCTCCGCAGCGATCACTGCGACCGCAAAATCTTGAGGGGGCAGAGCCGCGGCATCGCCGGATTGGGGAGCGAAAGCCATGCCCGTTTTGCCCGGGTCAGGAGCACGACACCCCAAACGAAGTGCTGGCATACCGCGAACACGGCACGCCTGTAAACGGTCCGGGATGGAAACTCCGGATTGTGCCAAACAAGTTTCCTGCGGTTCAACCGGATCAGGATGGTGCGTTCTGCGGTGTCGAGGGAATGCTCTTTCTGGCTACCCCAGGGTGGGGCCGAGCGGAGGTGATGATCGAATGCCCAGAGCACTTCGCAGATCCAACCGGCTTATCGCAGTCTCAATTCGCAGATGTTTTTCGCGCTTATCGTGATCGTATGATTGCTTTGGCCGAAGACCCCAGGCTCGCTTTTGCCGCGATCTTCAAGAATGTGGGTGCCGAAGCAGGTGCTTCGCTGGGTCACACGCATTCACAGATTGTTGCAGGGCCAGTTGTGCCCGAAACGATTGAGGCGGAACTCGCGGGAGGTGAAGCCTTCCTGACTCGCACGGGGCGCTGTGTGTTCTGTGATCTCATCTCGCGCGAGCTGGCGAGTGGGGAACGGATCATCGCGCGTTCCGAGCGATTCGTGGCTGTGGCGGCATACGCTCCGAGATTCGCATACGAATTCTGGGTGTTGCCTGTTGCCCATCGCTCGCGTTACGAAACTCTTTCCGATCAGGAATCGAACGAACTTGCTGCGTTGTTGAAACGCGTGCTGGTCGCACTCGATCGGGTACAGGCTGAGCCGGCCTACAACTGGTTCTTGCACACGGCTCCGCTCCGATCTCGAGAGTTACCACATTACCACTGGCATCTCGAAGTGCTGCCACGCACCGCCCGCCCCGCGGGTTTGGAATGGGGCTTTGGTTGCTATATCACAACGATTGCTCCTGAGCGGGCCGCTGAGGAATTGCGAGAGACGTTGTCACTCGAAGTGTGATGGGTAAGTTTGAGGAGAACGCCCTGGCAACGACCAACAACTTGACGGGTACCCAACTATGCGCATCGGCATTTTCGGAGGTACATTCGATCCCGTGCATATGGGGCATTTGATCTTGGCCGAGCAGTGCCGCCAACAAGTCGCGCTCGATCAGGTTTGGTTCATGCCCAGCGCGCACCCGCCGCACAAGCAGGATAAGGGAGTGACTCGGTTCGAGCAGCGTTGCGAAATGATCGAACTCGCCATCGCGGGTCATCCCTCGTTTCGCGTTGAACGGTTAGAGAAAGATCTACCCCCGCCGAGTTACACCGCTGAAACACTTGCGGAACTTCATCGCCGCAATCCTGCGGATGAGTTCTTTTTGTTGATGGGTTCGGACAGCTTACCCGATTTGCCGTCGTGGTATGAACCGAAACGCGTGATTGAGCAGGCTGGGTTGGTCGTGGTGCCAAGGCCAGGCGTGATGCTCTGGACAGCAGAGCGACTTGCGAAGGCTCTTGGTCTGGATGCAACCGCAATCAAGCTCCGTTTTGTGGCATGTCCCATGATCGAGATCGCAAGTCGTGAATTGCGGCGTGCGATCGCCGATGGCATGAGCATTCGCTATCTGGTTCCTCGCGCGGTTGAGGAGTACATACGCGACCGCAAACTTTATGGCGTCTGAAGCCCGGCGTGTTGCGAACATTGCTGTTACGCAACCACGTTTCATTACTCCTTACGTGCGGCATTTACTTGTCGCCGGACTTCGTCAGCGATCAGGTCTTCCACTTTCGTGCCCCAGACTGCGGGCAAGCCGTAATAGACCATGGCCCCGCCGCCTTCATAACCGCCTTCTTTAAGCACACGCAGGCTGGGGATGTATGCCATTACATCGTTGGCGTAGCTCATAGTCCATAAGTTCGCACCGAATTCCTTCTTGAATCGCAGGGAGAAATCGACGACCACTTCGCCTCCGAGTATGGCCAGAGTAACGCCTTTGCCGAGTTGCCAGGTCTGGATCGGATAGGGGTAAGACTCGGGGATTTTCTCGCCGGCTTTTATCTTCTGCAGTAGCATCTTCGCGCGGCCCGCCACGAACTTATTCTCGCTCATCGATTCTTTGACAAACGATTCGCGATCGGGAACGTCGGCAAGTGGCAGGTCGATCTCTTTGTAGATGGCGGTGGATTTCCCGGTTACCGCTGTCATGGGTTTCGCGAGCACCGCCTCAACTGCATCCGCCAATTGCTTGCCGTAGCTCTTGGCGAGTTCGACCGTTCGCCGGGGGAGTGGGTTCTGATCTGCCCCGCAACCGGCCCAAAACATCGCCACCACGCCGGGGTGTGCCTTCTCCAGTTCGATCATGGCGAAGCCCGGATAATCGCCGGACCACTTCTGATAGCCCATCACCGTGGCGTGGCAGGCATAGCCAAACACAACGCCTTTAAGCGTGCCTTTGGAATCTCGCACGGCCAGAACCGGTACGTCATGATCGACCGGCCCTTTGAGTTCTCCTTTGGCACGCAGCGTCGGCACATCGGCTTCCTTATTCGTTCGGCGATTGACTGCGAATGTTGCGGAGCCAACCGTAGAAGATAGTTCCGCAGGAGCAAGCCGTTCTACCGCGTCATCAACTGACTTGAGGATCAACGCGGGGAGCTTCGCGGTGTAGTCGTCCACAAGCTTCCCTTGAGCTTCATCGAAGAAATACATCGATCGCAGATTGCGACCCACCACCGGGCCACAATGCGTGTGGGTAGTCGAAAGGATGATCGCTTCACGCGGCACTTTGTGCTTATCCATGATCGCTTTGCATGTGGCGATGGATGTGTCCCGGTCGATTCCAACAAGGTCCAGCGTGACGAGAATTCGCTTCTGTCCTTCAGGCGTTTGAAGCACCATCGCCTTGGAATACAGTTCTGTCTCTTTGCCATCGGCCGGAGCCGTGCGGCCACCGTAACCGGACATCCACATATATTCTTTTGGCGTGATCGACACAGTGGCGAAGCCTGCTTGCCACTTCGCATCTTGTGCGAATGTGTTCGTTGCAAAACTCAGGGCAAGCAACGTAAAAGTGAAGCGTGGCATAGGAGTTCGCATTGAGAGGTAAGAAAGGGTATCGGGTGAATCGCAAGCAGCGCCATGCTACGGTCGCGGCGTGCGGTTCGCAACTCTTACAAGGGTCGTTAAGTATGCTTTCTGGCTCGTTATGAATGCGAGCAAGTAACGTGCTTTGCGTGCGAGAGATCATTGCGGTGCTGTTGGTAAAGATGGAGAATTCAACGCATCAAATGTTTTCCAACTGGAGATTGTGAACGTGATACACCAACGAATTGCTATACCTGCGTTCCTGCTGTGTTCTGTCGCACTCGGCCAGAATGATGAACTCTTCACTGCGAAAGCGCTCACGAATAAAGACACCTTCACAACCGGAATCGAAGGCCCTGCGTGCGATGCCGATGGCAATCTGTATGTGGTGAATCTGAAACGGCGTGGTGATATCGCGCGGATCAGCCCCGATGGTAAGACCGAAGTCTTTGTGGAATTACCAGGTAAGAGTGTGGGCAATGGGATCGTGTTCGATCAGAAAGGGAAGATGTATGTCGCGGATTATGTGGGCCACAATGTGCTGCGGATCGACATGAAAACCAAGAAAGTAGAAGTGTTCGCACACGAACCCACAATGAGTCAGCCCAACGATATCGCCATCTCACCCAATGGAACCATTTACGCAAGCGATCCTAACTGGGGCAAGGATACGGGCCGACTGTGGAAGATCACAACGGAAGGCAAGATCGCTAAGGTCGCGGATGAACTCGGCACAACCAACGGGATCGAGGTTTCTCCCGATGGAAAGACGCTGTACTGCAACGAGACCGTTCAACGCAATGTCTGGGCATTCCCCATCAATTCGGATGGCACACTTGGCGAGAAGCGTCTGGTGAAGAAGTTTGAAGATCACGGTTTCGATGGGATGCGGTGCGACACGGATGGAAACCTTTACATCACGCGGTATGGCAAGGGAACAGTCGTGAAACTTTCCCCGGATGGGAAAGTGATCAAGGAGGTTGCGGTATTGGGCAAATCGCCAAGCAACATCTGTTTTGGCGGGCCAGACGGGCGGACCGCGTATGTCACCGAAGTGGAGAATCGCAGAGTGGTGCAATTCCGCACGGATAAGCCGGGCTTGGCCTGGCAACGCACGCGCGAGATTCCGTAAGGCCAGGATTGGTTTTGCTCCTTGTGCGGTTATCGCGGTACACTTCGACAGCATCGCATGGTTTTTCGCCTCTTACCGGTGAACGCTGTGAACGAACCAATTACTCGCCGTGCTGCAATTCAAACCGGGGCCGCTCTGGCGGTAACGGCTCGCTTGCCATTCGAGGCCATCGCGCAGTTGCCCAAGGTGGCACAGGTCGAAGGGTACACCGATCAATTGAGTTACTCGGTTGGGGATGAAGTTCATCTTCATCTCAACTCAGTCGAGCAAGTCTCGGCTTTTGTCACCGTGCAGCGTTTTGGAGCAAAGCCTGTAACGGTACTTACGAAAGCTGAGGTGAAGATTGAACCGCAGCCCATACCGAAAGACGCCTCGGCGAACGGTTGCAAGTGGCCGGTAACGACGACCTTCAAGGTGGGGGATACATGGCCTACAGGGTACTACCTGGCGCGTTTCGATGCAGGTGCTGAGAAGGGATCCAAAGCGCTCGGGCAAGTGTTCTTCGTGGTGCGCCCCAAGGAACCGGGCAAGCAAGCGAAGATTCTGCTGCAATTGGCTACCAATACTTACAACGCTTACACGAACTGGGGCGGCTACAGCCTCTATGCCTTCAACGGGCGAAATAAGGTTCAGGGCCGCCGTGTGTCCTTCGATCGCCCACTCACATCGCAGTTTCCGCGCTGGGAAGCACCATTCGTGCAGTGGGCGGAGTCCAATGGCTATGCTTTGGACTATTGCGTCAACTCGGATCTGGAATTCCGGCCGGAACTACTCAAGCAATACAAACTCGTGTTAAGTGTGGGGCATGATGAATATTGGTCTACCCCGATGCGAGATAATCTGGAGAAGTACATCACCGACGGCGGAAACGTCGCCTTCTTCAGTGGCAACACCTGTTGTTGGCAAGTTCGGAGTGAGAACAAGGGTCGCGCACTGACTTGCTGGAAACAGAACTTTGGCGACGACCCGTTATACCAAGCGAACAATCACCGTTTGCTTTCCACTCTGTGGGGGCATCATCTCGTTGGGCGACCCGAGAACAGCCTCACGGGTGTGGGCTTCTTGTGGGGCGGATATCACCGCAGTCATGGGCAGTTCATGGACGGCTCCGGGGCGTTCACCGCACATCGCCCCAATCATTGGCTTTTCGCGGGAACCAATCTCAAGCGAGGCGACTCGTTTGGTGCGAAGTTGCCGGACTACAAAGTGGTGGGTTACGAGTGCGATGGCTGTGAGCTTGTGTGGAAAGATGGGCTGCCGTTTCCAACGTATTCGGATGGCACGCCGCAGAGTTTCGAGGTGCTTGCCACGGCTCCGGCGCGGTGGCATCCTGATGACTCTGAATGGTACGAGAAATGGGAAAAGGGCCGAACCGGCAACGCCGTTGTTGGCACGTACACCCGTGGCGGCACAGTGGTCACAGTTGGAACGACGGACTGGAGTTTCGGGTTGCGTGGGAACGACCCGGCTGTAACGCAGATCACCCGGAATGTGTTGGATAAGCTCCAGAAGTAAGGGAATCGCTTGGTCGCGTTCTCGCGTGATGAGAGTAGGACCAACTCAACGCGTGAACACGGCGTTCATCACAACCTCTAACCCCCAATCTGTCATGCCAACTCGTCGAGCGTTCATCAAGTCGTCTGCCGCCGGAGCAGCCATCGCCGCTGTGCCAACAGCAGCACCTGCGATCGCTGCGCCAGACAAACTCACCGTCGCGGTGATCGGGTGCGGCGGGATGGGAACCAACCACCTGCGATTGCTGGCGAAAAACCCGCAGCTCAACATCGGCTACGTTTGCGAAGTGGATGCCAACCGCCTCGCGGCTGCCGCAAAGATCGCAACCGATGCGGGACATCAGCCCAAGGCGATCAAGGATATCCGCACAATTCTGGAAGACCGTAAGGTGAATGCGGTATGGATCGCCACGCCCGACCACTGGCACGCACCGGCCGCAATTCTCGCCGCCGATGCCGGCAAGCATGTCTATGTTGAGAAGCCCTGTTCGCACAACATTCGCGAAGGCCGCTTAATGATCGAAGCGGCCAAGCGGAACAAAGTCGTCATTCAAGTTGGCACGCAAGCCCGAAGCACGAAGACCGTCAAGGAAGCCATGGATCGGCTCAAGGGTGGAGCGATTGGCGATATTCTTGCGGCCAAAGTATGGAACAGTCAGTTGCGGCGAAACCTCGGCCACGTCAAACCATCAGAGCCGCCACCGCACCTGGATTTCGATCTTTGGCTCGGGCCAGCACCGGTCGCGCCATTCTATTCCAATCGCATTCCGGGCATGTGGCGGTTCTTCGTGGACTATGGAGCCGGCGACATCGGTAACGACGGGGTTCACAACATCGATGTTGGCGTGTGGGGAATGGATCTCACCACGCTGCCCAACCGCGTGGCAGCGCTGGGCGGAAAGTATTTCTTCGATGACGATCAGGAATGGCCCGACACGCAATACGTTGTCTGCGAATACGACGCCGGCAATGGCAGAAAGAAGCCGTGCCAGTTCATTTTCGAACAGCGTATTTGGTCGCCTTATGTTCAGGAAGGGTACGAGAACGGCAATGCCTTTTATGGCACCAAGGGGATGCTAATCATTGGCCATACTCAGGGCTGGAAACATTATGGCGAACGGAACAAGTTGATCGAAGAGATGGAGGGGAAAGTCGATTTGCCCGCCCATCATCAGAACTTTATCGATGCGATTATGAAAGGTGCAAAACTCGCCGCTCCGGTCGAAGTGGGACATCTTTCCGCAGGCATCTGTCACCTGGCGAACATCGCCACACGCCTGCGGAAGACCGTGGAGTTCGATCCTACCACAGAGCAGATTACAAACAGCCCGGAAGCCAACAGCCTAGTGCGGCGGAAGTACCGCGACCACTGGGCTGTGCCTCGCGGGCTGTGATTACTGTTGCAGTATCAATCCACATACAGGAAATCGTTCAGGCAGAACAACACCTGACACAAATCCGCGACGGCTGTCTGACGGTCGTCGCCTTTCTTATCGCGAACGAACCGGACCGCGTCTTGAATTTCATTGGGCCGCGGCTCGCGGGTTAACGCGGTGCGATATGCGAGCTTTACGACTTCTTCGTCGCTGATCTTCTCATCGGTGAGCAGCTTCCGGGCGAAGCTGTGTGCTGCCCCGCGAACGTAGGGGTTGTTCATCAGGTGAAGCGCTTGCGGAGCGATGTTCGTGGCGGGTCGGTCGCCCACGCCAACCGTGCCATCAGGGGCATCAAACACCACGAGCGCAGGAATCAGTTTGCTTCGCTTCATGGTGAAGTAAATGCTGCGTCGGGTGCTTTCCTCGCTCAAGTGCCCGGGGCCATACATGGTCGTGTTCAAGCGATCGCCGACGGCCAGAATCGAATCGCGGATCACTTCCGCGCTGAGCCTGCGAACAGGTTGTCGCCACACCAGCAGGTTATCCGGATCAATCGCCGCCTTGGCTTCATCCCGCAACGAGGATTGCTTGAAGGCTGCACTCGTCACGATCAGTTTGTGAATCGGTTTGAGCTTCCACCCGCCGCGAATCAGCTCACTCGCCAAGTAGTCCAGCAACTCCGGATGGCTTGGCGGTTCACCACGAACGCCAAAGTCGCTGGTTGTTGCCACAATGCCGCGGCCGAAATGCTGTTGCCAAAGTCGATTCACAATAACGCGAGCGAGAAGGCTCCCGGCCCCCGCATCCGCGTCAGTGATCCAATTCGCCAGTCCGGTGCGTTGGAAGCTGTTCCGGCTTCCCGCAGGTGCGGCCTTCGTCCATTTCCCTTGTGATTCGGAGTCGGGCATCAACACCTGGAGAAACGATACCGGTGCGACGCCTTCCTTCTGATTCGAGTCGCCGCGTCGCAAGAAGTGGGTTTCCTTGAGGAAATCCTCGCCCTGAGAATGCAACCGAATAGCAGGCAATCCTTCGCTGGAAACCAGTGCTTTCACGGTCGTGGGCTTCGGGGCTTTTGCGGCGTGTTCTTGCTCGATCTTGTCCAGCTTTTGGTATTCCGCGTCTTGCGTGGCGAACCAGTTCAGCGCTGCCTGGGTTTGTTCAGCTGTTCGTTTGTTGGAAGGCGTGGCCAGTGCAGCCCGAGTGGCTTCGGTAACTGAGCGAGCCAGCAATTCGGGCTTTGCAAGTGCGGAAAGTGTCACGCGTGGCCGTCCAATCCCGTGCCCTGTGTTGTTGTTGAACGACAGGGTTACCGTCAGCTTCGTGCCTCCCGGAAATCCGATCGGCTTTTCGAATTCAAACGCCGCTGCGTGGTCTTTTCCGAATTGTGGATCGATCGCCCAAGCGGTCTTGGGGCTATCATCGATCGCAGCCTGCACCGGTAGATTCTTCTGCTCGTGAGTGGCTCGCGTGTTGATGAGCTTGACGGTCACGGGGCCGGTAGTTTGTGTTGCGTCCCTCGGTTGTAGGACAACGCGTAGATCGGAGAGAGCGAAGTTACCGTTGGTTGCCCGTCCAGGGCCACCTTTAACTAGCGAAGGATGCGATAAGGCTTCTAACCGAAGCGAGCGAATCTCTTCCAGTTCCGTGGTGAATTCCAGGGTAAGTGTTTCCGTTGTCGGGTTCTTACCCGCGACCAGCACGCTGCCATCTTCCAGAGCTGTGATCTTCGCGCCGCCAGCGGACTTCATTTCTCCTCGATCGGGCGTGACCCATTCGAATGCGAGTGGTTTATCCTTCTGTGCTTTCTCCCACTCTGTGAACCGAATGGGAAGTTTGTTCTTTTTGAATGCTGTAACCGCATCGACGTACGACTTGTGTTCCGCATCGAACGCCGCTTTGGCTTTCGCATAACCCGCGGGGTCTAGATCGAGTTCGACTTCTGTGCGCACGACCTTGGTGAAAGCCGATAGCATTCGGTAATAATCGCGAGCGGGCAGGGCATCGTACTTGTGATCGTGGCAACGTGCACAGCCGATGGTGAGACCGAGGAATGTGGTGCCGAGGTTGCCGACAATGTCGTCCAGTTCGTCGTAGCGGTGCTTCTCAACTTCGTTCTTGGTGATCTGCGTGGAATGCACACCGGCTGCAAGATAACCGGTGGCCATCATGGCGAGCGGGTTTTCGGGTGCGAGTTCATCGCCGGCAATCTGCCATTTCGTGAATGTGTCGTACGGCACATCCTGGTTGAGCGCTTTGATTACAAAGTCGCGGTAGTGGTAGGCAGTGGGTCGATCGTAATCGTGCTCGAAGCCATGGCTTTCTGCAAAGCGCACGAGATCCAACCAGAGTCTCGCCCACTTCTCACCGAATCGCGGTGAGGCCAGCAAGGAATCCACGACTTTTTCGTAGGCGTCTGGCGAATCGTCCTTCAAGAACGCATCCAGTTGCTCAACAGTTGGCGGCAGGCCGATCAAACCCAGATAGGCTCGCCGCAAGAGTGCCGATCGATCTGCGACGGGGTTTGGCTTAATTCCGGCCTTGTCCAGTCGCTCGAGTAAGAAAGAATCAATCGGGTTTGGTGCGGGATACTTAGGGTTGGTTTTGGCGCGCGTGAGTGGTTGATAGGCCCAGTGTTTCTTATGTTCCGGCGCAATCACTTTCTGAGTCCAGGCCGTGTCTTTCTCCACGAAGGGACGATCGTATGGCGCGCCAAGGTCGATCCACTCGGCAATCTTGGCGATATCGGCTGCGGGGAGTTTGGCTCTCTCATGTGGCATATGCGGCTCTTTTTCATGTGCCGTAAGCTGCCAGAACAAACTTTTCTTGTGATCGCCAGGCACCACGCCGGGGCCACGCCCACCACCCTTGAGCAACCCTTCGCGGTCACCCATATCAAACTCGCCTTCGATGCGATCGCCGCTATGGCATTTCACACACTTTGCCTGCAATACGCTGCGTACCGATGTCTTGAAGAGTTCCGTCCCCTTGGCCATCTTCGCGATGTGGTCTGGATCGTCCTTTGGCTTTTCCTTCACCTGTGGCAATCCGGAAGTAACACCACTGGATACCGCAACCAATGCGATCAGGAGAAATGCGGGCACGAACCGGGGCAGGAGAGAACGCATCGGCAGAAACCTCAACGCGATGTGTGCCGGGCGGGATCAACTACAACAAGTTTAGCCACGAAGCCGGGTGAAGAGAAGCGAATCGTGATTTGAACAACGATAGAGGAAGGACTTATTCGGGCTGCAGGACAATGCGGAAACCCGCGTAGACGCCTTCCCATTTCGTCCACTCTGCGAGTCGTGTCATATCGCGCATGGCATCGATGGTTAGCACGACGTCTTTATCCCAAGCTTGCCCAATCAGATGCACATAACGCTCGGCGGCAGGTAGCGAAGCGAGACTCACACGGCCACCGTCTTCAATCTGACCGGACCACTCCTGGCCGTTGGAAACCAGTTGGTGAATCTTGTGCGGATGGCGGCTATCGGGCGTGCTAACGTCGCTTGTCAATCGACTGACCGGCCACGGCCCGTTATCGAGCGCCAACGCCAGGTTCCGTTTTCGGAGTTCGTTCCTTCGATAAGCTGCTCGCTCCAGCGGTTTATCGAGCAGGTCCGAAGGAACCGTCACATCGTTGCCAGCGGGACCAGGCGCTTTGCCATCCAGAGCACCGACCGCTTTCAACCACTGCTCCCGGGTGGGAAGAAGCCCACCCAACCCCTCAGCGATAATCGTGGCTTCGGGCACCGTGACGGCAACCACGGGCACATCGGCTTGCGAATACGCAATCCCTTCACGCTGGCCGATGCCTAACCGATGGTTCTCTATGTCCGGTGCTCCTTTCCGCCACTCGCCGGGCAACAGTTCCGGATTTGTCTTCTGCAAATTGATGAGCAGTGGCAACTCTCTTGCTTGCCACTTTTGCCACTCGGCATCGAAAACACGATTCGTGATCTTGTCCGCCAGCATGTAGAAAGTGTCCGGGTCGCTTGGGCTTTGCTTGGGCACCAGGACTGCAACGAGCTGTGCGTTGTCGATGGTGCGAGTCAGTCGCGTGTAATACGACTTACCATTCGATAATTTGATTCGTTCGGATTCCGAGAACGGTGACCACTCCGGCGGGCACCAAAGCGTTTCTAGCTGCGAAATCGTTGGCATAGTGGGTGGGGGTTCTTTTCGCGAGTTGAACCAAAGTATGGCACCCACAACTAGCCCACAGAGTGTTGCGGTGAAAAGTGGAACCCACAATTGCGAAGGCGTTTTGGGAATCTTTGCGGTTGGTGTTTTGATCGCGGCTTCGCGGAGCGCTTTAACGAAGGCCACGCAATTCGGGTAACGCCGTTTCGGTTGTTTCGCCAGTGCCCGCATAAGGACTTGCTGCTCGGCGAGCGGTATCGGATTCAAATCCGGCGTCGCGTTCTTGTGCTTCTCAAGAAGTTCGAGCAGTGGCAGTGATTCCGGGAACGGAGTGCGACCGATGCGGGCTTTCACATACGCGGCCGCCAGGCTGTATTGATCGCTGTGATAGCTGACAGTTTTGGACCACGTTTCGGGTGCCATGTAGGGCGGTGAACCGCGAAGATCGCCCGAGACATTGGCGAGCGTGGTTTCCTGCGGTCGTGAGAGACCAAAGTCGGCTACTTTGGCGTAGCCATAGAGCAATAAGAGGTTTTGCGGCTTGACGTCGCGATGGGTGACTTTGTGGGCATGCAAGTAATCGAGCGCTTCTGCGACTTGCTCGAAGAACGGAATCAACTCCGCAACCGGAACGCCCGGCAGCCCGCAACCGATGTGAAATTTGATGCGGGCATCGAGACTCTCGTCGGCCAGTTCCATCAAGATGATCAGGCGATCCTCAAACACCCAGTAAGCGTTCGTTTTGAGTAGGAACGGGTGCGACAGCGCTTTGATCGTTTCCAGCGATCGTATTTCATCCTGGCTAGTAGGATCATCCACCGGTCGCAGGATGCGCTTGATGGCCACCTTCACGCCGCCGGGGGCCTCGGCTTCATACACTTCGCCAAATCCGCCGCTACCAATCCGCCTGAGCAACTTATAGCCCAGGCTCGAAGGAAGGACATCATTACTGGTTTGCGAATCATTCGCCGAGTTTCGGGTCGAACGGGAACGATCACCCGAAACTGCGGAATCGTCTTTGTTATTCTTCCGGGTGTTCCCATTGTTCATTACCGCGGCTGAACCGGGTAATTCGAACGACCAATCGCTCGTGCCCGCTTCCTTACCAAGTTCGGTAAGAAACGCATTAAAGTGATCAGGGAACCGATGGCGGTATGCTTCCACTCCCGGTTTATCGCCATGATTGTGCCGTAAGCGGTATTCCTCCGTGAGCAGATACACAATCATCCGCTCGTCGGAGAAATCCTCTTCGAGTCGCCCGATATACATCTCAAGACGAACCGGCATGGAAGAACATGCGCGATAGGACATGTCCGCTTTGATGAGAGCAACGAGAGCATGCCGCCGGCGAGGGTTACCGCTGGGCGGTAGAAAGCCCTCAATTTGCACGGCGGAGTCAGTCGCACGGGCCGCAAGGAAGCGGGCCACGAGTCCATGCGACTCGGCAGATTCAGAGATCGTTGATGGTCCTGGGTCTTCGGTCCCCATGAGCACCTTCACACGTTATGTCTTCCTACCACCCGACTGCGCAGCCCACTGTCGCCGCTAACACTCTTGTTAAGGGTGAGTGATTATGGCCCGCATTTCGCGATGCCACAACTCGCACGTATTCCTTGTTCGGAGTATGCAACACAACCTTTAATTGTAATCGATCTACTCATCAGGAGAGAGAGCAACCGCATACTGCTTCAGAGTATGTGCTAATCTACATTCGTTAGAAAACCGGTTACAGGTACAATCACCGCAACCGGACATCCACTTTGCACATCTGAATTCAAGGGTGTTGCCATGCGTACGACACTCTCTGCCACGCTCTTAATCGCTTTGTTGGCTGGGGCTGTTGGCAAATGCGAAGCCCAGGAAGAACTACTTCCGCCGGCGAACCGCATGCCCATGCTCGTGCTCGACCATGCTGGCCCGCATGCGCAAGTCACTGCGTTGGCGTTTTCCGCCGATTCCAACACCCTGTATGCGGGTGGTTACGACAAACTCGTGCGAACTTATAATTTGCGTGGCGGCAAGCATGTCGCAGGCGAGCCACTGCGGGTTCCGCTTGGGCCAGGAAATGCGGGAGCATTGAATGCGATCGCAATCTCGCCGGACGGGAAGTGGATCGCCGTCGCGGGTCGGTCACCCATTCGCGGAGAAGTTTGGTCTGGCGGAAGCGACGGCATCGTCACAAGTACCCGCTATCTTTCGCCACTGATGAAGCGAGACCTTGGCGTCGTGTATCTGTTCGCGCCGGGCAATCCTCAGGGTGGTCGCGTGATTCGCGGCCCGCAATCAGAGGTGCGAGCACTCGCGTTTGCCAATCCCGTTTCACCTGCCGGACCTGTTCTGATTACGGCAGGAATCGAGTGGAACGCCGAAGGAAAAGAATTCGGCGTTGTTCGACTATTCGATGCCGCAACCGGAAAGGAAATCGATTCGCGTGGCGATTTTCCATCAACCACGATTCCGCCTGGCCTGGCTGCATGGCCGGTGGGGCCAGACGGGAAATCGTTGCGTGTAGCGGTAACATGGCCCAGTCCAGACCCGAGGGTGCAACCGGGAGAGTTGCTCGTTTGGGACGCGCCAGCGGGCAAGCTACAGCGAATCCCCGATGTGCCGCTGAATGCTCCGCTTGCCGTGCGTGTGGTAAACAAGCAAGCGGCCGAAGTGATCACGGGCGGATTCGATGTTATCAACGGCAAAGGTCGGCTTGGGTTTCGGGCAACAGATCCGGTTGGTGATCCGCGAACCCTTCCGCTGTCTGCCCCACAAGGTCAAGCCGCATTGGCGTTGGCGGTCGCTCCAATCACACTTCCAGACAAGCAAGATCTTACTGCGGTGTTGCTCGAATTAGCCCCGCGACCGGTGGGAACAACTGACCGCCGCACGGAACTCCGATTACTCAGCAGGAATGGCGAAACCGTTGGTTCCGTGACTCTCAAGGATATCTCGAACGAGATACCACCTGTGATGGCGGTGTCGCCCGATGGGCAATTTGTTGCCATTGGCGGCTTCACCGACCATCGAGTCGAGGTTTACGAGGCCGCATCGATTGCAGCCGGAAAGATAGTGAAGCAACTCCTTCCTGGCGATCCGAGTCGTCACAACAAAGTCGAGTTTCTCGAAGGCCAGAAGCTCTGGTTAGGGGCGACCAACGATACTCCGCGAAGCGGTGGTGTTGTGCTTAACTTTGTCACGCGCGAAGCACGCGCGAACGATGGCAAAGTTCCTTCCGATAGCCCGAAGGCGGAAATACCACCGGTTCTCGAGTCACCAGATTTCGCGAAGGGAACTCCCGGCAAGGTGACGTTCTTCCTGGGTGCGGCGGGTCGTCAAGTCGCGCTGAGTGATGGCGAGCGGCCAACGACTGCGGCAGTGCTACCGGGCAAACCGGTTTGGGAACCGACACTCGGGCCGCTGGTCGCGGTGGCACACACCAACGATCGCTACGCGCGAACACTAATAACGCTCCACGATGCAAATGGCAAATCGGTGCTTCAATTGGGCGGGCCATCGCAGCCCGTGCGATCGTTAGCTTTCTCGGCGACTCGCCCCTTGCTCGCGGCGGTCGGCGAAGACCGCACCGTGTATGTTTGGTCGCTCCGAGAATTGAACCGCAGTTTCCCAGTGATTGAAGGGTTGACCGTAACCATGCGGGAAGCGGAAGTGATCGTTGCGTCGATCGAGCCAGGAAGTGCGGCACGCGGCAAACTGGAGCCGGGCGATGTAATCGAGAAAGTGGGCAAGAATATCGCCACTTTGGAAGCGGCCAAATCGGCGAGCGACTTCGTTCTTGCTGTGCGAACCATGCCCGTTACGAGCAATGCCATTATTCAAGTGAAAGGAAAAGCACAACCAGTAGTTGTTCCCGTGGGAACAGCACTCGGGCACCGCCGCCCGTTGTTCCATGTCTGGGTTGATCCGATTGCGATTGATGGCCGACACGATTGGATAAGCTGGACAGCGGCTGGCCCATACGACACGAGTTCTGCCAATGCCGAGGCGAGGATCGTGTGGGTCACCGCAACGGGCGATCCCGCACGCCCGGTGACATTCGCACCCGTCAATCAATACCGCCCGCTCTACTACAAGAAGGACTTCTTTCGGTTTCTCGCTGCAGCGGGAGAGTTTGATGAAGCAAGCGATCAGTACGCGGTGGAATACCCGCCAAGAATTCCTGTGCTCGTGGCCAATCTCACGGGTCTGGTGATGGCCATTGAGAAACGCGGTGCAAGCCGGCTCATTCGAGATAAGGCGACCGGCATTGATGTCTCGGTTCTCGATGGCTCCGGTGTGTTGCCCCTGGATCAAGCGGAACTGCGGTGGCGCACGATTGCCCGCGACGGCACGGCGGGCGCTTGGCAATCGATCCCGTTCCGCACGGGTCGAGTGACCATCCCTCTTGATGGTTACCAATGGACACGCGGGACACACCGCTTCCAGTTCGCGGTTCACACACCCGTTCTGGCGAACCCTGTAATTGAGTTCGCTCAGACATGGGAGTATTTTCCACCCGCTGCGACGCTTACTGCTGTGGTAGATGGGAAGGCGGCACAACTCGATGAAGAGATTACCACAAAAGCGGAAGCCATAGCAGTTGCGGCGATCATCAAGAACGGCGATGGCGATGTTACGGTGCGATCGTCTGTAGTCGGGTCGAAGCCATTTCAACTCGAAGCACAACCCGGCGGCATGTTTGCTCCGGTGAAAGTCCCGCTTGATCCGTTTCCCGCCAAAACGGTGATACGTGTCAATGCTGTGCCGCAAGGCAAAGATGTTGATGTCGCTTTGGAACGTGTGACGGTCGATGTTATCGTGCGTCGCATGCCACCCGATCCCGTACCCGTTCCCCAAATCAAGTTGGTGCTTCAATCGCCACACGATCCGCCTGCCGAGCCTTCGGCACCGCGCGTGAGTGCTACGCAGCGTGTCTTGCTGAATGCTTCTGTGGTGCTTGCACTGGCAAACCCGATTCACAACTTCGAATGGGAACTTGGTGACGGGAGGTGGATAGCGGGGCAGTTGGATAAAGAGAACCGGCAAGAACAGACGGTAGAGTTACCCAAGAATGGTGAGCCGCTCAAAATTCGCGTGCGTGCCCAAAGCAAGAACAGCCCTTTCGCAGAAGACTCCGTTATGGTGGTCTTCAGCGCACTTCCTGAGCCGGGTCTCGATCTTCCGCCGGCAGAAGTGCTGGACCGCGAACAGTTGCTTACGGGTCCGGTGGCAACCGTAGGTGATTTGCCCTTTACTCTACACGTCGAAACGATCGCAACACATACGGGAGAGCGCCGCGAGTTTGCCGCGAACATCGATCCCGCAACCATGCGATGGCGTGCGACCATCCAACTCGCTCCAGGCGAATCGACGATTGGGCTCATCGCGCGCAACAAGTGGGGCGTAGTGCGAAAGCCCGGAATCGTTCGCATGGTTTATGCGCGACCGCCGATTCTGCTTCCGATGTCTCCTGTTGATGTCGGAACCGCTTCTGTGGGTGATCTTGTTGCGACGGTTCTTACGCCTCGTGGCGTGCCACCTACGGAAGTTCGCATCAATGGAATGCCAGTTACATTTCGCAGGGAAGGGGACGCGATCGGGCTATTTGGAATCGTCGTGGAACGACTTAAAGTCGTGGGTATACCTGTTAAGACGGGCACAGTCCGGTTGCCGCGTCTGTCAGTCGTTATCAAGAACGCAGAGGGCGAGAGTCGAGTTGCCGAAGTGCCCATCAAGGGTGCCGCCCCCAAGCCCGTTTCACCGCCGGTGATCGGGTTGACTCACGGAACGAACATCACAATTGCGCATGGCGATTCGCTTGCCTCGGACGAAAAGAATTTCTTACTCGCTCTAGCAGTGGTATCGGATCAGCCCCTCACACGTGTCGAGATTCAACACACCGCCGGAGCACTGGCGGGAACCGAGTTCGTGGCGGGAATCGACCCACAGAAAGCCGTTGTCGCGGGTGGCTTTCACAAGTTAACCGCGAAGCCCGAGATCCGATTGCGCGAGGGTGTGAATCGCATTCGTGTTGTGGCCGCAAACCGAGATGAAGCTACCGTTGTGGAATTCACCGTGAGCTACACCCCGCCTGCGGTTCGTGTGCTCATCGATGCGATTATTCCCGCTGGGGGTGAACGGTTCGAGGTGGTCGCAGGCCAGATCGTAACCACGGATAGCCCCATATTGGAAATTCGTGGCCGCGTGGTTTGGGACATGCCGGACCACCCTGTTGCGAGCGATACCAACCTGAAGGTGATCTTGTTCGCCAATCAGGTTGCACACCTTCCCGTGCGAGTTGACATGCCGCGTGGCACACAACAAGAGCGTCCATTCGTTGTTCCCGCGTTTGTAAACGCAGCCAATTCGCGACTTCGCTTCGAACTCCGATCCGGCAATCGCGCGAGTCCCCTCCCTCGCCAAGGATATGCCCAGGCCGAGATTGCTGTGAAGTGCCAGCAACCACTTCAAAAGCAACGGTTTCACGTTGTCGTCATCGCCCCGGAAATTACCCGGCAGGGAAAAGATGCAGTTGTTCGCAGCGTTCTGGAAGGTGTGGGTGGCTCTGCACCAAAGGGTGCGATTAATTTCGATCGGGGAGCTTTTGAACAATCATCCTTCACTCGCTCCGTTCTCTACCGCCCGCTCGTGAACGATGTGGAGCACACCGATGTCCTTGGCTTGCTCAAGGAAATCGAACGAGAGATTCTCCTGACCACACAACGCAAGGGCGAAGAGTGGGTCAATGATGTGGTGTTGATCTATTATCAGGGTCGCGATCTGGTTGGCAAAGACGATGCTCTGCTGCTTCACACTTCCAGCAGTGTGAGCCGCGGTGGCGTGGCAAAAGAGTACATGATTCGGCTCGACGATTTGCCACCTTTACCCGGAGTGCGGTTCGCACTCGTCAATGTGGTGGATCCCGATGGCCAGGAGCTGAAACCAACGCTCGCCAATGGTGTTCCGTTCTTGCGGTATCCCTGGAAAGCTGCTGCGGATACCGCACGATTACCGCGACTATTCAAGTCCGCAGTCCTGCAGAAGCGGGAACTCGGAGAGATTACCGCACTGGTTCAAAGCGAGCTGAAAAAACTGGAGAGTTTAATCACAGCGACAACGGATCGACTTCCGCTTGAAGAGCGAAGCCGCATCGTCGGCCTCGCTCGCCCCCTGATTAAATGGCACAATCCTCACAACCGTTAAAGTCATTCCCCTGACATTTTGCAGAATCGGCATAAGCGGTGCGATACATGCGTCTCGGGAAGCGGTTGCACGACTTCTAGGCAACTCTCCGGTTTCGCTTGGTCGAACGAATAAGCTACGGGTGCAAGGATTGCTCAGAGACTCGAACCGGCGTCCGGTAACGCATGGAGGACAGGATGTCCCGATTTCGAAAACGGTTACACGCTGCAATTATCGCAGGATTTACAGCCTTCGGCACAACGACTGCCACGGCTGAACAACCGATTGTTATCCCGGCTGCACCTGAAGTTGCTCCGGAATCAGAAGTAACTCCGGCCGGCTTTGGTCGCGCTATACGCAAACATAAGCCAGTGATATGCCCCCCGGCTCATCATGGCGAAATGTGCCCGCCGTTAACGACGCTGCCCACTCCGCCAACGTTGCCAGACCCACACCCACCAGCAGTAACGCCGCCGACCACACCAACGGAAACGCCCTCACCGGTTGCTTCCGACCTTGGCAGTTCGTTTCCGGAATTTGGGGGCTTGGGTCGCGGAGCAGGGGCCGGGCCAACTGTTGGCCTCAACGGGTACATTGAGAATGCGGCACCGGTAACACAGTTCCGGCTACGCTACGATTCGATGTATTTCAATAAC
Organism: Gemmata sp.; assembly: GCA_041740855.1. GTDB lineage: Bacteria > Planctomycetota > Planctomycetia > Gemmatales > Gemmataceae > Gemmata. The sequence continues at coordinate 19,873 of JBGSLF010000117.1, forward strand.
CGCCCTGATCGCGCAGAATTCTTCTACGCCAAGTGCGGTTGCTTCCGCACCCAACTCTCTCCGGGCGACCCCTTATACGACCCCAACGCCAAAGGGCCGCCGTTGCCCGAGACCCGCGTGGATGCACAAGAGTTAACCCCCTACTTTGAGTATGCGTTCAACCCGCGCCTCTCGATGTTCGTGAACATACCGATCCGGTTCATTAACCCGACGGCTAACGCCAACGCCGCCGGGCTAAGCGATATCAGTTTCGGTGCCAAGTATGCCATGATCTACAATCAGAACCGGATTGTCACGTTCTTGCTGCAAACCGTCACGCCAACGGGAGAAATCGGGAGCGGGCTGGGCACGGGCAACTGGTGGATTGAACCCGGCGTGTTATGGCTCGAACAACTCAACCCCAAGTGGCAGGTGTTCGGCGAGATCCGCGACCGCGTTTATCTGAGCCGCCAAAGCGACTTCACCGGTAACGTGCTTCGTTACGGGCTGGGTACGAGTTACATGGTCGCCAGCGGGTGCAGTGGCTACATCGCACCGGTGGCGGAGTGTGTGGGTTGGACGGTGTTAGATGGTAAAGAGTTAACCGAGAACGGTCCTGTTTCCTCTGCGGGCACTACAATCGTGAACGCGAAGTTCGGCGTGCGAATCGGTTTCGGTGCGGTGAATCCGGGTGTGGCTTATCCGACACGATCGGATCTGTATGTTGGCTACGGCCGCGCGTTGACCGGAGCGGTGTGGTACAAGGATATGCTGCGAGTCGAATATCGCCTGTTCTTTTGATACTTAGCGATATTCCGTGCGTGGCAGCCACGCCGTGGTCTGAACAAAGGTGACAAGACAACTCAACTGCTTGGGCTGTCTTGTCACCTTTAGTTGTGTGTGTAAATTGAATGTGCATGGCGGGGTAGCTCAGTGGTTAGAGCAATCGCTTCATAAGCGATGGGTCGCCGGTTCAAACCCGGCCTCCGCTACTCAAGAAAACGAACAAGCCCCAGGGACACCAAGGGCTTGTTCGTTTCTATTTGTCATGAGTTGTCACTGATTGCCAGCCGATGTCACGGGCGATTTCACGGGATAGAGACACCAAAAAGACACCAATTCCTAAGTACATCTCCCCGTAAGTAGGGGAACAGTTTAAGATTCGCAAAGCAAGCTGGCGAAGCCCGGGACTTCTTGAGCAAGGTTGCTGCAATGGCAAAGCGTCAACAGCTCGTTTCCGTCACCGCGAAGCAGCGGGAGGA
>JBGSLF010000118.1:0-21958 GCA_041740855.1 Gemmata sp.
GACTTTTCGACACCCTGGCCGACCTGAAGACCTCGATCCGGAACAGCCTCTGCTACTTCCAGACCGTGAGGCAACGGGTTAAGACCATGCTTCATCACCGACCGAGAAAAAAGACACAATCAACCGGTCCGTGAATGAGGATGTCATTCCCGACGCCGCGTTCATCGCCCTGGCGAATGCCCTTGACAATGAACGGCTCGAACAACTCGAACTGCCCAACGAGATCGTAACCACGCCGGCTCGCGAAGCACTGACGGCTCGCCTCGGCAATCGTGTGCGGTTCAAGTAACGCTGTCGCATTGAGAATGCGACTCTTCACCGATCGCGTTTATTTGGGTAGTGTGCCAGAAGTGACTATTAAATGAGCGAGCCGCCCGGGGGGGACCGGGCGGCTAGCTCAGGGGGAAGGAGTACTAAACATGACCGGGTTTATTGGGGGAACCGGTCAGTTTCAGTTGGCGGGGTGTGGTTGGGGGAAACCTCGCCATCGTGTCTTGGGTTCTGGGGGAACCGTTTCGACACAATAAGCTAAAGCAGGCACCGTGCCAAACCGGAATGCCCGCCGGTGAAGAGCACGCAACTGCCGCATTTTCTAGGCGATTTTCGTATCTCACTGCGTCAATTATTCTCGATTGGCAAAACGCGATTGTAAATCTGCTTTACCGATTTGCAACAATTACCATGTAAGCTTTACCGAGGGTGCCATCCACGATGCAGCAATTGCAATTACCGGTGCGTGATCCGCACGCCGCCGCAGAGATTGGTTAATTTTGTGCGGCAGACTTCGCTTATGCTCTCACCATAAATCCTTAGTGGCGAGCGTGTTAGTTATGCGGAAGCAACGCACGAACGCGGTGCAACAGCCGCGCAACAGCCGCATAAAAGCCACATGGATGGAATAAGCCATGAGCGCTTTCATTGCGAAAAACCCCTTGGATTCCGCGAATTCACCTCGGGTAGGCGTGCGACCAATCCGGGATCGTAGCAACCTGAAGTTCGTATCGCGAATGCCAGAGTTGATCCCATACCGCTGCAACGGTTGAAGTGTCCGAAACGCATGCCGCCCATCGCATTTCGCAGCTTTTTGCGTCGTCTGTGCGTTAGCGCTTCCTCAGTTGCTGCGACGTCTCGTATAATCTCCGCGATACTCGTAATCTCCGCGACACTCGTTTTTCCCCTGTTCGCCCGAGTTTGCCATGAACGCTCCGATCTACGTCACTCCTCCGCCCATCGTACCTCTCCCGGACCCGCCCACTCCGGTTCGCGAAGTCACGGATTTGTTACGCCAGTTAGTTGGTCTGCAACAAGAACAGATCGCCTTGCTGAAGGCGCAGGCGTCCACGCAAGATAGCGGGTCGCGTTGGCGTGCGTTTCTGGCACGCTGGGCCGATGAATTTCCCGGCGTGGGCATGGCATGCAAGGAAGCGGTGCCCGCACTGGAGCGAGCGTATCTCACACTGGTGCGCGACCTCACAGACCGCGTGAATGATCCCGAGAACCTCGATATCGATAACGAGTTCGCACTCAGTGAATTGCTGGATCGATTCGGCATTCGCCTGGGGCAACTCGGGAACATCCTTGGGCAATTGGGGCCGCTCGCCGACGCCACTCCTGTTCCGCCATCTGAAGACAAGGGATGAGCGGGTGAAAGGGCGAAGCACTCTTCGCCCGCTTTCACCTTTCACCATTTCGTTTGGACCCGAGCCACCGCATGGAACTGGAACCCGCCGACCTGTCACGGATTCGCGACCTTTACTCCCAAGGCTCTTACCGTCGCGCGTACGAAGTGGCGGCGACTGTCGGCCCGATCCGCGAATGGGAAGGAACACCAGCGCGACTCATCGGCGGGCGGCTCGCGATTCAACTCGGTGCGCCCAAACTCGGCCGCGGAATGCATCTGCTCGCGTATCGAAGCACGCCGGCGTTCCCGGAAGCGATTTACTACCACGCACGCTACTTGATGGAGCAATTCGGCCCGCTTTCCGCCTGGGAATTCATGCGGAAGCATCCGGATTGGTCCGAGGCGTCGCCCGATCTTCAAGCCGATTGGATTGCGTTAACCGCCTTCAACGCCGCACGCCTGCGCGATTTCGATCGGGCCGAACGCTGGTTGAATCGGGCCGATGCCATTGCCCCCGATCGCCCCTGGCCGTGCATCGAACGCTCCGGTGTCTATGAACTGGCGGATCGGCTCGATGATGCACTCCTTGCGGCTCGCCGATCGCTCGAACTCCAACCGCTCTTCCGCCCCGGTGTGCAATCGGTCGCGCATCTGCTGATTCGCCTGGACCGCGATCGCGAGGCGCTTGCGTTTCTAACCGATGCCGAAGCCCAACTGGAAAGCGGGCTGGTCTCGGCACAACTCGCCGCCCTTCAGAACGAACTGGGCCATCACGCCGACGCAATTCGCTCGCTGGATCGCTATGCCGAGCTTTGCCCGCTCATGGAAGATGAGACACACAAGTGGCTCGCCGCACGCCGGGCCGACACTCGCTATTTCCTGGGTGAGTATGCGACCGCGGCCGAACAGGCGATTGCGGTGAGCGATCCCTTTTACGATGCCTTTGCCGGCCGGTTAGTGGCGGAAACTGAGGCGGCGCAATCGCAAGGCAACAGCCGGGATTATTCTTCCAAGCCGTTCCGCGTCGTGCTTTCACTTGATACCAATGGGAGCCCATCGCCCACGATCTACGATTTGCTTGCTCGATTCTGGAAACACCCGCTGCCAAACCCCGGAGCGGATAGCCCGCCAGCGTTCGATGGTTTGCCGGACGCAGCCGAACGACAACGCGCGGAGAAGGCCGGTTGGGTTTGTCGCGAGTTCACACTCTCGCTCGATACGGCGGTGGAACTGATTCGGCGCAGAGTCCCATTTATCGTCACACTGGTGGAAGCGGGCTTCTCGCAGGCGCGGCTTATTGTGGGAGCCGATGCCATTCGCGGGAGCGTGTTCCTGGGCGATGGCATGGATATTCGGCCGGTCGAAGCGCCGGTCTCCAGCATGCTCGAGCGCTTCAAACCGTTCGGGCCTCGCTGTTTGGCGTTGGTGCCGGTTGCGGACGCGGCCAAACTCGAAGTTCTTGATTCGCTTGCGGAACACGCCGAGCGTGAGGCGCTTGATGCGGTGCAAAAGCCACTATTGGCTCACGACCGCCAAGCAAGCATTGCGGCACTCGAACGAATGCGTGCCCAGTTCCCGGAACATCGCCTTACGCAGTTCGCGGAACTCGCCTTGGCTCGCTACGATGCCCACCCGGTGAAACTCCTCGGTGTGTACGATCGCCTGCTCGCGGCTTTTCCGCACGAAGCAAGCTGGCTGTTATCCAAGGCTGCCGTGCTCCGCGAACAGCACCGCATGCCCGAACGAGTCGCCCTGTTGGAAGCGGAAGGCTCGCTACTGAACGCCGACCCATTGTTGATGCAGTCGCTCGCACAGGCGTTGTTACCACTGCCCCACAGGCAAGCCGAGGCCGCGTGGCTTCTGCGCCGCTCGATCCGCAATCGCCCGGCCGCCGCCGCCGGTTACTACTTGCTTGCCACGCAATGGTGGGAAGATCGCCGCTTCGACGATGCCACGGAGCTGTATCGCTTTGCCACCACTCTGGATGATCGCGAGGAACAGTTCGCCGAATCGTATTGCCGGGCCACACGTGCAACCGAGCAAGTCCCGGAAGCTCTGCGATTGTTTCAGCAGAAAGCAGGCCGTGCCGCGATTCCCGCCCCGGCAGCAACCCGAGCGTTGTATCACACGCTGGCAGATCGCGATGAGCCGGACCAAGCACAAATCGCGCTCGATCAGGCGATCGAGAAGTTGCAAGCACGCATGGCGAGTTCCGCCAGCGCCGCGGCCGAAACGAATGCCGTGAATCCGGCGGATGAAGCGAACGCCCCGGCCGTTTCGCCGGAAGCCAGCGCACTGGGCGAGTTACTGCTATTCCGGGCGGAATGCCACACCGCCGCCGATCGCCACACGGAGGCGGACGCGGACTTGTACGCAGCCCGCACGCGGGTGTCGCCCGCAAACTGGCACAAGTCCGCGGCACGCATTCGCCGCATGAAACCGGACATGGCCGCTTCCGGTGCGCACTTGCTCGAAGTGGTGAAACTCGATCCGCTTTCCTTCGACACCAATCGCACGTTGGTCGCGCTTCTCGCTGTCACGGACGGTCGCGCCGCCGCTCGCACGCATCTGGCGCAGGCGTGCCAGAAGTTCCCGCATTACTACCCACTGTTGAAACTCCGCGCGGAGTTCCTTTCCGGCGATTCCGAATCCGACGCCGATCAGGCGATTCGGCACATGCTGGAAGAATGCCCGAGCGATGCGTGGGCGCTTCGGCAGCACGCGCTGATTCTCGCGGATCGCAAGCGGATGGACGAATCGCTCGCATCGGTCGCGAAGGCTGGCGAGATTGAACCTGGCCATCCGTGGTATTACGCCGTGTCGGCGCAAGTTCTTCGGCGGGCCGATCGCACCGACGAAGCCTTGGAAGCGATCCGCACCACACTGCGTGCCAACATCGATCAAGAAGCGATGATCGCCGAGTTGGTGCAACTCAGTCGCGGCCGCGATGAGAAATATGCCGCACTCGATTTCATCGTTGGCGAACTCCGCCGCCAACCGCACACCGGAGAAGGATTGGTCGCCTTCGTTGAACAATCTCGGCAAGCGTATACCGATCCCGATGAACATGGCGAACTGCTCGAAACGCTCGAAGACATCCTGGACGAACGTCCGGACTTATGGCAAGCGTGGTCGGTGGTGATTCAGCAGATGACCGGGCTAATGCGGCACGAAGAAGCCAGCTCGCTCGTTCGCGATGCCACGACGCGGTTCCCGCTGTTAGCGAAACTCTGGCTGGATCGGGCACAGGTGTGCCAGGCACGTGGCGATTCCGAAGGCCGCATCGATGCTTTGCGGCACGCGGTCGCGGTGGCTCCGGGTTGGTCTGTCTCGGCACGCGAACTCGCCGATGCGCTGGACGACGCGGGCGAACGCGACGAGGCGATTACCGTCATGGAGCTTGCCGCCACCCGCTCGCCACTCGATCCGTTCGCCCATGGATTCCTGGCCGAACGATTATGGGATGCGGGCCACGCTCGCGAAGCCCTTGACCGAGCGAAGACCGCCGTTCGACACGAACCCGGCTACGACTGGGCCTGGCACGCGGTGCAACTCTGGTCGGATCGGTTGGACTCGCCCGATGAGCCTGCAGAATTGGTCCGCGAGATGACACGCGATCGCCCGGGCGATCCGCGCATCTGGCTTCGGCTCGCTCGAATGCTGCACCAGCCGCGGCACCACGATGAAGTGCTCGCGGCGCTCGATCGCGCCATCACCCTCGATCCCAAGAGTGTGGAAGCTCACGACCTGAAAGCCGAGCGACTCGCCGAAATGGGTCGCTACGACGATGCCCTAGTTGCGGCGAATCCCTCGCAACTCGCGGAAGAACTCCCGTTCATTCTTCAAGGACGGCTAGCGTGGATTGAAGCGCAGCGTGGCAACTATGTGACCGCCAGCGATTCCATGCGTGCGCTCGTGGAAGTCGATCCGAACTATCTCTGGGGCTGGCACCAACTGGCCGAATGGTACAACGAATCCGGCCGCTCCGAGAACTATCTGGAAGCCGCATCGCAACTGGTTCGCCTTCAGCCCGGCCACCCCGTTTCGCTCACCATGCGCGGCGAAGCCAAGCTCCAAACCGGAGACCGCGAGGGCGGAAAGAGCGATCTGCGTGAAGCCTTGCGAGTTAGCCCTGGTTATTCGCCCGCGGCCGCAGTGCTGTTCGATGCGTGTCTGGCGGACGATGAGATTCGCGAAGCCCGCCAGGTTCTCGCGGTTCTCCAGGAACACGCCGACGGGCCAGAAGTTGCCGTTAAGCAGATTCAGTTCGCCGCACGCAGCGAAGATCCGGACTCGGCTTTGCGGGCCTTCGAAGAAGTGTGCGAAGGGCCGGGGCAATCGCCCTATCCCATTCAGGCCGCACTCAACGAACTGAAGGCCGCCGGGTGGGAAGATCGCGCGTACCGCTCGATGCGTGAAGCATGGCAAGGCGGCGGGCCGTTCCAACCGTGGGTGCCGGTGTTCTGGGTCGATTCCCCCGACGGCCGCAACGCGGAACCCGGTGATCGCCTTCGTGCGACCGAAGCCTGCATCAAGGCATACCCGAAGTTCATGCCCGGGCACGATTGCAAGGCCGAGCAGCTTGCGTTCGCCGGCCGGTTCGATGAAGCGATTGCAGCTTGCAAACCCGCGGAGATCGACCCGTTACCGGTGGAATTGCGAGGTCGCGCCGCCTGGATCGAGAACCGCCGCGGCGATCGGGCCAAGGCCATCGCCATGATGCGGCAGCTCCTGGCGGAGAACCCAACCTTCGTTCTCGGCTGGCGACAGCTCGCGGCCTGGTTCGATTCGGCCAACCGCCATCGCGAATGTCTGGAAGCCTGCGAACAGTTCGTGAAATTGGAGCCGACCAACCCCGTGGCCTATGTATATCGCGGCGAAGCCCGACGCAGCACCGCCGATCGGCGCGGGGCGCTTGCGGATTTCCGGCGTGCGTTTGAACTCGATCCGAGCTTCGAAGCAGCCGGGTTGAATCTGGTAACCGAGCAACTGGCCACCGGCGATGTGACCGGAGCCAACCGCACGCTGCAAGAAGTTTCGGAACGTGGCGAAAGCCCGCTGGTGAAGTTGCGAGCGGTTCAGGTGGCATGCCGGCAGGGCGAGTTCGAACTGGCACTCGAACGATTCCGACAACTGGCCGAAGATCCAGACGCGACCCGCGGCTTACTCAACGAGGCGGTTGTTGCGTTCGATTCGGAAAGCTGGGGACCGCGACTCACGCCCGAACTGCGCGAACTGGCATTCGCACCCGACGCAAGCCCCGAACTGGCGGGCATCTGGGCCGCTCGGGCGGTTGAGGCCGGTTCGGCCGACGCGGTGTCGGAGCGACTTCCCGACTTGCTCGCCAGCGACTCGGCGGCCGGGCGTGAAGCCACGCTGGCCTATGTGCTGGCGTTGGCCGACTCCGGCAAATCCGTTCATGGTGTGGTCACGAAGTATAGCGAAGTGCTTCGGGCCGATGCGGCAGCCTGGGCGCGTGCGGGTGCCGCATTGGTTGCCACGGCCAACTATGCGCATGCCGCAGCCTGGCTCGCCGACTGGCGCGATCGCGATGGCGTCGAAGCCTGGATGCTTCGCCCGCTTGGCATTGCCTATCGCGCGCTCGATCAAGACGATCGCGCCACTGAAGTGTGCCGCGCCGCGGTTCGGTTGGGTGGGCCAGACGAAGTGCTCGCCGATTTCCGCGCCTGGCTCGCGCTGGACCTGGCCTTGAATGACCAGATGGACGACGCAACCAGCCAGATTACGCGCGTCGATACCGTGGTCGTTGCCGATGGAACGCGCCTGGTGCTCGCTCTGGCCGAATCGTTACTCATGGTTACGCGGGCGGGGCCGGGCGGGAAATCGGCTGCGTTCACCGAGGCGAAGGATCACATCAAGAGCACTGCCGCCGCGATCACGAGCGGGGGTTTCCCAATCGGTGCGGGCCGAACATACCAGAAGTTGGTGCGAAAGATCGCCGCGGATGTCGGCACGCTCAGCGCGAAATGCTGGGCCTTCAGTCAGCGATTCTGGCCGTGGGTCAAATAGTCTCTTACCGCTTGGGCACCAGCCACGAATAACCGTCGCGGTGCAACGCGGCGAGGATTTCATCGTGGTGCGAGTAATACCCGGCACCGGCACGCACCGCGACCGTGATCCCAATCACGCGGCCTTTGCGATCGAGCAGCGGACCGCCCGAACGCCCCGGTTCCGGTGGGCGTTCGGTGCGCCAGAAGAACGCGGGCTGTTTCCCTTCGCGCCGCACGAATTCCTTGGCTCGAATCTCATCCGATAGCGGCTTGGCCGCTTCGCCACTCCCGACTCCAATCGATACCACCGGTTCGGGAAACAGCTTCGGTCGTTGCCACGCAGGGGCCAGTGCGATCGTGGGAATGGCTCGATTCCGAAGCGGAAAGCGAATCAGGGCAATATCGGGGTCCGGCCAGCGAGCCACAACCACGGCACCATCGCCGAACCAGTTGGCCAGTGGATACAACTCGCGCGAAGTGAATGCGAGTTCCAATCGATCCGAAGCCGCGACGTGATTGGCCGTTAGCACATACGCGAATCCATCCTTCGTTCCGATAACCACGCCGGTTCCATCTGTCGCACCCGGAGCCGATACCCTGGGGCACGCCAGAACCGCGTTCCAGCGTGCATCCAACACGGGTAAGATCGCGAACAAGGCGGTCGCAGTAATCAACACGGCTTACCTCCGTTCTTTCAAGAGTGGGAAGCGAGTGCGGGCAGCAGGTCGAGAATCTCGGTGAACGCATTCAACACGCGATCTGGCCCGCTTGCGGTGGCATCTTCCAGGCCCGCCGCGCCACCGAGAACCAGCCACACGGGAACGCCCGCGGCCTTGGCTGTTCGCACATCGATCGCCATGTCGCCCACATAGACCGCTTCATTCGGCGACGCACCAACACGGGCCAAGCCTTCGATCAACATCGCGGGGTCTGGCTTCGCGCGATCGCCCACATCGTCTGGCCCGAGCACCGCTGCGAAGTATTGTGCGAGTCCGAGAGATCCGATGAGCTTACGGGTGAACTCGACACGCTTATTGCTGCACACCGCCATGCGATACCCGCGCCGCGCCAGTTCCGCAATGGTGTGCGCGACGCCGGGCAGAAGGCTGGTGTGCGTGTCGATCACACCCTGGTGATGATCGCGATAGAGCGCAACGGCGGCATCGACCGGCGCATTGGGCACGAGATGTTCCAGCAAGTGCGGCAGCCCATAACCGACGAAACTTCGCACTTCATCTTCGCGAAGCGCTGGCAATCCATGCGAGGCTCGCACATGGTTCGTGCTGGCGGTAATCGCCGCGAAACTATCGGCCAGCGTACCATCGAAATCGAACAGAGCAGCGCAAACGGGCATGCCAAAACCTCGCAGTGTTCAAGCGATTATGATGCGTTCAACAGTCACTTCCAGACCGGTTCGGCGAGCTTCGCACCGATGGCCGCTTTGCCAACCTGAGCTGCGTCTTTAAGCGGAGCCAGGAGTTTCGCATCGGTCACGGGCTTGCCACCCGCCTTCCACACGGCTTTCGCCAGCGTGCTGTCATCGCCCGCTGCGTAGCCTTCGGGTGTGAGTGACAGCCAACTGTCATTCGTGCTGCTCCAGAAGGTGACGAGCAATCGCCCATCGGCCACATCCCACAGTTTCACGGTGCCATCGGCCGCACCGCTGGCCGCTCGCTTCCCGGTCGCATCGAGCGCGACGGCGAATACCGCACTGCCCGCCTGCGCAACCTTCATCGCGGTTCCGGCCTTGGCTTCATAGAAACGCACGGAGCCATCGCCACCCGCCACGGCCAGCACAGTGGCTTTGGCATCGAACGCAAGTTCATGAACGGCGATGGCGGGGCCAGGCGTGCGACGCAAGCGCTCGGCCGTCTTGGGATCCCACCAACTCACTTGCGTCTCGAATCCGCTGGTTGCCACTTGCCCATCGGGCCGCACCGCCACCGCCATCACTTCGTCGTTCATTCCGCTAAAGGTTAGCAGGCTCTTGCCGGTCTTCGCGTCCACCTGGCGGCCGGTGCGGTCCTTGCTCGCGGTGGCGTACCAATCGCCGGTTGGCCCGAACGCGACTGCGTACACGAAATCCGAATGGCCGGTGAACGTGTGAAGCACCTCGCCCTTTTTCACGTCCCAGAGGCGCACGGTTTTATCAAAGCTGGCCGATGCAAGCTTCGATCCATCGGAACTGAACGCGATGCCGGATACCGTGTCGAGGTGGCCGCCGAGCGAGTGAACGAGTTTCCAATCCTTGGTGGCGAACAGGCGAAGATCGCCGCGTGCCGAGGGCTGACCGCCCGCTACCGCCAATAGCGTTCCATCGGGCGAGAACTTCAGATCGTTCACCGCACCCAGAACATTCGTGAGGAATTTGGTTGGCTTCGCGGTGCTTAGATCCCACACGGTTACGAGGCCATACACGCCGCTGGCGAGGAGTTTGCCATCGGGGCTAAACGCAACGGCGGCGACCGGCGGCAGTGGCCCCACTGGCAATGTCACATCCAGCGTGCCAGGAAGGTTCGCCGTTTTGGGAAGTGCGGCCCGCGTGGCAAAGGTGATCGGTAACTTGCGAACATTCGCGGGGCGGATCGCGGCCACGCCCGTATCGATTTCCTTCGGTTGCACACCTTCGGGAGCACCGGAAGCCACCCACTTGCGAATCGTGGCGATGTCTTCATCGGGCAGCGGATCGGCATCGAGCGGCATGGCTCGTTTCTTATCCTTCGATGTTAGCAGTGTGACAAGCGAAGAGTCTTCTGGCTTGCCCGGCAACAGCACAATCACCTTTCCACCTTTGCCGCCTTTGCGAATGAGTTCTGGCTTATCCAGTGCCAGCCCCGCCGAAAGCTCGATCTCTGCCAGCTTGCGTTCGCTATGGCAAACCGTGCAATGCTTGCGAAGAATCGGCCGCACATCTTGCCAGTATGTTGGCGTGTCGGCGGCCGAGGCCAGCGGCGCAGTTGCCAGTGCTACGATCACGGTTGCAAGGCGGGAACGGTTCATGGTTGATGTCATAGAAGTGTGGAGGAAGGTAGGAACGAACGCGGGGCGGGTGGCAGTCACGGTTGTTTGGCGAGTTCGGGCACGTGCCACATCTCGATGCTTTTGCTTGCGGCGAGAATCAGCAGATCATCGTTAGGGCCAAAGGCGATCATCTTGATCGGGTCGGGCCGCTTGGTCCGCACGATCGCGCGCATTTCGCCCAGATTCCAGACCCACACGACGCCGGCCGAATCGAGAATGGCCAGGTGCGTGGCAAGCGGGCTGAATACGAGCTGCGTGATGCCAACGGCAGTGCCATCTGCTCCTTTAGCCGCAGTAAAGATTCTGGGCGTGGTCGCTTTGTTCTCCCACAACCCGACCATGCCTTTGTCGTCTCCGGTGGCGAAATCCCAGTTGGAAGGCGATGCGGCCCACGCTCGCACGGCCGCCTTGTGGTCGCGGCTGATCACGGTGGAACTCGGCCCCGTTGCACCCCAGGATAAGATACTGCCATCGGGTTGGCCACCGAGCAGTATACCCGATGGGTGCCACGCCAGAAACGTGGGCGATCGCGTGGGCGGGGGCGCGTCAAGCGGCGCTTTCACATCGGCGGGTTGCACTTCATCTCGCGGAGAAAGAACCGCGAACTCCTTGCCCTTCGCAGGCGGATTCTTCAGCAATTCGCTGGGCATGTGCCGCAACACAAGGCGTTGCGCCGCATTGCCACCGAGGCGGTATGCCGCGAAGCGTTCGCCCGTCGCCGTGGTGAACGGTGCGAACGGATCGCCTGTAATCTTCAACGGCGATTCGGGTGGATTGTTCCAGAAAGCCGCGACCGTTCCGCCGGTGCAAGTGAGATAAGCGATGGCGTTCGTTTCGTCGAAGCGCATGCGCGTTACCGGTCCATCCGCTCGGGGGCCAGGTGCGAATGGATCGATGGCTAACTGATCGAAACGCCACACGCGCGTGGTCCCGTTGCGATAGGCGGCAAGCAACACCGCCGCGTCGCCGGTTGTCGCAATGGCGGTCGCATCGTCTGGCCCATCGGCGAAGCGATACAGCCCATGCTCGTAAGCCATATCCCACGCCGTTGGCAAGCCACGCCGGCGTTCGCGTTCCGGATCGGGTGTGGGTTGCGGTGGTGCGGGCGTTTCGGGCACCGGGGCTGGCGGCACTTGTTCGGGCTTCGCCAACTCCGCTTCATGCTTCCTCCCGGCGAGATATGCAGTTGCCGTGAGCAGGAACACACCGGTCACCAAGCCACTCACGGTTGCCATCACCGCCACCTTGCCGGGCACGGCCATGCGGGTGAATAGCACGACCGCCGCGTTAATCATCAAGCCGATCGCCGCCAAACCCGCACCCACGAGTAAGCCATTGCGCAGGCCAAGCTCGGCGATGACCGCGAGAGCGACCGGCCCCACTGCCAACCCCAGCGCGAAGATGAGGGCGATTCCCAGCAGCCACGCGGGATTGCGGCCATATTCTTTGCGGTCGGGAACCGCGCGTTCTCCTTCCAAGAATCCGGCCACATCATCCGCAAGGCGGCGTGCGTCTGGGCCAAGGAACTCCAGCGTCACGGTTCGATTGTCGGGCACCGTGACGGCTAAGCCACGGCGACCCGCGTTCGCGATCTTGGAATGAATCGCCACGAAAAGAAACGGCTGATACGGCACACTTTCGAGAAACAAGCCATGCGGCACCAACACCGCCTCGCACGCACCGGTAAAGAGGTTCGCGGAGTCCGCCGTCACGCGAACGGGCGTGCGAAACGGCGGCACACTCACCGGTGCGGGAGTCGCTTCGCCGGTTGCGGGCGGTTCATCGTCATCGAGTGAGAGCGGCGGTTCGCTGGCGGTCGCCCGCGCGACCGGCTTGAGATTCACATATGGCAGCGGGTCTTCTTCGCGATCCACGTTCGCGGGAACCGGAGCGGGCCGATAAGCGTTCGCATCGAGTGCGGCGGTCACATCGAGCCAGGTCTCGCACTTGGGGCATCGGGCCTTGTTCTTCGTGTAACCCGCCGGGATCTTCAATCGCGATCGACACGATTGGCAGGTGAGTGTGGAAGACATGAACGGCCTCGGGCCAGGGAGAGACGCGAACAGAAACCGATCAGAACGTGCTGCGCCAGAATCGCTTCCATTGTCGGCGAGATAGGGCGCGAGGCCAAGCCCATCGGCGAACCAAATCTGGAGGTGAACATCGCAAACCGCAAGGCCCGATCGCAAAAGGCGCGCGATTCGTATCGCTCAACCACCTCACAATATGACAAAAGCAAACCGATTTTCACGAATCCTACTTGACGCCTGATCCCAGCGAATTTAATATCCGAGAAGTTAGATTTGTTAATGAATTGTTCAGATTTGCGCGACTCGCATCGCCAAATTCAACCATTCTTGATGACGTTTCTCAGCCGATCTTATTGCGTACACTCCAGCCTTACACGCGGCTGGAATGTGAGATCTCGCCCAATTCAGCCTTTGTCGCGAGATAAATTGATCTCATTTATTAAGCGTGCGTTCGTTATCTCCTATTTTCTCTCCTGGAGCCGATCATGTCCAAATCACTTCGACGACGGTATGGTTTCACGCTGATTGAATTGCTGGTTGTTATTGCCATCATTGCCATTCTCATCGGTCTTCTGCTGCCTGCAGTGCAGAAGGTGCGACAGGCGGCGGCCCGTGCTCAATGTTCCAACAACATGAAGCAAATTGGGTTGGCCATGCACAACTACGCCGATTCGAAGCAAGGCTTGCTTCCTCCTTCGGGTGCACCGAACAGCGCACCGTATGGTACTGGCGGAGGCTGGGGCTTCTCGTGGCGGGTGTGGCTTCTCCCGTTCATGGAACAGGAACCGCTGTTCCGCCAACTCGAACCATTCACCAGAGGTGTCGGAAGTCCTGGTTGGACCGGACGACTTCCCGCTGTGGCCCCTGCCACAACAGGTGTGGCCTGTTCCGATGTCTTGAACAATGTCAAGCTTTCGGGTTATCGCTGCCCTTCCAGCAACATTCCTGAAAGGTGTACTACGGGAGCGAATGGTGCCTGGATTCAGACTTCTGACTATGTGGGGATTAGCGGTGTCGAGAACGGGACCATTACCGGTTGGAACGATAGCCGCCGCTTCCAGAACACGGGAACGGCGTGTTGCGGCGGCGTTCAGTTCGGCGGGGGCATTTTGGTCCCGAATGGTACCGTGAAATTGGCCAGCTTGCCGGATGGCACAAGCAACACGATTCTGATCTCCGAACAATCCGATTCGCTGCGAATTGGGCCAGCCACTAGCACGTTGACTGTCGGCTGGAATGCCACTTCCAATCACGGCTGGGCCATTGGCCAAAACAACGTCGGAGTTCCGCCAGCTTCACCAGGCGATGGTCGCGGGTTCGGCTCAACCGTGATCAAGTTCGGGATCAATGTGAAACAGTTCCCGGCGATCACGGGTACAACGGGCAACTGCAGCCCTACCTTTGGCATCTGCGCCAACAGTAGTTCGATGGTGCCGCTGAACTCCACACACGGTGGTGGCGTGAATGCGTGCTTCGGCGATGGCTCGGTCCGCTTCCTTTCCGATTCGACGACCCTCGATACACTCGGCCGGCTTTCCGTCCGCGATGACGGTCTGCCCGTCTCGAACTAAGCGCGGCACAGAGATCACGCACCGAGCATCTCGCACCGGACCGGTCATGCTTTCATGGCCGGTCCGGTGTTTATCTGCCTCAGCAATCGCGGTCGAGAAGTAGCGATGGCACATTCGCACCATTGCCACTCTTTCACCCAGGTTACCGCACCCAATAATGTTGTGGCTAACCGAATCCTTGCCACTATCTCAATCTCTGACTCACCCCAAATTCTCAGGAGAAAGTCGATGGCTCGGCCTTTCCTCTCTCTGGCTCTATTTACGCTCTTCATCGTTGGTTGTGGTGAAGCAAGCGTACCCAAAACAGCCGTTCGCGGAACGGTAACGATGGACAAGAAGCCGCTCAAAACGGGCGAGATTATCTTCGTGACACCGGGCAAATCGCCTGAGGTGTTGCCCATTAATGATGGGAAGTTTGAAGGCGAAGTGGAAGTCGGCTTGCGCACGATTCAGATCGCCGCATACAAGGATGTGATGGTTGCCGCCATGCCGGGAGATAAGCCGGAACCATCCAAGGAGAATTACATCCCGTCTCGCTACAACTCCCTGAGCAATGTGAAAGAAACCGTGGAAGCCGGCAAGCCGAATGAATTCAAGTACGAATTGACTTCAAACCCATAATCATTAACGGCTTATTTGCAGAGATATTACCAGCGGCCGTGTGCTCTCCGTGCAGCATGGGGAGCGAGTCTGAATCGCAATAAAGCCGGGCATGAGAGTTCATCCAGTTTGGCTGCGGTTCGATGAAAGCCTGATGTGAGTTCTCGATTCACGCTTGCCACAGCCCACGCAAATCGCCAATTCTGTTCCTCGTGGCACATCCGCGGTCAACGTATGCGGGCGGCATCTCCGCGTATCGCCGAGGGAAGCCATGTTGTAATCTTGTTTCAGATGCGTCACGTTGGTGGAATAGATTCACCCGGTTGCGAGCCACCGCCCGGGCCAAGACCGGTTCGACCTTATGACCACAGTTCGTTTGACTTGCCCCTGCGGGCACGCCTGGGATTATCCGCGAAGCGAGAGCGAGCCAATCCCGACCGATATCCGGTCGGTGTGTCCGGTTTGCACGCACGTTAGCCCTGCCACGTCTTCACCGCTTGCGCAATCCGGTACGCATGTGCAATCCCCCTCGGATCAAGCCCGCTCTGCCACCGATTCCATCGCGGTTTCGCCCGGCCACACGGTCGCGGGTTTCGAATTGCTCGAGGAGATCAACCGTGGCGGCATGGGCATCATCTACAAAGCCCGCCAAGTGGCCATGAATCGGTTGGTGGCGCTCAAGGCGATTATCCCTGCGAAACTGGAGCGGCCGGGAGTTCGCCAGCGATTCGATGCGGAAGTCAAGGCATCCGCCCGCCTGAACCACCCGAACATTGTCATGGTGTTCGATACCGATCTGGACGGCCCGTTCCCGTATCTGGCGATGGAGTATGTGCCGGGAATCGACTTGCTTCGCCTGGTACGCAAGAATGGCCCGCTCGCGATCACCGATGCCGTGTATTACATTCGCCAGGCGGCCGATGGGCTTCAACACGCCCACGAGCAAGGGCTGATTCATCGCGATATCAAGCCTTCTAATCTCATGATTTCACCGCCACCCACGAAACCCGAACCGGGAAAGACCGGCAAACTGCCCAAGGTCAAGATTCTGGATATGGGTCTGGCGCGGGTCATGGCAATCGAAGGAGAAGAAGATCTCGAGGAAGGCTTGACTGAAGCGGGGATTTTTCTGGGCACACCGGACTACGTTTCACCCGAGCAAGCCGAAGACGCCCGCCGCGCGGATGCTCGCAGCGATCTGTTTAGCCTGGGCGGTGCGTTATATTTCCTGCTGACCGGCGAGGTTCCCTTTCCCGGTAAGACGCTGGTGGAAAAGGTTCGCAAGGCGATTACAGAGCCGCCGCCTTCACCGGTTGCCAAGCGGAAAGATGTTCCGCCCATGCTGGACTCCATCGTCCGCAAATTGCTCGCGCGCGACCCGGACGATCGTTATCAGACTGCGGCCGAAGTCGTCACAGTTCTCGATCGCATTCTGCGTGGTGAAGGTGGCCCGCTGCCATTGGGTGCGCCCGCGATGGCCGAGCCAGAAGCTCGCGTTCCGGTCGCACGAGTGAAGGCCCACAATGGTGCCATTCCTGGGTTGGCGCTCACCGCAGATGGTCAGGCGCTGGTGAGTGCGGGGGAAGACAGCCGCTTGCGACTCTGGAACCCCGCCAAGCTTACCGAGATCAAGACTTTCCTGGGCGACTTCGGCGCGATCGAGAACATGGCGTTGGCCCCCAATGGGAAGCGCGTTGCCACTTGTGCCACGCGGCTCACCACTTCCGAAATGGGAGTGCAATTGTGGGAACTTGCGACCGGTGTGGAACAGCGCCGGCTTCGTGGCCCGGCCGCCAATGTGCGATGCGTCGCCATTTCGCCGGACAGCAAAGCAATTGCCGCCGGGGCCGACGATAGCATGGTCTGGGTGTGGATGGCCGACGCAAGCGGGCCAAAGACCTTCTGCATGAAGGGGCATTCCGGCCCGGTTACCGGCCTGTGGTTCGTTTCTCCCGATTCGCTTCTTTCGGCGGGAGCCGACGGCACCGTGCGGCAGTGGGATGTGCGAACCGGCAAGACCAAGGGAACGCTTCCGGCCGGTGCGGGTGCGATTGTGGCGCTGGCGTTTGGCGGCAAGCGAGTGGCCGTTGCGGGTGAATCGCTTTCGGTGCGGCAGCCTTCCGGAGCTTTCGTGAAGTTCTCGGGCCATGCTGGCAACGTACTGTGCATCGCCTTCAGCCCAGACGGGCGATTGCTTGCGAGCGGTGGAGTCGACAAAACGGTGCGAATCTGGAGCACGGAAGATTCATCGTTGTTGGAAACGTACACGGAACACACGCAGCCTGTTCGATCGGTCCTCTTCTCGGCCGATGGCCGCTCACTCTTCACGGCCGATGCTTCTGGCCTTTTGTTGCACTGGACCGCGCCGGTGATTTAGAGCATTTCAGGTGGCGAGTTCTTCCTTCATCAGATCGTACAGAGATTCAAGGGACTGCACGATAACGCGCGTGTGGCCGGTTGACAGGGCCGCAACGGTCGGGTGGAATATTGGTGCCCCGGGCGTCCGGGAACACACCATCAACCGGATCACGAAATGAGTCACCCACCCCGGCCGGCCCGCGCCGCCACCCATGCCCGATACGTCCTCGCTGCGGCCATCGTCGCGATACTTACCGCCGGGGACGTGAGCGCGCAGACGCTCAAAGAACTCGTTGATGCGGACAAGTACCCACTCACGCACGACGCGGACCGGGCCACGAAGCTCCGGCAGGACCGCATTTCCGCTTACCAAAGACAGTGCCTGAACCCCTTCTTGAAGAGCCCGAGGGCGAAAGCCGCGTGGGCACCGAAGGCCCGGGCCGCCCTCGCCACTTACGCCTACCTTCTCGGTCAAAGAGAGCTGTGCGGGATGACCGACGACTCCCGCCTCCCCGGTCTCCTCCGGGTGGCCCTCGACGCCGGGTGCGACGACCCTCTGATCCGCTACCTTTCCGAGCGGGTGTCGGCCTTGGATCCTACCGCCGACCCAAAACTCCTGCGCCAGTTCCACGACTCGGTGGCGGCCCTGGACGCCAGCACGTATGGGGACGTGTGCAAAGTCGTCGCGGTCTACGACTGGCTCGCGATCGCCTCGAACCTGCCGCCGGCCAACCCCCTGCGCAAGGACATCGATACCTTCTACGACCGGTTCTGGGTGCTGTTCGAGCGATTGGCCGGGGCCGGCACCCCGGTCGCTGACGCGGCCCTGATCGATCTGGCCAAGGTGTGGGTCGTCCCGAACAACGCCCAGACCCGCCGCCAGAGGTACGAGGAGGTGGCCGACCACCTGGACAAGGGGAAGGCCGGGAAATACGTGCGTCTCGTGATCGAGGGGCGGTTTCTCGCCAGGGAGGGGTGGGACGCCCGCGGGAACGGAGCCGCGGGGTCGGTCACGGCCGAGGGATGGAAGGTGTTCCAGCAACGAATCCCCCAAGCCCGTGAGAAGTTCGAAGCCGCGTGGGTGGCAGACAAAACGCGGTATGAGGCCCCGACCGAGATGGTCGAGGCGTGCCGGGACGGTGGGTTGGAACGGGCGACGATGGAGGTGTGGTTCGCCCGGGCGATGGAGGCCAACCCGGACAACCGGAGGGCGTGCATCTACAAGCTCGACTACCTGCAGCCGAAATGGCACGGGAGCCTGAAAGAGTACTTGTCGTTCGCCTGGATGCTGGCGACAGCGGAGAACGTGGGGGGCCTCATCCCGCACGCCGCGATAGATATGACGCTGCGCAACGGCCCGATGGTCGGTCCGCGGTTCGCCCGCGACCCGGAAGCTGCCGGACGGCTCTACGCTCAGCCACCGATCTGGGCGATCTTCTCGACGGCATGCGAGCGGCAGCTCAAGGCGATGCCGGATAACATGAACCTGCGGACGGTTTACGCCCGCGGGGCCTGCCTCGCCGGAAAGTTGAGTGTGGCCCACGTCCAGTTCGAGAAACTGGGCGGCAAGTACAACCCCAATTTCTTCCCGGATCCGCGCGAGTACGAGCGGTACGTGATGGAAGCCAAAAAAGCTGCTGCTGCGCCGAAGAAGTAGTGGCGACAGGCTCCCCCTTGCAGGCCAAGGCCGGCCCAATGGGGGTCCTTGATTCGGGCCGCACTACAATATCTCACACAAGGACAGCCGCGATGGAAGGGAACGGATGGACGCCAGACTGATGGAGTACCTGCAACGAATTCTGACGGCCCGCGTTTACGACGTAGCAATCGAAACGCCTCTTGAGCGGGCTGGTAAACTCTCGGATCGCACGGGAAATAGCATTTGGCTCAAGAGGGAAGACACCCAGCCGGTCTTCAGTTTCAAGCTCCGCGGGGCTTACAACAAGATGGTCCGCCTCCCCGCGAATCAACTGGCCCGCGGCGTGATCTGCGCTTCGGCCGGGAATCACGCTCAGGGCGTCGCGCTCAGCGCCCGCCGGCTCAACTGTCGGGCCGTCATCGTCATGCCCGTCACCACACCGCGACTCAAATCGGACGCGGTCCGCACGCTCGGTGCTGAGGTGGTGCTTCACGGGGACAGTTATTCCGACGCTTATCAGCACGCGACCGAACTCGCCACCCGCTCCGACCTCACCTTCGTCCACCCCTTCGACGATCCGGACGTGATCGCCGGACAGGGGACGATCGGCATGGAGATCTTACGCCAGCACCAGGGGCCGTTGCACGCGATCTTCGTCGCCGTCGGCGGTGGGGGTCTGCTCGCCGGGGTGGCGACCTACGTCAAGGCGGTGCGCCCAGAGGTGAAAGTGATCGGGGTACAGATGGCGGACTCCGACGCCATGCTCCGCTCCGTCTGCACCGGCGAGCGAGTGAGATTGAACGACGTCGGCCTGTTCTCCGACGGGACGGCCGTCAAGCAGGTGGGCAAGGAGACGTTCCGCCTCGTGCGGGAGTTGGCCGACGGGTTCGTCGTCGTGGACACGGACGCCGTGTGCGCCGCCATCAGGGACGTGTTCGAGGACACCCGCAGCATCCTCGAACCGGCCGGGGCGATGGGAGTGGCCGCCGCGAAGCGGTACGCTGCTGAACACGGGCTACGCGATGAATCGCTGGTCGCCATCACCTGTGGGGCCAACATGAACTTCGACCGGTTGCGGTTCGTGGCCGAACGAGCCGAGGCGGGCGAGGGGCGCGAGGCGCTGTTCGCCATTACAATCCCCGAGGAGCGCGGGAGTTTCCGGCGATTGTGTGACGTTGTCGGTCGGCGGAACGTAACGGAGTTCAACTACCGCATCTCTGACGAGCGGGAGGCACACGTGTTCGTCGGCCTCGCCGTGAGAGACCGAGAGGAGGCTGCCGCAATCGGCCGGACATTTGACGAGAACGGCTTCGCGGCCCTCGACCTGGTAGACGACGACCTCGCCAAGGATCACATTCGGCACATGGTCGGTGGACCGAGTCGGCTGGCCCGCGGCGAGCGGCTCTACCGGTTCCAGTTCCCGGAGCGGCCAGGGGCGCTTGTGAAGTTCCTGGCGAGCATGCACCCGGACTGGAACATCAGCCTGTTCCACTACCGCAACCAGGGCGCGGACTACGGCCGCATCCTGATCGGCGTTCAGGCACCTGATGCCAGTGCGTTCGGTGAGTTCGCCCTTGCCCTCGGGTATCCGTGGATTGACGAAACAGAAAACCCTGTCTACCGCCTGTTCCTGGGCGCGCAAAACGGGCGTGAAGCACCAGTGCCACCGCGGCAACCGATCCTCTCGCCGGGCGGAGAGTCTGCCTCAACCAACGGAGCGAATCCCGGGTCGAGGCTGGTATGAACACGGTGATCGTGGTGGCCGGTGGCCGGTGGCAAGGGGGGGTACCTGGGCCGCCACATGCAGATTTGCCGCCCGGCGCAGCTACTGACTGGGCGTGAACGACCGCGAGAACAGGAGCGCGGCCCCGGCCGTGGGACGGAACTGCCAGAAGGCCAGCGTCAAGGCCACCGCGGTCCGGTGCAACGACTGGTTCATTTCCTGCAGCAGAATGCTGGGCCGTTGCGCGGGTAGCGGGTCGGTAAAGATTCTTGTGACAGTGTGGTCGGGCACTTTGGTTGCTATCAGCTTTCAGGTGGCGAGTTTCAAGTTGCGAGTTCTTCCTTCATCAAATCGTACAGGGCTTCGAGCGATTGCACGATGACACGCGTGTCGCCGGTGACGGGCATGAAGTTCGTGTCTCCATTCCATCGCGGCACAATGTGCCAGTGCAAGTGTCCCGGCACACCCGCCCCCGCTGCCTTCCCCAGGTTCAAGCCGATGTTGAATCCGTCCGGGTTCATCCGCTTTTGCAATACGCCGATCATCTTTTGCAGCAGCAATTGGAGGTCCAGCAGTTCATCGATGTTGAGTGCTTCGAGGCGGCCCTCATGACGCTGTGGGCAGATTAACAAGTGGCCGTTGTTGTACGGGAAGCGATTGAGATACACGACCGAGAGTTCCGACCGATGGACCAGCAGATTCGCGCGATCGTCTGCGGCTTTGAGGCCGGAACAGATGAAACAGCCATCGCCAGGAAGCGGGTTCGGCTCCGGCTTGGGTTTAGGAGCCGCGACATAGGCCATTCGCCAGGGTGCCCACAGATGATCCACAACTCCACTCCGGTGAGAAAACCACACTTCGACCCTGCCCCAATCGCCAATCTCAACCACAGTTATCGAGAATGGCGGGGAGGTATGTCCGTTACAGAGTGTGGGCATACTCTTGGTACAGCACCCGTAATGGAAGGAATAGTTGTAGCCTTGATGGCTGCAAGCCCCAATATTCGCGATCGCGCATTGGTGTTTGCCTGGAAAGATTCGCCACAGGCGTGAAAATATCGCTGACGCAGCATTGTTTCAGTTTGGGATATTGTTTCACGGAGGGGTGTGCCGGTAGTGAACGAATGAATCCGCAGCACTCTTTGGTCTCGCGGGCTTGGCATTCTTAACGCAGACGCTCCTGTTCCCCCTTATACATTACGGGTAGCGGCACTTGGACTTCATGATATGCCCGTGAGCACAGGCAGGGCCATTCCTTTATTCACTCTGGGGAATCCCGATAAGCTTCCTTGCGGTCTCGGGATGGAGTTGAAGTAATTCGATGGCTTCGGGTCGGCTCTTTGCATCAACATCGGCCAAGAGGTGAATCACCACATTGCGAACCG
>JBGSLF010000119.1:0-59379 GCA_041740855.1 Gemmata sp.
GACTTTTCGACACCCTCGCCGACCTGAAGACTTCTATCCGCAACAGCCTCTGCTACTTCCAGACCGTGAGGCAACGGGTTAAGACCATGCTTCATCACCGACCGAGAAAAAAGACACAATCAACCGGTCCGTGAATCAGGCCACGCTTTCGCCCGGGTCATGCTCGGGCGAAATCATTTCTTCAACACTTTCACTTCTACCTTTCGGAATTCGCACGGATGGCTTTCGGCCTGTAACGCGATGTAGCCGTCTTCGATCAACAGTTTCCCGTCGCGAGCCTTGATCAGCTTCATCGCGTCGGCATCTTTCGGGTCGAGTTGCGGTTGCTCGTATTCCAGCACAAGATCACCGTTGACGAAGTGCTTCACGGCTCCGGCACCGTGTACTTCAATCTCGGCGGTTACCCACACGTCGCCATCGAAGGTCTTTGATTTGGAGTTGGTGCAATGCGGAGTGAAGAGCTTGCCGTTCATCACCACGTTGGTGCCGGGGGTGCAAAGATTGTTCGTGGTGCGGTTCCCCTTGCCAAGCCCGCCCAGGAATTGCGCTTCGATGGAGACTGGGAAGTCTTGGTCTTTGCCCATCGACTTGGGATCCTGGCAGTGGAACATGATTCCGCTGTTTCGCCTGGCCCAACCTGGCCCGCCCTTGCATTGATCGCCCACGAAGCGATATTCGACGCGAAGCCGGTAATGCGAGAATTTATCCTTGTAAAACAGATGCCCGAATTGGCCTTCGAAGTCCTTGTACTTGTCGTAGCTCACTTTGATTACGCCATCCTCCACACGGAAGGTGTTGGCGTGATTCTCGCCAAACTCATGGCCCTTGATCTTGGGCGTCCAACCATCGAGGTTCTTGCCGTTAAACAGCGACACCCATTCCGCGTCGGCCTTGGGTTCCTGAGCCTGAGCGGGGAAGAGGGCGAGCAATGGGAGAGTCGCGAGCACCAAGCACATCCAACGCATGAGTATCTCCATCCAGTTGAGAGAGGGCGGACCGTTGCGAACGTTGGCTAACGCTACCGCATCGCGCCGGCCACATAGTCAACATATGGCCTGGCGTGATCGCTTCCCGTGCGTGCCAGTTCTAGTGCTTGTTGAACCGCGAGCCAGTCAGCGCGTTATTGAGATCCAACCAGTTCACACCCGCATCAATCACCGCTTTCAATCCGCCCGCCTGCACGCTCGGCTGAAAGAGTTCCATGCGGAGTTCGTTCCCCGCACGCGTTACGGTGAGAGTTGCGGGGCGGAGGGTGCCAAAGGAATCGATCAGCGCCTTGCGGGCCTTCTTCAGATCGTCGGAGAAGCTCTGAGGTAAAGGGTTGCCGTTGGGGCCCATGAGGCGTGGCTCGCGTATCACTACGGCTCCGTCGGGCGGCGGTTGTTCGAGTAAGCGCGACAGCCATTCGCCCACCGAAACAACACCGAACGCCGCGGCATCGGCCGGAGGTGGCGGAATCGGTTGATCGCCGCCCACCACCGAGATCATGGGATCTTTCGCAATCGCACTCGCAACGAGTTTTTGATCGAGGCCCACAACTAGCAACACGCCGGAACGGGCATAGTGAACCGGCGATTTCCAGCGTAGTTCGTTCCCCGGTAGAGAGAACACCTTCACGCCGTTGATCGTTTCGGAGGAAGGTTGAATCGGGTTAGCCGCACCGGCCAGATCCGTGATGAGCTTGGGCAAGAACTCTTCCCACGCTGTTGCAGAGGCAGCGTCTTCCGCGTGCAGCACAAGCATGGGTAACACGCTCGCCCCTTTGGGCACTGCTTGCGTCGTTGGCATAATCAGCGTGGCTGCGCGTGTTTTTCCGATGAGCTGTTCCGACACCGCCACTTTGTATTTTCGCTCCATTTCACGAATCGCTTCGCCAGGTAAGCGGCCGATTTCACCATTCGCCTTGGCCACGCCATCGAGCAGCGCGATCACGGACCCGGCGCGGTTCTTCTCAGGAAAACTCACCCCCAGCGCGAACACCGCCGGCTTTCGGGCGGGATGCAACAACTCCAACTTCACACCGGGGCCAGAGAGAAAATCGAACAGTGGGCTTGGCTGAGCGGAATCGAACTGCGCCGCCATGATGACGGAAAGCCCACCTTCGCGGAACCGCACAGAACCGGCCACCGATTTCACCGCCTTGGCATTCGCAGTGAACTTGAACAACGCCAGGGGGTCGATGTCGGATTCGATGCCGATCAACTCCGCAATTCCGCGTAATGCACCGCGTGCTTTGTTCGCATCGTCCAGCTTTGTGCAAAATCGCGGGAAGTCCACAAAGTAGAACAGACCGGTTTTGCGGTGTGCGGTCGCGGCGTCTTTGAACAACGTGTTGTCCGCCAGATTCGCCTTCTTTTCTTGGCCATTGAATCGTTGCAGAGCGCCTCCCACTGCGTTCTTGTTTGTGCCGATTGCGAACAATCCCGGTGTGTACAGATACGTGAGTTCCGATGGACCTTCGGTTGGCGGTTGTTCTTTGTTAATCATCTGAACGCCGTTGTCGTCGAAAGTGATGTTCGGATTGCGATGCTGGAAGAACGGCACGCCCGCTACTTCGCCCACACGCCGAATGGTCGGTGTCATGGTCAGGTAAGCGCGTGCGGCCAACCCAACACTGGGGCTATTGTGCGTTATCACCACCAACACGAACTCAGGTTCACCTTGCGCTGAGAAGCCGGTGAGAGCCACAGCGATCCGAATGCGTTTGAACTCGTCCATCCATTCTGGCGATGTGAGCAATGCCAGAGTTGCCAGGCGATCTTTGCCGTTGAGTTCCAGCAACGAACCGGCTTTGTCTTTGCGGGCGTGAAGCAGCGAAAGCCCATCCTGCAATGCTGTGCCCTTGAAGAGCGCCACCAGTTCCGGCGCGAGTTCGGCCGGGTTGGCAAGCTCGGCATACGCGAGCGTATCGTCGGGGAACAGCGCTGCGATGTCCGCAGGCGGTTCCGCGGCGCGGGCAGGCAGGGCGTTCGCGATGAGGAGAACGGCCGCCAGAACTCGGGGGGTTAAGCTCAAGGAGGTTCTCCAAAAGTTTGGTCCGCATGCCGGCGGATTGCGGGCGGTCGCGGTCATTCACACGAGAAGGAGGCCGCGAACCCGAGAGCCGGAGCCATTACTTCTTCCATTCCATCTTTGTCGCCCAAGCCAGCCCGTTGACCAGTAACCGGATGAAGTTCTCATCCTTGAAATCGTCCGGGTGGCCCAGCGAGGTGTAGAACACGCGGCGGCCATCCTTCTCGCGTGTCCAGGCAACCGGCTCGGTTTCCTTCCCCATGTAGCCTTGAAGCAGAACGGTGACATCGGGCGAGATATCCGGGTTCTTGTACAGGCTGCCATTAGTTTTGAACGCCGCCACGCCTTTAAGAATGGGGTGGTCTTTCTGTTTCTCGATGATCTTCACATCTGCCACACCCGCTCCGAAGTGCCCCTTGTAGTTTCCGCCCAGGATTTCCTTGTCCACTTCGAGCCATTTCTGGAAGCCGTGGCTCGCGGTGCGAATGCCAACAATTGGCTTCTTCGATGCGACGAATTTCTTGACGGCTTCCAGCGATTCCCCCTCGATCTGTAATCGCCGCGTGAAGAACACCGCCACGTCACACTCGGCCAGTTTCTCGATGCCGGCAAACGCCGTGTCCTTCTCCGCTTTCGCGGACATCAGAATGCATTCCACGGGGTAATTCGCTTCCAGGTGCTTGATCAACGTTCGCAACGAATCGTCCGACTTGTACTCGAACGATCCGGACAGGAAGCCGATTTTCAGCTTCTTGTCATCGGCGTTGGTCGCAACAATCCGCGTGTTGCCACCACCGGTTCGAGCCTGCGGATTGCTGCTCGCAGGAACAGCGCCGGGATTCTTCGCGGGCGGGTCGGTCGTCAGATACGCGAAGAGATCAGCAATCTCGCCATACGAAAGCGTGTCGATGATCTTCTCGGGCATGAGCGAAACCGCCGAGGGCCGCACATCGGCAACATCCTTTTTCGGGATCACGGTGGTGATCGGCTTGTTATCGACAATGTTCACTAGCGAGATCGTTTCGGCCACTTCCTTCGCGATTCCTGAAAGCCGGCGGTCATCCACCGTCAGCACGTTCTGAACGACATACTCCGGTCGAATGTACCCGGAAGGGTCCACGATCTGAGCGAGCAAGTAACCGCGGTTCTTCCGGTCTGCGGTCGTCAGGTCTGGGCCAACCAACCCGCCCTCGCCATGCAGTTTGTGGCATGCGGCGCAGTGCTTCACGAACAGCACCTTGCCGCGTGCGGCGTCCGCGTTTTTCTCGCGCGGAATCTGCACATTGAGCCACGTGATGCGGGCTTGCTTCTCGCCCGCCGTCGCCGGTGCGAGCTTGCCAAAATGCTTCTCCACAATCGCAGTAAGGTTCTTGTCGTCAAGCGAGATCGCCGCGCGGGCTTGTTCTACCGCGACATCGGTCTTGGGGAATGCGCCCGCATCGAGTGACCGGAACAGCGTGTTCGCCCACGCGGGCCGCGACAGAAGCAATTGAACCGCACGCTTCTTCACTGCGGCCGAGTACGCCGGGTAGCCCGCAAGCACCGTTTCGGCGATAGCAGGATCTTCGTACCCTTCGAGTGCTCCAAGGAAGCCAATCTTGAGTGCGTCTGCTTTTGCCGTGGCGAACTGATCCAGGAGTTGTGGCTTCGCGTTCGGGTCACGGACCTGTTTGAGCGTGTCGATCGCCTTGAGTCGCTCGGCGTCGGGGAGTTTCTCGTTGGCGACGCGGGCCTGGAACGCGGCGATGGCCTTGGGGTCGCCCATGCGTGCAAGAATTTCGAGCACGAGCGCGTCGTTCGGTCGGGCTGTCCGGAGGCCCTCGAGCGGCTCCTTGAGCAGCAGGGGAACGTCGTCGAACTTCCGCTCTGCGACCGCCTTCAGTAACCCCCGCAGCACCGGCTCGGGGTCACTCTTCCAGGATTTGAGGAGGATGGCAAGTCCGCGTTCGCCCCGCCGGTCCTGGTAGTCCGCGGCCATGAGCCTGCGGGCGATCTTCTCGACCAGTGGGCGGTAAAGCGCCGCGTTCGTGTGTATGTCTGGCCCGAACTCACGGGCGATCAGCGGCACCTCCGCGATGATCGGCTCCACCGCCCACCAGATCAGGTGTGGGATGTGCGGGTCGTCGGAACACACGGGGTTGTCAATCAGAGCTTGAAGCGTGGATAACACGCTGTATATGCTGTGCCGCTTCGCACTGCACGCGATCTGCGCAAGCACAACAGGGCTTTTCTCGTTAACGGCGAGTTTCACCAGCGATTCCTTGAGAATCTTACTCTCGATCTCGCCGCGATCGCCGAGTAAGCGAACTCCCCACGCACGGACGTACTCGTTGGGGTGATGCAAACATACCTGAGCGATCGCCTCATCGAACTGCGAGGCCGAGGCGAGTGTCCACAACGCTTCCAACGCGAGTTGTCCTTTCTCCTCCTTCAGCCACCGTGTCAACGTCTCGCGTACATCGCCAATCTGGTCGCGCTCCGCCAAGAGTTGCCGGGCTTCGTTCCGCCACCACTTATTCGAGTGTTTCAGCAGTTCGACAAGCTCCGCGGTCGTCTTCTTCCGCATGTCGAATGCCGGGTACTTCGGGCCACCGTTATACTCGATGCGGTAGACACGGCCGTTGGTCTTGTCCCAGTTATCGACCGGGTCGAGGTGCGCGGCGCGGCGATCATAGAAGTCTACGACATACACACAGCCATCTGGCCCCTGCAGGCAATCGACGGGCCGGAACCACGGATCGTTCGCTTCGATGATTTCGCCGCCATGACTGGCCTTAAAGCTCGACCCGACCGCTTCCATTTTGTGCCAGTAGATGTCGTTGGAGAGAATGTTCGCGGCGATGTACTGATCGCGGTATTGTTGCGGATACACATCCGCCTGATACACGACGCCGCCACACGTGACGTGCCCACCCTTGAAGCCGGTATACGGCACATGATTGAAGTAGCCGTAGGTATGGGCGTTGTGCAGCGGACCATGCTTGGCGAATCCTTTAACGTAATACGCCCCTTGCATCTGGTGCAGCATGGCGAAGTTGCCGTAGTTGGTGCCGGCGATCACCTGGCCATTGCGATCGAAATCCAGGCCGTAGGTATTTCCGCCGCCCTCGCTGAATAGCTCGAATTTCTTGGTGTGCAGGTGGAATCGCCAGATGCCTTGCTGGAACTCCACGACCGCGTCTTTGGGATGGTTGGTGTTCAGGATCTTGCAAGTGCTGGTGCTGCCGGCCGCCCCATACAACCAGCCATCCGGCCCCCACTGCAGCGAGTTGGCGAGCGAGTGTGTGTCATCCATGCCGAAGCCGGAGAGGAGCACTTCGGGGTCGCCGTCCGGAATGTCGTCTTCGTTCTTGTCCGGGTAGAACAGCAAGTACGGCGGTTGAGCGACATACACACCGCCGTTGCCGATGCAGAAGCCGCTCGCGATGTTCAACCCCGTGACGAAGTCTTTCGACTTGCGAAACACGCCGTTTTCGTCCGCGTCGTAACAGATGGTAATGCGGTCGAGGCCCTTTGGCCCTTTGGGCGGTGCTTCGGGCACTTTGTCCCAGATTGTCCGCAGATATTGATCCTGTTTAACCGGCTTCAATCCTTCGTAGTTGGGGTATTGCAAATACTGCAGCACCCACATGCGCCCGCGATTATCGAAGCTGATGCTCGTGGGTTGGCGAATCATTGGTTCGTGCGCGACGCAACGCACCGAGAAGCCCTCGGGCATCTTCATCGCCTTGACTGCCGCATCGGGCGACAGCGCCTGGGCGGAAGCCGACGTGGGTAATGCCAGTAGCAATAGCAGCAAGCGTGCGAAGCGATACATCGTCTGCAACTCCAGGAGAGCGGCGAGCGGAACAGCGCCCAGAGATGAAGGATGTCCGGCGGGAGAGAGAAATGCAAGTAAGTAACGTGTAACCGTGAAGGGTTCGTTCGTCCTCAAGCATTAGTCATCAGTGGCACGGGCATTGTCGCCGTGTTGCACCAGGAAGGCGAGTTGTTCCAACTGAATCGCAAGGTCGACAGTCACCAGGCGAACATGCGGCGGCAATTTCAGAACTACCGGGGCGAAGTTCAAGATGCCACGAACACCAGCGTTCGCCAGCACATCCGCCACGCTTTGTGCCACTTCACCCGGCACGGTAATCACGCCGAGTTCGGCACCCAAAGCCACGATTCGGTCGCCAAGATCGGTTGCCAGTTCAACGGTAAGGCCTTCGACCTCTTGCCCCACTTTGGTTTCATCCGCGTCGAAGAGTCCAACAATCTCGAACCCTTGCGCCCGGAAGCCCTGGTAGCGTAGCAACGCACGCGCGAGGTTGCCCACGCCCACGAGAACCGCACGCCAGGTTCGGTTGATGCCAAGTGCGGCGCGAATGGCGGATGCCAGTTCACGCGCCTCATAGCCAATGCCGCGTTGGCCCAGATGCCCCAGGGCCGCGAGATCGCGCCGAACTTGCGCATCGCTGACGCCAACCGCGGCCGCGATGCGCCCACTCGAAACCTTGCCGCCGTCGGCGGGCCATTCCGCCACGCACCGGAGGTACAGGCTCAAGCGGTGGGCCGCGGCCCGCGACAGACGCTGTTCTTTCTCCGCAGACTGCTCGCCCAACGCTCGACTCCCACCTGGGGAAACAGAGACGACCATCGGAACACAACTAAATCTATTCTACCGTCTTTCGCGGCTTGAATGGTCTTACTTTTTCAGCGCCGACCATGCCACTGGCAACACAAACTCTTTGCCCGATGGCTCCTCTAATGTCACCCGCACTGTGCATGTTCCCGCCTGAATGGCTGCCTCCTCTGTGACGATCACTCGCACCGCAGCCACGGGCACGGTCTCTTGCGACCACTTCACCAAAACCTTCGGGTGATCGCTCACGACAGTGGCGATCTTGATCGGCTTGCCGTCTTCGCTTCGCAATCGCACAAGCGTGGAAACCTCGGTTTGCCCTGGGGCGAATCGCACCGCGATGGCATCCGGGTTCGCCTTGATCGCACCGGCTTCCCGCTTCAGCACGCGCACGGGCACCCGCAGTTCCGCATAAGCGGGATCGTCCGTAACAAGAAGGATAAACTCGTCGCGATGACCTGCCGGTGCGTCGGCGGCGAGTTTCACCGTGATGCCCTGCCCTTTCCCCGCCACGCGCTCGCCAACTTCAACCGCAAGATGCGGGCTGGAAGCACCCGCGCGGATCACGGTCAGCGGCTTCGCACGCGAGTCGGTGATGGTGACAACCTGTGAAGCCGCGGCCGTGGTCGAGAACCCGAGTTGCGGGGGATGAACCGCGACTTCGCGCGCGAGCGTTGCGGTAATTTGCAGCAGTACTTCGCCCGTTTGGGGAACGCCGCCAGGGCTTTCCAATCGATAGCCGACCACAACTTGCCAGCGATTCGGGCCGTCAGGTTGCGTTAACGTGTTCACTTCAATCGTGAGCTTGGCCGTCTCTCCGGGTTGCATTGCGTTGGCCGAGAGGGTTTGGCGCAGGCATCCGCAACCGGCTTCCACCTTGGTAATGGTAAGAGTGCCGGTCGCGGTGTGCGTAAGATCGAAGGTGTGCGCGAGCGGCGGCCCGCCATTGATTTGCCCTTTGGCGGCCACCGGAGCCGGGCAATGCAGCGGGGCCTTCGCGGGGTTTCCCGCTCCCACTGCGAGTATCAGCGTGATCACTGTATTCATGATTGCGTCGGATAGCTAAGATGCGGTGCCGATGCAAGCCCGCTTTACCGCGCGATTCGTTGCAAGATTGAACTCCGCTTCGCACCGGATCTTTCACTATGAGACTTGGGAATGAAGTCGTCCGGCGAGAACGCCACGCCCCGAATTATCGCGGCTTCCTTCGGGGATATCGTGGCCCGCTTCCCCGCTGATATCAGCGAAGTGGAAGTGCCGGTGTGCGTGGTATCGCTCGAATCGCCGCCCACTAACCCCGCTGAACTCCGCGAGTGCCTGATTCCACAAGAGCAAGAACGCGCTGATCGATACAAGGTGCACAAGGCCCGGCACGAGTTCATTGTTGCGCGTGGGTTGCTGCGTCAACTGTTGGGTGCCTGTCTTGGTCTGTCGCCGCGTGATGTACCGATTACCTATGCCGAGAATGGGAAGCCGCTGTTGGTGGGCGGAGCGATGCATTTCAACGTGACGCACACAGAAAGTGTCGCACTCATCGCCATCGCGCGGCGGCCCGTTGGCATCGATGTGGAACGCCTGCGGATCATCCCCAACGAATCGGGCCTGGTGGATCGATTCTTCTCACCAGCCGAACGAGAGATGTATCACGCTTTGCCCAGTGAACTGCAACACGATGCGTTCTACCGCGGGTGGACGAGCAAGGAAGCGGTCATCAAGGCCGCCGGGTTGAGTGTGATGTGTCTGGCGGGCTTTGATGTGGAACTTCATCCGGCTCGGCCCGCCGCAGTACTCGCCACTCGGCACCCGGTGTTAGACCAAAGCGGGTGGCAACTCTCGGCCTGGGAAGTTGCACCCGGGTTTGCGGCGGCGGTTGCGCTAGGTTGGGAATGAACGCCAGAATGCGAGTAAACATGGAAGTCGCGGCACCGAAACAACAAAGCCTCTAGCATGCCAGAGGCTTTGTTGTTGTTTCACGCACGTCGCCAAGCCGCAAGAGTGCGACTTGTTCCGAACGCGGATCAGTTCGGCGGCGGCATATCGCCAAGGTTCACGCGGTTCAGGTAAGGCGCGGTCGCCTGATTGAGCTTATCCAATGGCAGATCGAGCTTCGCGCGGTAGCCCATTCGCGGGAAGAATTCCTGGAACTTGACCGCCGTAACACCCTTATCGCGTGCTTCCTTCACCGCATCGGACATCGCCGAGATCAACGCAGTCTTATCGTCGCGGTTCGGGTCGGTGGCCGAGTTGGAAGGATACCAACCCTCGATGACATAGCGGGTTTGTTCGTTGATCTTCCCCACCCATTTGCGTTCTCGCATGTCGAAGTACGCATCGACCGGAACGCCCATGCGGTTGAGATCACGGACAACGGTTTCGATGTCGTCGCCACCGTCGCCGTTCACATCGAAGATGCCGACAAGCGCGATGTGGTCGGCGGCACCCTTGCGCCACACGGAGTTGTAAATCAGGTCGCCCGGGGCAGCACCATCGCGGATCGCATCGAATTCCTGTGTGATTCGGGCACGCGACAGGTGCGGCCCAACCACCTCGATCACCTCAATGGTGGCCTTCTCGACGAAACGCTCGACGTTCTTGTATTCGCCCCGTTCATCGGGGAGCCGCATGACGCGAATGCGCGATTGCCGGCCCTTCTCGGGGAAGTCGTACGGTAAGACCGTGAATGTCAGCCCGGGGCGAACCAGATCGGCCGAGCCAAGATTGATCTCGACAACACCATCGGAAAGAATGCGGCGAAGCACTTTCCCCTGTGGTGTGTCGTACTTGAAGGTGTTGTCCTGATTCCTGGCTAGCTGAGCAATCTGGTTTGAAATTTGCTCCTGCAGACCCGCAATCTGGAACTCCTGTCGTTTCTTCTCGCGATCCAAGCGGCCCACTTCTTCGCTTTTGGTGTCGTATTCCTTGCGCGATTGCGCTTCCGCGGCAACGAACGATTTCACGCGGTTATCGAACTTGCCGATGGCGGCCTGGAGATCGGCCTCGTACTTCTTGGGCAGCGACTTGGCGACCTCTTCAAAGTCTTTCTTGGCATCTCCCAGCGATTGAGCCGCCTTGTTCATCGTGGTCGCGGCGTTCACATAAAGCGCCGTGGCTTTCGTCTCATTGGCAATCGCGGCATCCCGGTCGGCGTTGGCCTTGCTGACCGTTTCGATAATCCCTTGTGTGGGGCCGTCGCGATCGATCTGGCCCGATGCGTCCACGCTCCAGGTGCGGAGTTCCGCCGGCAGGGCGGTGGCGTCCGCCAGGCCGAGCTTCTTCGCAACCGCCTCATTTATCCGCTTCAATTCCGTGGATAACTTGTCGCCCGGCTTGTGGTCGCCGAGCATGGAGGTCTTGTCGTCGGCCTCATCGACGCCGAGGTAAATGCGGTAGAGTTTGGCGTTAAGATCCGCCTCTTTGGCCACAGCCGTTGCGGAGCTAACGTCCTTCTTGGCCTTGGCTACTTCTTCGTTCTTCGTTTCCTGGTCCGCGTATTGCATGTACCACATCACGCCAAAGGCGATGGTGGTGAGCACGAAGAACACCAGGGCTACAACGACTGGAGTGCTTGTTTCTTTCGGAGTCTTCTTGGCCATGGGTTCCTCGGTCGGTGGACGCGGGACCATTACTAGGATGTGCAAGGGTAACGCATTATACGCGACGCCCCCAATACTTCAGCATAAACGGGTTAGGCAACCAGTCAACTCGAAAGGTTGCACAACCGACTAACCCGGCGGCAACTGTAGCATGCTCGCCGGTCATGCCGTTGGCGAATGAACAATCGGCGCTTTCCCGCAAGCTGTCGCATCGCGATTTCGCAGCGCGATCGTACCGTCGCCCAATACTCAGATAACCGTCCCATCAGGAATAACGCTTCCGCGTGGAATGCAGATGATGCCGTCCCGAATGTGGAACATGCCGTTTGGCCCATCGGCTTCCTGTCGCTTCTCGGCGTTCATCATCTTGACCCCGCGACCGATGCGGCAGTCTTTATCGAGAATGGCGTTTTGAATGGCGGTGCCATCGCCAATATTCAATTGCGGGCGGCCGATGCGATCGTTCTCGGCTCGCTGAGCGGCAGTTTCGAAGCGATCTGAGCCCAGCATCACGGTGTCTTGAAGCACGCAATTGTTGCCGATCCGGCTGCGAACGCCGATCAAGCAACGTTCCACTCGGCTACCAACCCCGATCACGCAGCCGTCGGCAACCACACTCTTGGCAAGAGTCGCGCCTTCGATTCGGCTCGCCGGTAGATTACGCATGCGAGTGTAAATCACACCTTCTGGTGTGAAGAAATCGAAAGGTGAATCCGGGCTGGCGAGTGCGAGGCTCGCCTCGTGATAGCTTCGGATGGTGCCCAGATCTTCCCAGTAGCCATCGAATAGGTGGGCGATGATCTTCTTGGATTGATAGTTGCGCGGGAAGACTTCCTTGCCGAAGTCCGTGGCGAGTGGTTTGGCGGTCAGCAACTCGTACAGCACTTCCGTGCGAAACAAGTAAATGCCCATGTTGGCGAGATAGTGCCGGCCGTTGCACGCAATGCCGCGTTTCTCGATCCAATCGGCGGAGGTGTAATACGGATCCCGCTCAGGGGCGGTTTTGGGCTTTTCCACGAAGCCAGTGACGCGGCTTTGCGCATCCATGCTTAACAACCCGAAGCCCGGCGTGTCTTTCTCCGGAACGGGAATCGCCGCGATCGTCGCATCGGCACGGGTGTTACGGTGCGTTTCCACCAACTGGCGGTAGTCCATGCGATAGAGTTGGTCGCCCGAGAGAATGAGCACATCATCCGGATTTTCACGCTCGATATACGCGATGTTCTGGCGAACGGCGTCCGCGGTTCCTTGATACCAATCTGCCGTTTCGTTGGTTTGCTGGGCCGCCAAGACTTCCACAAAGCCGCGACTGAACATATCGAACTTGTACGTGTTCGCAATATGCCGGTGCAGGCTGGCGCTCAAGAACTGCGTCAGCACATAAATGCTGTGCATCCCGCTATTGATGCAGTTGGAAATGGGAATGTCGATGAGGCGATACTTGCCCGCAACGGGCACCGCCGGCTTGGAGCGAGACTTGGTTAGCGGATACAACCGGGTGCCGCGACC
This sequence comes from Gemmata sp., assembly GCA_041740855.1. GTDB lineage: Bacteria > Planctomycetota > Planctomycetia > Gemmatales > Gemmataceae > Gemmata. Next base: position 12,739 of record JBGSLF010000119.1, read on the forward strand.
ACCACCCAGGATGATGCAGAGAACGGAACGCATGACGGAGAGCCTCGGACAATTTATCGGAAGGCCGGATGACGGAGGGGAGAACCGGCCGAATAACCCGATGCTAACACCCCAGCTATATCGGCGGAAGCGAGAAGCTGATGCCTTTGTGGTCTAAACCCACAAGGAAACGGGATTGTGTCGAACAGATCGAACGTGCTTCCTGTTAATCGAGCCGTTCGCCGTTAACGCGGAAGTTTTCGAGGATGCGGTCGATGAACGGCCGGCTCACGGTCTTGTGCCGGTCGAAGGTAGCCCGGTCCACGGTATACATCTCGACCCGATCGATGGCCCGCACCGTGGCGTTTCGCGTTTGGTTCATCAATAAAGCCACTTCGCCAAAGTAGCGACCGGGGCCGAGTTCCGCGACCTTTCGCAATGGTTCGCCGTTCTGCGTGGCCCGCCACACTTCAACCGTCCCGCGACGGATCAGGTAGAACTTGCTCTGATCGTTCACCGGATCGCCGATCCGCACTATGTCTTCTCCCGGTTCGAATACTTCCACTCGCCCCGGATGGGCCGCGAGTTGATCCGGGCGGGCCGGGAAATCCGGATGCACGCCAATTAACAATTCATCGGCGATCTTCTGCTGTTCTTCGGGCAGAAGCGCGGCAAACGGTGGGCTTTGTCGCAAACCGTCTCGCACGAATAGCCTTTCCGCCACCACCACGTTGGACTCGATCCGCCCGCGTTCCATGTGCACAATCCGATCCGCGAGATTCATGATCCGGGCATCGTGCGTGACGATGAGGCTCGTGGTGCCGGTTTCCGCTGCGATGGTCTTGAGTAACGCGATTTGCCAGCTCGCCAGCCCACTGCTTTCGCTCTCGGCATTCTCATCGCGAACCAGCGCGGCCAACTCGGAGTCGGGTCGTGCGCGGGCGAGATTGCGTAGCAGAGTGACAACCGCGAGGCCGGAGTTGGCATCGAGTGCGGCGGTGGGTTCATCGGCCAGCACAAGTTTGGGCCGGTTCACGAGTGCCCGCGCGACCGCCACCCGCTGCCGCTGACCGCCAGATAACTGAGCCGGTTTGTAGTGAAATCGCGGCTTTTGTGGTTTGGATTGAATATCGCGATCGCCCAGTAGCAAGTATTGCAGCAACTCTTGGGCATTCGCATCCGGATCGCTCGGGCCAGCTTGAAGTCGCTGAGCCATGCGGATGTTTTGCATCGCGGTGAGCGAATCGAAGAGATTGTGCCTCTGGAAGATGAACCCGATGAGCCGCCGGACGTGAACCAGATCCGGTTCCGGTGTGCCACGCAGTTTGCGATAGTCGCCGCGTTCCCCGTCCCAGATTTCGATCTCGCCTTCTTGCAAGGTGCGTAGGCCGCCAATGAGTGTGAGTATCGTGGTCTTGCCCGATCCCGATGGCCCGCTCATGATCACGAGTTCGCCGGGCATAACCTCCAGCGTGTTATCGAACAGCACTTGCGTGCGCGTGTCGCCCGTTCCGAAGTAATGGTTCACTCCGGTAATGCGTAACACCGGCGAACCGGTTGGTGGCAGCGTGGTTTTAGAAGACATCGGCCGGGTCCACCTTCTTCACTTTGCCCACGGCTAGCCAGGCGCTGGCCACACACATGGCGATGGTTAGCACCAAGAGAAGCCCCGCACGCGGCACGGTGAGTTGCATCGAAAGGCCCGTCACATGCGAGAGCAGTACGTACACCCCAAGTGTGACGAACAAACCCGGGACGAATCCCGTTGCCGCAAGGATCAACGCTTCTTGCATCACAACCCAACTCAAATAGCGATTCGGATAACCGATCGCCTTGAGCGTGGCATACTCGGCGGCGTGATCGGCGATATCGCTCGAAAGGATCTGATAGCAGATGACCAACCCCACGACGAAACCGAGCGCGACACCAACACCGAACGCAAAGCCAATGGGAGTGTTCGTCCACCAGAACCATTTCTCGCGTGCGATCATTTCGCTTCGCGTCAGCACATCGACATCGCGATGATCCGAGAACAGAGCCTGCAACTTCCGTTGCACCGCCACCACATTCACTCCGGGATCGAGTCGCACCGCGACGAGATCAATATCCGCAAGGGGATCAACGCCGGGCGGTGTGTAAGGGCCGCGAAGCCATTCGCCGAACGTGCGGTCACTGACAATCAGTGTGCCATCGGTGCCGAAGTCGAAACCGAGATCGAACCCATTACCAACAAGCGTGATGTTGCGGCCCGAGAGTTCCGTCTGCACGTTTTCTTCGAGTCGGCCGAAGACAGATTCTCCGGGGTATTGCGTCTGATCCGGGTGCGGGCGGCTCTTGCGATCGTACAGTGCGGTGCCGGTCACGCGCAGCTTTTCCCAATCGCGTGACGAGACTCCTGGCAGGTTCAACACTTGTGAGTCAGGATCTACGCCAATCACACGAATGCGGCGTGTCTGCGTTCGCGTGCCAGGATCGGCGGCCGTGTGGCGAAGCATGCCGAGTTGGTAATCGATGTACACCGGTTCCACGCTCGCCACTCCGGCCACCTGTCGCGCCTGCTCTGCCCGGCGACGGTTGACACCTTCGCGGAACAGAAGCGATTGGCGCGTCGGGTTCACCAGAACCAGATCCGCGTGAAGCCGATCCAGCAACACCGTGTTGCTATCGAGCATCGCATTCATAATGCCGAGTTGCACACCCATGAGAACAACCGCGAAGGTAATGCCCGCGGCGAACAACACGAACCGCACCCGATCGTGTGCGAGATTGCGCCAGGCCAGTGGAACAGGTGCGGCCATGTGGGTGTCACGGTTCGAGAATCGAATCAGGCTATAGAAGCACTTTTGCGGGCCTTCGCGTTCATTCAGAACAGATCAGCCGGATCGGCGGCGTGAACTTTTCGCACCGCGAGCAATCCGGAAGCCAGGCACATTCCCAGTGTTAAAGCCAGCACACCCGCAGCGATTTCGAGAGTCATGCCGGTGGGAATTCCACCCCAGGTTCGCGCGGCGGCGTACAGAGCCAAGGCCGCGATGAACCCCGGCACATACCCAAGCAGTGCCAGGAAACTCGCTTGCCACAACACCACCTGAGTGAGAAAACCTGGGCGATATCCGAGCGCTTTAACCGTCGCATATTCCGGCATCATGTTGCGGATATCTGCGGCCATCATCTGGTAAACGAAGATAATTCCAACGGCCACCGCAAGAATCACCGCGACAATGAGGAACTGGCCAACCGACGTTAACCGCAACCAGTATCGGCGTTCCGCAGCATTGATTTCCGCCCGCGTCCACACCTTCACATCGGGCGGCAGAATCGATCGCAGTTCGCGTTGAATCGCGATCGGGTCCGCGCCCGCGGCGAGTTGAATCAACCCAAAATCGACCGTGTGTGTCGATCGGCCGGTGAATCGTGCGAACGTCTCTTCGCTGGCGAGCAGCATACCGTTCCAACTGAACCCGGTGCCCACCGCGAATGCACCCACCACATCGGCCCGCATGTTATTGAGCCGGATCGGTTCACCGGTGCCATCACGCGACCACGCGACCAACTCTGCGACGGTTCCGAATGTAGGCTTGGAGAATTGATCCAGAAGCACAGTATCGAGTCGCGCCATCTTGGCACCACTTGCTTGGGCTTCCGTTGCGGAGGGAAACGCTTCGCCCGCCCCGACGATGAAAACGCGATCCACCTGATCCGGTGGCACCGCCAGCAGATTAATGCTCATGACCGCGCCGCCGGGTGTGGAGCCAAACAGCCCACTTCGCGCGGGAATGCGCCAGCCTCCTGCACCAATGGAAGCGGGAATAGCACCTTCGATTCCCACGACGGCATACGATTGGGCCAGACGCGAGCGGGGAAACTCCCCCGTGCGACTGAGATCGAGATACTCCGCCGAAGTGAGAAGCAGATCGAAGCGGAGACGATCGAAGAGGATGGTTGCAGTTCGCCCCACGCCGCCGAGCAAACCGAGTTCCATGAAGATGAGTGCGACAGCAAAGGCGACCCCGCCGGCCGCGATAGCCGTGCGGGAGCGCTTGTGAATCAGGTTCGACCAGGCGAGCCGCGAGGGTGTCATGCGGAATCGGGGTTATCCGTAACCATTGCTCGATCGCGAATGACCCATGCGATCGAAGCGGGACTCACATTCCACGCCCAGTGCATACTAGCTCTGGGCGGGTCGTTGCTGGTTGGCACGCAGGCGTCGGTTCGGGTCGACCTCAATGACGCCAAACGCTTGCTCGTGGCGATTGACCACCAGACGCAGCACTTCCGCCAGTTTCTTCGCTGTCACAAAGTTCATGATCAAGCGATGCCCAAGGTGAACCGGTTCCGGACCGGTCGGGCCCATCAATTGTGCGTGCATGCCAAGATCAAGCAGCACTTCGTCCAGAGTGGGCGTGACGCGAAAGAAGTTCACGTACACGTTCTCCATTTCGGTTGCGTCGATCGGAACTTGCATCTGCTGGCCAGCAGTGGCTTGCGGTTGGCTGGGTGGTGTGGGTTGTTCAGTCACCGGAAGGCTCCATGAGTAGGATTGCGTTCCGGCAGTTATATGCTTCTGATCACAGTGCGGCACGCGAGCGGTGTTCTCGCGGCGCTTGCCGAGCACTACGAGTTCGCGTGGCATGGCCGTTCGTAATACCGGAGTTATTCGCCGCCAATCTCGTCATCGAACCGGAAGACCGCAGCGGCTTTTCGTGCGGGGTTATCCGGGTCGATGGTCATGGCACCAATGTAAATCGCTCGCTTGCTTCCGGTGGGCGTGAGAGTGGTAACAACTGTTGGCCCGCTCAGCACGCCATTCGTCTCTCGCCCATCCCACTGAAAGCCGGGAAGTTGCTTCTGCCACAGGATCATTCCCGTTTGCGGATTCAGGCACACCGCAAGCCCTTCGCGGCTCACGGCATACACCGCGATTGGCATTCCGCCTGCTGTGGCCACTGCGGGCTTGCTGGTGACCGCGCCGCCAATGCCGGTTTTCCAGCGAAGCTTGCCGGTCTTGCGATCGAGGGCATACACATAGCCATCGCGCGAGGCAGCATACACCGAAAAAGCATCGCCCGTTATGCCTGTATGAACGGAACGCGAGAGATCGAACCGCCAGACTTCTTTGCCGCTTTCCGCTTCCAGGCACACAATCGCCCCGCCAGGCGTGGTTTCCTTCGCTTCACCTTCTTCATCGTAATTGTGAATATCCGCACCCATGTTTCCGGTGCCCACGCCATAGTAGATGTGCTTGCCCAACACAAGCGGTGCGCCGAAGGCACGTTGCTTCAGGTCGGTGCGCCAGCGTTCCTGTCCCGATTCCGCATCGAGTGCGACGGCGACGAACGAATACAGCCCGCTGCCGACGAACACCCGCGTGCCATTGGCATCGGTGGCGGGTGCCGCGTCGATGTGAATGCCGGTATCCTTTCCGCCGCGGAACCGCCACTTCTCTTCGCCCGTGCTCGCGTCTACGGCAATCAGCCCATCGTCTCCGGCGGGGAAGAAGATCTTCCCCGCGATCATGGCGGGCTTCCCTTCGGTGTGGCTTTGCGTCTGAAAGGGCTTGGCCCATGCCGGCGTACCATCCGCCGCGTTCAAGCAGAACATGCGGCAGTTCTTGTTCTCATGCAATCCTTCGCCGCAATAGACCTTGCCATCGATCACCATCGGCGTGCAGAACACCGGCAGCAGATCGTCGTCGGCCTCAAACTTCCACACCACTTCTCCGGTCTCGCGATCCATGCAGACGATTTGACCTTCCCGCGACGAACGCTCGAACTGTGCCCCAAAATACAGGCGATCGCCCGCGGTAGTGATGCCGGAAAGAACCTGCGTGGCTTTGGGAATCTCGAACGCCTTCGCCGAGATCAATCGCGGGCCAATCGTGTCGGCATCGCCCGACTCCGTTCCGGTCGCAAGTGTTATGCTTTGGCGCTGGTTGCCCATGGTGAGAACAGTAACCAGGCCGCACAACACAAGCGTTGCCAGTGCGACCGACTCGCCCGAAACGCTGAGGCGACTTTCACGCACTTGGCCCGCAACGGGCGTATCGGCCTTTGCCGTGATTAAGCGGTAACCCGCGTATACCGTGGCGACCAGCAAGGCGATGCCGATGAACGTGAACTCACGCATGGGCAGTTCCAGATTCGCTCCCCACTCTGCGAACACACCCACCAACACCGCCGATAACGCCGCGAACAGCGTGACCCCGGCAAGCACTGCGATTTCGGATCGATTGGGCAACTGCGTGATCGCCGGATTCTCGGCGGCCATTCGCCGATATCTTCGCCCTGCCCACAGCAGGCCAATCGCGGAGATGATCATGAGGTAAATCGTGAAGGCTTGCACACCAAACCACCAACCTTGCGGCACGATCGTAGGCCAGTAGGTGACAATGGCCCAGTACAGCAGTGCGAGTGTGCTGTTAATGCTCGCGACGACCAGCAAAGCCCGCCAGCGTGTCATTCCGATCGCCAACCGGGCAAATACGCCGGGGAACAACGCCGCCAACGCCGCCATCGGGCCAATGAGTGCGAGCGACGGAATCACGCCGAACAGCGTGGGGTGCGGGCTGCACGGTGCGAGTGGTTGCGGATCGCGCGACAGATGCATCGCCATGGGCGTATCCTGCTCGGGTTCGTCGCATTTCTTCGCGGCGGGTGGCCCGTAGCCCGGCTTTTCCTTCTCATCGGGTTGCGGCGGCTTGGCCTTCTTGGCGAGTCCATCTTCGATCACTTGAATCAGTTCGGCGGAAGTGCCTTTGAATGTGCGACGCAGGAACGGCTCCCCGTTCTGGAAGGCCCAACGCACCATCTTGTCGGTTGGGTCTTCGGCTCCGGAAACCGAGAACCACGAGCCTTCAACAAAGACCTTGGCGTTGTGGTTCTTGCCGCGTTTGCCCACGAAAAAGACGACTTTGCGATCCGAATCCAGCCGTTCGAGAATCGTCTTGGTGTCGCCCGCCTTCTGCGCTTCGGCGCTCCCGGTCATGTTCACCGGAATGCGATCGTATGTGGGCTTCCCCTTCAACACCTTCTCGATCTTGAACACCACCGCGGGGCGTTCGGGGTCTATTCGCTCGATGGTTGCCACGAAGATGTGGTCATCGTTTTCGATCACCTCCGCCAACAGGGTGAGTTTCATAATCACCGCCAAGGCGGGACTGCCCACGGCAAGCAATAGAGCGAGTGAGAAGAAGATGTGCCTGATCAAGAATCGCATAGGTTATGGCCCCGAACGCAGCGGCAGTTCGAGCCATCATACCTGATGCGGGCGTGCCGTGGAGGGCTTTTGAAAAGTACAGGGCACAAGCAACCTGTTTAAGAGTCGCTTGTGCCGCGTGGTGTATCGCGTATCAGGGGAAAGGAATCACTTCCCCATCAATCCTTGTGTTGCCGTGCTGTTACTTCTGATTCTGGATCTGAATCTCAACTTGCTTGATCACCGCCGGTTTGGCAAATTCGACGACTCCACCCGGTGCCGGAGGTGGGATCAGGCCCAGTTTCGCGGCGTTTTTCTCTGCGGCTTTGTTATCGGCACTCTTAACATCGAAGGGGTTCGTGACACCGGCTGGGAACACAAGCTCGTTCGATACGATCACGATCACATCTTTACGAAACCCAGTGAGATAGGTTTCGTCCGGGAAGCGGTCGTCGCCCGCGATGATCGCCATTCCGCCAGCGCTCAGACGCTTCAACGCAGTGGCACGCGGGATCATTGCTCCGGTCGTGTCGTAGGCATCGAAAGCGATATCTTCCAGTGCCTTCTTTCCGTCCTTAGCCGCGGGCTTTGTGGAAGCATCAGCCTCTGCCCCTCCGCCGATCACCTGCTGGACCCCGTTCTGGATGATCACTCCCCGGTTAATCACTCGAACCCCGCCGACGCCATTGTTGATAAAGACCTGATTGTTGCCATTCAGGTTGTTGGGATTCACCGGCAATCGCACTTCGCCCTTTTCGTTGGCGGAAAGCATGACAAGGCGAGGGGTGGCGGTGTTGGGATAAAGCACGCTGTTACCATGTGTGAAATAGGCGTCTCCAAGCCCCTCGGCGATCATGATCACGGTGTCCCGTGAGACCGTCCGCAGCCAACTGGGATCGACGGGCTTGCCATCAGCGGTGATCAACAACGTCGCTCCGTCTTTCACGCGGTCGGTGACTTCTTTAACGGACAACGGCAATCCTTCTGCCGTGGTGAACTTCTCACCGAAATCGCCCAACTCCTTGCGAAAGTGCGTAGCCATCAACCGTTCCACGTCCTTTTGCTTCACCACTCGCTTGCCATTTTCCATTACGGAAGTGGATTGTTTAACCATCCGCTTGGTGTAGGTGTTACCGGTTAGCCAGACTTTGCCAGTCTTATCGGCCTTCACCGAAACAATCCGTGGCGCAGGACCAGATAGATTGGGAACCGTGTCTCGCGGTAAGGGTGCGGCGGGGGCGGTTAATGTCGCGGCGACGAGGAGAGAAGAGAACATGCGCTGTTTCCTTTTTGAGCGAGTGCGTTACCGGTAGCGAACCAGCACAACTGGGTAAGTACTAAAACATCAGTTTCACAGTCAACTTTACGACCGAATCACTCGGGTGTAAAGACACTGACCGCCGCGAATTGAAAACGCGGCGGTCGGCTGTGTCATTCGTGCGGAACAACCGCAATCACTTTTCTTCGCGCTGCGGAACCTTTTCGACAGGCACTGCAGGTGGGGCAGGCAGAACAGCCGGTGCACCATTGATCTGGATCTGAACGCGGCCGCCGCCTTGAATCGGCAGCACTTGAATGCCGCCGGGGGCGATCTGAACGGGCAGTGGTTGAATGTTGCCAGGGAGAACGCGAACGCCACCACCAATGCGACCGCCAGCGGCCTTGTTGATCGTCACCAACTCGGGCGATGCCAGCACGAGCGTATCGTCCTTGAACACCTTCAGAAAGGCCGGGCTAACCGCCTTGCCATCGCCTGAGACGACCACGATTGCGCTGCCGGCGAGTTTCTTGATGGCTTCATCGGTTTCCACTTTTCGGCCATCAGCGGTTGTAATGGTCAGATCTTTGATTGCGTTGAGTTCCACTTCTTCGACCTTGGAAACCGCGAATTCACGAGCCGCGATGGGTGGGCGTGCACCGTTTGCGTTTGCAGGCAAGTTCCCGACCTGGATCTTTTGCATCTCGGTGCGAACCACCGTCACGGTGATTTTGCCATCCGCGTTGGGCTTGAGTTCCATCACGGTGGGGGCCGTGCCGGTTACCATTGGTGTGGAAGGAGCCACCGGAACGGGAGCGCCCATGGCCAGAGAAAGAGTGAGAGCAGTGAACATTCGAATCAACTCCTGATTACAGTTACATCGCCGCTTCTAGCACGGCGTAACCTACCGACGACGTACGCCCGTTGCCGGTTTGGGCTTTTCCGAGATTTTACGAATCCCACGCGATTCTCTTGCGAAAACCAAAGCGACTCATCTCCCACTTTGCGCAGACAATCAGACTTCGCAGGAAGTGGCGACGGCGATCCCGCAGGCATGATCTAGCCGCAAACGCAATTATCGTAATGACTTCGCTCAATAAGGAGCCATTCGCGACGCATGCGTTAAGATGTTGGCATGTCCGATTCCACTACCACGCTGTCGCGCTGTCGCGTTGTTCTGGTCCGCCCGCACTTCGCTGGCAACCTGGGATCGGTCGCGCGGGTGATGCGCAACTTTGGCCTCTCGGAACTGGTTTTGGTCGCGCCGTACACCTTTCCGGACAACCCAGAAGCGAGACGCCTGGCAACGCACGGTGGCGACGTACTCGATGCGGCGCGCATTGTCCCCGATCTGGGTGAAGCGCTCGCGGATTGCGTATTCACACTGGCGACATCCGCTCTCACAGCGGGTGTCGTTCGCCGGGGTATGATTGGCACGCCTGCGGAAGTCATGCCACAACTTGTTGCATCGGCCGACCACGGCCCCGTGGCGTTGGTGTTCGGTCCGGAACCGCACGGCCTTTCCAACGACGAGATCGGCCGCTGCCACGGAATGATTCACGTTCCGGTCGATCCGGAATATACGTCGTTGAACCTGGCGCAGGCGGTCACGATCTGTTGCTATGAACTGCGTAAAGCGTGGTCGTTGGCAGTGAATCAGAATCGGAATGCATCACAGGCGGGGCCGGCGATTGCGCCACACGCCGATCAAGAACGGATGTTCGAACATCTCCGCGAGGGGCTGTTGGCCATCGGCTTCCTATTTGGCACGCGGCAAGATACGCTGATGCACGCGATGCGGCAACTCATCGGGCGGGCGGTGCCAACCCCCGCAGAAGTGCGAATGCTTCATGGTCTGGCGCGGCAACTTCTGTGGGTTGCGAATCAACCGCACGCAACTCGTGAAGTGACGCCACCGGAACCTGACGCAACTTGAACGCCCATCACCAAACCAGCTATGGTTCCTTTTCGCCGATGCGTGGTGCCACCAGCGATGGCATTCGCATGAGGTCGGGGTCTACCAGGAACAGGTGCCGCCTGCCCGGTGCGTCCGGTGTGTCGATCAGCACTTTATCGCGTTGGCCAAGCACATCGACCACCGCCTGCACCGCGAGCCGGTTCTCGATGAGGAACCTTCGCTCGGCGAGCATCGCCGCCCGGCGTGCCGCGAGGTCTTTCTCAACTGCGTTCGCATTCTCGCCGGCGTCGACTCGCTTCTTCATCTCGGCCGCGATCATTGTTTCTTCTGTTGCAGTCAGTTTGTAGCGTGCCGTGTGCCATGCGAGGAATGCGTCGCGGTCCGCGGATGCGGCGGCCCGTTTCGCGTCTGAATCGGCTTCCGCGCGGCGCAAAACGCGGTTCGCTTCTTCGTCGGCCCTGCGGCGGGTGCGGAGCGCATCGGCTTCCGCTTCATTCACCACGCGGTCGCGTTCCTGAATCGACTTGGCCACCTTGTGGTACGACTCCACGACCCCCGAAGGTGGGTGAACATCGTGCAGCGTGAAGCCATCGATGGTCACGCCGATTCCGCCATCGGTGGCCATGTCGAGCCGTCGCCGCAAGCGGTTCAAGGCTTCGCGTTCCACATCGGCCCGGCGAACCGTGAGAATCTCTTGAAACGGTCGCCCCGCGACCACTTCGCGCAACACGGATTCGGCCGACGAGCGAACCTGTGCGTCTGCGTCGCGTGTGCCGAACAAGAACCGGCGGGCATCCGAGATGTGGTATCGCACGGTGGCGAGCACCTCGACGAGATCATCGTCGCCGGTGATCATGAGCGATTCATCTGTAACGCGTGCGATATCGTCGCCGTGGCCGCTCGTCCAAGTGTTTGCGACGCCACTTTTCCCGAGGCCGACACGTTTGAGTTGTTCATCGGTAATCGTGCGAAAGCCCACCTCGACCATTCGCACTTCATCGAGTCGCACGCGGTTCATGGTCTCGGCGGGCCACGGCCAGCGGATATGCAAACCCGGCTGAAGATCGGCCACTGGGCGACCGAATCGCTGCACAATGCCAACTTCACCAGGGTTAACTTGTGCCAGACAGGTTGTGAGCCACACGCCGATTCCCAGCACGGCGAACCCGGCGGTAATCGCCTTCCAACGGTGGAGCACGTTGTGAAGCGCCTCATCCACCGAGAACCGGCCAAGCCACTTATCGAATCGTTGGGCCGCTCCGCGAACCTTGCTGATGGTTCCATCCGGCGAACTCCGCTCGAACGCCAGCAGTCGCATCGAGTTCAACAGAACCAGGAGCGAACCGAGTTGGTGGTAGATCGCACCTGCCAGTGGCGCTTTCCGGTTCCATTCTTCCGATGATCCGAGGAAAGGCCAGAGCCAAGCGGTGATCACGACGCCAACAATGTTCACCGCGAAGCCGAACCACAAGATGTTCTGGCGGATAATTCGCACAGTTTCGCGCGAGAGTTTCACCAGGAGTGGGAGCGACCGCAGCGGTTCGCCCATCAGAACGATATCGCCCGCTTCGGCGGCGATATCGGTGCCGCTTCCCACGGCGATACCCACATGGGCACGCGCAAGAGCCGGAGCATCGTTGATCCCGTCGCCCACAAAGGCAACAGCTCCTCGAACAGCGTTCGGGCTTCCGGTCGCAACCGACGATTGTGACTCATCTGTCGCGGCGAGAATTTCACCACTCGCCGGCAATCGTTCAGCAGACGAAGCCGCAGAATAGCGTTCGACCCACGCGGCTTTATCCGCAGGCAGCAACTCAGGGTGAACTTCCGTGAGCGGTAATTGTTCCGCCACGGTTCGCGCGACGGCAGTGCGATCGCCCGTGAGCAGAGCAATCGGGGCGATGCCCAACGCACGCAGATCCGCGAGCACTTCCGCGGCTTCTGGGCGAATGCGGTCGCGGCAGCCGATCACACCCAGAAGTTGCCCCTGCGACGCGACAAAGAGCAAGGTTTGCCCGGTGGAATCGAGTTGTACCAACGCCGCATTCGCTTCTGGCGGAATTGGAATGCCGAGTTCCGCGATCAACCTTCGCGTGCCCACAACAATTGCCGCACCTTCAACCGTTGCCGTCACACCGCCACCGGGTCGCGCGAGAAAGTCTGTGGCTTTGGGAATCGCCAACGCCCTGTCGCGCGCGGCCGCAATCACGGCGATGGCGAGCGGGTGCTCGCTGCCCTGCTCCGCTGCGGCGGCCAGAGCCAGCACGGAATCTGCTGTGTGATCCGCAAAGGGGTAGACATCTCCGAGTTCAAGCTTTCCCTCGGTCAGCGTGCCAGTTTTATCAAAGGCGAAGGCCGTCACACTTGCCAGTCGTTCGAGTGCGGAACCGCCTTTAATGAGCACACCGGTTCCGGCGAGCCGACCCAGCGCGGCAATCACTGCGGCCGGCGTTGCGAGGATGAGCGCACACGGGCAAGCCACCACAAGCACGGCCATCGCCGGGTATGCCGCTTCGCGCGCCGCGGACTTGAGCGTGGGCTTCGCGCGGTCCGGCGGTGGCGATGCCGCTAACTGAAACACGATGTTCGCCGCGAATGTGAGAAGAGCCAGACCCAGCACGAGCGGAAGAAAGTAACGGGCCAGTCGATCCGCGTGTCGTTGCAGTGGCGCTTTGTCTTTCAGTGCTTGCGCGGTGAGATCGATCACGCGACCCGCGACCGTTTGCTTCGCCACTACTTTCGCTTCAATGGTCAGCGAACCATTCTGTACCACGCACCCCGCGAGAATCTCATCCCCCGGTTCGCGCTCCGAGGGCACACTTTCGCCGGTGAGTGCTGAAGTATCGACCGCCGATCGGCCGTCGATCACCACGCCATCGACCGGCACCTTTCCGCCGGGCTTCACAACGATCTTGTCGCCAACAATCAGATCAGTGGTGAAGACGCGGACTTCTTCGTTGTCGCGCAAAACCCAACTACGCAGAGGGAATAACTCCGCGAGTTTGCCCAACGCGTTCTGCGTGCGAGCGAAGGTAAACGCCTCCAGACATTCACCCACCAGGCCAATGAACACAATTTCGGCCGCGACAAGCGGTTCGTCGATGAGAATGGCGGCGAGAGTTGCAATTGCCAATGCGAGATCGGCACCGACGCGACCCTCGAAGAGAGCCTCGAGTGAGCCATAGAGAATCCGCGCTCCGCCTATAACCGCCGCGATCAGTGCGTAACGCAAACCGAATGGCTTGGGGTTCCAGGTATACGTGCTGATGTTCTGTGTTGCGAGCCAGTCGGCGAATTGCAAATAGAGGTCGATGCCAAGGAGCATGCCCACGATCGCCGTGAGCAGATAAAGCCCGAGCGGAGACTCGGAACGGAACGGATCATCGGTGTGGGATATTTCGCGGTGCATCGCGGGCAGGCTACCGACCCACCGTGCGGAGTCAAGCGACCGCGAAAGTGTTACGAAATCGCGATTAGTAAGACCCGGCGAGTCATCAAGGAAAGTATGGGAATTGCGTTCCCAGGATTGTGGCCCTGGGAACGAGAAGATTCGGTTAACCCATTGCGTTAGTTCTTACGCCGCGATTCCATTGTCATGAACTGTGTCCACTTTCCATCTTCGCCGAGGATGTAAGAAGTGAGCACGCGGTGATTGTTGCTCTTGAGTTCCATCACATCTTTGCACTTGGCCAACTTCCCGGTCATGGGGTTAGCCATCTCGGTTTTTAATGTGAGAATCTTTCCGGTGGGGTCGAGCGTGCCTTCGTACTGACAAATTTGATCGCACATCGAGCAAATCCACGTCCCGACGAACTTCTTCTTCCTGATGTCGTAACCCAGTGTCATCACGCCCGTCATTGGGGTTTCCATGAAGCTTCCCTTGTACTCACCCATAATCCACAATCCGCCAAGATCACGCACTCGCTCCACTCCGACGCACTTCATCGGTGGCTTCCCCGGTTCCATCATCGCTTCTGTTTTCGTTTCCCATTCGCCAGCGAGTTTCTGGAGCCATTCGTGTTCCTTGACTGGTGTGGGTGGTTTGGGTCCCTCTTGCGCCTGACTCACACTGGAGAAGGTGAAGAGTGTTGAGAAGATGCTTGCGACGATCACTGCTTTCATCAGTTATCTCTCATCAGGGAAAACAGATCCATAACACATGTTGTGATGGATTGGGCTAGAGAAGTTCCGGTGGTGGTGTTAAGTAGATTAATCTACACGTGTACATATCGGTTAACGATGTCCGTAGCATGCGTGTGATTGCCAAAATGATGTGCGTTTTCGTGTGATTGCGGATGTGATCGCCGTGCGAATGCTACGGGCCGGAGAATCTCTCCGGCCCATTCAATCAACCTGTTCGCTCGATCCTCAAGATCATGGCACCGGTGGCCCCTTCGGGTGGAGTTTCACACGCTCGGCATACTCGTTGTTGAGCAAGTCGCGGACAACTCCCCGCTTGATGAGTTCTTGCTCGGACACTTCGCCAAGGTCTTTGGTATCGACGATCCACTTATCCAGTGCGTCGGACATCTCCTTCTTGATCTTCTGAAGTTCGACGGATTCCGCACTCGCCAAGTTGTTGATCTCGTACGGGTCTTTCTCCAGGTCGTAGAGTTCTTCCTTCGGTTTGGTGCGGGCCATGAAAAGCATCTGCGTCTTATCCAGTTTGCCCGCAAATGCGAGCCGCCGCAGATCCTTCATGATGGGCATTTCGTCCATGTAGTTGATGTATTGGGCATACGGGAGTTCCGGGTTAAAGTTGCGGATGTAACGATAACGTTCGCCACGAACGGTACGAATGCGGTCGTAGGTTTCGTCCATTCGGTCGCGACCACCGAAAACGAATTTCGGGGCGGGTTGCGTCTTGTCGCCCAGAAACACACGCCCTTGCATCTGCGGCGGGATTTCCGCGCCTGCGAGTGCCAGGAATGTTGGGGCGAAGTCGATGACCTGAATCAGGTCTTCGCGAACGCTTCCCGGCTTGATCTTTCCAGGCCACCGGGCCAGAACGGGAATCCGCATTCCGCTGTCGTAGGGCCACCGCTTTCCGCGCGTTAAACCGCGGCCATGATCGCCGAAGAACAGCACCACGGTGTTTTCCGCCCAGCCTTGCTGATCTAACACTTTCAGCACATCGCCCACCATGTAATCCATGGCGGTGATATTGTCGTGGTACTTGGCCACGCATTCGCGCACGGCGGGCGTATCGGGGTAGTACGGCGGCAAGGCGACCTTCGAGCGGTCGTGAATCTGCTCCGGCTTCAACCGTGCGATGTTCTTCTTGTATGCGCCTTCGCCCGCGCGCGCCTGGCTTTCATGACTAACGGTGAAGTTGATGTACGCGAACCAGGGTTTGTCTTTGGGCAGTATCGCCGGGTTTTGCACCCAGTTCTCTGTCGTATCGACCCACCCCTTGGGTTGATCGAAGTTGAAGTCAGTTTTGCCCGGCCATGCGACGAAGTAGCCCGCTTTCTTCAAGTAGTCGGTGAACATCGGCGGCACCTTCGTCAGCTTGGATCGCATGTGGTGGCTGCCAAGCGTGGTGGGGTAGACGCCGGTGATCATTCCGGATCGCGTGGGCGCGCAGACTGGCGCGTGGGTGAACGCCCGCGCAAATCGCGCTCCTTGCGACGCCAGCTTGTCCAGATTCGGAGTGATGGCATCTGGATAGTTGTAACAGCCCAAATCGGGTGAGATATCTTCTGCTCCAATCAGCACGAGGTTCGGCGTCTTGGGTGGATCGGCCGCCTGCGAAGGCGCGGCATTCAAACAGAGCGCACCAAGCGCGATGAGCAGGGAGAGCAACTTGTCCATTCATGAACTCCTGAAGGAGAGATGGGCCATAGCTATTCAACACATCGCTGACACGAAATGCGACATATTCTTCCCGAGAGGCTGTTGTGCGATACATTAGCCCGAGAGTCAGGTATCGCTGTTCGATACTTTTCCATCGAGGTAACAACATGCGTGCGTTGTGTTCAGTAGTGCTTGTGGCCGCGTTGGCCGGTTCAGCCATCTCGCAAGAGAAACCACAGCCCGTTCGACCGCCGATGCCAGAGCCGACGCTCAAGGTTGGCGACGCGGCTCCGGCGTTGAAGGCCACGAAATGGCTGCAAGGCGATGAGGTGACGGAGTTCGCCAAGGGGCAGGTTTATGTCGTCGAGTTTTGGACAACCTGGTGTGGGCCGTGCATCGTCATGATGCCGCACATGAGCGAACTTCAGGCTCAGTTCAAAGGCAAGGCCACGATCATTGGCTTCTCCGCACAAGACCCGAATAACTCCGCCGAAAAGGTGGCCGCGTTCGTCAAGAAGCGTGGCCCGAAACTGGGCTACACCTTCGCCTTCGCAGAAGATCGCGACACCTACAACAACTGGATGAAGGCTGCTGGTCGCAATGGAATCCCGTGCTGTTTCGTGGTCGGCAAAGATGGGAACCTCGCGTATATCGGGCATCCGATGTACCTCGATGTGGTGCTGCCGAAGGTTGTTGCCGGAACGTGGAAGACCACGGATGCGGACGAACTGACCAAGGTTGAAGCCGAGGTGAGCGCATTGTTCAAAGCAGTGAGCGCTCCCGATGCGGAAGCCGGTCTGAAAGCGATTGGAGAATTCGAAGCGAAGTACCCGGCGCTGGCCCACATCCCGTACTTCACCGGTCCCAAGATCACGATGATGATCAAAGCCAAGAAGTTCGATGAAGCCAAGAAGTTCGCTCAGGATCTGATCGCGGTGGCGGTCAAGAACGACGATTCTTCGGCACTCCGATCGGTTTCTAGCGCTCTTCGATCGCCAGCCGCAGCGGACCAGAAGGAACTGCTCGCACTATCGCTTGCCGCAGCCGAGTCAGGGTTGAAGGTGGATGGCGACAAAGATCCGATTTCGCTTTACTACGTTGCCGAGGCATTGCTGGCTAACGGAGACAAGGAACGGGCCAGTGCGTTCGCCAAGAAAGCCGTGGAAGCAGCTGATACAGCGCAATTGAAGACCACGCTCGAACGCATGACCAAGAAGTTCGAAGATGTGAAGAAGATCGACTGAGGCGATGCCAGGAAGTAAGCGTTCGCACGGGCGATGGTCATCATGACCATCGCCTTCATTGTTTCAGGAAGCTATGTCCTCGGCTTTCCACGCGGCAAGCGTAAGAGGGAGCATTACCAAACAGGCCAGCCATTGCAGCGTGCTCGCCCACAGATAAAGCCGGTGCACGGGGTAAAACGGCGGAGTGATTGTTACGCTCATGCGTTCAGCATCCATAAACGCCGTGAGCAAGTGATGCGCGAAAAACAGCACACACTGGCACACAACAGCCACACCCCAACACCACCACCGCATGCGCGTGCGGCGAACGTGAGAATCGCGTGAGCTGTTCAATTCCCAGGCGAACGCGAGCAATCCCACGACTGCAATCAGGTTCAAGGCTTCCGTGACGCGAGCGGTGATCGCACCTTGCGCCGCGGCGGAGCCGAGAACTTGTGTCCCGGCTGGCACCACGATGGCGGTGTAAAACAGGAAGCCACCCTGCCAGAGAAGAAATGTCTGGAAGACGATGAACCTTCGGAACGTGGTCATGGCAAGTTGCGTCTCGTGGTTCAGTTCACGATGTTGCGGAGTGGCTCGCCCAGTAACGCGCGACGGCACGCCTGTGCCCCTTTCACCCGCATGTCGTTTAATCCTTCCTCCGAGTAGAACGCCGAGTGCGGGTTCACAATCACGCGATCGTGGCAGGGGTCTGCGGGGTCGCGCCATGCCACCAGGAGTGGGTGGTCTTCGGGTGGCGGCTCGAAGGGTAGCACGTCGATCGCGGCGCCCGCCAGTTTCCCGCTGCGAATGGCTTGTGGAATGGCAGTCGCGTCCACCGTGGCCCCACGTGATGTGTTTACCAGGAACGCGCCATCGGGCATCAGGCTGATCGCACGCGCATCGACGATATGCCGGGATTCCGGCGTGAGCGGGCAGTGCACACTCAGCACGAACGATTGGCGTAACAAATCATCGAGTTGCTCGACCCGGCGAATGCCCAGTGCTTTATCGTGGCCATCGGACTTGTACGGATCATAAAAGGCAACATCCATCCCGAGCGCTTTCGCACGCAGCGCTGTGGCAGTGCCAATTCGACCCAGCCCGATGATACCGAACACGCGACCACGCAACCGCAGAAGCGGTGCCACTTGGGCATAACTCCATGGCCCCTGGCTTGAACGCAAACGACTGTTGAGGAAGTTGATTCCGCGCGTGAGTGAAAGCATCAGGCCGATGGCCGAATCCGCGACTTCTTCCGTGCCATAATCCGGCACGTTCGCTACGGGTATGCCGCGTTCGCGTGCGGCTTGTGCGTCCACGTTATCGAAGCCCACGCCGCAGCGAACAACTAACTTGCACTGCTTGAGGCGAGCCAAAGTGGCACGTGTGATCGATACGTTGTGATACAGCATGATGGCGTGAGCATCGTCAACGTGCCCCGCCAACTCGGCTTCGTTATTGGCGTTGATCGCCGTTACATCGGCGATGTCGCCTAGCACCTCACGCTCGGGGCGCAACTCATCGGCAACAAAATCCGCGACAACAACACGGAAGCGAGACATCAGTTCACACTCAGGAAGGAAACTAAACGGGTTAGTTGTTAAGCACCGTGTGAACACCGCATGCCTTCATGCCTGCGCCTCACAATGCTCATCTTCGAAGAACGCGGCGAGTGAAAACCACTAGCATAATGGGAGCCGCCTTAACCGAGAGAATGCCTCATGGCCCGACGATCCCGTGCCCGCGAAGTCGCCTTGCAACTCCTCTTCCAGCGGGACCAGAACCCAACCCCGGTGCCCCGCCCCGCGATCGAGCGATTCGTGCGCGAACGATTACTTCGCGACGCGGATATGGTTGCGTATTGCCTTGCGCTGTACGACGAAACCCTCGCGAACCAGCCCGAGATCGATCCCAAACTCACCGAAACCGCAACCAACTGGCGATTATCTCGCATGTTGCCGGCCGATCGCAACGTGCTCCGATTAGCGACCTACGAACTACTCTATGACCCGCAATCGCAGCCGGTTGAAGTTGTGATTAATGAAGCGATCGAACTGGCACGCCGGTTCGGCTCCGCAGACTCTGCCAAATTCGTCAATGGTGTGCTGGACAAAGTCGCCAAGTTGCGAAAGCCGCCCGAGGGAGCCGCACCGGTGCCCGCTCCCGAATCGCCATGATCACGCCTTGATCGCCCTTTAGACCGGTTTGCGAATCAGGCGACTCACCGCAACGGCGAGCAAAAGCAATCCGCCCGAAAAGTAGAACGCGGCGTTCAGATTGCCCGTGGTATCGCGAATGTAGCCGGCCAACTGCGGCACGAAGAACGCAATCCCCCAGCCGATAAATACCAGCCCATAATTTAAGCCGAGGTTCTTCGAACCGAAGTAATCGGCTGTGATCGCGGGCATAATGGCGAGCGTTCCGCCATATTGCCAGAACATCACACCAATGATGATGAAGAGCATCAACACGTCTTTCTGCGCGATCACCCACGGAGCCGCCAGCAGGCAAGCGGCCGAGATCAAGCCGTTGAGCGCGTAAGTATTCAATCGCCCAATGCGATCGGAATACCGGCCCGTGCCAATTCGCCCGGCGGCATTCACAAACCCGCCGAACGTGGCGAGTAACCACGCATTGCGGGCGAAGAACCCGCCCTGTTCCGACGCGTTGGAGAGCAAACTCTTGGCGTTGGCAATCACTAACAGGCCCGATTGCGCCGACCCAATGAACAGGAACACCAGCGCGTAGAACTGCCACGTTCCCAGCATTCGCGAAGCAGGCCAATCTGTTTGGGTTGCCACGGGAGTAAGCGATGTGGCCGCTGCGGCTGAAGTTGGCGGAATGTAACCTGCTGGTGGTGGCTTCAAAAGGCTTCCCGCAATCACCACGACAACGGCAAACAGAAGCCCCAACCACACGAAACTGCCTGTTAGCCCATGCTCCGCAATGAGGTATTCCGCAAGCGGGGCGATGTAAATGGCAGCGGCTCCATAACCGGCCACAACCAACCCCACGACCAAACCGCGCCGGCTGGCCGGGAACCACTTCACCGCAGCCGGCGTAGCGGCCGCATATCCCAGACCCATGCCGATTCCGCCGAGAATGCCAAAGCCCAACACCAAGCCGGTGTAGCTCTTCATCAAGCCGGCAAGGATGCAACCCGTCGCCAGGCAAAGCCCGCCCGCAATCGCACCGACCCGCGGGCCATACCGATCTTGAATGCGACCGCCTGGAATCATGAACAGGGCGAACGTGATCCCGCAAATGGCGTATGCCCAGGTGCCTTGCGCATCGGTTAAGTACGTCCACCCGCTGTTGATGCCGCCCATCGGCGTGCCAAACAGAGCCGTGTCTTTGGGAACCAGAGCCGCCTTCCACACGCTCCATGCGTAGAGAATTCCGAGGCAGAGGTTAACAGCCGTGCCTGCCGCCGTTACTACCCAGGCCCTCGTTGGGACCGTTGCCGGCATGGTCATGCGTACTCCTGGCAATCCATGATGAGAGAGAATCAGGTCGCAAGAGTACCAGAGCGCGCGTGCGAAAACCTAACCTTCTTTGATGGCTTTCTCGCACGCACTCGGAATCCGACTCCGGTTCGATGTGTTCGATCGATGTGCACGGGTGATCGACCGGAGTGATCGCGATTGGGGCATTTGAGTTGAACTTCTGAAGCAAATATGCAGTCCCACTTTGATCGCGTCCGAGTACGAAGGCCGAGTTGTCGGGCCTTCTCGACGATGCGCTCTTCCAGGGTGTCCGCGAACGGCCCAGGGTGCGAGTAGCTCATCAATCGCGGCGAGATGTCGCGTGGCAGAAACCCCTGAAATATGCACCCGTTTGGGTTGTCGTATTGGGTATTCGGCACACACATAATCAGGGGTTGTCAGGTTTCACTACCCTGATCAGGCGATCGCGGGAACCTGGGTCGAGATTCGCCGGCGGCCCCAGGCGATCAGGCACAACTGCCCCAACCCACCCCACAACCAGAAGAGTGTGTGCACGGCCGCGGTAGCATACACCCGGAAGATCAGCAAATCTCGATATTCTGTAGTGCGCCCCTGGGCGACGGCGATTTCCAATCTCGCGGCAGCGAGACCCTCCGCGAGCAAGTCGGAACCGGCGACCGCCTCCCTGGTCAGAGCGACAAGTTTGTTAGTCAACTGGACTGCGTTGGCCGACTTCACCTCTTCGATCTTCGCTCGTGGAGCGTTCAATGCTTCTGCCGCACGGTCGATCTCATCGGCTGCGTTTCGAACGCGGACGGTTGCCCCGGGGTCATCGTTGAGTTGATCCACAATGTCGGCTGCTGTCCGGAGAGCCGCGGCCACCGAACGCAGCGAATCCGCGGTTGCTTCTACTCGGTCAAGGGCAGGAACGAGCCGGTCAAAGAGCCGCTCGATCTCGGCTCGGACACGCGGGAGTTCCGGATTCTCCGCGATGATGGCCTCAGCATCTCCGCGGATGTCGTTAATTTCGGAGCGAATTCTGCTCACCCGAGATTCGACACGGGCCAACCTCGCGTCCGTCTCTGACAGCCCATGACCCACCCGGGCGGCGACGCGGTCGATTCGTTCGACGATTCTCACAGCCGTCCACCAGCCAACTCCAATCGCTGCAACGCACAGCATCACGCCGACCGCGCCGAGTGCAACGGCATTGATAGATAGAAGTTTTCGCATGAATCCACCAAAAACCAGAACACCCGAGGCCGAACGACCGGCTCGGGTACAGCGTTTGTTGATACTTACACTCTATGCAACTGTCACGTTCTGGGTGGCACGACCGTAGGCTGTTGCCAGCTAAACTCGATGCGACAATCCCATCGAGTTTAGGTATGAGAAAGCGAGAGAAGTCAGCGGGCGGCGGGCGATAGACCAGGCACACCCTTCAGGGCATCGCGGGCTACCCGGAGCACGTTCCCGCCGATGATCTTTCGGATATCGGCGTCCGAGTAGCCGCGTTGCACGAGGCCGACAGTGAACAGCGGCCAGTTTGTCCATGCGAGAGTGCGACCGGGATCGGTGGCTCCGTCGAGCGATCCCTTCGGCCAAAGTGCCTCGAACCGCGTTCGCTGCTTGCGCACAGTGAAAGGTTGTCCGCCACCCAGCCGTGTCGGGGCGCTGTGTGCGACATCGGTTCCGATGGCAACATGATCCGCTCCGAACTTCCTCACCAGGTAATCAATGTGGTCGAGGAACGCGGTAATTCCGCCATTCACGAAGCTCGGAATGCAGCACACGCCGACGTAGCCGCCGGTGTCGGCGATTGCTTTGACCACCTCGTCGGGTTTACCTCGAATGTGCTTGTGAAGGGCAACAGCGGCCGTGTGGCTGGCGACCATCGGGCGGGTCGATGCCTTCGCTGTCTCCAGGCTCGTTCGCCATCCGGAGTGGGCCACATCCACGATCACACCGGTGCGGTTCATCTCCGCGATGGCCGCCCGGCCGAGGTCGCTTATCCCGCCGTTGGCCTCTTCACCGCAGCCGTCGCCGAGCATGTTCCGTCGATTGTAGGTCATGTGCATCATCCGGATGCCGAGTTGGAAGAAGACGCGAACGTGCTTCAGCTCGTCTTCTACGGTCGCCCACCGCTGGTTGAGTGGAACCCCGTTCCCGGTCAGGTACAGGCAGTGTTTCCCGGCCTTCTTGACGGCTTCGATGTCATCTGGGGTGGCGGCTCGGGACACGAACCCCCGAAGGGCATCGGTGACATAGGTAAACCGGGCGAGTCGTGCGAGCAACCGCAACGGATCCTGGCCTTCCTCGCCGGCGTTCTGGAAGATGCACGTCACCCCGGCGGCTCGCCACGCGGTCTCGAACTCGGCGCGCTCGACCGGGTCGGCCGCGCACCGAACCATGCCCATCTCTTCCCGCAGATCCTGCAACTCCGTATCCGACGCTCCGGCGTCGAACGCCTTCCGCAGAGCGTCGGTGTCGAGACCGGCACGGGGGGCGAAGCCGTAGGCATCGAACACGACTGACTCGGTATGCAGTTTCAAACCGTGTTCCAGTTCCTTCGCGGCCGGCTTGAGTGCCTTCAATCCGGCCGCGCGGGCTTGCTCCATTGCGGGCGTGAGCTTGACCGCTTCCTCGGCAACAGGTGCGGCCGTTACACCCCCGATGAGAGCAAGTCCCGTACTCGCGGCCACGAAATCACGGCGGTCCATTTTGGTCCCTCAAAGGTGGGCCACACGATCATGCGGCCCTGTTCTGGGTCATGCCTCGGCGGTCCAGGTGTAGCCGATGCTGGTCAGCAGTCGTTCCAGTTCCTTGCGGTGTTTGCCGTCCACCACAAACCACTGCAGCGGAATGTGGCGGATGATGAATGGCTTGAATCGCTCCGACCCGAGAATGGCTGATGCGATGGCAGAATCGGGCACTCGCAACATCAGCAGGTTGCCGAGTACCACCTGCCCGCCAACGGACCAGTTTCGGATTGCCACTTCCAGGATCAACGGCACCGGTCCTCGATGGTGGTGACGCAATCGATCCAGGAGTTGCTCGGCCGATAGCCCGCGTCGCTTCGCCCCTGCCACCGAAGCCTCTGTGATTCTGAGTTCTCCGACATCAGCCGCACCGATGAGTTGCTGCAATCGGGCGACCGCAATGAGGTCTGCATCGGGATCGAGGCGAATCACGCCGTCCTCACTCGCCTCGCCACACGGTCGAGCGCGGTCCGGATACGTTAACAACGGCAGACCCTTTGGAACTGCAACCGTGGCATCGAGAAGATGAAACCCGTCGCCCACGGCTCGCGCCACTTTTGGCGGTGAATCGATCCCAACCAGCAGCGAAACCCCTCGACGAAGGACGAGCGACTCGCGCTTCCCGCCCCACTCTTCAAGAGTTCGGATCACATTCGGCGATGGTGTATTCCGGGCGTGGGAAGTCAGGTATTCGCGAATCTGATTCAGCGTGAATCCACCCTCCATCGCGTGATACATCGATTCGCGATCGATGACAAATGTCTGCACCGGGTTACCGCTACCCGATGTCCGGCGGGCGAGGCGGGCCAGTGGCCAGACGACACGAGTTGGCACATCGTCGATGTAGGCGATCACTTCAAAGTTTGGCTGAATCGTGAAGAATCGCGACTCGGCGGTTGATGGCAACAGGCCGGGCACGTCGGGACTACCAAATACGATCCGACCCAATGCCGTCAGCCGAAATGCCAGGGGTCCACGACCGGTAACGGGTCCGCGTTCAACCAAGCCAAGATGAACGAGTGTTCCGAGAATCGCGTTCGCGCACCAGACGCCCGTGCCGTTGATCCAGAGAGTCAGGAACCTGTCCGGTCCGGTAACGTCGGCTTTCAATTGTGTAGGGGCGAAAGTGGGTGTCCAGACGTATTCACACCCATAAAAGTAAGGGGTGCCTTTCTGATGGATGTTCCACAGTTCACGCAGGAACGACTCCAGATCAAACCAGCCATC
Source organism: Gemmata sp. (assembly GCA_041740855.1). GTDB lineage: Bacteria > Planctomycetota > Planctomycetia > Gemmatales > Gemmataceae > Gemmata. The sequence continues at coordinate 37,542 of JBGSLF010000119.1, forward strand.
ACCAACACGGGCGAGCACTCCAAGCCCCCATGCGAGCAGCTCGCGCATCGTATGCAGTGAGTTCAACCGATATTTGGCGTCGCGGTCGTCCAGGGTGCCAGTCCCATCCTGCCAGAGTTTCACATAAATCCACGCCCTCGCCAGTACCAATGCGAGTGCTTCCGTGTTCGTGTCGAGCATCTTTTCAAGGAGATCCAGATTGATGCGAACTTCTTCCTCCGTGCTGATAAGAACCCCGAGACCGTCGAGTAATTGGCAGTACAGCCCTGGTAAGTCGGGAACCGATGGCGGACCTGACGAGACTTCTGGAACTACTTTTCGCAGTTTGTTAATCAGCGACTTGGGCATGTTCCTGGCGCGGGTCGGCTTCCACCAATTGTTCCGGGATAATTCCTGGGCCACTGCCCACAGATTCAACACGATCTCGCTGAACGAAGTGCTGGTCACAGCGGTCGGCGTTGGTGCTGAACTGACCGGTTGCCACGGTGCCGGCTCGGCTGCGGTGATCGAGGCGAGAGCCGCGGGATTCGCGACCATGTCCGGATACTCATTCCCCGAGAAGTACGAATAGTGGGAACGAGGGTCGCCATCGCGAGGAGCAACCAGGAACTTGTTCTCCAGTCCGGCGTAATGGGCATTCCGAGACGAGGAGTAGGGCATGTAGCCATCGCCTGTCGTGGGCAATGCGATCACGCTTCGGGCAAGCAACTCGGTGCGAAGGAGTGTGCCGGAAAGCGCCCCGTCATACCGCTTGAACACTGCGAGGATAGCTCGCTCCGTTGCGGGCAACGCCGTGAGTCGCGGGGCCATTTCAGCCGGGTTCGAGAACAGACGAATGAGTGCCGCCTGGCAGGCTGCTCGGACGGTCGGTGGCTTTGGGGGGAACCAGAACCGGGCGGCGGCCTTGAGGACATCTGTGCGTGCGTCTTCGAGTTGCAAATCCCACTCGGGTTCCTGAGCCAGTACCGGTGGGAGTCGAGGGACAGCGGGAGTTGTCATGTAGCTACCCCGTTCGCGACTTTGGGAGTGTGACCGAGCGTGAGGAGTGTCTTGGCGAGCGCATCCTCCTGACCGGGATCCACCAGCGCGACGGTGTCGGAGAGCCGGCCGAGCAGATAACGACGGATCTTCGGATCGGCTGCGAATTCGATCATCCGCGAGGCGTCTGGCACCTCAAGAACGGCAACGTTCTGGTGGATTTCGGCCCGGATGCCTCGCAACAGCGGGAGCCATTCGTCGAGCGGGTTCGTGGGTTTCGGTTTCGCTTTTGCCACGGCAAACCTCTTCGGGAGCGGGTTCCGGATGTTGTAGTCGAACGGTGCGGTGAGTTGTCGGGAGAACCTGGATCGTGGATACTCGTTATCGCTCGAAACTCCTACTCAGGTTGCGTTCGACACTTCACAGCCTCTTCAGCATCTCCGCGACCTTGTCGTAGAAGAGTTGTTCCCACTCTGGGGCCACCAGGCAATCGCTGTCTTCCTGAGCGCCACCGACGTTCAGAAGCTGCTTCGCCGTGGGCGTGTAATAGATGTACCCATTCGTGTAGCCGGCCACGAACGTCGTCTTGTGTGGTGAAGTCTTCTTCACGCTCAGCCCGATCTCGACGGTCAATTCGCCCGGGAATGTCACGAGGACGAACTCACCGACTCGCAGAGCCGCGATCTCCACTTCCAGCGGTTTGCGACCGGCGGCGAGATACGTGGCATGATGCTTCTGGAGAAGGGTGAGGTTCGTCTGCAAACGGGTGAGCTTCTCCATGGCCAGGACGTTGTCCACATACGCCTTCAGGTTCCTCCGGTTTGCTTCGTCGAGTTTGGCGAGATCGTCGCGGCCCTGCGCCTTCTCCGAGAGATAGCGGTGCGAGTAGTACGACGGGAAATCTTTCGACAAGTTGTACCTGCTCGTCAGTTCGAGGAAGGTCTTCAGGTTCAGACTCGTTCCCCGGAGTGATTTCAGAAGTCGCGATTGTTCGCCAAGCATCGAGTCGATTCGTTCGGTGTGATCGGCACGGGGAAGCTTGATCTTCTCGTTCAGAATCTTCAGCGATCCGTCGCCGCACTCGATCTTCCGCACCGTCTGCAACACGCTCAGCCCAAGCATGTTGCCCAGCGGTTCGGCATTGCGTGGCTGATTGACGTCCTTGTAGAGCACCGGGTTGATGTCCCCACCGCAGCCTTGAATGAACAAGGCGACCGTGCCATCGCTCAGGTTGTTCTCGATGACCTTGGACGCGAACCCAACGAGGTCGGCCGTGTTCTCGCCGCCGGGTGTGCCCATGATCGGGTGGCACGCGAAGTTGTACACCACCGCCAGCGTCTGCCCGTCATTTTTGTCGAGACGCAGGATTCCGATCTGCGGGTCGATAGGCCCGAGTTCCGCGACTTCCTCATCGGGTGGCATCGAGTAGGCGTGGCGAACATCAGCTTCCTTGCCGCTCTTCAGTTTGAGCCTGCGGTTCTCGGAAACGCGATTCTCGTGGCCGACGCCAACACCGACTTTCACCGGCACCATGTTCCGCGTCGCCTCGCGCACGGCCTCGAACGTCTTCTCGTCCACATCGGCACACACGATGCCGTGGCAATGGCTGGCGTTGATTATCACGCTTTCGGGTGCGATCTTCAGTTCCTTCTGAATCTTCGCCCGCACCTTGCCCAGGTAGTCGTTGGGGATGGGGCCGATCTCGCCGATTGCGACGGCATCCACCGTGACGATTACCGCCATCGCAACATCGTTCTTGAGGACCAGAGCCTTCGCATACAGTGGGTCGTTGACCGCGATCGCCTTCTTGTTTGTGATCTCGACCTTGGCAACTCCAGCCAGGAGTTGCCCGGCTTTGAGCGGTTCGGCCGGTTGCTTCGCTGCGGGTTTCGCGTCGAGCGCATTCGGGTTTGGTACTGTCTCGGCGGGTTGTTTGAATTCGGCGCATCCCAGCAATGAGAGGGTGAAGCAGAGAAGTAGCGGATGACGCAGCATGACGAATACCTCAAAGAATTTTCTGGTCGAGTGTCGGCAGCAGCCTGCAAGATAGACCGAAAGACAAGGAGCCTGCAAATCATTCCTCGCACTTGCATTCCACCACTTGGGGCCAGACAACAACATCGACCTACACGCCCGACAAGTGGTGACGCGATGAACCGATACCCGCCTATTGCTTTCGTTGCCCTCCTTCTCGCCGTCTTCGCCGTCTCTGCTGTTCCCACAGTAACAGCGGCGGAGTTTGCGGAACTCCACTGGCCTGCTACCTCGATGATCCTGGCTCGGTATTCCTGTCGCCAGCGGAGTAAAGACATATTGCCGCAGGAGCTTCAAGTGAGCCTGGAGCCTCGTAACCTTGTTTGAAGTGGTGTAGTTTGGCTGTCGGCACACACCTAGGACGCGGACGGCAGGCCAAGCCTGCTCTCATGGCCAACCGAGTGGAATGAAAGAGAAGATTCCGGGGCGAGCTGAATGCTTGTGCTAACAGAGTTGCGGTTAGGATGATTCCGGATTCTGTCTCATTACTAGTTCGGCAAGAGAAGGTGCAAGGTGGATGGGGCAGTTGCTTACTATGACCGCGAAGCCGTATTCCACCCGGAAGACGCAGTGCCCATGCGACAGTTGGCCGAGCGTCTGCTGTCCGGCGATCTCCTGAGCGGGTTTGTGTTGATTCCCTGGGATCGCCAGAGCTTTGGCATCTTCCCAGCCGCTCAGGTACAAGAGTGGAAGCGGTCCCCATGCATCGGGGTGTGGCTCGATGACCCGTACCCGATGTACTGGGTGCAGGTCCGGCTGCCGTTTGACGGCGAGATGCTGGCATGCCACCAACCGATGGGCGTCGATGAGGCGTGTAAGTCAGTCGCCGAACTGCTCCCGCAAGTGTCAATGCTCGCGGATGAACAAAGAGACAGGCCGAACCGCTTTGATGGCTAACCGAGTTCAATCAACAAACACGGCCATGAGATGCATCCAGGCACTGCACCTGACCCGGCGAGCTGAGTTGTTTTCGACTGTTCACATCATTACTTCGCTAGCTTGGAATGTTCCCCGCCGCTGCCAAACTTGGTCGTTCGCCGCTGGGTCGACCAAACGACCAAGTTTATTCACATTTTCCGTGTAAGTTTTCCGGCCGACTCACGACTAACACCCGATAGTACGACCCTGACCGCAATATTCGTTACCGTAAGCGAAGGAGTTGCTATGTCCACTCGAGTTCTGATGAGTTCGGTGTTAATCGTTCTGGCTGCGACGAGTACAGTCTCAGCCGCACCGGTTCAAGTGACTGTGACGATCGAAAATCTGTCACCAGCGAACAGCACGTCGTTCGCCCCGCTTCGGCTTGGGTTCCACAACGGCACATTCGACGCGTTCAACAACGGCTCGTCACAGTCCGCCCTCGCCCCGATCACCACCATCGCAGAGGGGGGAAGCGGTTCGACTTGGTTCCCGGCATTCCAGGCGGCCGAGCCGAACGCCGTGCTTGGGTCGGTCGGCGGGGCGCTGCTGCCGGGCCAGAAGGCGTCCGGCACGTTCCTCGTGGACCCGTCCGTGAACCCGTTCTTCACCTTCGGCACCATGGTCATCCCGAGCAACGATCTGTTCCTCGGCAACGACAATCCGATCCGCCTGTTCGATGCGAACGGTAACTTGTTGGTGACCCAAATCGATCAGTTCGGGCGGAGCATCTGGGACAACGGCTCCGAGTTGCCGATCCCGGCGAACGCCGCCTTCCTGATCGGCAGCATCAACGACAACCGGGTGGATCAGAATGGGGTGGTCCGATTCGACTTCTCCGAGCTGAGCAACTACAACGGGCTGACAACGGCCGCCGGGTATGTGTTTAGCAGCGACCCGATCACCGGAGACACGGCGGTGTACCGCATCACGTTCGCAGCCGAGGCGATTCCCGAGCCGTCGTCGCTCGTGTTGTTCACAATCGGGTTGGCCGGGGTTGCAGGCTACACACGCCGAAGACGCGCGCCAATTCCCGCTTAAATTCAAGCCGAGCCACTCTCATAGCCGCCCAAGTTGAATGACAACCAACATTTCAGCACGGGCATTCAGCCCGTACTGACGCTCTTTGAAGCTCGATCATCTTTCACAATATCGCACCACGGCTTGCATGACTCTTGCGGCCGCAGGTACGTCACGTGGGCGGTGATTTCCTGATTATCTACTGTTTGCAGAGTCGCAGCGGGGCTGATAGTCTGGGATTGCGCGGCTAAACGTCCTAACTGTGTTACAGTTAGGAAGAATCGGTTATCTATCTAATAACTTATTCGGCCGCAGAAGGCAGAGGCGTTGTGACGGTACGAGAGCAACTCAACCGGGGGCCCCGTCGTGTCAGGCCGCTGGGCCTCGCTGGCGCAACTCTCTTCATCGCGGGGATGGTGATTGGGGTTGTTCATAGCGGGCCACCGATCCTCGCGCTCGTCCTCCCGGGCTTCGCCCTCGCGTTCGTTGCTGCGATGTATGCCCAGTTCGTGGCCTTTCGGTGCGGACGTTGTCGCGGCAACCTCGGGCCGTTAGTCATTCCGGGGAGTTGGTCGGTAGACCGGCGGGTGCGTTTCTGCCCGTTCTGCGGCATCGGGTTGGACGAGGAATTGACTCACACGCCAACGGCAGACGCCGCCGCAGGATCGGTAGGTTAGTGAAAGTAACTATTCACGTTGAACGTGCGGCTTGATTTCCACATCGGTCGGACGCACGCAGTTAGCAGCAATTCACGCGACATCGCTTTACCCACAGCGACTCTCGCATTCGCCAAGAACGCTACTTCTTTGGCGCGGGTGTGGGGTGTGCGACCTTCGGCCAGTATTTCACCAGATCGAAGCGCGGATCGTTCTCCGTATCGTGGCACCCCGCACACATGTTGCTTACACCTGTTAGCGCTCGCTTCTGCCCGGCGGTGAGTGGAACCGCGTCGCGTTGGGCTGGTGTAATGGCCGCGAGTTTTTCGATGGTTGCGATATCGGGCAGGCGATCTCCCGCTTCTTTGCGCCACGGAGATTGCAACGCGAGCAGCGTCGGTTCTTTCGGGTCGGCAGAGTGCCCGCTACCCGGTCCGTGGCAACTCTCGCAGCCCACATGCTTCAAGTGCGGTGTGGTTAGATCGCTGCGGAAACCGGATTTGTAACCCAAACCCACAGTATGACAGATAACGCACTCGCCATCGAATTGCCGCAACGAGGGCCGCTTGGCGGTCTTTTCGAGTGTGTCGAACGCATGCGAGTGTGGCGTCTGTTGCCACTTGGTGTACTCCGCCTCATGGCATTTCTTGCACGCCTCGGAGCCGATATACGTGAGATTCACTTTCGGTGTCTGTGCCTGCCCCGGTGCCGGATACTCGGGAAACTTCCCTAACAGATTGCGGCTTTTGACCTGTGCCGCGAATTCTTCGAGTAGTGGCAACGCGGGGTTCGCCTGGCGTGCTTCGGCTTCCGTTCCAGGCGTGATGTATTCTTCACCGAGCGAAACAAGTGTGTAACGCAGGTCGAGCTTTCCTTCGGCCCCGCGAAACACGCCAACCACGCCCACATATCGCCCCTTGTGCCCCACTTGCAGAATGAGCGTTTGGCGGCCATCGGCGTGCGTGATGGTTTCGGCCGTTTCGGGTGGTTCGGAATCGGCGGATAACGCGGTAACCACGCGGAACTGCGGGAAATCCTTGGCGATCGCTTTCGCTTCTTCAACCGTGCCCTGATACAGCAGCACGTTCACTTGCGGCTTCTTGGCATGATCGGCGAGGAGTTTCACCGCCTCAGTGAGCGCATCTTTCTCAGGTGTGAATGCGACCAAGGCTTTGGCCCCGAGTGCTGCAACGGCTTTCTGAACGGAAGGGCCTACTACACTCGCCACACCCACCGGGGTGCCGCCCACTTCCGCTACTTCAACAAGCCCGACCATGGATCGAGTTCCCGGTCCGGGAAAGGCGTCTTCGCGACGAGTGATCTTCCCGCCGAACGAGGCCGCCACGTTACCCGCGAGCAGATACGGCGGCTGTTCTTTCTTCCCGGCGTACTGATTGAGAATCTGGAACAGCCCGTTGGTGAACTCTGCCTTGCCCGCGCCCACCGCGAGGTAACCCATATCGCGCAGGGCGGGAAGCGTGGTGGCGTATTTCAGCACCACTTGCTCCGGAACGATGCCCACAACCGGGAGAATATCGCCAAGATCGAGACCGGCGACCGGCCAACCACGAGCTTTGATCGCCTTCATGAAGTTCGCCCGCCGTTCTAACCCGCCGATCTGCGGTCGGCTGCAACCGCATGGCTGCAGATAGCCATAGGTTTGCCCTGTGATAACCAGAACCGCCTCGGGTTTGGTATCTTTGGGCCAGCTTGCGAACGGATCGGCGGCAGCGTTCGCGGAAGGAGCCGGCCCGCCGGGTTGAGGAGCTGCCGTTGCGACGAAGGCGATACCCAGCGCGAGCAACCCGCACGGGATGAGGGCGAGAAGCAGTCCGGGGGCGAGGCGGGATGCAGCCATCGGGTTATCCCTTGAAGAATGTAAGCGCGGCATCATTCTTGACACGCCAAGTACCAGTGTAGCATTGTGTGGCATGGGTGCGAACGGGTTCACTCGCAACAATCACTCGCAACAATCACTCGCGAGCGCCCCAGATTTCCACGCCGAAGCCATTCAGATCGAGTTCTTCGCCCTTCTCGGCTTCACCGGGGCCACCGCGATCGAGGTTCAATCGCACAAAAGCCCAGAAGCTGGCGCGTTCGCCTTGGCTGTCGTAGCCGGCGGCGTCCACATCGGCTTCCAACAGCCATCGCCAGCCGCGGCGTTCTTCTTTTCCGCCATCGCTGGCTTCTTCTTGCCACCCTTTAAGCACGCGCGACAGGTTTTGCACCGCGGTCTTCCAACCTTTGGGTTCGGCAATATCGATGCGGAGTTCGTCCGCCGCTTCTTCCAGTGTCATTCCCGGCACTTGTCGCAGCGAATCGAACATTTTGTGCTCCAAAGCTGAGCATCGCCACGGAGACCACAAGAAGAACGTGACCCCTGGTGTTTCCATCGTTAGCCCGAATAGATCAACCCGCATGGTGTTCACTCCGAAGACCAGACATCCCCGTTCACGACAACTCGCAGTTAGAGCAAAACGCATTTTATGCAGTCGACGCGAAATGAATCTTTGTTCAACACCGCGATACACTCAGCCTACAGACCAAATACTATGCCGGTGCCGCCAAAGAACATTCCCACCACGATGCACAGGAGAATCGCGAACAACGAAACCAGCGCGGCACGTTTCATTGTTGTGGGGAGCAACCAGGCGGTGAAAACCGTGAGAGCCGCGAACGTCATAACTGCGAGTAGTAGGATGCCCCCCCATTGATCTGGCCCTCGGAAAGCCGAATCGAGCACGAATCGCAGCAAAATCTGAATGAGTAACACCAGAAACACAATCCGCATTCCGCTCCAGACGCTGGGTTTGGGAATGGCGGGTTCGGCATCCATGGGGAACTCGTCTTCTTTATCTTCATCTGCGTCCCAGTCCCAGCCAATCGGTTCTGTCTTTCGCACCGGGCCAATCACTTTGTTCGCAATGATGACCGCAAGGCGAAGCACGATTGCGGCAACGAACAGTATGACGAAAGCCCCTCCGATCATCATCGGTATGAAAAGGAGGCACGCCACGCTTCATCTCCATTCGGTTGCTTCCGGGAACAAGGCAACATGATAACCGCAATGCGAACTCGCGGCGAACTGGCCAGGATTTATACAACAGCGTTGAGGAAACCATTGCAATCGAGCCGGGAGAACGGATGCTGCGGTCGGTGCCGGTGTTGCTGGCGGCGATGATGTTCTTGCAATACTTCGGCCTCGGGGCTTGGGTTGTCCCGCTCACCCGATATTTGCAGGCTCTGCCGGGCGATGGTGGGCTTGGGTTCACTCCGCCGCAAGTCGGTCTGATCTACACCACATTTGCCTTCGGCGCGATGGTTGCGCCGATGGTTGTGGGGTTGCTCGCCGATCGCTGGTTTGCGGTTGAGCGTGTTATCGCCGCGACGCACGCCATCATGGCCTTACTGATGTGGGCGGCGGCGTGGTGGTGCAACACGCACGACGGAAGCCAGGCCGATCCGGCGAAAGCCGTTGGCCCTCTCTTTGTGCTCCTCTTTGGCTACGCGATTGGGTGCCAGATCACGCTCACGCTCACGAACGTGATTAGCTTCCGCAATCTGGATGATCGCGCCAGCATCTTCTGGTATGTTCGGCTCGTTGGCACGTTCGGTTGGATTGTCGCGGGGTTTGCGGTCGGTTGGGCACTTCAACCAATATCGCCCGATCCGCTTTATCTCGCCGCTGCCGCGTCCGCAGTCATGGCGGTGTTCGCCTTGTGGCTACCGCATACGCCGCCCAAAGGTTACGGTCGCCCCATTCGCGAAGTCCTGGGCTTGCCGGCAATCAAACTCTTCGCCAGTCGCTCGTTTATCGTGTTCGCGGCCGTGGCATTCATTGCGAGCATGATGAACCAGTTCTACACGCTCTTTGCTTCGCGGTTTCTGGATGATCTGGGTGTGCGTGTCGATCTCGGCCGGTTTGGCGTCTGGAGTCCGGAGGTGATCATGACCCTGGCTCAGTGGTGCGAAATGGCGTGTATGGCGATGACTCCGTTCTTACTGCACCGACTGGGAATGAAGCGCGTGATGGTTCTGGGAGTTGCGGGTTGGTTGCTGCGAAATGCGGTTCTGTATGCCGGTGGCGTGCCGTGGATTGTCGCCGTGGCGTTGCCCATGCATGGTCTGAGTTATGCGTTCTATAGCCTGATCGGTGCGCACTTCGTGGATCGCCAAGCTCCGGCGCATCTGCGAGCCGGTGCCCAGGCGCTTGTCACGTTTTTGTCGCATGGGCCAGCCATTCTCGCGGGCAATTATGTGGCCGGTCAGGTGGTGGCCGCGCACCGCGATGGTGCTGTGACCGACTGGCCCGCCGTGTGGTTTGTGCCACTGGTGGGTTATGCCATTGCGTTCGTCGTGTTCGTCGCGTTCTTTCGCGAACCCGTGAACCGAAAGCTCGTATCCAAACCGCCCGAGGACTCGCCTGACGCCTGACGCTGTGTGCGTGATTAAACTTTCGATTGTTCTCTCCCGCTTTCCGACACCGGTGCCCAATGGCTAACTTTTTCAAGTACAAATCGGTCGCAGATCTCGAAGCGGAGAATGCCCGCCTTGGAATCGATCTCCGCTATGCGGACGATCTTTCGCCACTGTTTCAGCCACTGGCCATCGACAAACGGCAGGTCGGCAATCGCTGGTGCATCCACCCGATGGAAGGGTGCGACGGGGAACTGGACGGGCGACCGGGCGAATTAACCTTTCGCCGCTATGTTCGTTTTGGGGCCGGTGGGGCGAAGCTCATCTGGGGTGAAGCGTGTGCGGTGACGGACGACGCCCGCGCCACCCCCCGCCAAATTCTGCTGAACCAATCGACGCAAGCCGATTTCGCTCGCATCGTCAACGATTGCCGCACCGCCCATCGCAACGCCAACGGCGACGATTCCGATCTGCTCTTCGGCCTGCAACTCACGCATTCCGGTCGCTACAGCTATCGCCGCCCGTTGATCGGCACGCATGATCCACTCTTGGTGGGCCGTTATCGCGTTACTGCCGACACCCCGCTGATGACCGATGACGAATTGAAGGCACTGGTAGACGATTACGTTACCACCGCGAAGTTAGCCGTTGATGCGGGGTTCGACTTTCTGGATATCAAGCAGTGTCATCGCTATTTGTTGAACGAACTGTTGGGTGCCCGCAATCGGCCGGGGCCATATGGCGGCAGCTTCGAGAATCGCACGCGCCTGGCCCGCGAGATCTTCCAGGCTGTGAAGGCGGCCGTTCCCTCGCACATCATCCTCGCGACACGCATGAACGCCTTCGATGGCATTGCGTTCACTCCCACGGGCGAACCGGTGGCGCATTCTCTGCCCGTGGCGAACGGCTGGGGTTTATCCGATACCGATCCGCTTACCCCAGACTTAACGGAACCGCTTCGGTGGGTCGCCGAGATGCGCACACTCGGGGTGAGTTTGGTGAATGTGACGCTGGGAAATCCTTACGCGCAGCCGCACTTCGGCAGGCCGTTCGAATACCCGCCGCCCGATGGGTATGAGTCGCCCGAGCACCCGCTTATCGGCGTGAACCGGCACTTTCAAGCAACCGAAACCCTTCAGCGGGCCAACCCGGATCTGGCGGTGATCGGAACCGGCTATAGCTACTTGCAAGAGTTCCTGCCACAAGCCGCGGCGGCGAATGTGCGTGATGGCCGCGTGAACATCGTTGGCGTGGGCCGTGCCACACTCTCGCAACCCGACTGGGTGCGACAACTACTCGAACACGGCAAGCTCGATCGCAAGCGTGTGTGTCGCACCTTCAGCTACTGCACCGCACTCATGCGAGCCAAGGATCACCCCATGGGGCAATACCCCACCGGTTGCCCGCCCTTCGATAAAGAAGCGTATGGCGACATCTGGAAAGAAGTTCAGCAACTTGGCATCAAGAAGTGAATGTGGCTCGCGTGATGCGAACATGAGCCACAGGCGATTCCGCGATTGTTGTTTCGATTGTTTCGGAGTGTGAACCGTGTCTCGTAATCCGTCCGTACTCATCACTGGCGCTTCGGGTGAAATTGGCCACGAACTGATTACCCGACTCACCACGGCCGACCCCTCTCGCCCGGTTGTGACACTCGATCTGAACCCGCTTCCGCCAGAGGTGGCGACGAAGGTGCGGCAACAGTTTGTGGGGTCGATTCTCGATAACCAGTTGCTGGAGCGCGTGCTGGCCGAATACGAAGTGGATCGCGTCTTTCACCTGGCGGCGTTACTAAGCACACGCAGCGAATTCAGCCCGGCGCTGGCTCACAAGGTGAATGTCGAAGGAACGTTGAATCTGTTGGAGTTCGCGCAGAAAGAAGGCGAAAGCCACGGGCGGCCCGTGGTGTTCTTTTATCCGTCGAGCATTGCGGCCTATGGGTTGCCCGATCTCGCAACAAAAACCGCCGCAGGGCGAGTGAAGGAAGACGACTTCCACTTTCCCACCACCATGTATGGAGCCAATAAGCTCTATTGTGAACACCTCGGGCGATACTATGCGCGGCATTACAAGCAACTCGCAGCCGAGACGCTAAGCGGCAAAGTGGATTTCCGCTGTGTGCGGTTTCCGGGATTGATCTCGGCCGAGACAATCCCAAGTGGCGGGACAAGCGATTATGCACCCGAGATGACGCACGCCGCCGCCGCAGGCAAACCTTACGACTGCTTCGTGCGGCCCGACACTCGCATTCCGTTCATGGCGATGCCGGACGCGGTCGATGCGATCCTCCGGTTGATGGCGGCACCCATGAATGCGTTAACGCGAACCGTGTACAACGTGGGAGCCTTCGCCCCAACCGCGGCAGAAGTCGCTGCTGAGGTGATGGCCGCTTTCCCATCCGCAAAGCTCGGAACGCAGGTGGATGCCAAGCGACAAGGGATTGTGGACACGTGGCCAGCCGATGTGGACGATTCCGCCGCCCGGCGTGATTGGGGCCACGCCCCGCGCTACGACTTCGCGAGTTGCTTCCGTGACTATCTGATACCAACGATCCGCAAGCGGTACGCCTCATCTTCATGAGTGCGTGAAGCGCGGAAACGCGAACGTGTTTATCACGAGTACACTGACGATTGGCTCCGGAGGCCGCTTCGCCGTACACTCACGTGGTACGATTGCTTCCTGAATACCCTCGGTGCCCGCATGCCGCGCTGGTCGGTCGTCCGCCTCATTGCCGGTCGAGAAATCCGCGACCAACTCCGCGATCGACGGACGCTATTCCTGATTCTCGGTCTGCCCATTCTGATGTATCCGCTGTTTGTCGGCGTTGGCCTTCTGTTCATCGCGGCGATGAAGGAAAAGAAATTCGTGGTGGGTATCGTTGGGGCGGAATACTTGCCGCAAGCGCAAGCGAATGACGCGCCCGTGGCACCTTCCGCAGTCGCAGGCACCGCGGCCGCGTTCGCGCAACAACACGCGCGGAACTTCCCCCCGCTGCTGGTGAATGACAAATTCCCCGATCGTTACGTTGCCGCCGATCTCGCGAATGGAACCTTGGTGGTTCAACTACTCAAGGAGGCCAACAAAAGCGCACTCGATCAGCGCGAACTCGATGCACTGCTGACCATCGATGCCGATTTCGCGGAGAAACTGGATAAGGGGTCGCGGCCCGAAATTCGTATAGAAGGTCGCGATGGCGAAGAGAACTCCAAGCTCGCCATTCGGCGGTTAACGGGAGCCTTGCGGTCCTGGTCTGCGGATGTGAAAGCGGCCCGCTTCGCCCGCTCGGGTTTGCCATCCGACTTCGATGTTCCCCTTACCATTCGCGATCCGCAAACGGATAAACCGCCCGATAAGAAGCTCTTCGACGAACTCCGCGATGTGCTAGTGAAAGTGATTCCCTTCTTGCTCGTGATGTGGATGCTCACGGGAAGCATTTACCCCGCCATCGACATGACCGCCGGCGAAAAAGAACGCGGCACGATGGAAACGCTCCTTATCAGCCCCGCCGAGCGCATCGAGATTGTCTTTGGGAAATTCCTCGCGGTGGTGGCCATGGGGTTCGGCACGGCGGCGTGGAACGTGTTGCTGATGCTCGTTGCAGTGGCCGCGGTGCAGGTGTTGTTCCCGCACTCCTTGATCTGGCTTCCCGGCCTGGCCGCGTGCATGATCGCCGCCCTACCGCTGGCCATGTTGCTCGCCGCTTGCACACTCGCGCTTGGCGTGTTCGCCCGCAGCACCAAGGAGGGGAACTACTACATGGTGCCGATGTTCTTTATCGCCCTGCCACTGAGTTACTGGAGCATGAGTCCCGGGTTGGAACTGGATTCCTTTACCAGTTGGGTGCCGGTCGCAAACGCGCTGCTGTTGCAACAGCGATTGATGGCGGTGCGAACCGACCCATTCCCCTGGCCTCATGTGCCTGCCGTGGTGTTGTCGCTATCGGTGTGTGTGGTGCTGGCGTTGTGGGCGGCCGTGCGGCAGTTTAAACGCGAAAGTGTGCTCTTCCGCGAGGCGGAAGCCGGCGGCAAGCGGAAGTCGCTCTTAAGCAGCTTCTTTAGCAGGAAGAAGTAACAGCGCTATCAAAGAGAACGAAAGAGAAACACTAACAGCCGGAGCAAGCCCGGCTGTTATGCGAATGCGTTCTGGGTTCGCTCGTTTGCTTCGGACTTACTCGCCGACGTATGGGAGCAGACCGATGAAGCGTGCGCGCTTCACGGCATCGCCCGCCGCACGCTGGAACGTGGCACACAGCCCGCTTCGCTTGCGGCTGAACATCTTCCCCTGGCTGGTGATCAACTTCTTCAGGTTGCCCACATCTTTGTAATCCACAAACGCGGGCCGTGGGCAGCCTTCTTTGCTGCAGAATCGGCACCGGCTCTTCCGGTTCTTGCCCAGGTTCTTCCGGATCATTTTCGCCTCTACGCTCGCCAAGTTGATAAAGAGTGTTCCGAACTTTCGGAAAGAGTCAGATTAGGAAACCGGCATGGCAGCGGAAAGGCAAAGCAACGGAAAAGGACACAGAACTCCGTTTCGGAGGCGAGTGATGGCCAACCCGCAACGCGAACGGAGTTACGCAGTTCAGTAGCCGCTATTGGCCCAATCGCACACATCGCCGATCGCAACATGCACCGCAATTCCGCGATTCAGGACATGCCCAAATCCTTCTTCATGGCAGAATACCAGTCGCTGAACCAACCGGTTTTCACCTTGTTGTTGCCGGTTTCTTCCATCACCTGAATAATCATCTTCTTGATTTCGCGATCGTTTTTCTTGCCCGATGCTGTTTTGCGAACCGTCGCCAAGATCATATCGAATTCTTTCTGATCGATCTTTCCATCGTCGCCCATGGCGGCATCGACTTGGTCCTTGATCTGCTTGATGAGCGAGCTTTCCATCGCGTAGCCGTGCTCATCGCAAACCTGAACTAACGCGGCTCGTGCGCTATCGATGCTAACGCCAAGCTGAATGGCGATTTGTAGAATCTCTCGCTCTTCGTTTTTGTCGATATACTTGTCGTCGTATGCCCGAAGTTTAATCTCGTTGACGAACCGCTTCTTGACTTCTTCGATGGACATGACTTTCTCCTGGCGTTGACGAATCGGGGTGGGAAAGGTGTGCAATTGCCGCAAGTGGCTGTTGAGTCCTTGTTCGGCAGCCGCATCGAGATCTTTATCGACATTCCTCGGATTTTACCGTAGCGTACTCGCCATTCAACTGTTGAAGCGCAAAACCGGGGTATGAACATGCCGGGCGGAACTGTGGCAAGGGTCGGGCCGAGCAAAGCGGTTCCCGGTGCCGGATGGGCGCTTGCGCTTCTTCTGGGCATTAATCTATTCAACTATATCGATCGCCAGATTCTTTCCGCCACGTTGCCCAAGATCCGCCTCGATGCCACGATCTTCCAGCCAGACGACCCGTGGGCCACTACCAAGTTGGGGGCACTGACCACGGCGTTCATGGTTGCATACATGGGCCTTTCGCCGCTGTTTGGCCGCCTGGGCGACACCATGTCGCGCTGGCTGTTGATCGGCTGCGCGGTTATCGCCTGGAGCCTTGCCACGGGTGGCACCGGGTTGGCGACGGGTTACTTGATGCTCTTCTTCACTCGCTGTTTGGTGGGCGTTGGCGAAGCCGCGTATGGCCCGGTTGCGCCGGCAATGCTTTCGGATCTTTATTCGGTCGATCACCGCGGCCGCGTCATGTCGTGGTTCTACATGGCCATTCCGGTGGGTAGCGCGCTGGGCTTCGTGATCGGTTCGCAGGTGGCCGAGGTGTTGAACTGGCGTTGGGCGTTCTTTGTGGCGGTGATTCCTGGTATCATCCTCGGCGTGTTCTGCTTCTTCATGAAGGAACCGCCACGCAACTACGGGCCGGCATCGATCGATCCTGCCAACCCACCGCCGCCGGCCAAGAGTTACTTTGAAGTGCTGCGTGAGTTGAAGGGAATCCGCTCGTTCGTACTTTGCAGTGCCGGGATGACCGCGTCCACGTTTGTGCTGGGTGGCGTCGCCACCGTGATGCAACTCTATTTCTTCGAGCGGGAAGCACGTTTCACTCTGGACGACAAAGCCATCGCACGTGTCCAAGATATCAAAACAAACGAAGGCGTCGCGGTGATCCCAGACGCGGTGATTGAGAAACTCCGCGCCGCCTCAAGCCCCGATGTTTACACGCTCGCCGAGTTCAAAGCCAAACTCCGCGGCATGCTCACCGCTCAGGAGTTCATCCTGTTCAGTTCATGGCTCTACGACAGCGCACCGGCCGAAGGCTCGCTGACCAACGGCAAGATCGGTTTGTTCATCGGTGGAATTGTGGTAATCAGTGGGTTGGTGGCAACGCTTCTGGGTGGAATTTGCGGCGACTATCTGCGAAATCGCGGGGTGAAGGGGGCGTACTTCCACGTCGCTGGCTGGGGCATGATCTTGGCGTTCCCGGCCTTCCTGGCGATGCTTTTCGCGCCGTTGCCACTCGGGTGGGTGCTCTTCTTCATCGCGGTGTTCTTCCTGTTCTTCAACACCGGCCCGGCGAACACGATCCTGGCGAACGTGGTTCGATCCAGCATTCGCGCCACAGCGTTCGCCATCAACATCCTGATTATCCACGCTCTGGGCGATGCCATTTCGCCGCTGATCATCGGCTTCGTCGCTGATCTTTCCAGCCTGCAAACGGCGTTCATCGGCGTATCGCTGTTAATTCCGGTGAGCGGCTTCTTGTGGCTTCTGGGAGCACGCTATCTGGACGAAGACACCGCCCGCGCCGAAGCGGGAATCACGACACCAATCCCACCTGCCACATGATGAACGCGCAATAGGCCAGCAGCAGGCCGAAGGCTTCGAGGCGGGACACGCGAAGACCGGTTGCGACTGTTACCATGAACAGCACCGCGAACCCAATCATGATGGGGATCTCTTTGGCAATCAGGTTTTCGGGCACATTCATGGGCTGCACGACAACAGTGATTCCCAGAATGAGCAAGATGTTGAAGAGGTTCGATCCGGCAATGTTCCCCAGCACAATGTCGGACTCGCCACGGTAAGCGGCGGCCAGAGCGGCGGCCACCTCGGGCAATGAGGTGCCAACGGCAACAATCGTCAAACCGATGAGCAATTCGCTGACACCAAGCGAGCGGGCAATCTCCACGGCGGCTTCGACCATCAGATGCGCACCACCCACCAGCCCGATTAACCCCACAATCACCAGCACGCTGGCCAACCACACGGGCATTTTGTTGTCGAACGTCTCCTCGAATTCTTTGACCTCGGCTTGAACCTTTGGAGGTTCCGCCCGAGCATTGCGATACATGTAAAGGCATAAACCGACAAAGCCCACCAGCAGTACAATCCCATCTTCTCGACGCAATTCACCGTCGCGACAGATGAACCAGAGCAACACGCTTACCAGAACGATTACCGGCGTTTCGATCTTGAGAAGCCGCATGTTGGCGACCAATGGTCGGATGAGTGCGGCCAGCGCCAGCACCAGGCCAATGTTGGCGATGTTGCTTCCGACGACGTTCCCAAGTGCGATGTCGGAACTTCCCTGCATCGCCGCCGAGAGGCTCACCACGAGTTCTGGCGCGGAGGTGCCGAAACCGATCAGTGTAAAGCCGATCATGAACGGGCTAACACCCAGAGCCGTTGCAATGCGGACGGCACCGCGAATCAGAGCTTCCGCCCCGCCCACGAGAATGATTAAGCCTAAAAGGAATAGTGAAACGTGTTGCAACATTATTTTGGCTTGTGTGTTAGTGGTACAGCATGACCGGGACCGTGCTACCGCGAAGCACGCCACGTGTGGTGGAACCGAAGAAGAATTGACGCAACGCGGAGTGTCCGAACGCTCCCATCACTACCAATCCCGCGTTAAACTGACCAGCATGATCCAGCATCACGGCGGCCGGATCGAGCCGCGTTTCCACCGGGCGAGCCTTGACGGAAACGCCGTGCAACGCGAGATAATCGACCGCGCGTTCCGCCGTTCGCGCGGCTTCGTCGTAATCTTCGCGGATCGTCACCACCACGTTTTCGTATCCGGCGGCCAGTCCGGTTGCAACATACGCGGCGAGCGTTCGCGACGCTTGAAGGCTGTCATCATAGCCAATCACGGCAGTGCCTCCGTCGCGGAGTTCGGCTGGCACCGCGACAACCGGGCGAGGCGGCGAATGCAGCACCTTGTCGAGCGTGTCGCACGGGCCACCACCGGGAAACTCGCGGAAATGGGTTTCCAAACCCAACAGAATGAGATCATATCGCTGGGCCTGGGCCAGTATCGCTTCGGATGGTTCGCCAATCTCTTGCACCGTGCGTGCCCTGACACCGGCTTCCCGGCATTGATCCGCGAACCGCGCCAATCGTTCATCCGCGACACTCTTCGCAGCGGCCACAGCGCGATCGTCCGGGAACATGCGGAACAACCCGGAACCATTGGGCACCGCGGCCGTTGCCGTGTCTGGCCGATCGATGACCGTTTGGCCGGCGAGCACCGCATCGGCTGTTTTGGCCCACTTAAGACCAAGTTTGACGGCGCTCGCGCTGAACGCTGAGCCATCCAATCCAACCAGGATGCCGCGCAACATGCTGTGACTCCGGGTGAGCGTTGTTGCAGAATTGTACCGCGATGCTGCGAATTCCCCGAGAAGGTTCTGAAACGAACCGACTCGTGCCGAAGCGTGTCAAGTTGTGGACGCGGTTTCCCGCTCACCATAAGCCAACCTGATACCGATCCACCAGGAACCGAGGCGGCTTCTCATGCCGAGTTATAACCCTGCCGATATCGAGCGGCGGTGGCAACAGTTCTGGGAAACGAACAAGACCTTCCGCACACCGGACCCCGGCGAACCGGGGACGGATGGCAAGCCGAAGTATTACATCCTGGATATGTTCCCGTATCCCAGCGGCGCGGGCTTGCACGTCGGCCACCCGGAAGGGTACACCGCGACGGATATTCTGGCACGCTTCAAGCGCATGAACAACTTCCAGGTGCTGCACCCGATGGGCTGGGACGCCTACGGCCTGCCCGCCGAGCAATACGCCGTCGAGAAGAATGTTCACCCGCGCATCACCACGCAGCAGAACATCACCACCTTCCGCCGGCAGATCAAATCGCTCGGGTTCTCCTACGACTGGGACCGCGAAGTTGACACCACCGACCCAAACTACTTCAAATGGACGCAGTGGATCTTCCTGACGATCTTCGACACATGGTACGACCCTGAGCAGAAGAAGGGCCGCCCGATCAGCGAGCTGCCGATCCCGGCGGAAGTGCAATCACAAGGCGACGCGGCGATTCGCAAGTATCAGGACTCACACCGGCTGGCGTATCAGGCAGAAGTGCCTGTGAACTGGTGCCCGGCGCTGGGCACCGTGCTGGCGAATGAAGAAGTGATCGACGGCAAATCGGAACGCGGCGGCCACCCGGTCGAACGCCGCCCGTTGAAGCAATGGCTGATGCGCATCACGGCCTATGCCGAGCGCCTGCTGGACGACCTGACCCCGCTGGACTGGTCCGAGTCGATCAAGTTGATGCAGCGCAACTGGATCGGCAAGAGCGAAGGTGCGGAAGTCGACTTCGAGTTGGCTAGCGTTCAAGAATACAAGGCTGCCAACCCGGGCAAGATTGTTGACGGCATCGCCCCAATCCGAGTCTTCACCACGCGGCCCGATACGCTGTTCGGCGCGACGTATATGGTGCTGTCGCCCGAACACGCACTAGTCGAGAAGATCACCACGCCCGAGCAGAAGGCCGCGGTGAAGGCGTATCAAGAGGGTGCGTCGCGCAAGAGCGACTTCGAGCGCACCGAGTTGGCGAAGACGAAGACCGGCGTGTTCACGGGTGCGTTCGCGGTGAACCCGGTGAACGGCCAGAAGGTGCCCATCTGGATCGCGGACTACGTGCTGGCGACCTACGGCACCGGTGCAATCATGGCCGTGCCCGCCCACGACGAGCGCGACTTCGAGTTCGCGAAGCAGTTCGGCCTGCCGATCGTTCAAGTCGTTGAGCGTCTTGCGGATGAAATCAACACCGACGCCTTTCGTGCCGCATTTCGTTCTGAGTTTGCAATCGGCAACTTCAAGCACATCGCAAAGTACATCGCTGCACCCATGCGGCCGTTGCCTGGACAATCCCAAGTCCCGCCGGCGACGACTGCCGAGGAATTGCGTGGGATGTTGGAAGTTCTCGGAGAGGACGTCAAGGTTGCCATAACAGAAGGCAATAATGTTACGTTTTATTCGAGGTCCCAGCCCACCCTGTTTCATGGGGTGAATGGATATTTCCTGATGACGTTTCCTTTGGATCGGGCATTTGAAGACGAAGGGGTCGCGGTCAACTCGGGGATTCTGGATGGCCTGCCCACCGCCGAGGCGAAGGCGAAGATCACGGCGTGGTTGGAAGAACGCGGCGTCGGCACGCGGCGGGTGAACTACAAGCTACGCGACTGGCTGTTCAGCCGGCAACGCTACTGGGGCGAGCCGTTCCCGGTGCTGCACGGCGAGGATGGCGAGATCGTGCCGCTGACGCTGAAGGATCTGCCGCTGATTCCGCCCGAGTTGGCCGACTTCAAGCCAACCGGCACGCCCGAAGGGCCGCTGTCGAAAGCGACCGATTGGGTGAACGTCGAGATCAACGGGAAGAAGTACAAGCGCGAGACGAATACGATGCCGCAGTGGGCGGGGTCGTGCTGGTACTTCTTGCGCTACATCGACCCGCACAACGACACCGCCTTCGCCGACCCGGAGAAGCTGAAGCACTGGTTGCCGGTGGATATGTACATCGGCGGCGCAGAACACGCGGTGCTGCACCTGCTGTACTCGCGGTTCTGGCACAAGGTGCTGTTCGACCGCGGATACCTGCCATGCACAGAACCATTCCAACGACTCGTGAACCAGGGCATGATTCTGGGAGAGCCCAAGTATTACATGGCCCAGAACATCGACACAGGTAAGCCAATCTCGTTTAAGGACATCCGGGAAGGAAGGATCGATTACATCTACACTGACGTAGAACTCACAATTGAGGAAGTCGAATTCCGCGCTGGAAGGCCGTTCAGGAAAGACACTGATGTCGAGATTTTTGGACGAGCCGAAAAAATGTCCAAGAGTCGCGGTAATGTCGTTAATCCTGATGATGTGATCCGCGAGTTCGGCGCAGATGCGATGCGATTGTACGAGATGTTCATGGGGCCGCTCGAAGCTGTGAAACCATGGCAAATGAATGGCGTTGCTGGTGTATACAAGTTCCTCGGTCGCGCGTGGCGACTCATCGTCGATGACGCGGCGGAGGTGATCGCACTGAACCCGGCCATCAAGGAGATCGAAGCGGACAAGGACACGCTGCGAGTGCTGCACCGCACGATTCAGAAGGTGACCGAAGACACGGATTCGCTGCGGTTCAACACGGCCATCTCCGCGATGATGGAGTTCGTGAACCACCTCACCAAACTGGAGGTGCGACCGCGTGCGGTGCTCGATCCGTTCGTGCTATTGCTGGCCCCGTTCGCTCCGCACATCGCCGAAGAGTTGTGGGCGGCGCTCGGGCACACGAACACGCTGGCTTACGAGCCGTGGCCGAAGTTCGACGCGGCGCTCACCAAGGCCGACGAGATCGAAGTTCCGGTGCAGGTGAACGGCAAGCTGAAGGCCCGGCTCAAGGTGCCCGCCGAGATCGACGACAAGGCACTTGAGGCCGCAGCACTGGCCGACGAAACTGTGAAGGCCCAGATCGCGGGGAAGACCGTGAAGATGGTGAAGGTGGTACCGCGAAAGCTGGTCAACATCGTTGTTGTGTGAGGTCCGCGAGCCGGGCCAGGAGGAACGCCC
>JBGSLF010000120.1:0-39340 GCA_041740855.1 Gemmata sp.
GCGGGGACGCCCGCCGGGGTAGACGGGGATGTGTGGCTCGATCAACGCCCACTGCTCGTCGGTGAGGTCGCTGGGGTAGGATTGGCTTCTCATGAGCCATTTTATCCACCCCAACCACCCCTTATGGGACAGTCACTGAGAACCGCACTGGACATGCTGCAGCGTCGGGGTTATGGCTCCAAGACTAATTGGAGGAGTCCGCACATGCCCTGTAACGCAACTGGCCTGATGGCACTCTTGCTCATGTCCGTTGTCGGCATGGGATGTACGGCCAACGGCGAACTCGCATCGGGGCGGCTCTTCGGCTGGGAAAAGGTCAAAACACCGCGTGATCCGAATCTTCCACTCGCGCACCTCGAAACCAGTGAGCGCGTGGAATCGCTTGGTCGCCGGCTTATTGCTCAGAACGCATTTACCGGGATCGAACCGCTGTTCTACACGTTTGGAGTTCCCGAATCGGTCCTGTTCCATCGCGGGGCAGAGGAACTCTTCATCAGCGAAGGCTTGGTGAAGAAGTGCAAGACGGAAGACGAACTCGCGGCGGTGCTCTGCTCGGAACTGGGTGTGATGATGGCGGAGAAACGCGGCGCTCGTCGTTCTGGTGCAGATAAGGACACGATACCCGCTGCGGGGTTAGCAGGCGGGGTTTCCGTTGCGGGTGGAACGCCGCTCGATCCGGGGCGTGAAGCCGAGATCGCATTCCGCGAACGGCAACAGCCCAAATCGGTGCCGGTTGCCGACACGGCAGATGCGAACAAATACGCAAAGGAACTACTTAAGGGGGCGGGGTTCGATGCGACAGAGTTGGAACGAATCGAACCATTGCTCAAACAGTCCAGCCGCAGCGCCGCGTTGCGAAAACAGATGAGTGGGTCCGCACCTGCTCCGAAATGGGATAAATAAGTTTTGGCAGGAGTATCTGCACTTCTCACCCCAACACGCTTGCCACTCTGCGACAGGCGGGTATTTTGTAAACACCCTTTACGAATTACCCGGCCCTCTCCTGAAAGCGGGTGACAGCGTGCACCATTCTTTAAAGACCATTGCGTTCTTGCTATTTGCTGCCGCACTTCTCAGCCTTCCCGCGTGCAACGGGAAAAGTAACAAGATCACGGTTGGTGTCGTGACCAACTGCACCGCGGAGTTCTGGAGCATTTGCGAAGCAGGTGCGAATAAGGCTGCAAAAGACCACGATGTGGTACTCCAGTTCCGCCAACCAGAGAAGGATTTCGATGCGGCAC
Source organism: Gemmata sp. (assembly GCA_041740855.1). Classification (GTDB taxonomy): domain Bacteria; phylum Planctomycetota; class Planctomycetia; order Gemmatales; family Gemmataceae; genus Gemmata. Next base: position 1,242 of record JBGSLF010000120.1, read on the forward strand.
TGCAGACCACTATCGTCGATTCCTGGGTTCGGCAAGGTTTGAACGGTATCGCAGTGAGTGTGATTAATCCGCAGGGCCAAACCGAAGACCTTACGCGAATCGCCAAGAAAATGCCGCTGATCACGATGGATAACGACGCCGACCAAACCGGCCGGCTCTGCTACATTGGGATCGATAACTACGAGGCGGGCAAGGCGGTCGGCAGGTTAGTCAAAAGCTCAATTCCCGATGGTGGCACGGTAGCCATCTTCATCGGAAGCACCAAATCTGCCAACGGTAAAGCCCGGACGCAAGGTGTTCTCGATGAACTTGCGGGAGAGAAAGACGCTGTCGGAACTGCTGCGTCACATCCGAAAGATCCGGAACTCAAAGGCAAACAGTTTGGGAAATACTTCCTCGTGGATGGTGCCGCAAAAGAGGACGGCAGTCCCACGAATGCGCAGCCAACTGCGGCCGCCATGTTAGGTCGTGTCAAAGGGCTGCCCAATGTTTGTATGGTTGGCCTGTATGCGTATAACCCGCCTGCAATCTTGGAAGAAGCCAAGGCACGTTCGATGGCGAAAGATATCAAGATCGTGGGTTTCGACGAAGCCTGGGTAACACTCAAGGCAATCGCAGACGGCGAGATTGTTGGCACGGTTGTGCAAGATCCATTCATGTATGGCTACAAGTCTGTTGAAGCTCTCGCCGCCAAGGCGCGTGGCGACGATTCCAAGCTGGTTAAAGAACCCATTCCCTACCGCATCGTGACCAAAGATGGTGGGCCAGACGAAACCGTCAACGGGATGGTGGTAAAGAATGTTAAGGTCGCCGAGTTCGAAGCCAAGTTGCGTGCCGATCTGGCCTCGGTGAAGTAATCAATCACACGCTCCTCGCCCGCTCAGAATCATGAGCGGGTGCCTTCTCAATCTCCGATGTCCAAACACTGGGCCACGGATGCATGGTAAATACTTGATGCTCGTTCTTGACGCTCCATCTTGACGAGCCGGAAGCGTCAGCGACGGTTTGAACAAGACACGTCTTGACGCTTCCGGCTCGTTAAAACATCGTCAAAACATGACACACAACCCCGCTATGTCTAGCTCGCGGCTTCGAGTTAATGGAATAAGCAAGGCATTCCCCGGGGTTGTGGCCCTGGATGGAGTGTCGCTAAGTGTTGCGCCGGGTGAAGTGCTGGCCATTGTTGGTGAAAACGGGGCGGGCAAATCTACGTTGATGAAGATCGTCGCGGGTGTTTATCAACCCGATGCGGGTGAACTCTTCCTCGACGATCAGGCGATTCAATTCTCCAATCCGGGAGAGGCCATTAAGGCTGGCGTGGTACTGATTCATCAAGAACTGAACCTGGCCGAGAATCTCACAGTCATCGACAACTTGTTTCTCGGTAAAGAAATCACCAGCGGCCGCATGCTGCGAGTGCTTAATCGTAAGGAGATGTTGGAGCAAGCCACACGTTTGCTCGCGCGAGTGGGTTTGCCATCCGATCGGGCGTTCAAGCGAGTGGAGTCGCTTCCCCCTGGTGAGAAACAACTGATTGAAATCGCTCGAGCGCTCGGCACGAACGTCAGTGTGCTGATCATGGATGAACCAACTTCGAGCCTCACACAACGCGAAACGGAACAACTGTATCAAGTCATCGAATCTGTCAAAGTTGTGGGCGTGTCGGTGCTTTATATTTCGCATCGCCTGGCAGAGGTCAAGCGTTGTGCCGACCGGGTGATGGTGCTTCGCGATGGGCGATTCGCCGGGGAACTTCGCAAAGGCGATATCACGCACGAAAACATGGTTCGGCTCATGGTGGGCCGCCATTTGAAGCAGTTCTATCCGAAGACGCACCGGTTGCCGTCCACTGATGTTCCTGTTTTGGCGGTGCGCGATCTTCAGTACCGAAATGGCCCATCGACGCGTGTGTCGTTCGACTTGCGGGCGGGCGAAATCCTCGGCACCGCTGGTCTGGTCGGGGCGGGGCGAACGGAACTCTCCGAGGCGATCTTTGGCGTTCGCACAATCACTGCCGGCGAGATTCTGCTCAATGGCAAGCCGCTGCGAATTCAATCGCCTGCCGATGCCATCGCGCATGGCATCTTTCTGGTGCCGGAAGACCGCCGCTTGCATGGCCTGATTCTTCCCGAGAGTGTTGGCTTTAACCTGAGTTTGCCCAACCTCGATCGGCTCGGTTCACGCTTCGGTTTGCGGCATTCCGATGAAGCCGCTTTGCATCAAACTTGGATCGAACGATTGCGAGTGAAAACACCTTCCGCTTCGCAGCCTGTCGCACTTCTCTCGGGTGGGAATCAACAGAAGGTGGTCTACGGCAAATGGCTGGCTCGCGGTCCCCGCGTCTTGATTCTGGACGAACCCACCCGCGGCGTGGATGTGGGGGCGAAAGCGGAAATCTATGGTCTCATCGATCAACTCGCAGGCGAAGGCGTTGCGGTCTGGATGATCACCAGCGATATGGAAGAACTGCTTGGCATGGCCGACCGGGTGATGGTAATGCACGAGGGAAGCATGGTTGGTGAATTAAGTGGCGAGGCACTAACCGAAGAAGCTGTCATGAGACTTGCGACTGGGGGGCCGACGTGACACGCATTTTTGGCGTACTGGGACTCTTAATCGTTCTCTACACCGCGTTGATTGCGTCGCACCCCAATGCGGGCAAGGCAGACAACTTGATTGGCGTGGCCAATCTTCAAGGTCGGTTTGGTGTCCTGACACTGGGTGCAGGCTTAGTCATCATCACCGGAGGCATCGACCTATCGATCGGTGCCGTGGTGGGGTGTGCAGCGATTCTGTTCGGTGTGTTGATGAACGAGGGCGTTCATCCATACATCGCCGTTCCACTCGTCGTCCTATTCGGTGCTGTCGTCGGTCTTGCAAACGGGCTGCTGGTCACACGTTTAAAACTCCAGCCGTTTCTGGTCACTCTTTGCGGGATGTTTATCTTCCGTGGCATCGCCCGCTTACTGGGTGGAACGCTTGGAATGTCCAGCGTGGTCGAGAGCCACCAGGAATTTAACGACCCTTTAAGAACGCTTCGTTACCTGCTCGTGGGCAAAGCACCGACAGATGGGGAACTGCTCTTCCCGGCGCAATTCGTCTTGTTGCTTATCCTCGCAGCAGGGATCGGCTTCTTTCTTCATCGCACCGCCTATGGCCGCTATTGGTATGCGATTGGGCACAGCGAACTCGCTGCCAAATACTCGGGCGTAAATGTGTCGCGCTATCGCGCGAGTGTGTATGTGATTTGCTCCGCGTTGGCGGCGTTCACAGGCGTGTTACTGTTTCTCGATTCGCCATCGGTTCAATCGGATAATGCCGGGGTAGGGTGGGAACTGTACGCCATCCTTGGAGCGGTTCTCGGCGGATGCAGCCTGCGTGGCGGAGAAGGAACCGCGGTGGGAATGGTGCTTGGCGCAATGGTGCTTCCCGTGCTCGAAAGCCTCGTAAACTTCCGGGGCGATCAAAGCGATGTGATACCGGTTGTGATTGGGTTGACGCTCTTGATCGGTGCCATTGTGGACGAGTTGATCCGACGCCGATCAAGAGTCACTCGGTAACACTCTCGGGTTATTCTTTCTGCAGTTTCACACGTGCTATGGAGTACACGAGAAAACCGGGAAGCTCGAACCTCAGGCGACCATCGCGAACTGTGTATTTTACATCGACACCCTCTGTGATCTCCGGAGTTATGACTTCGACTGCTTTAACCTTCGCGCCGACTGGCAACACCAAATCCGCCATGAAACCCTTCGCGGGTGTTGGTTTTTCGTCTGCGATGCCACGACCAGGATCACGATTCTTCACAGGTTCGGTTCGGTTCGGTTATAGTTCACAAAGTGAAGGTTGATTTCATCGCTGTTCGCCGCCTTGCTGGCCGAGACACGCACGGTCCAGGGAGCATCGAAGCGGCTGCGTTTTTCTGCGAGTTCGTATTTGCGTGTGGGATCAACAACGAGTTGGTATTCGGATCGTTTGGCGGGCGTGAGCAGATCGTCTGGCAGCACATCGAACAGGACATGCTCGTCGAGCAGTTCTTTGCCAACACGCTTGAAGTCTTCGACAGCAGTAACATCGCCAGCATGAACGCGTGAGCGTGGGTAGAGCAGCACGGCCTCCGCATGCGAGCGATTGGCCCGAAAGATGGCATCGTGCGTTTTGAGGAACTGGTAATAACGCACGATTTCCTTGCGTGCTTCCGGGTCTTTGAAGCGGGTGTAAAAGCCCATCGGCGCGCCACCATTGGCTACCAACTCCGAGATTGCCACCCGAATTCGCGTGCCTTCGTATTTGCCCAGTGTGAATGGCTTATCGTTGAATGCACCGCGAATGTAGCGCGATTGAAGTGTTCCTTCGCCAAGATCGCGAGCGGCAAGATCGGTGTAACAGGCGGCTCCGCCGGTGCTGTACCAAAGGTAGTCTTCATTGGTGCCCCAGCTTTCTTTGGGAAGCATGCAACGTTCATCGCCGCTAATCTGATTGAACGACCCGAGATGGTTCCACTGGGCGAGGATCAAATCCGGTTTAAGTTCGCGTGCAGACTTCACGAACACATCATCGAAAGCGGCCTTTGTTGAAAGCTGCGACCACCGCAACATCTCTCTGCGGAATGGCGACGATTGTTTCGGATCGTGCCAGCCTACGATCTCCGTGAACGCATGTGTTTTGAGTTCAGCGATACCAAACTGTTCACGCAGTTGTGCGGGTGTGAAGTTGCCATCGAGATGCTTTCGGAAGCCACTGACGCAATGCTCGCACAGGCAATTGTGTCGGTAGAAATAATTCGCGATATAGCCATCCACGCGCCGCCTGATTCCTTGCTTCGCCCATGCTTTGAGCACCGCTCGCCAGTGCGGATTGTTCAAGCATGCCGTGAACTCGCGCATGCCGCCAATCGAATAATTCTTGGAAGCCATGGGCGTGCCATCCGCGTTGCGTGCCAGCAACTTCATCGGATCGGCCACGGGTTTGGGACCGAGTTCCTTCTCATCCCACAAGTCGTTGTAATACTTGAAGAAACCTTGCGGCCCATCCTTACCTTCAGGCTCACCCACCAGGAACGTGACATTGAAATGACCAACCACCTTCGCACCTAATTTGTGAACAGCGGCGTTGCGTTCTTCGAACCACTTCCCACACTCGGGCAACCCCCGCACGGGAAAATGAGCCGGGTATCCCTTGTATTGCGGTGTGTGTGCGAGTGAATAGAAATGCCCACCGTAGAAGCCAAGTTGGCATACTTCGGGTTGGGCATCGGCGACGAATGAAAGGTAACCTTCGTCGCCGTACGCGTCCCAGTGGGCGATCATCCGGTTGAACTCGAACGGTCGCGGGGTTGCGGGATCGCTCGAAAACAGCAAGGGGCAAGACAAGAGTGTTATTGCGATTCCAAGTAATAGCCGCATCTTACCCTCGGGTTGGATTGGAGGAATGGGTGAATAGCATGACGGAAACGTGGCATCACGTCGAGTAAATCTCAGGGGTGTGGTAATAGATTTTGGCTGATGGTGAAATTGAGGAAAAGTAAGAGGGGCGGCCGCCTTCCGGGGTCGCCCCTCTACTGCGCCGGGAGAGTGACGCGAATCAACTTTTCTGAAATGTGCGGCTAGTAGTTATTTAAACATCTGCAACAAATCAAGCCATCTTGTTATTTTGCCTTACTCTGCTGGCGAATGCCAGCGCAATTCCGAAAGTTATTGAGTCACATTCTGGATGTTCGTCTGGAATGCAAGCAAACTCGTCGAACACCGCCTATCTCACCAAGAATGGGCGACTCACTTTGTCCTACAACGAAAATGGCACTGGGATACGGCATCGGATTGGCATCGCGGAGATGACGCATGAACCTCACTTACACCCGTTATTTGCAACTCGAAACACTTCTGGCACTCCAGCAGTCGCAATCACAACCTAATGAACACGACGAATTGCTGTTTATAATCGTTCACCAGGCATATGAGCTATGGTTTAAGCTCATGTTGCATGAATTCGAGAAGGTTCGGTGCGACTTCAACAATGGGCAACTCTATCCCGCAATTAGCACATTCAAGCGATTGCGGACCATCATGAAGGTGGCTGTCGAACAAGTCGATGTGGTCGAAACACTCACGCCGATGTCTTTTGCGAGCTTCCGCAACCGCCTCGATACCGCGTCGGGTTTTCAATCGTTCCAGTTCCGCGAATTGGAGTTCTTGCTTGGCTACAAGCGGGCGGAGATGCTGAAATACCACACGCCAGAAAGTGTGGCATTCGATCGGTTAACGCGGCGACTTGCGGAGCCATCCATCGTCGATGCCTTTTACGCGTTTCTGCAACACCAAGGTGTAACGATACCGGAACATCTCTTCATTCGCGATCGCACACTTCCCACCCTGCCAGATGAAACCCTGCAAGATGATATTCTCCGGCTCTACAAGAGTGAACCGAATCTGGAGATTCTCTTCGAGTTGATGACCGACTTCGATGAGGGCTTTCAAGAGTGGCGATATCGACACATCAAACTCGTGGAGCGAACCATCGGAAGCAAGCACGGCACCGGTGGCTCGCTGGGCGTGGAGTTCTTGAAGCAATCACTCTTTCATCCGGTATTCCCAGATCTTTGGGCCATCCGCCACCGGCTTTGATTGCAAAACGCCTCAGCAGATGTGTACCCAGTTACGTAACACTGTTTCGACTGCAAAAATGCTTATAGCGCTCCTGTAATGCTTCGTTAGAGGGCTTTTTAGATGGTTGAGTCTCTAAAAACTTATGTATGTGATCTTGGTATTCATCCTTGATATCAGAGTTAATAACAATTCGTAAAGTTTCGGGTTCGATACCTAATAGATTGAGATCGAATAGGGTGTGTATGTCAGTTCGTAGCAGAAGGCCATTGGAAACATCGTTGTTATTATTATTTATGGCAGGTGCAATATGTGCTGCTTCCAAGATATCAGCTATCTTGCAACCAGTTACCATGCATGTGTATTTATGTAGTTTTAAAAGCTTGTCACGAAAGGTTTTTTGTCCGCGTCTAGCACGAATTTGTCGGAAGGATAATGCGCGTTCATCCTTATCTGAAGGAAAAAAGCCTAGGTCTTGTTCTGTTACAGCTGCTTCATTCGCATCTAACGTAACATGAGCTAAAGATTTCGTTTTGGCTTGTTTATTGTTCTTACCTTTATCAGGCTTAGGTGTTGGACGGCTAGATTGACCAAGCATTGAGTTCAGACATTTCTTTATATCCTTTCGAATCTGCCCATTGCCCAAACCGCTCTGAAGTGCTTCCAGAAATGTAGCTTCAGTAGCTGGGTTTTTCCGCATATTTTCGCGATCTGTTGGTGGTTGTTTGCTTAACGGATCCCGTAAAGTCCAAAATTTTGCTTGGTTATTTGAGTTTGCCCAGAAAGGTTGATACGCCTTATTCTTATCGAGTTTTTTACTTGGAAAGCCAGCAATAATTTTATCCAGACTGACAGGCCCACCGTAATTACCGGTTGTTTCAAGCAATTCAATAGCCAATAGAATTGCGCTTGGTCGATATTTACCGTTTGGACCATAGTCATTTCCATTACCTTTGTTTAATGCTTTATCTAGATTTTCTAGCGCCGTGCGCCAGGCTCGATCGGTTACCATGCTCGGAGAAGTTGACATGTATATCCTCGATGTTTAGATCCAATCATGAAATCGCAGTTATCCGAATAATAGTGTATTGTTCGTTGTAGTGGTGGATTTTTTACTGTAATAACAATAATGGCTTATTGATAATCGTTGCCGAGCTACACGCCTGCTATGGCCGCGGCGAGCTTCGCCACTTCGTCTGGAATTGGGGTTCGCTTGTAACGATAGACGGCGTTGCCGAAGATCACCGCGTCGTCTTCATCCGCTCGCATCTGTTCACCGACGCATAACACGAACTTCCCGGCGGCGTCTTTCTGCAGTTTCTTGTAGTGTTGCTCCACGTCGCCTTTGCGCCAGAATCCGAACATCTCGACATACACTTCCTTGCCACTCGCCGCGTGTGTGATTTTGAAATCGGGCACCCACACCCCACTGGCAAGAGTGATCGGGTGCGGATCGCTCGCGAGCAACCAACCCTTTACCTTGTTGCTAAAACTATCCGCGAACATCTGCAATTCGGGTGGCGTGTAGACGCCGAAGTCTGATAGGTGCGATCGAAGCCCATCCGTGGTCGAGAGCGTAAACAACTTCTCCTTGCGTTCCGTGCCCCAGCGTACGCTTGCTTTCAGATCGTATGCTTTGCAGTGGAGGAGGGTGGGCAAGAACAGTGCAAGTTGCAGACCATACTTGTTCGTTGAAGAGAAGAGTGATAATGGCCCGTCGAGTTTCAATGTGTAGGAATTCCCTGCTGTTTCGTGGATCGAGCAGATCAATCGATGAAACTTCACCGCGCGAAAGAGTTGGCGGAATCGTGCCGGTGTTTCACCCCAAATCCGCACCTCCATTGCGGTACATCGGAGCAAGATCGCCTGTGCAAGCGAGACGTTATAGCGATTGAGAAGATTCACAGGGCTAATGTCATCAAAACTTTGCACGCGCTGTTCATCCTTCAGATCAGCAAAAAGAGTGCGGTCGATTTGTTCGGGCGTAAGTGTCAGCGAGAGTGAACTTGCTACCTCGGTTAACACTTGGTTGCGATCAAAAGGTAACTCGCTCTGTGCCGCCTCGGCTCTCGCAACGGCTGCCGCCGAGAACACCGCTTCGCGTAGTTCGCCGGGCGGGTGATCCGCTTCCACTTCGAACTCGCAACGATCTTCTAGCAACTTCGCAAGCCCGGCGGGCAATAGACCGCGTGGCCCTTCCGGGATGAAGTCCGTGAGGTCGTCCGCAATCTCGCCGCGCGTGCGACCAGGCGATGAACGATAAGCGAGCAAGAGCTGTTCCGCGAGCGCGACAAGCGATGAATCCGCCGGTTCGACATACAAAGGAACGAGTTTATTCTTTGCATGTCGTACACGAATCAATTTCCCGGTGAGCATGGATAAATACCAGGAAAGAATAACAGAATGCGAAAGTGGTTTGAGGCATCAACACCCGTGCCTCAGTTGTCGCGAATCGTTTGCTCTCACTGAAAAGCTCGGTGTTGCCGGCGGCGATCGCTCACGAATTCTTCCGTCGTGCCCTTGGCAATGACTTCGTAGAGAATTGCTTCTTTGTTCCCATGCTTACGCAGGATGCGGCCAAGCCTCTGTACATTCTCTGTCGCACTCCCCGTACCGCCGAGAATGATTCCCACGCCCGCCGCGGGCACATCCACGCCCTCGTTGAGCACCTGGCACGTTACCACTGCGTTGTATTCGCCACTATTAAACTTCTCCAGAATCACTTTCCGTTCCTTGGGCTTGGTCTGATTCGTCATGGCGGGGATCAAGTATTTTCGCGCGATCTCGTAGACCGTGGCATTGTCCGCGGTGAAGATCAGAATGCGGTCATTGGCGTGCTTGCGAAGCAAATCTTCGAGCAGTAAGAATTTTCCAGCGGCGGCTTGCACCACGCGCTTTTGTTCTCGATAAGCTCGCAGAGCTTTGTAGCCTTCTGGAGTCTTGCTTGCTTCAAAAAGAAAGCGGCGAAACCCATCGGGCCCGCTCATGGAAATGTTTCGATCGGCGACAAACCGCTTATACTCTTCGCGACAATTCCGATAAGTTTCTTCTTCTTCGGGTGTCAGATCGATGTAAACCCGCCGGGCTTCGTAGGGTGCCAGGAATTCGCCCGCAACATCGTTAATGTCGAGCCGGTAAACGATGGGGCCAACCAGTTCTGGAAGGAGTTGGTCGCCGCCATCGCTACGTTCAGGCGTTGCGGTTAATCCCAGGCGAAAGGGGGCCAGTCCTGCATTCGCGGCCTCCATGTATGCGGCACCGGGAAGATGATGGCACTCATCGAAGATTACCATGCCAAAGCGATTGGCCCAGCGTTCGAGGTGAATGTATGCGGAATCGTATGTCGTAACGGTTAAGGGTTGGTAGTTAAACTCGCCCGCGCCTACCATGCCCACTTCAACACCAAATGAGCGTTCCAACTCCGCCGCCCACTGAACCATCAAGTCGATTTTGGGCGTGACGACCATCGTTGGCCGACCAACCTTCTCGATGCAAAGAAACGCCGTGAAGGTTTTGCCAGTGCCGGTCGGCATTACAATAACCCCGCGACGGGTTTTCCCCCACGCCTGTGCCGCCGTAAGTTGATAGTCGCGTGCCTGTCGCTCCGCGTTCAACTTCCAGCCCGTTTGTTCGGCGGGCCAGCCTCGTGCGGTGTCTTCGTAGAGACACTTTTCCCGAATGAGTTGCTCAACGATGGCACGATAATGACGACCCTGCGCCCGGTGTGTCATCGTTCGTGGGTCGTACAGAACACCAGGCAGATTTGTTGGTTCGAAACCATCCGCAGTACACGAAATGACAACAGTTCCTCTGTCGTAACTCAGTTGTATGGGGTTTTGGTTCATGTCTGGATTATGACGGCAATTGTTCCAGATGACCAGCCAGGCAGAAAGTTCATCAGCAGGGAGTGAACGGAGCTTGTTCGTCGCACTGTGCGATGGAGAAGTGAATTCTCAACTGGAATGAGAGATGCGAAATCTCCCTTGTTGGCTACTTGACTTGCCTCGTTGTAAGTGCGAACGTAACCCATCTGACCACGGAGACCGAAGTTATGGTCACTCTCACACTTCGCGCTCACACAGCTTCCGATCTCATGACGCCTGGTCCGGTGTCTCTCCACGCTTCTGCTACTCTCGATCAAGCAACAAAATTCCTGATCGAGAGGGGTTTCGGGGCAGCCGTCGTGATTGATGATGCAGGTCATCCGCTCGGCGTGGTTACGAAGACCGATGTCCTCGTCCACGCACGGCAAAGAAAACCCGGCTTGGAACCTGACGATACGCCTGTAACGGACTTCATGACTCCAGCAGTGTTTTCCGTGCGGCCCAAAACACCTGCCCATTCTGTTGTGGAGCAACTTCTGGCTCTGAACGTACATCACCTGTTTGTATCAGATGAAGCCGGGATTATTGTTGGTGTGATTAGCCCCGTGGACGTGCTTCGCTGTATGGGCTAAGTCATAATTCCACCCGCAATCGCCCTTTATCGATTCTTCAAATGGGCAAATACGACATCAAGTAAAGAACGAGCGCCAAACAGATCACCGCCAGGAACATGACGAGCCAAGCCTGGAAGAACCAGGCGTATACAGGGGGATAGTCTGGGTAAGGGTCCGCCGGTAACGGTTCAGCGGATTGTTCCGATTTTGCGGGTAATACCATCGCTCAACTCCTTGAGACAATCAGCTTTAGCTGTCAATTCAAGTGTAATAGCTGAAAACGAACGCTTTGCATATGGCCACTTTACCATCGGCTAACTGTTCACACACTTTTCTTCCATTTTGCGCGAAATGCGCCTGCAAAATGTTACGGGAATTAGTCTAGACACACCTGTTGGGGTTAGTCAGTTTCTGGTACGATTTATCGTTCCGATTACACCCACCTTCTCCGCTCAATTGCGGTCGCGGTCGAGTGAGACTCTGCCGTAAAGGTGTTTCAGGGGGTGGTCGGACACCCGGATTCGCCCTGCATGCCAATCGAAACGGCCGAGTCACTGATTCACGCACTGCAAAACAGTCGGCTTTTATCAGCCGAGCGTTTCGCAGCCGTAGAACGTGAACTGACGCCGTTCGGATTGAACCTGCAGGCTGCTGGAAAACACATCGTCAACTCCGGATGGCTCACCCTTTACCAACTTCGCAAAGTTGTTCATGGCAAAGGCTCTGAGCTATTACTCGGCCATTATTGCATCACGGACAAACTTGGCGAAGGTGGTATGGGTCGGGTTTACCGTGCGACAGATAGCCGAACAGGGAAGGAAATCGCACTCAAGGTCATTCGGCCAAGCCTGATTTCCAATCCGATTGCGTTAGGTCGCTATAAGCGAGAAGTGGCCTCAGCCGTGAACCTCCGGCACCCGAACATCGTTCGTGTTGAAGACGCAGGGGAATCGAGTGGGAAGTATTTTATCGCTCTTGAGTTTGTTGACGGGCCCGACTTGGCCCGGTTGGTGCGCGACTACAAGCAATTGCAAATCCCAGAAGCATGCGAATACGCACGCCAGGCAGCGATCGGCTTGCAACACGCCCACAGTGTTGGGTTTGTGCATCGCGATATCAAGCCTTCGAATATTGTGGTTGGCGGGTCTCGCCATGTACCAAACGCCAAAGGCCAGGCGATAGTCAAACTCCTCGATATGGGATTGGTACGGACAGTCGGTTTCGAGGAAGACGGGTCCGATGGCTTAACGCGCATTGGCACGGTTGTTGGAACTCCCGATTACATGGCGCCCGAACAAGCCCGCAATTCAAGTGGCGTTACTCACCTCGCGGATCTCTACAGCCTTGGCTGCACGATGTACTTTCTGCTAACCGGGCGTGCCCCTTTTCCCGAAGGAAGCTCGATCGAGAAGTTGATTAAGCATCAAATCGAGTTTCCTACTCCGATTCAAGCTCTCAGACCCGGTGTGCCACCAGCGGTAATTGCGGTTGTGGATCGACTGACTGCCAAGAAACCCGAAGATCGCTTTCCTTCTGCCGCAGCGGTGGTGGCAGCGCTGTCACCGCTCGCAGTTTATTCACGGGGCGCGCTTTCTATACCTTCACGCGTTCGGGCAACAACTGCGAATCCAGCATCAAACCCAGACATCACCGCTGCGCCTTCGGGTGTGGCCGCACTCCCTTTGGCTCGGACCATCCCCCCAACCTCTGAGACCATGACTCAGTCGGAACGGACACCCAGTGCGATGACGCCCACCGCGGCAGTGCCCACTCCCAGCACTGAACAATCATCTCCTTTCGACTCGCTCGACGAGCGTTCATCAAGTGCTCGTCCACGCTCTCGTTCCGCATCGCAACCCAGACTGCAGCCCCGACGCGGCAAACCAGTTTCCTCATCCGGGGCCGCCGTTTGGCTTGTCGTCGGTTTCGCCATCATTCTCGCTGCGGTTGCGGTTGGTGTGGTCATGATGCAGAGCGGAAAGTGAATCCTTGGCTTCCACGCCAACGCCAGACACCTCACCCCAGAAACCACCGAAGCGATTTCGTGTTCGTGACGAAACGGAATTGGTATGCGATGTTGGGCATACTTCTTATGTGTGGGTAAGTAAGAAGGCGTGCGTTGCCGGGTATCTCATTTCTTTCCATGCGGGAGATTTCTGTGAGTTCTTCGATTCTGCCCGATCGTTTGGATGTTGTCGCTGTTGCTCCGCACCCAGACGATCTGGAAATCCTTTGCGGCGGAACACTCGCCAAACTCGTGAAACAGGGATATCGCGTTGGCATTTTTGATCTCACCAGTGGTGAACCGACGCCAAGGGGATCGCTGGAAACGCGAAAGCAAGAAGCCGAAGCGGCACGCGCGATTCTCGGCGTTCCTCTGCGGATCAATATCGAGTTACCCAATCGCATCTTGATGGATAACCCCGAAAACCGCTTCAAACTCGCAACCGAGTTCAGGCGATATCGACCCGGAATCGTAATCATTGGTGCGGGTCGTACGCCTGCTGCATCACCCGATCACTATCAGGGCCACCTCATTGGTGAAGCGGCCCGCTTTTACTCTCAGCTCACCAAGTGGGATGAGCGGTTCGATGGCACGGCCCCGTATCGGGTTCCGCATCTGGTCTATGCACCGTTTCCCACCGATGCCGAGCACCGTAACTGGCAAAGCACTTTCGTCGTCGATATTGGCGAAACGATTGATCAGAAACTCGAAGCGATACGGGTCTATCGATCGCAGTTCGATGAGGATCGCTTCGAGCGGGTGAAGCACTTTGTGACCTCGACAAACGGGTATCACGGGTTCCGTTGCGGGTTCAAGTACGGCGAATTGTTCGCGCTGCCGCATCCTGTGGGCGCTCCGGATTTGGTTACCTTGGTGCATGGCAGCAAACCAACCACGCCACCCGATATTCCCGTTGGACAGGGGCACTTACCGATGGGATGAGCGGCACGAGATGTTAAATAGGATATATTTGTCTTGAATTGGAATCGTCGATATCCTAAAGTAAGCGATGAGATGCCGCAGGGTTGTGAAGTGTTGTTTTGCAAGGGGGGTATGCGATGCGATATGTTCTGGTACTTCCCCTCTTTCTTTGCGTCTCATCCCCAGGCTTTGGCGATGATTTCAATCGTGCGCCCGTAAACTATTCCACGGCCACCCCAGATAACGCCATCAGTCGTTTGCAAACAAAATTAGCGTCGGGCGACAATAAGATCCGCTTTACCGAGGAACACGGCTACCTTCGCTCGGTGCTGGCAGCACTCGACATCTCGGAATCGTCGCAGGTGGTCGTATTCTCCAAGACCAGTTTACAGCGCGAACGAATCACCCCTCGCACACCGCGCGCCATTTACTTCAACGACGATGTCTATGTCGGGTTCTGTTTGAGAGGAGACGTGTTGGAAGTCTCCGTTGCGGATCCATCATTGGGAACGGTGTTTTACACTCTGGACCAAGAACCCACTGAACGCCCACGCTTTATTCGACAAACCGAAAACTGTTTAACGTGTCACGAGTCCAGCCTGACACGCAACACTCCTGGTCATCTTGTGCGGTCGGTCACGACAGATCGCAACGGAATGCCGTTCCTTTCTGCGGGAACGTTTCGGACCGATCACAGCAGCCCGATTGATGAACGGTGGGGCGGTTGGTATGTCACGGGTAAACATGGTCGCATGACTCATCGCGGCAACAGCTTCGCCGCCACAAAGCGCGAGGCGGATGAAGGCTTCGATCGTTCCGCCGGTCAGAATGTGACGGATCTCAAAGATTATTTTACCGTTGGCATGTATCCGACGCCGCATAGCGATATTGTCGCCCTCATGGTTCTGGAACATCAGATCGAGATACAAAACCGAATTGCTCGGGCGACGTTAGAAACGCGATCGGCACTGTATCAAAACGCGGAACTCAACAAAGCTCTGGGCGAGCCACACACGCATCGCTTTGAATCAACCGGTTCGCGCATCAAATCCGCAGGCGACGCGGTAGTGAAGGCGCTGTTGTTCAGTGAAGAGGCGAAACTTACCGACGAAGTGCGTGGATCTTCATCCTTTGCCAAAGAGTTCACCGCGCGCGGCCCCAAAGACAAAAAGGGCCGATCACTGCGCGATTTCGATCTCGCAACTCGCCTGTTTCGTTACCCGTGCAGTTACCAGATCTATTCCGAGGCATTCGATGCGATGCCGGAAGAAGTTCGAGAACACGTCCTCAAACGGTTATTTGATGTGCTAACCGGTCGCGACGAGGATAAGGCGTTTAGCCACTTAACCAATGAGAGCAAGCGGGCCATTCTTGAAATAGTGCGGGAAACCAAACCCAACTTGCCCGCGTACTGGCACTGAAATGTTGGCGAGCTACGTCACTCGTCACGCGGGTTTCTGGCTCACGGAATCGGGGCGAGAATTTCGAGTACTTCCACCGCCGGCAGTTTGCCCGTGTAAATCACTCCGAGCCGGCCGTATGAGGCAGTTCCCGCGACGACTCCAAACCATTTCGCCATTTCGGCAGCGAGTTCTACTTTCAAGTATGCGACCGGCTCGATGCGTCGCAGCATATCATGTTGAATCAACACGCGGCCCAAGGGTATTTTGCCCTCAACGATTTCGTTGCGTACGCCTTCAGAACATACACCGAGGTTAATTCGCACGAGTCCAAACTGCACCACTTTCTTGGTGTCGTGCATGTTAAGCAAGATTTTGCGGGAGTATTCGTTGCCACTGCGGCGACACGCCAACACCTGAACATCGACTGTTGAGTTGTAGTATCGTTCCACCGTTACCGTCATGTGGTGGGTGTGTACGAGCAGACTTTGGTAAGGTTCAGGAACATCTGCCGCCGCCACTTCCACGCCCGTCGGGCGATCGAGCGAATCGGGGAAAAGGTTATAGAGATGGTCGAGTGTCGGAGCTGTTGTCAGCATCACGAGTCCCTTGTGTTAAGGGAGTGACGGGCGGATGGATGGAGAGGCAGGTGATAATACTGCGGCGGGGCACAGAGCTTACAGGCGAACGGCGAGATCGCACTTGCCGTTCGCCAGCATATTACATTCCCAGTTGAACAAACTGCGTCACGCCTTGCGTTGGCATTTCGCCTTTCTCCAGCACAGTATCCACAAGGTAATAGAGCAGTTCGCGGAATTCCGTGGGCTCAACTTCGTCCGCGAGGCTTTCGGCCTTCGCCCGGAACTTATCGACCAGTTTCTCGGCCTTTTCGAACACTTTCGCGGCGAAGTAAAGTGTTCGGATGCGGCCAATCAATTCTTCGGCGGTAACTTCATTCGAGCGCGTCGCAGCAACGAGGTACAGGAGTTCTTCCTGAGTTGCCGGAGGCGAACCTTCGAGAGCCAACGCAAGCAACAGAGTCGGGCGGGCGGCGAGAACATCTTGCCCGGCAAGCAGTTTGTTATCTTCGTCCCCGGTCCAATCCTTGATGTCGTTGAGAATTTGGAAAGCAACGCCGATGTTACGGCTGAAGTCGGCGATCAGCTTTTCGTACTTCTCAATGTCGCCTGCCAGACGCACGCCTGTGTAAAGTGCCGCCTCGAATGCGGGGCTTGTCTTGAGTGCGTAGATCTTCAAAGCGTCGAGTGTGGTGAGTGCTTTGTTTGGCGAATCGCGCCAAAGCAACTCAGCTCCTTGACCTTCTGAAAGTTTGGTGTGCGAGTCCGCGAGTTTGTCCAGAATATCCGCCGCTGTTTCCGCACCCAGCTCTTTGCGATCGCGCGACACGCAGCGATAGCCCAGCCCGATGAGATAATCGCCAAGATTAATCGCGGTACCAACACCATGCACGCGGTGCAGGGTTTCTTGCCCGTAGCGATAAGAATCGTCGTCTTCGATGTCGTCGTGAACGAGGCTCGCCTTGTGAAACGTTTCGATTGCAACAGCGGCTCGCTTGACCGTATCGGGCAATTCCCAACCGGAGTCGGATAAGGTGGCAGGAGCGCCCCGCAATGCGTCGTAAGCGGCGAGTGTGATGAACGGGCGCGAGCGCTTGCCACCACGCGAGAGAAAATCGTACGCGATCTGTTCGTGTTTGTGAAGCGGATCGGTTGCCCAGTTGCCATTCGCATCCACAGGTGCGCTCTGTCTGGGGCGAGGCACAAGCCGAGTGAGTTCCGGTTCCTCGAAGATTCTGTTCGCGGCGCGCATCAAGTGAACGTACGTCTTGGTGATCTGGCCCGGCGGAGGCGTGTGTAAGTCGATCGATTCGAAAACCCAATCGTTATCCACCGACGTGTTCTTGCAATTGCTCGAGAGCAAAGGTGTGGCCACGCAGGGAATACCGGCCAACAACACCTTATCGAACGCTTTCTCCAACACATTCAAGCACGCAACGCCCACAATCGCATCGATGTGCCCCGACACGATAATCTTGAGCACAATGGGTGTGCCTTCACTGACCAAAACCTTGTAGCCGAGTTGTTCCGCTTTCGTGCGAAAGTCGCCGACTTCGCAAGCACCACACTTCTTGCAATCCAAACCGAATTCGTCGTAATCGGCTGGGCACCCTTCCGCGTTCTTCAAGCAGTGCGGAAGTAGCATGAGTCGGCGGTGGAACGGTATGGCCGCCACTTGTTCTCGCCAGAATTCGTTGGTCAGCATCACCATTGTGAACCCGAGGTATTCACCTTCGAGGTTCAGCGACTTCAATATGCCTTCCGCCATTTCACGGGTCAATTCCCTCGTCAATGGCTTGGACTTATCAATCGTCTTGCAGAATTCTTCGACGGCTCCACGCACACGATCACGCATCGCACGACTCTGCGGCACCGACTTAAATGCCGAAGAGTTGAGCTTGGGCGGTTTGGTGGGTGCGCGTTCGCTCGTGGCTTCCGGGTCGGTTTCAGCGACTGGCGTCACGGTTTATCCCTTGGCGATTGAGTATCGGAAGGCGTGCAGTGACGCCGTGGCAGGATACAGTCGGCGGGCGGACCGGTTACAAGTTCTGTATCAGTTTGCCAGAACTGTTGCCACTTTCAAATGAAAACGCCCCTTGCGGGCGAACTAGCCGCGTGGTCTGATCCGTATAGCCCATCTCATTCACGCAACAATCGCCTAACTGAGGAGCGCAAAACTGATGATTCGTTACCTCTCCACGATCCCATTCGTTCTCTTGTTTGGTCAGGCTTGGGCAGAAGATGCACCCAAGATTGATCCTTATGATCAATCGCAAGTCGTCCTCGAACAAGAGCCACCCGCCAACTTCAAAGGTAAGCGGATTCTTCTGATCGCGGGCCGCCAAAGTCATGGCCCCGGCGATCACGAATTCTTTGCAGGCACGGCGATTCTTGTGAATCTGCTGAAACAAACCGAAGGCATCTGGCCCATCATGGCACGCGATGGCTGGCCCAAGAATGAAAAACTCTTCGACACGGCCGATTGCATCATGATGTATATGGATGGTCGCGGTGGGCATCCGGTAGTGCAGGGTGAGCGCATGAAGTTGATCCAGAAGCAAATCGATCGCGGTTGCGGTTGGGTGAACCTGCATTACGCAGTCGATTACTTGCCCCAGCATGGCAAAACCGTGTTGGGCTGGATGGGAGGATACTATGAGCCGAACTATTCGATCAACCCGCACTGGGACGCCGTGATTCGTAGCCTGCCCAAACATCCCATCACACAGGGCGTGAAGCCGTTCACACTGCGTGATGAGTGGTACTTCGGCATGCGATTTCTTGAGGATAACAAAGGTCTGACGCCCATTCTTCAGGCTGTTCCGCCAGATGAAACACGCCGCACCGAACACACCAAGATGCGAGCGGGCCAGATTGAAACACTGGCGTGGGCTTATGAGCGGCCCGATGAAGCCAAGGGAAGGGGTTTCGGCTTCACAGGCGGTCACTTTCACCGCAACTGGGCCGATGAGAACTTCCGCCGCATTGTTGTGAACGCGATACTCTGGACGGCGAAGGTGGACATACCCGAGGGCGGCGCACCCGTGAAGTTCGATCCGGCAGACCTGAACAAGAATCTGGATCGGAAGGGGAAGGGCGACTTCAAGCCGATTCTTCCGCCAACAAAGAACTGATTACAGCACCGCTGATTACCGCGCGAGCCAAATATTCGTGCTAATCCAGAATATTTTCATCCTGAGTGCGATAATTACGCTGGTGCGGGATTGTTTCACTTTGGGAGATTGTTTCGCGGAGGGGGGTCCGGGTCGTGAATGAATGAATCCGCCCCGCCTGCAAGCCGGTCAGACTTGGTGTGATTCACTCGTTTCGAACTGCTTCGCTTTTGCGGCTCTGCCCAGCGCCGCAACGGTGAAGATCAGCGGGTATAGCTTCTCGTAATACCACAGCTTCGCGAAGTAGAACCCGATCGGGCTTGGCTCGCGGAACCGACCCGATTCCACCGCCTCGACCAACCAAGCCACGCCGCGCTGCACCGCGTTGCCGGGCGAGAGGTCTACGAGCACTTCCACTGCCAACGCTGTTTCTTCCACGCTCGAAGGGCAGCCCTTGTCGCCGCCCCAGCCTCCGTCGGAATTTTGAGCGGAGAGCAAGTACGCGATGCCTCGTAGGCATTCGATCGAGTTTATAAGCGAAAGATCACGGTAGGCCGCAAGCACACGGGCGGTCCCATAGACCGGGTTAATGTCGTTGGTTGCGAATTGATTCCCGAACCAGAGCGGTAACCACGATCCGTCCGGGCGTTGCTGAGTGCCGAGATAACTGAGGCCGGCATACACCTGCTCGCGTGGCAATGTACGAATCGCGTGTGCGGTAAGATCCGAGCCACTCCGATCGAATGGTAAGGTGCCCCATCCGCGGCAGAACGTCGGAAACCCGCCATCGCGGTTTTGAATCCCCGCTGCCCAGCGCATGGCAGCCACCAGCGTGTGTTCGATCTTCTCCGTGCGTGCCTCCGGCGAGTGCTTCGCCAGCGACCGCACCGCCAAGATCGCACCCGGTGTATCGTCGCAATCCGGAACGCCACCGGGCAGATCGGTCCACGCCCAGCCGCCTGGGTCTGCACCGGTATAGGGATGCCGCACCGTGTATTGCTGAGCCAACAACCACGCGAGAATCTGCTCTTTGGTGTCGAGTGTCTCCAGTTCGCCAACATCTGCGAGTGCATTCACTGAGAGAGTGGTGACCCAAGTCGCAAGATTGGTATCGATGGGCCAGCTTCCATCGCCCCGGCGTGATTGCACCAGGAACCGCACGCCCTCTTCCAGAACCGCCTGCTCGCTGGCACGGCGCTTCCTCCGAATGGAACTCAGTGCCATCACGACAAAGCTTGTGAGTGGTGTCGCCTCAAGATAACCACCCGATGTGGGCTGAATCGCGCGTAATACCTTGAGTGTGCGGCCGCGCGTTAACCACCGCATCGGACCCGTGAACGGATTCCATGTTCCGTTGCGATGGTGGTGGATGCACTGCCCGATGGCGATTAACGCAGGCAGTGCGTAACTCACAACGGGCATTCGGACGAATCGATACCAGCTTTGTGGTAGCGCGGCCGCCTCGAATGGCAGACGTGGTACTTCCTTCCAGGGCACTAATCGGGCCAGGGCACACGTCATGAGAATGGGCACGGAGAATGTCCGGTCTTTGCCATAACGCTGACGAACTGCTTCAGCGCGTTGCTCGGGTGTCCGCCCCGCCCGCACATTCAAGAAGCCTTCGACTTTCGCAAGCGATTCAGGGTAATCCTTGTCCCGGCTAATTAGGCGTAATGCGGCACGCACCAGCATGGTGGTGGAGATATTCGAGAAGCTCTTGTCCGTATCTCCCCATCCACCATCTTCATTCTGCTGATCGACGAGCCACTTCATGCCATTGTCGATGAAGTCGCGAAACTCGATGGGATTAACGAGATGAAGTGCCATGACTGCTGTAGCAGTCGATAGAGCAGAGGTCGAGAGTTCACCCACCCAGTGACCCGCAGGCACTCGTTCTGCAAGAAGGGCATCGCGGGCCACGATGAATGCGGGGCGAAGTCTTTCGGCGAGTGACACAGGTTTACAGCCCCAAGTTGTCCAGATCATCGACAAGTTTATCGAGATCATCCTTCGGAGAACCGGCCCGGTGTTCTTGTCGCTTGGGTAAGCCAACTGAGGCTCCGACAGCCTCGCGACCATCGTTAACCAGTTCGCGATCGCGTTCTTGCACTGCGGCCGCCATGGCATCGCCGACATCGCCGCCAAACAACTTACTCAGATCAATCTTCAACCCAGTAACAACTCCCGTGTTGGCTCCTGCGATTGCGGGCGATTTGTACTCCGGGAAGATAATTGCTTGCTGCGGGCACACACGACTACAGGCGGGGCAGCCCTTCTTGCACTGATCCTGATTCTCGACCAAGATCTGTTCGAGCGTGTTCACTCCGTAAACACCAAACAAGCAGAAGTCCAGGCATTCCAAGCAATTGGTGCAGCGGCTGTAATCAATAACAGGGTACCACCGCCGAGCAGCAGGCGCAAGCAACGCCTCGGGTGTAAACGAAGCGAGCGGATTCAGCGACTCCGTCGCGCGATCCGCGGAATGCCCATTGTTCAGTGATAACCCCAGTTGTACGATCGTCGGGTTATTTGCGGCCTTCTCGCGGGTCTTGGCTTCTCGTCGCTCCTGGCACTCCACCGCGATCCGTTTTATCTCGGTAACAAATGCCTCGTACTTGTTGCTGTCACGCAAGTCCAACGTGTAGATGTGGCGATCGGGAATCTCGCCCGATGTTCCGATAACTTCCGGGCGATCCACGGGGGTATCGGTCTTCGAATCTTCGTCGTCATCGTCGTCGGATATGGGCTTGAGTTGCGTCTCGCCGAACTGCCCGCGAATTCCGTCGCGGTCCAAAAGCCAGAATGCGGCTCGCGGGAAAAGCCAGGACAACACAACCATATCGCCGTTAACCGAACCCAGGAAGAGTCGCCCGGTGTGATCTGGGCCAAGATCGTACAGGTTGGGAACCACGGAAACTTCGAGGTCCGGTTCCATAATCAACGCTGCAACAATGCTCTCTTCGAGTGATCGCTTGGCAGGGTGTTTTCCGGGTGCTTGCGAGAGAACAACAGTGAGGCGGGAACGAGACATAGCGGCTCCGGGCGGCGTTCAAGGCGCGGCTTCGGTTAAGGTGGGCTTCCATACCAGAAAAGGGAATGACGATCCGATGTCAAGAGAAATACCCTTGCGAGAATCGCATTCCTGTTTCCTGCGAGTCGGCAATTCCCTAAGGCCAATATTATGCACGTTGTCGAAAACCGATAAGTTTCCTCGCCTGCTGTGGACAGAGTTGAAGAAGTTTGATGGCTTCATGATGGGCCGCTGCCAGTGACTTGGCTTTTTAATAAGTCGCGAATCTCGGTCAGCAGTTGTTGATCCTTGCTCATGGGCGGAGCGGCAGCCATTTCGTCTTGTTGTTTCTCACGCATAACCCAACCCAGGAACTTCTTGAGGAAGACGAACAACGCCAGCGCGACAATCATGAAGTTAATGACCTCACCAATGAAGAGGCCATATGGGATGTCGATACCGTTGAATGTGAACTTCCAACTGAGGTATCCTTTCTCGCCTGGCAGCAGAGCACCGATCAGCGGCATCACAACATGCTTGACCAACGAATCCACGATCTTCCCAAATGCCCCACCAATGATCACACCGATGGCGAGATCAATGACGCTTCCCTTGAGCGCGAACGCCTTGAATTCGTCAAACAGCGATGAGGCTTTCTTCGTGGCATCTGAAACCGAGTCCTTCATTTCTCCGGCCATAGGTTTTCTTCCCTTTTATTGAAGCGTTTCGAAAATCCTTGGTGACTTCCTTAAGACCACTGACTGAGCTAAACTTGGTTTGGTGCTGCGTTGGTAGTGGCGGCAACAACAGCAGCGCAGATCAAAGCAGCAACGATCAGGGGCCAACTCATGGCGGCTCCTTCGCCTCGGTGGTCGAACGGGGTTATGTGGTAGCTACCTTGTACGACCAATTCGATGCCGACGATACCGTTTCCCTTCCAATCGTCTTGAACAAACTCGGCTAGCTCGAAACTAGCGAGGGAAAACCGAGGCCAAACAAAATAATCTGCGGAATGTTGCACGAAATGTCGTGAATGTTCCCACTATTTAGTAAAGACGGTTTACGATCAGGAGTGGAACATGCCTCGGCTCACGCTGCGAACTCTTCTAGCCTACATCGACGACACACTCGAACCCGATCAGGCTCGTGATCTTGGGAAAAAGGTCGCGGATAGCGAAGAAGCGAAGAAGCTCATTGAACGCATCAAGAAAGTGACTCGTCGGCGCGGGTTGACTACGCCCGTGCCGGCGAGTGGCGACGATCACGCTTCGGACCCCAACACCGTGGCGGAGTACCTTAGCGACATGCTTTCCCGGCAGGAGGTTCGAGATTTAGAAGAGCGTTGCATGGGGTCAGACGTTCATCTCGCGGAAGTTGCCGCCTGTCACCAAATTCTCACTCTCGTTCTGACGGAACCGGTCCGCGTGCCGCCCACAGCTAACCAGCGGATGTATAAACTCGTCGAAGCTCCTGCTTCCGATCCAGCACGCAAGCCCGGCAAAGCGATTCCCGTGGGTCGAACTCTGCCCCCGTCTCCCGATCAGCCAGACACCGATGATCCAGATGCCGCACTTTTGCTTGGGATGCAACGCTATTCGTCCAACGCAAAGTCAGGGCGGTGGAAACTCGTCGGTGCTGTTGGTGCTATCGCAGCGATGCTGGCGCTTGCCGTGGTCATGGCATTGCCACAACATCAACCAAAGGCACCAGAGATATCGGCCGTCGAAATGGCTCGCGGTCCGGTAGTACCGATCCCTGATCCTGGTAAAGGCGCTTCGGGATTGCCTGTAACACCCATGCCTAAGCCATTGGCTCCTAAGGGCGATTCAACACCAGTGAAGAAAGTGGAACCGGTCGAACCGAAGAAGCTCGAGCCGATTACTCCACCCAAAGATCCCAAGATCGATCCGCCGAATCTGGAGGATTTCAAGCCGCTCGCTGGCCAGGAAATCGTGGGTAAACTCGACACACCTAATGTGATTGTCTTGAGTCGCGGGCTTGAACCCACCGCGAAATGGAACCGGCTTGGGCTGGAAGGGAAAAATGTGGTTCGCGCGAATGACACCGTGATGGCTTTACCTGGATACGTCGCAGAAGTGAAACTGGATTCTGGAGTTCTTGTCACGCTCTGGGGCAACACGCCCGAGTTGGTCTCCATGAAGTCGATGGTGATGCAAAGCCGCGTGCGGTTTCACCCGCCTGCAGGTAGAATGGATGCCGACCTGACACTCGAAACCGGCCGCATTTACCTGACGGCAACGAAACCGGCTGGTGCTAAAGTTCGCGTGCGGATTGATTCACAGATATGGGACATCACCTTGCCCGATGAGAAGACTGATGTGCTCGTGCAGAGCAGTAGCGGGTATGTTCCGGGTGCGGCTTACGCAAGAGACGGCGGTGACCCTCCGCGAACCGAAGCGCGCCTTGTGGTGACGCGAGGAACGGCCAGCCTTTCGCTACCCAAACGCTTCAAAGATTACGAACTCGCGACCTGGAGCGAATACATCTGGGATAGCACTGCGGGCAAACCCGACGAGCCGCATCCCGCTCACAAAGAGGAAGTCTATGCCGATCGTGTGCCGTTCCAGCCCGATGAGGCGGTCGCGCGATCCATCCAGCGTGTGTTTTTCGAAGCCTCGGAGGATTTCGCCGATCCCACCGCTATCCGTCTGCTTCTCAAAGAGCGACTCTACGCCGACCCGAGCGAGGAGTTCAAACCGGGCATGACCCGAGCCGATATCGCACACTTGTTATTTCCGACACAATGGGCCGCATACAGTCAAGCGGCAATCGCGAATGGTCCCGATGCTTCGGACCTGCTGAAGGAACTTCTCGATCTCCTGCGAAGTGAGTCCCGCGCGTTCGCAAGACAGGCGGCTGTCATCGCGCTAAGTAGTTGGGTGGCACAAGCACCGGGTAATACCGAACTACTTTATAACACCATGGTTGAGAAAGGTTGGCTGGGTGAGGATGGAACCGGAAAGAAAGATGCCGACGTAATCGCGCACCTGCTGCGTGGCCATTCTTCTGCTGCGATGAAATCCCCTGCGAAACTCGATGAACTCATCGGTCTACTTAACCACGAGCACATCGCGGTGCGCGAAGCAGCACTGGGTAACTTGTTGGCGTACTATGCCGATGCCGATACCTTCATGAATCGCATTCTCGTCGAGACC
Organism: Gemmata sp.; assembly: GCA_041740855.1. Classification (GTDB taxonomy): domain Bacteria; phylum Planctomycetota; class Planctomycetia; order Gemmatales; family Gemmataceae; genus Gemmata. Next base: position 26,485 of record JBGSLF010000120.1, read on the forward strand.
GATGTGGCTAACCGCGAGAGGGATCGAGAGGGAGCGGACAAGATGCGATTGAAGGCATGGGAGGCCTTTTTAAGTGCCTGGAAGACTCAGGCCGATGTAATGAGGAAGAAGATGGCGGATGAGGCGAAGAAGGATTGATTCGTTCACTACCGGCACCCCCCTTGGTGAAATAATATCCCGAACCGAAACCATCAGATGGCGATGAAATTATCGCGCCCGTAATGAAAATATTCTGTGCAGGCGCGAATGTTGAGTTTATGGCGGTAATCGTCGTCGCAACTGTTTCCGCAATTCAGGGAAAGCTGTACTTCGTTGTGATTAACCGAGTGGTGCCGTTTTCCCCGCCTTCAGGTCCGCGATCTGCAATTCAATCTTGCGGCTACCACGCCATTCGTTCACTTTCGGCGTGAATGCGATGCAACAATTCCCGTCGTCGCTCATCAACTCCTCAAGTCGGTCGGCCATGTTCCACGCCACACAGCGAAAGAACGTTTCGCCCTGCCGCACGCGGAAATCCATGTGGCGTTGAACGTCTCCGGATCCCATTAGTCTGGCCGCTTCGACCTTTAATCCCGATGCAAGGAATCGCGGGCGCGGGTTGGCGGCACCGTAAGGTTCGAGTTTGTCGATGTCGCGTAGCAAGCCGAACGTGAGCGCGGATAGTGGAACCTCCGCGTCGAGTATCAATCTGGGAGCCGGCGCACCACCGGGAAAGTGCTTCGCGACGTATCTGCTAAACCGATCGCGGAACGCCGGAATCCGCTCGGGGCGGATCTTGAAGCCCGCTGCGGCCGCGTGCCCGCCGTGGCCTTCGAGAAGTTCGTCGCAAGCTTGAAGTGCCATGTGAAGTGGAAAACCGGGAATGCTTCTTCCGCTGCCAGTTGCCACGGCATCGCTATCACCCGCTTCGGGCATGGCAATGACCAAAGCGGGTTTGCCGTAATGGTCTGCCATTCGGCTCGCCACGATCCCCACCACGCCCGCTTTCCACTCTGGCGACCCAACAACCAATGCAGGGTCGGTGGCGAAATCGCGATCGACCATTTCCTTGGCCTGCTGCGTATATTTCCGTTCCATCGCCTGGCGCTGGCTATTCTGGCTCTCCAGGAATTCCGCCGTGCGCGTCGCGGTGCTGATTGAAGTTGTGGTGAGAAGTTCCACGGCGAGGCGAGCACAGCCCAGCCTACCCGCAGCGTTGAGACGCGGGGCGAGTTTGAAGCCCACATCTTCCGAAGTCACACCTTCATCGGGCTTCAGCCCTGCTGCTTCCATGAGTGCCCGCAAGCCGATCGAAGGGTGTGTGCGGATGCGATCAAGCCCATGCTTTACCAGAATCCGATTCTCGTCACGCAGCGGAACAACATCGGCCACCAATCCGAGTGCCGCAAGGCCAACGGCATCGAGAAGCAGTTCGCGCAGCTGAGGTGACACACGCTCCGATTGGCTCGCCCGTTGTGCAATCGCCCAGGCAAGTTTGAACGCGACGCCCGCCCCAGAGAGATCGCCGAATGGGTAGTTGCCGCCAGGAAGGCGCGGGTGAACGATCGCGGCGGCATCGGGGAGAATGGGGCCATCCAGACCCACTTTCATCTCATGGTGGTCCGTAATGATCAGTTCCAGGCCCAACTTCTTGGCTTCATCGGCTTCCAGAACACTCGCGATTCCGCAATCGACACTTATCACTAACGAGACGCCCAGCCGCGCGAGTTCTCGCAGTTTCTCGGTGTTGAGGCCATAGCCTTCGGACAAACGCAACGGGGTGTGGAATTCCACGTCCGCACCCAGAGCCGCCAGCAAGCGCAGAAGAATGGCCGTACCGGTTACGCCATCGACATCGTAATCGCCATAGACACAGATCTTCCGCCTCTGGGTAACGGCGGAAGCGATCCGGTCGGCCGCTTCCGTGACACCTGGCAAAGTCAGCGGGGCGTGAAGCGCGCCAAGTGGGCAATCGAGAAACCGGCGGGCTGATACAGGATCTGTGATGTCGCGGTTGATGAGGAGTTGCGCGACCACCGGTGAAACACGGGCCGAGGCCGCGAGGCGATTGGTTGCGTCTGAGTCGCTGGGGAGCAGGTGCCAAACCTTATCGGTACGGGCCACGATGCGGCTCCATGGTGTCGTGACAACACTTCAGTTAGAACGGATGTCCACTTCAGCCACAAGGGCAACTGTTTCTGGGTGCGGTTGTCGATTTTGGCATCTCGGCGAGCCGTGTGTGTGTGAACATGCGGGTTCATCTGCTTGCATAACCCGCGTTATGACTGACGCGGCTCGCGGAATCCGAACAACACATACGATCGTTCGGGTTGATCTTTTCCTTTTGAACCGCGTGACCACTGAAGTTCGCGCCTTTGCAAAAGACGACGCTTTCCGCGATATCGTACGCGAAGCGCGAGCGTTTTAGCGGATTCCACACAACGCGGGTTCAAATGATGAGCGGCATTGCGTCGATGCGTGAATGGGTAGATCTCGGCTGTATGCCGAAATCCCCTTCCGAACCTCGGAGAACCCGTTCATGAATTCCGCGTTGCTCATTATGGCGTCTGCGGTTGGAGCTGGCGGGGATGTGATTCCCGCAGGTTGGGGCGAAAACGCTCCAGCGGTGGTAGCAACTTCAGGCGGTTGTCTGGGTGCTGTCGCCGCACCCGCTCCGTGTGGTTGCAACACTTGCTCGACCGCTTCCAGCCGGCCGCGACTGCTAGACAAACTCAAGTCGCGCACGTGTGGCGGAGGTTGTGCTTCGAGTGGTTGCAACAGCTGCGGATCGGCTTCCTACTATCAGCCCAATCTGCTCGATCGGCTCCGTGCCAAGCATGCGACCAAGAACACCGGCTGCGGTTGTGCCACCACGCCGGCTTGCGACCCATGCGCAACGGGAACGGTTGCAGGAACGCCAGGCACGGTTACAGGAACGCCAGGCACGATCACGCCTGTAACGCCTGTAACGCCGACTCCAACAACCCCGCCCGAAAATCTCCCGCCCAAAAAGGAGATTAAAGAGCCAAAAGATGTGAAAGAGCCAAAGGATGTGAAGCTGCCGAAAGATGTGAAACCGTTGCCCAAGGCGAACGAAGTAAATCCGAAGCAAACGGAGGCTTCGATCATCATTCCTCAGGTGTCGGCGGCACCCGAGCCAATCACGCTTCCCCCACTTCCGAGCGTGCCCACAACGGGTACAGGTACCGGGAGTGCGAAAAGCCCGTATTAATGCGACTGGCTGCTCAAAAATCGGCCAGTTGTGGCTCCAAATGCCGGGTGATGTCCATGTGGACGGGCATCCGGCATTTTATTTCGCAAACATCCAAGAGTTCCGCCTTCCAACCTGTCAAGCCTCGATTAGGATTACTAAGGGGCACATTTCGGATTGAGCGTCGGAAGAGAGCACACGGATGAACGCGGTAACGGCGGTCCCAGATACCGACGTGGCAAATAAAATTGCTCGTCTGGTGGAGGAACGTGGTTGGAATCAGGAAGATTTCGCTCGCATTTCCCATCTCAACCGGCATACCGTCCGGCAGATACTTCACAGCGGTCCCAAGCGGCGATTGCGTAATGCCACCATAAGCCAGTGCGCCGACGCGCTTGGCCTTACGGTGAGTGAACTGCGCAACCTTCCGCTCGATCGCCTGCTGCCGAGGATGCACGGAAAGCCGCCGGCAGATGAAGAAGCCCTTAAACTGCTGTACGAGCGCGCCTCGTTACCGGAGTTGGTGAACTGGATCGAACGGAATCGCGAGCGAGCCGCGCAGTTACGTTCGGACGAAATCCAGGAATTGTTGGAAATGCAGTCCCCTGGCGGGCCACTCGTAAAGTTGGGTGTTGAGAATTGTGTGGAGCTAATCGAACGGCGTCGGCACTTAATCTGTCAGGTTAAGGAAATTGCAGGCACGGAATTCCTGGACTTGTTAGAGCAGTTGGTTTGCCTCATGTATGAGAAGGTCAAGCCAAAACGGTGCTAAATTCGGTGCCCAGGAGGCACGGGTGCGCGTTTAGCTCAGTAAATAGGATGTGTTGTTGCAATTGGTGGTTTAGCACAGGGCATCAAACGGAACGTGAACACAACAATTCGCTCCGCACCGCAAAACAAATCACTTTTCGCCTTGATCATCGCAACCGATTGATCAGAAATTAGGCAACACGATTTTTCTCATATTCAATGCGAGTAATTCTTGTTTTCAATGTTTTTTGGGTTGTCTTTATGAGTAGAGCTGGGTAAAGATGGTTATGTGGCTCTACACATCTTCTTTCTCGCAGCCACACACTCTCCTCATTTTTAGGTGATTAAATGCATCATTTTCTTGCCTCACGCGTTGGTGCGCGAAAATCCGGTTTTACGCTGATTGAATTGCTGGTGGTGATTGCCATTATCGCCATCCTGATCGGTCTTCTGCTCCCAGCCGTTCAAAAAGTTCGTGAAGCGGCCGCTCGTGCACAATGCTCGAACAATCTGAAGCAGTTCGGTATCGCGTTCCACGCTTACGTGGATTCGAACCAAGGCTTATTACCCTGTGGCGACCTAGACGATGACAATAGAAACTGGGGTTGGGGCACGGCGATTCTCCCGTTCATTGAGCAAGGGCCAGCCTTTAATGCTCTGAATAACGATCGAGGCGTTGCTGGCACACGTAGTGGCAACTTCATGATCTTCATTCCTGGTGGCGGGCCGAACAAGGCGCAGAATCTTTACACCACGGCAGGTGCTGTAACCACAGATGTGGACCAAAATTCTCCTGCTTCTGATGTGAATCTCAACGCGGGTGGTGGTGTGGCACGCACCTTCATCTCGGTTTTCGCTTGCCCCAGCGACGGATGGGCCAAGAACACGACCACCGGTTACGGCAAAACCAACTACCTTGGCAACATGGGTAGTGACGTGAGTGGTGGCATTTGGGCCACATGGGGCGGAACATTGCGAGGTTTCGCTCAAACCGGCGTCCTCTTTCATGCCAACGACAACAACAATACTTATCCTGTCGCACTTGCCGCGATCAAGGACGGCACTAGCAATACGGTGATCTTGGGCGAAGCCACTGGCAACCGCTTGAGCACGATGTACTCGACTAACTCGACGAACACCTTCCCTATCTGGGCTGGTGGTAACCCAAGCAACGCAGGTCAAGGTCGTCAGCACAACTACTTCCGGGTGATGGACGCAAATTATCCCGTGAACTCCCAGAGCACTGCGAAATCCGGCGATGGTGGCGGTAACAACACTCTGGTGATGGATCGCTGCTTCAGCAGCAATCACAGCGGTGGTGCGAACTTCCTGTTCTGCGATGGTTCGGTCCGATTCGTTTCCAACAACGTGAGTGGTGCAGCCTATCAGGCAGCCGGCACGCGAGATGTGGGTGAAACCCTCGGCCTCAACTAATTCGAACAACGCGAATTTTACTTGAGTGTCAACGCGCCCGGGACCATTCCCGGGCGTCCTTTATTGCTACTGGTTTTCTGCCTTAATCACTATTCTGTCTCTTTGTGTTTCATAGCCCAAATCCAACTGGATTAATCACATTTGGGGTAATCATGAACGTGACTCGTAACGTGGTCGGTGTCGTGTTAATGTTCAGCCTGACCGCTTTGGTAGGCTGTGGTGATAAGCCATCACTTGGCTCAGTGGAAGGAACCGTTACCTTTCAAGGCAAAGCATTGCCAGAAGGAACCATCACCTTCGTTCCTGAAAAAGGCCGCTCCGCGGTCGGACAGATCAAGGATGGCAAGATCGTTGATGTCACCTGTTTTGAAGCCAATGATGGTGCTCCTGTGGGAAATGTGAAAGTGGGCATACGATCGTATACCAAACAGGCCGAAGACTCGACGGCACGATCGAAGTCTCTGATTCCTGAAGGATATGGCGACCCGGAGAAATCGAACCTCAAGGCCGAGATCAAATCGGGCAACAACGAATTGAAGTTCGACTTGCAATGACTTTTCCGAAAGGGAAGGGGGCTTGATCGCAAGCCCCAATCAATGCGACAAATTTTAGTCTCTTTCTGGGGGCTTTCGCATGGAACGCCGCGAATTCCTTTCTACATCCGTTGCGACGATCGCAACCGCCGCGACAATTCGCCCTCAGCAATCTGATGCCCAGAACACGCCGGGTTTCGCCTCGCCAACCGCAGCAATGAAAGGGCCGCGAGAGAAACTGCTTTTCGTGTCCTGCACCTATGCCAACACCGGGATCAACAAGCCTGATTACCTTGCCGTCGTCGATGTCGATCCTGAATCGAAAACCTATTCGCAGGTGGTGCATAGGCTGAACATGCCAAAAGTGGGTGACGAACTACACCACTTTGGCTGGAATATCTGCTCCTCATGCCACGGGCAACCGGGTGAACGGCGTTATCTCATCGTCCCCGGGTTGAAGTCGAGCCGCATTCACATTGTTGATGCGAAAGACCCGCTCAACTTGAAAATGCACAAGGTCATCGAACCGGAGGAAATCGCGAAGGCGGCAGATCTCTCGGCACCGCACACGGTGCATTGCCTGCCGTCGGGTGAGGTGATGATTTCGATGCTGGGAAATGCAAAAGGCGATGGCCCCGGCGGATTCCTGCTGCTGAATGATAAGTTCGAGCCGAAGGGTCGATGGGAGAAAGACGCGGCCGGAATGCGCTTCAACTACGACTTCTGGTACCAACCGCGTTTCAACGCGATGGTGTCGAGTGAGTGGGCGGCCCCGAACACGTTCTCGCCTGGCCCGAACTTCGACGATGTGAAAGCCGGAAAGTACGGTCAACAGATTCACGTCTGGGACTGGAACGACCGTAAGATTCGCCAGTCGTTCGACCTCGGGGCAGCGTCGATCCCGCTGGAGGTGCGGTTCCTTCACGATCCGTCGAAGCCAGTCGGGTTCGTGGGCGCAGCGCTCAGCAGCACGATGTGGCGTTTCGAGCACCTTGTCGGCTTCGGCAGATGGAATGCCGAGAAAGCCATCGAGTTGGAACCGGTCAAGAATGACAAGTTCCCCGGCGGATCAGAGCCCGCGCTTGTGAGCGACTTTGTCATCTCGATGGACGATCGCTTCATGTACGTCGCGGCGTGGTTGCACGGCGAAATTCGGCAGTACGACATCAGCGATCCGGCGAAGCCGAAGCTTGCTGGCACGGTGAAACTCGGCGGCGCGATCGCGGAGCCGGTTAAGCTGAAGGGTAAGGAACTGACCGGTGGCCCGCAGATGATCCAGTTGAGCCTTGACGGGAAGCGGCTGTATGTCACCAATTCGCTGTACAGCACCTGGGATAATGTCTTCTATCCGCAAATTGGCAAGCAAGGCTCGTGGCTCATTCAGATCGATTGCGACACTGAGAACGGTGGCATGAAGTTGAACGATCAGTTCTTGGTCGATTTTGGCAAGGAACCAAGCGGACCTGTTCGCGCCCATGAGGTGCGTTACCCCGGTGGCGACTGTACCAGTGATATCTTTAGTTGAAGAACTATGGCCAAATCGCAGCGAGTGATTCTATTTGTTTCCTCAGTTCCCGAGCATGCGACAGAAGCTCAAGCCGCGTTCTCGGCGGCCGCAAGCCGGCTTGGGCTGACATGGTCGGTTCGCTCCGGTTCAAGCGATAACCTGGCTGCATCCACGTTAAACAATAGCGGGGTGTCGGTGCTTGTCGGTGTGGAATTACCAGGTTTAGTCGTACCCGGCTGGGAAGGTCGCATTGAATTACTTGCAGGGAGCGACAGAGAACTCGAAGTGAACCGGCTTCTGGCTCGCTTATTGGGCGGAAACGATCAAGCGGTTCCGCCGCCACCTCCGCCCCCGCCACCCAAGAAGATTCACACGGTGAAGGTGGGTCGCGAGACAGCGGGACGCCGAGGGAAGGGCGTGACAGTGGTGACGGATTTACCACTCAATGAGGAACAACTCAAGGAACTGGCAACACGCTTGAAGAACACATGTGGGACAGGCGGCACGGCGAAGGATGGCCGAATTGAGATTCAGGGCGATCAACGCGATCGACTGGTTTCAGAGCTTGAGAAATTGGGCTACAAGGTTAAGCGGTCAGGCGGTTAGCCCAGGCGACGTCAATCGCAAGCCCATCGCGTTCATTGCCTGCGCATCGCCGTGTCGAACAGATGCCGAGCCGCTCGCCCACTGATCACCCCGTGTTTCAGCAATTCCGCCGCGATGAATTCCACGGCTTGCCATGTGGCATCGTCGGCAAGCATTGCTTCAACCTTGCTCAGCAATCGCTCTTCGTATCGTGCGGCGGCCCGCTCGCTTTTGCGAGTCAGAACGAGTCGCCGAACATATCGCAAATCCTGTGTGGCGGCTCCGAGTTCATACGTTCCCGTCAATCGCGCCTCTGCAGCCAATCCGGCCAAGGCGATCAGAGCTTCACGTTCTAACGCATCTTCTGAGGGTTTGAAGCGGGCTTTCCCGAACTCGCACTGCCCAAGCCTATCGCGGTTGGGCAGCACGCTCACGCGATGAACTGGCCGCTCCAGGCAAAGTGCGATTACCGCGTGCCCTGCCTCGTGATACGCCGTGGTTCGATCGAGTGCAGATGCTTCCGCCATGCGATGTCGCCTGTATCTAAAGCGCTTTGTATAGCCTGCGGTGCGGCGAGATTACTGTAAGGAATTCGAGGATCCGTGATCGTGCGTTATACCCGTTCGATAATCATGGCAACCGCATTACCGCCGCCCAGGCAGAGCGACGCCAACCCATAACGCTTACCGTAATGGTGCAGAGCATGCACGAGCGTTGTGAGAATGCGTGCCCCACTCGCCCCAATCGGATGGCCCAAAGCCACTGCGCCACCGTGCACATTCACCTTGGCTTCATCCAACTCCAAACTGTTACCACACGCCAAGAGTTGCGACGCGAACGCTTCGTTGATTTCGAACAAGTCGATGTCTTGCAGTTTAAGGTTGGCGAGTTGGCAGACGCGTTGAATCGCTGATACCGGTGCGATGAAGATCTCCTTGGGATGAACTCCGCTCATCGCATATGCAACAATTCTTGCGAGTGGCTTTGCATTCGCTTCCTTGACGAAAGCCTCTGACGCCACAACGAGTGCGGCGGCACCATCGCTCAGTTGCGAAGCATTCCCTGCGGTCACACTCCCATCCGATCGGAAAGCGGGGCGGAGTTTGGCGAGCGAGTCGGCCGAAGTGTCCGCCCGAATCCCTTCGTCGCGTTCGACGAGAATGGGCGTCTTGCGGCCTTCACTCCATTCCACCGGAACCACTTCGTTCTTGAACGCACCGTTGGCCCATGCCGTTGCGGCGCGTTGATGGCTCTGGGCGGAGAAGCGATCCTGTTCGGTTCGCGACACTCCGCAAGTTGTGGCGATGTGCTCGGCTGCTTCGCCCATTGCCCAGTTTTCAATCGCGCACCATAGCCCATCCTTGATCAGAGCATCGACTGTCTTTTGATCGCCGTACTTGTAGCCTTGTCGCACGCCTGGCAGCAAGAACGGAGCACGGCTCATACTCTCCATTCCACCGGCAACAATAACATCGGCATCGCCGGCGCGAATGCTTTGCGCCGCCAGCATCACAGCTTTCAGCCCTGATCCGCACACCATGTTTGTGGTATGGGCTGGTGTGGTATCAGGAATGCCTGCGAAGAGCGCCGCCTGGCGTGCCGGAGCCTGGCCGACACCCGCCTGCACCACGTTGCCCATGATCACATCCTGCACCTGTTCGGGCTTCACACGCGCACGCCGAACAGCCTCCGCTATGGCAATGGCTCCGAGCCGCGGAGCCGGAATATCGGACAAACCGCCCAGAAACTTACCAATTGGGGTACGAACTGCGGAGAGAATGAAGGCTTCCATAGTGTGCCACCGTGGTTCGGGACGATGTGCCCGCCTATCATGCGGTTGGGGAATTGTACACGTATCGCAAGCGAACCCTATGCCAGACCCGCTTCTCTTCGCCGACCATCTGACAAAGTCTTATGGCTCATTCCGCGCGCTTTCTGGCGTCTGTCTCTCGGTGCAACCGGGTGAGGTCGTGGGCTTGCTCGGCCCCAATGGTTCGGGAAAATCGACCGCACTGCGCATACTTCTCGGCTTCATTCGCCCATCGGCGGGCCGTGCGAGTATCGCCGGTTTCGATACCTGGAGTGAAGGTGTTGAAGCGCGAAAACGTGTCGCTTATCTCCCTGGTGAACTCCGGTTATACGACACCATGACGGGGCGACGTTTGGTAACATTTCTCGCTCAACTTCGGGGCGAATCTCCGGGGCCGGAAGTCGATGCGCTCGCAAAGAGATTGGATATCGATATCGATCGTCCGCTAACAAATATGTCCAGCGGAATGAAACGAAAAGTCGCGCTTCTGGCGGTGCTTGTTCCAAGGGTGCCGCTCATCATTCTTGATGAGCCGACAAACACGCTCGACCCGAATATGCGCGATGAGCTTCTGGAACAACTTCAGCAAGCCAAGGCACGCGGCCAGGCCGTTCTGTTCTCGTCGCACGTTTTGCAGGAAGTGGAGACAGTGTGCGATCGAGTGGCAATCCTTCGCCGCGGCGAACTCGTTCACCTTCAGACAATGGATGAACTTCGAGAGGGGCGAACCGTGACGGCACGCTTCACCGGCCGCGTTCCACCTCGTGGCCCCGATGGCGACCTGTTGCCTTCGGATGCAGTGGCGAACGATCGACTCAGTTTGACTTATCGCGGCCCGCTTGCGGCTCTGCTCAACTGGTTAGCGAATCAATCGCTCATCGACCTGAAAGTTGAACCGCAGGGGCTGACGCCGGTCTATCGCCAATTTCACGGTGCTGTATGACTTCTATTCTCGTTCGCAAACTCCTCCGTGACGTCCGGCCGGCATTGATTGTCGTGTGCCTGATTCTCTTCGTGTTCGCAACATTCTGGGTGAAGATTGCCCAGCGTGTGACATCGGAAATCGCACCGGTATTCAACTCCGTGGCGTTGGTATTCGGCGACAAGAACTTGTTCCAGGACATTATCTTCAAAGGGCCAGCGAAGGTATCGCAAGCGGCGCTCGGGTGGGGCGATTTGAACTTCGAACAGCCCAACGATTTCCTCGCGATGGGCATGCTTCACCCGGTTGTGCTCACCCTGTGTGTGGTGTGGGCGGTCGGCCGTGCGGGCGGGGCGATTGCGGGTGAAATTGATCGCGGAACGATGGAATTGCTGATGTCGCAGCCCTTGCCGCGAAACCGGCTCATTCTGGCGCACTTTCTGGTTGATCTCATGGTCCTTCCAATCATTTGCCTCGCGTTCTTCTTGGGTACGCAATTCGGGCTATATCTTGTGGGCGATTTCGTGCCCGACTACACCGCGCTCAAGAGCCTCAAAATGCCTGGAGGCCGTGCGTCCATGCTTCCCATTCCCGAGAATCCCGAACCGCTTGCTGTGAGCGGATTGGGAGAGTATCGGGGCTTGATCAATACCTTCGCCCTGATGTTCGCCATCAGCGGCATCACCATCGCACTTTCCTCGGCGGGGCGAAGCCGATGGAAGGTAATTGGTTACGCCGTGCTGATTGTGGTCATCATGTTCGTGGCCAACACGATTGGGCAATTGTGGGAACCGGCCACGTTCTTCCGCCCCTTCACCCTGTTCTTTTACTATCAGCCGCAGAAGGCGATGCTTGATAGTAACTGGCTGGTGGAAATGGATAAGGCGTGGCCGGGTGTGCCGGCGATTTCCGGTGTGGGGATGTTGCTCGCTGTTGGAATTGCCGGCTACTTGCTCGCACTGCGGATCTTCACACGCCGCGATCTTCCGGCCCCGCTATGAGTATGAGAACTTCAGAATCGCACGCGCGCATTTGGAACGATGCACGCAGAACATCCTGAAATGGCAGGGCCATTCCTTTATTCACTCTGGGGAATCCCGATAAGCTTCCTTGCGGTCTCGGGATGGAGTTGAGGTAATTCGATGGCTTCGGGTCGGCTCTTTGCATCAACATCGGCCAGGAGGTGAATCACCACATTGCGAACCGCAGCCAAGACCTGCGGAGCTGTGCCCTTTCGCACGCGACACATATCCTCGCCCAACGTCACGTCGCGAACGTAATGCAAACTGTTTTCGATTCGCCAGTGGTCACGCAAGATTGTCAGAAGTGTCGCCGCATTCGCACGCGTCATCGAAAGACTTGTGATCCCGTACACCACCTCCACCGTCTTCTGCTTGCTCCCTACCGTCCGCTCTCGAGTGATACAAAAACCCTGCTTCAACCCCTTCCACTTCTGTCCCAACGTCACAATTTGCGTTGTCTCCAACGTCCGCTTCTCGATCCGTCCGTGGCTTTTCTCTCTTGTCGTAGCTACCCGATCTGACGGAGCCGACCTGGCGATTTCTTCAGGGGGAAGTGGCCGCCACGATTCCTCGGGCGGTATGTTCAAAGGCGAATCCGGCTTGCACGTCGATCTCCAATCCCGATTGGTTGTCCTTCACAACGAGGAGGTAATCGCCGCCTTGGTCGATCACCTGTTCAACTAAATCTCGCTGGCAGAACATCGCATCCCCGACCACGACTTTGCCTTGGAGCGGCAATAACCCCAACAGTACCAGAGCGGCTTTGTGTTCGTTGGTTTTGGAGTCGACACGAACCTGGGCGAGCACCGCTTCAACGGCAGGAGCATAAGCCGCGACAAGATGTTGACCGGGTATGTCACCGTCTCGGCTGCCTCGCAAGGTCTTGCCATCAATGGAGATTTGCTCGAAGGTGCTGGAGTCGATGCGATCTCGAATCCATTGAGACAGGATGGTTTCGAGTTGCTGGGCATCGAAGCGTCGGAGAGTCCGGGAGAGAGTAGAGGCCGTGGGGGTTTTGCCTCTTCGAAAACCCAGAGCATGAGCCAGTGGTGTTCCGTGTTGTCTCCCGAAGCGTGCAATTCCTTGGAGACTCTTGCGTCCCA
>JBGSLF010000121.1:0-23174 GCA_041740855.1 Gemmata sp.
GGACGTGTTGAAGTGTGAATCAGAGGCAGGAGTTCTGAAAGAGTTGACGGTGTTTGCCATCGTGTACAACTTGGTGCGTGTGGTGATGTGCGAGGCCGCACACCGCCAGAGAGTGTGTCCGACACAAATCAGTTTCGTGGATGCATTGCGTTGGCTGTCGTCATCTCCACCTGGCACGCGGCTTCCAAGGCTGATCATTAACCCAGCCCGTCGAGATCGAATCGAGCCACGATGTCAGAAACGCCGCGCTAAGAAGTTCCCGTACATGATCCACCCCAGACAAGAACCCCGCAGACGCATACTCGCGCAACAACTTACACCTTCAACTGAATGGCATTCCGGGAGAACCTAAATTGAATGCTGATTACCAAACGCTATCAGTGAAGCCAACCGAGTCGAGAAATGGCGGGACGTCGAGTTGAGGCAGTGATACCATCACATACCACAGCATCGTCTTGGCCCCGAGTCGGCACCGAAGTAGATGTCCCTCGACGGTCAATTTTCAGCGAGGTGTTCGGGATGGCTCGCTGGCTTCTGGATTGTCATCCGCTCTGTAAACGAGCGTGGAGACTCGGGCTTGCGACGGAAGCCAAGGAACGCGACATGGTGTTCCGCCTCCGCTACGAGGTCTTCATCTCCGGGGAGGGATACGGGCATGTCGCGACCGCTGCCGGAGAAGGCCGGGACGCGGACTCATTCGATGACTGGTGTGACCAGATCATCCTGTACGACACCGACCGCGATGAACTCATCGGTACTCACCGCGTGATCCCCGGTGCCGACGCGGTCCGACGTGAGGGGTTCTATGGGTCTGAGGAGTTCGACATGACGCCCCTCGCACCGATCGCCTCTCAGATCCTTCAGGGCAGTCGGACCTGCGTCGCATCCAGTCACCGTGCTGGGCCTGCCATCCTGTATCTGATGTATGGCATGGAATTGCTCCTCCGTGAGTACCGGTGTCAGTATTTCCTCGGACAGGGGAGTTTCGCCCCAGACAGCGTCGACAACCTCCACAAGATCGCCTCCTATGTCCGCCAATACGCCACGGACCCAGACTGGTGTGTGGAACCTCGCCCGGCGTATCGCGTGACTGGTCTCCAGGATGTCCCGGTCACACCGGCCGATCGCCGTCTCCTGCCGCCCGTCATTCGGACGGAGTTGCAGATGGGGTTTCGCGTGTGTGGTTCCCCGGGTTGGGACCCGGAGTTTCGTTCCTACGACTTATTGTTGCTCGGGCGACGCGATCACCTGACGCCGTTCTACCAGTCCATCATCGACCGGATCGAGAGGGGTATTCCGAGCAAGCCCGCCGATTTCACAGACGAAGTGACCGAATCGCCGTGACTGAACCAACGGGTCTCGTTTCGGTGAACTCGCTTGCTCGCCCACTCTCCTGTGACGCTCGGCCAGTACCGCCGTTCGCTGCTCAGGTCACCTTCATGTTGGTGACCCCAATGTCCAGTTCTTCGGTGAGGACGTAGACGGGCGAGATTTGTCCGGTCGCGACGGGATGGTAGTAGGTGTTCTTGAAGAGGATACCCTGGCACCAGAATCGCTCGACCATTTGCAAAAAATCGGCATCTACGGCGTCGAATTGCCGGACGAAGTCCAGTACCGCAGCGAGCTCCAGCCGGCGTACTTCCTTGCGTGCGAAGTGACGGGCGATGTCTCCAACGGTGGGAATCTTGTAGCGGAAGATGCTGCCTTCACGCTCGACCGTATCCAGCGGGGGAACGTGCACACAGGCGAATGGGATACCATGATCGCGTGAGTGGCGGGACAGACCCTCCATGACTTCGAGGACCACCGCGTCGGGTGCCGAACGGACCTTGATGTCGGGACCGGTTGACGTGGGGTACAGTTCGCGGAACTGAGTTCCCTTGCTGGCGTCCACGAGGGCAAGAGCATCGGTCACAAGCCCCTCATAATTGCTGGTGACGCCGAGCATACAGGCATAGGTACAAAGCGATCCTGCCGCGTGGATGTCGTCCAGCAAGCCGGTGAGTTCCTGAATGGTGTCGAGGGTGGGGATGATCGGCGACATGTGGACCGAAACTGGGATGCCATTGGCACGCAACTCCCGGATGAGCTCCAGCCGGGCTCGTACCGACAGCGTGTTTGGCTCCAGGTCGTCGATTACGCGGGTGGAAGCCAGAGTGATGGAGATTTCGATGAGGCCCTTCGTTGCGAGTTGCTTCATCACGTCGAGGTCAGCCAGCAGAAGTTCGGAGCGGGTGACCACAAAAACTGGCGTCTCCGTCTCCAGGAAGACCTCCAGCGCACGGCGGGCGAGCCTGAGTCTGCGTTCCATCGGCTGGTATACGTCCGCTCTCGGACCCAGATACACGATGCCTTTCTTCGGCAACGAACGCAGATCCTCCTGCAACCCGTCGATGCGTTCTGGGTGCCCCTCGACCTTCCCCATCTTCCCCGCGGCTCGGTATACGCAGTACGCACAGTCGTAGTAGCAGTGGGTGTACATATCCACCCAGTATTTCCAGTGATGGGAACGCAGGTTACCGATGTCGTTCTGGTAGGTCCCGAGAACCTTGAACGGTGTGGTCGTCATCGCTTCCGATCTCCCATGTACCCGTGAAAACCCTGTGACCGTGGCCGGTCAGGAAGAGCCGACCTCCTGGCTCGACATCAACGGTGAGCGTTCCTCCGGGGCACCGCACCTCGTAACGACCTCGCAACAGACCATCCAGCAGACTTGCCGTATACGCCGACGCACACGAACCCGTTCCGCAAGCGAGTGTCTCGCCGGTCCCGCCCCGCTCCCAACTCCGCATCCGCAGCAACCCAGACTCTCGTCTCTCCACGAACATCACGTTTGTCGATGGGCCAAAGCGTACGTCTGTTTCGACATCGCGTCCCACTCGTTCGACTGGGTAGGAATCAAGTGCTTCGACGGGAACGACCACGTGTGCCGTCCCAGTGTTGAGGAAGGTAGCGGGAAGTTTCCGCGTTCCATCATCGATCACGTACCCACTCACACCACCGGGATCGATCCGCGCAACCCCCATGTCCATGCGGACGCGAAATTCGTTCAGCACGCACACTTCGCGAGTGCCTGCGGCGGTTTCCACCCGGCACGAGCCTGTGAAGCCCAGCGTCTCGGCAAAAAGACCTACGCTGCCGAGGACAGCGTTGCCGCACAGTGGGGCTTCGGAGCCATCAGGATTGAAGATCCACAAGCGGAGGTGCCGCTCCCCGAGTGGCGAGAGGTAGACCAGTTCGTCTCCCCCCACGCCGGTACGTCGGTGGCAGATCGCTCGTGCCAGGGCAGGTAATGTCGGGAGGGGAACCTCGACCTCGCGTGTGTCGAGCAGAACAAAGTCATTGCCGCACACATGGATTTTGGAGAAGCGCAGTGGGTTCATACCACGCAGCCCATCGGGAGCCGGACGATCTCATCCAGCATCCAGTGGATCAGTGAGCGGCCGGCATCATTGAGCGTGTACTCAGGGCCGTTGCGTTCCAACAGGCCCCAGTCAGCGTGCCGATCGAGCAATTCGGCAAAGGGCTCGTACAGCTTGAAGACTGCCAGTTCCGATTCCACGGCGGACAGATCAATACCCTGCGCTGTTCGGAGAATGCGGATGATGCGGTTGAGGAGCGGCACCCGGCTGTCCAGCGTGTGCAGGGATGCGACCGGGAAGGCGCTGCGGGCGACATTATCCTGCCACAGACGCTGAACCTTGTGGTTCTCCCAGTATGCACCCGCGCAGAAACTGAACGCTCCCTGACCCAGGCCGAAGTAAGGGATGGCTCGTGCCCAACCGGCCATGTGCTGCTTCCAGGTGTGGCTCCCTTCGTGCCTGTCACTGCGGACCCACCAACCCAGCGGTTGTTCGACATAGCCCCAAGATGTAAATACCAAACGGGCGATGAAGTACTGCTGTCTGGCCGTCAATTCGTCCATGAACGCGGCCGACTCCTGTCGGAAAAGCTTGAGGTTGGTGGTGCGTTCCTTCACCTCAAGGCGGTAGATGGTGATGGAGGGAAGGTTCAACTCGGCGACACGCATTACGGTATCGAACCAACTCTCGTGACTCTGGTACGGGTAGCCGTAGATGAGATCCACGTTGAACATGTCGAAGTATTCGCGTGCCATGCCGACGACTTCGACCACCTCTGCACCGCTGCATAACAACTTCGCTTGCTCCCGCACATTGTCGTCGAGCGACTGAATACCCATGCTCAAGCGAGTGATGCCATTACGGCGCATCAGGTCCAGTTTCTGACGAGTGAGCGTTGAGACAGTGGCCTCGCAGGTGATACTCGCACCGGGCATCAGGTTCACCGCACTGAGGACCGATGCGAGGTAATAGTCGAACAGTTCATCACTAAGAACAGTGGGCGTGCCGCCACCGAAATACACGGAGTTGATCGGACGATTCGCCAGCCCGCACTGGTTGAGCAACATCAGTTCCGCGAGGATGAGATCCAGGTACGCCTTGCGTTCCTCGTCGCTCTTCGAGGTGCTGTAGGCGAAGTTGCAGAACGAGCAGATTTGTTCGCACCAGGGGACGCCAAGATAAAGGCTGGCCATCTCGTGGGATAGCACTTGACGGGAGATGACCTCCCGCACCGCCGCAGGATCAGACGCTGGCGACGGTGGGAACGTCTCGATCAGGCGAGTGATGTTGTTAAAGAGGTACGTGCCTGCGTTCTTCCCCTCAAAGTAATTCAGTGGCAGTCGCTGGTAGCTGGACGCGACCAATTCCGCAGATACACGGAGGATTGATCCGAAATCGACGGGCACGATGTTGTTCACAACAATCCACCTGACAGGGGAAAGCGGGCTCGCGGAACGAGCCGGTGATCCAAGGATGAGTGAAGAAGCGACCCGGCTAGCCAATCCGTGAGTGGCCAATCGTTCGCAGGTCCTTCGCTATCAAGGAAATCACCAACGCCCGGCGGCACCCTGCACGCTTTTCGCTTTTTTCTGCCGCCCACGTTGGCTTACCCGGCTTGCACTTTACTGCTTTGGTTTGATCCGTTTCAGCGTACCTTCCTTACCCTTGGAATCCTTGCCAACGATCTCCTCGTCGGTCATTTTTGACACGGTGAAGGTCTGCTTTTCCTCCTTGCCTCCGAACGACATGGTGACTTCGATCTTGTTCCCATCTACCTTGTAAGTCCCTTCGGCCTTTTCAATTTTGCCTCCGAGCGTCGCGTAGACTGTGATCTTCTCCTTCGCGGCAAACTCAATGACGAGTTCCTGTTTTGCTAGGTCCCACTTGCCGAGGAGTTTCTTCACGTCAATCTTCTCGTCTGCCCCACCAACGAGATTTGGAGATGTTAGCAGCACACCCACGATCATGAACACTCGCATCGTTTCCTCCGGAGATGTTTCAGCGGGACAGGCTGACCTGTGGGTAGAAGGTAGCGAATGTACTTGTGTCGAGGAAACGAAATACACTGAATTCCACGGCAATATCCCTTTGCCCTCACCGCGACTCATCGCGTCCTGCCGGAAGCCGACATGGAATATTTCGAGTACCGCGACCGGAATCTGTTCTGCGAAGGTGTGCCAATCACTGAATTGGCCGAGTCATACGGGACTCCCCTCTTCGTTAACTCCGAAAGAGCCCTTATCGATCACCTACAGGAAATTCAGACGGCATTCGCGCCCGCGAACCCAATCGTCTGTTACTCCGTCAAGGCGAACTACAACCTCAGCATTTGTCAGCTCATGGGGCGACACGGAGCTGGTTACGACGTGACGAGCGGTGGCGAACTGTTCCGTGCCCTGCGGGCAGGGCCAACGGGTGCGAAGATCGTGTTCGCCGGCGTCGGCAAGACGGACGCCGAAATCCGCTACGCTCTGGAGAACAACGTTTTCCTGTTCAACGTGGAGAGCGAACAGGAACTTCTCACCATCGGTGAGATTGCCAGGACGATGGGTCGTAAGGCAGCGGTGGCTCTGCGTGTGAACCCCGACCTGCCACCGAAAACGCACGTCACGACTGACACGTCTGTGAAGGGCGTGAAGTTCGGACTCGACATCGAAACTGTCGTTGATGTGGCGAAAAGTGCGATCCATCACCCGGGACTTGCCCTCGTTGGACTGCACATGCACCTCGGATCGTTGATACTCCGGACGGAGCCTTATCGGCGGGCGTGTGAAAAGGCAGTCCGACTGATCCAGGCGTTCCGGGGGCAAGGGCATGACATCCGCTATCTGAACATGGGTGGCGGTTTCGGCATCAACTACCGCAAAGACGAGAGCAAACCCGCCAGCGAGTTCGCGGGGGTCATCCTCCCCACAGTGAAGGAGACAGGCTGCCAACTCGTCCTCGAACCGGGTCGTTTCATCGTCGGCAATGCCACGGTCCTCGTCAGCCGGGTGCTATTCACCAAGTCCACCGGTGGCAAGCACTACGTTATCCAGGATGCGGCGATGAACGACCTCATCCGCCCGAGCTTGATGGGAGCCTTCCACCGCATTTGGCCAGTGCAACCCCCGGCTGCTGTCCCTGATTGGCCGGACGTATCCAGCGATCCGGACGAGCCAAACCCGGCCCAGCCGATGCCAAACTGCCTCAACCAGGACATTGTCGGACCGATCTGCGAGTCCGGTGACTTTCTTGCGAAGGATCGACCGTTCCCACGGGTTGCCCGGGGCGACCTGCTGGCAACGTTCTCGGCCGGGGCCTACGGCATGTCGATCTCGTCGAACTACAGCGGTCGGTTGAGGGCGGCCGAGGTACTCGTCGCGGGCACCACCCACCGGCTGATCCGTAGCCGGGAGACCTTCAAGGAGCTTGTCGCGTGTGAGGAGGATTACCTGTGACTTGACCTGTGCCTTCATGGAACCGGTAACCGCTGGTTCGCACAACCCGAACTCGATTGAGATAAGTTCTCCTAAAGAAAAGTGGACAGAGAATGTCATGAAGCTACGGTGGAAGTGTTCGTGCGAGCAGTTGTTGTCTCAACGCGTTGCGCGGTTGGATCATGTACGGGTCGATTTTGCCGCTCCACTTCTGACAGCGTGGCTCGACGCGATCGGGACGATCCTGGTTGACGACCAACCGGGCTAACGATGGGCCGATAGGTGATGACCGCCAACGTGATCGGTGTCGGTTCGGGCCCGCGTGGCATTGGGTATTCCTCGAAAAGGGATTCGCGACACTCGTAGTCCGACTGACCGAAACCGGAAACGAACTTCTAACTCAGGACACCAGGTAATCCTGCGGGGTACGGGACCACATCGTCAGATAGGAGATTCGGATGTCGCACGGGCTGATGCGTTCCCGCAGGAACGCTTGACCGGCCGGAATCTCCACCTTCCAACCTCAATGATCGACTTCCCGCACGGCCACCGAGAATCAGCTTGTGGTGCTGAGGCCGAGCATGCGTGTGCACCGGTGGAACCCGAATCCCACCTGAATGGCCACGGCCGTGCCGGCTCCACCGATTCCGCTCATGACCGCTGTCAGCGTGTGCGGGCAAGCGTAGGAGATCAGGCCGACAACGACTCCGATACCGGCACCAACCAGCGCAATCTGCTTGAGTGGCAGCATCATCGCCAGCGTCTGGACCGTCATCACCACTGCGGCCTTTTTGGTCCGCCAGCGGCGGATGAGGGCCGCTTTCGTGGCGGCCACCTTTGACCTCGCTCGACACAAGAACCCGGGTTTCGAGATGGTGATGTCGGATGGTGGAGAGGGTGCAGACGCTACGGGACTCAGGGCGGCCGGGGCTAGCCCGGCAATCAGGTTCCGTAATTCGGGGTTGCTTACAATCTCGAGGATCGCGTCCTTCACCGCTTGCCGGGTGCCCTCTTGGCAGGCGTCGCGCACGGCCTCCGGAAGCACCTCGCCCAGGCAGTCAATGATCGTGTCGAGGCGATCGATTTGCTCGCTCAACTGTTTCCGTTGCGGTTTGTTGTTGGTGGGGGCTGCGGACATGGTTCGGTCCTCCAATTCGGGGTGTGAGTGGTTGATCAACAAGGTTGGGAAAACGTCACTCTGTCCGGGCCACGGGCGTAGGACTCTGCTGGCTACCGACCCTGGGCTGGAATGACCGGCGTCGGAGCGAACGGTGTCGTGCAAGCGGGGACAACGGAGTGATGAGGATTGCTTCAGGACAGATTGAGACAGGCCGGTGTGGATTCGGCGGTCAAAAGATCGGTGACGGTGACGAGGACAGCGAGAACAGCGCGGGCAACACAGCCGCCCATCAAGCTCAGTGCGGTAGTGAGAACACCGAACCCCACGGCCATCGCGACCGTCCCCTTACGGGCCAGCCACCACTGCCCCACATTGACCCCAACCGCCACTGCGGTGGCCGGGGAAACGGCCGGCATGGGTTCGGATCTATCACGGTTGTTGTGCGTGGATAGGGCCACTGTCTGGTCGCGGGGAATGTCGTCGGAATTCGCCCACGGGTCCGGTGGCTCGTTCCCACGGTCGTGGTCCCACGCATCGTCCCGCCATCGGTCGATTTTCTCCTCGAAATGATTGGGCCGTACCGGTGTGCGGATTGTCGGGTCCATGAGGGCGACAAGAAGCACATCGCGGACCGCCGTCCCGACCGCGGCGGCGAGTTCGATTGCCACCGCCTGGCGAAGTGTCACCTTCAATTCCGCGAGCGTGTTGGCGAGTTGATGAACCCGTCGCGTGATGGCAGCACTCATCGGGAATCCCCCGTGGCGGGGTTCAGGTGATTGAGATTCGCCCGCACGCTGGCAAAGGCGTTCTTCTCCTCGCGGGATGGTCGCCACACTGCTACCAGACAAGCGGTGTCACGCAACTCCTGGGCGCGATTCCGTGGGTTCGGTGGGTCGTCCCGCGCCGGGTGGCCGGTCGATTCGGATTTCATGTCAAGCTTCCTCTGGGAATGGTTTGGTATTGGTAACGGGTGTCGTTGAAGGATCGCGTTCGCTGGCTCCCTTTCTCGGGTTGGCACGAGGAGTGCAGGATCGAGCGAGTGGTGAGGATTCAATCGATACACCACCCGGCGTTCGCAAGTTCCTCGGCGTCATCGAACACTTCCCGGGGCAGGGCCAGGAACTGCTCGAACCGTGCCGGCAAGGTGAACAGGTTGCAGGCGAACACTGTTGCGGAGTATCCGGTCAGTCGCGCGGACCGGGCATCGAACACAACCCCCAACTCTTCGCACCCGCGATTGCGCCGCACCACCGGCAGGAACGGCCACGCGGGCCACAGGGCCGGGGTCGTAAGGAACAGTACGGTGCGGTCTCGCACCGAAGTCATCGAACTCGTCATGGCATGCTCCACGAACGCAGACAGCCGATCCGACGGGGATCGGCCAGGAACGCAGGAGTATTCGGTACTCACACCGACACCGGTTCGCCTGCGATCTGTTCGACCTTCTCGCGGAGTTCGCGTTCGGCGTCGGCGACGGCCCGATCCAGCCGTTCCTTCTCCCCCAGGAGATACTCGGCATAGGCGGTCAGCTTGAACTTCGTGGTGCGGATCTTCTCGGCGGCCCGCTCCAGCGTATCGGACCGAGTATCGTTGCCGAACTGAGCCACCGCCACTCGGTGCTCGGCAACCACGGCTGCCAGTCCGTCGGCCACGGCCCGGGTCACCGAACGGTCGCCCTCTTCCGTACCCACCGGCACCGGGAAGCGAAGCAAACGCCCACCAACGCGATCAAACAGGTGTTGGATCTTGCGGACGAATGCGGTATGCCGCTCCGCGACGAAATAACACCCGCCACTGGGACGGATCGCGAACAGGTCCGCATTCCGTTCGAATAACTTCTGCACGATCCGGGTAACGTCACTACCGGTGCGAACGGCGATGCAGCGGTCGAGTTCCTCCTGGGCGAGTGTGGCCAGACCGGGCAATTCACAGCTCACCGCTCCACTCTGTTTGTCCAGCGTGAGCATGGTTTCCAGGGTGTACTCGAACTTGTCATCGGCCCGTGACTCGTGGGTGAACTGGAACGTGATGGTCGTGGCGTCCTCGGCAACGGAACGAATAATCCGCTGGTCGCTGAGCCGCCGGCAAGCACGAGCGAATGCGTGTCGTGGGGCAAGTTCGCGGGCCACACCGGGATCAAGACCGGCATCGTCGAGTGCCGCCACAAGCGCGGCGTGCGGCACGGAGAGTCTGGGACACGCCCAGGCGATCACTTCGCCCAGTAAGCGGGTACCGGCACTCACGGAAACAGGCAACGGAATTGTCCCAGTCATGGGAGGAATCTCCTGTGAATTCAAGAACGGGGGAAGAAACGAACAGACCCGACATCACGCTGTGAGATCGGGCTGGACATGTGTGACACAGAAACCATCAATTGGGTCACTCCGACCAGACACGATGTCCGGTCGGTCAATCCATGCGAATGGGATTGCGACTACAAGGAGAGCACGCGACCGACGGCGTCGCTGTTGGGATCGAGAGCAGAAACGCGGTGAACCTCGTCGCTCACATGTTCGAGATCGCCAGGCACGCTGCCAATGATGAGGGAGATGACCCGAGCCCGTACTGATCGCTTCCACTCCAGGAATCGCTCTCGAAGTTCGCCCGGAATCCTGCACTTTGCATCTGTCACCATCACGACATCAGTGATTCCGGGCGGAGCACCGATCTCCTTGTACATCCTTGGCATTTCTTGAATCGGCACGTCGAGATCTGAACCTTTTCCGATGAAGGCCACGAGCCAATCGCAAAGAGCCGACTCGTTCCATCGACTCGGCGGAAGAGCCAGGAACCGTTCACCACTCTCTCCTGAAAATGCGATTAAGCCGCACCACCTGCGTTGTCGACGAGCGATCCAGGCCAGCGCCAGTGCGAGTGCCTTGGCCGTGTGTGCTTTCGCTCCTTCCATCGAACCGCTTTCGTCGACGGAGATAAGGATCGGCCCCTTTCCCACCGGCTCGAAGGCGTGATGTTCGCGGCAAATGGCTTGCCGTTCAACGATCCTCCTCAAGGTGTCGAGTTCGAGTTCTGGCACCATCAGTTTGACCAACTCCGACGGCAGCAATCGCCCGATGTCGCCACCGGGTTCGACACCGACCACGTCATCGAGACCATGGGAAACTTTCTGTCGCTGCTTCGACTGCGCGACCCGCCGGAACCGTCCGGCCAGTTCACAAATGATGCGAAGTGTGGAATCGTTCCGCACCCGCTGGAAGAGCGAGGCGATCACCCGCGGATCGTTCGATCCAGGTTCGCCCGAACCCAAACCGAGCGCGGCGGCCGCGTCCTGCAACTCACCCACTTCCTTTCCGGCTTCCGCGACGGCCTTGCCCACCGCCCGTAACGCCGCCATCTCCGCAGCGAGTTCGTGCTCCCCACCTCCGGGCACTCCTGCCGACCCCGATCCCGTGGTGCCGTTCTTCGTGTCCTCCTGCTTCAGTTTGGCAAATTGCTCGGCGAAGTGGCCCGCGGCGATCGCAGCCGCGGTGTCGTCCAACCGGGTGTCGGCGTGCAGTGCGTGGTATTCGGGCGTGTCCAGTAACTGCATCAGGAACTGATGTCGCCGGGCGTCGGCACAGGACTCCCGCAACCGTGGGTCCGGGTCAAACGCGGACGTGAAAAAGTCCGCAGCGGCGTGCGCATCGATACCCGATTTCCTCAGTCGCTCGCTTTCGGCAATCAGATCCTGCCCGCGGCGCAATCCCCACTCGTCCACCTCCAGGGCCGTGAGATACTGCGATTCGAGGGGCTGGGGCTGGATCGCTGCAACCGGAGTGAGGGGCGATCCATGGTCCGGTGGCTGCGCCGGTTTCGCATTCAGGTCCAGCAACTTCAACAGCTCGTTTGAGTCCATGATTCTCCTGTTTGTGAAACATGCGGTGTGAAACATGCGGTGTGAAACATGCGACCGGTGACAATCTCACGTGTGATCGTCACCGGCCGCGGAAACGGATTCAGATCGCTTCGAGACTGGCGAGTTTGAGCGTCTTGAGTTGATCCTTTACGTAGGCCCGGGCCTTCTCCACCCGACCATTGCCCGCAAGCGATGCGAGTTGCTTTCCAATCTCGCCAAGCTTGGCCGCAGCCTTCGCGGCTTCGGCCAGGTTCCGCACGTCCGTGGTGGCCAGCACATTCTCCACTTCGAGCAGGAACTGAGTGACTCGCATCCCTGTCGGGTTGGCAATCCGGGCGATCACCTGTGCCACCTTTCGGGGCTGGCCCTCCGGTGAATCCCACAGGCAGTGTTGTGCGACTTCGAGGTGTTCGGGTCGGACTGCGTCGGCCCCACCCAACCAGGCGAATGATCGCACCACGTTCACCGTCTTGAACTGCCGCCGGTCGCCCGGTCGCACCCCTTCCTTGACCAACTCGGCGAGGATGGTTTCGAGTGCTTCCCGGGCCTCCGGTGTCCACGGCAGTGATGCGGCGGCGGCATGAGCGGCGTCGAGATCGGCAGCGGTCAGGGGATGCTCGACCCGCGGGATCGGGCGGGTGGTCCAGAGCAGCCGTTGCCGGGCTGCTGTCGACCGGATGGGTTGAACCTCCTTTCGCAGCAGGAAGCGGTCAAACGCCGCCGCGAGTTCCCGGCCGCTTTCAGGGTCGGGGTACTCGTTCGAAGCAGCCACGCACAGACGCAAAGGAACCGGCCGGGCCACCCCATCCCCGGCATCGAACACCCGCTCATTCAGGAGCCGGAGCAAGGTATTGAGGATCGCGCTCGACGCCTTCCAGATCTCGTCTGCGAAGAGGAACTCGGCTTCGGGCAATCGGCCGGTGGTGATCCGAACGTATCGGTCGGCCTTGAGTGCCGCCAGACTCACGGGTCCGAAGAGTTCTTCGGGCTGGGTGTACTTGGTCATGAGGATGCTGAATCGGGTGCCGCGGGTGCAGGCGAGAAGTCCGTCGAGAAGGGCGGACTTGGCCAGTCCCGGTGGACCCACGAACAACACGTGTTCCTGGGCGATGAGTGCCGTGAGGACGAGATCGATCTCGTCGTCGCGTTCGACGAGTGCGGACGTGAGAGCGGTGCGAACGGCGACGAACGCGTTTCGGGCCGTGTCGGGGCGGTGACCGTGATCGGTCATGCGGGTTCTCCATTGTGTGAGGTGAGCGGGTCGGAGAAGTGTCAGGGCTGGCCGCGTAAGGACCAGCTTCCTTCCCCAGAAATAGTGACAGGCAAACGGGAGATATTTAGACGGACTCAGACACGAGAATCGCCCATCCCCTACTACCAGCAGAACAGACCCCCGGGTGAGATCTTGTGGCCATGCAGGCTGAACCTCCCCCAGAGAAAATGGACAGGTCGAATGTGGTGTAAGCTGCGAGCACTAAGGAGATCCTGAGGTCCACGAAGTACGTGGCGGAGTTCAAACGCCCGGCCGTTCGGATGATGTCCGAACAATAGCTCAGCATGCCGAAGTCTCCCAACGCCTGGGTGTCACCGAGAACCAACTTTACATCTAACGGAAGAAAGCTCGCCTCCAAGGCGACGCGGCATTCCCAAGCTTTTGTTGAAGAAGATCGGGCACACGAAGACGTGGATCAGCTTGCTCGAAGGTGAACCGATGTGATTTTTGCCAGGAGTGGCGACTCCTCTTCAAACTACAACCGAACTTCGCGGTGATGCGGTGATGGAATCGCCACTACGAACATTGCTCTTGGCTGAAACTCAGTTCACAATTCCAATCATGCCGCACTACGCCCATTCATTGAAACACGATCCCAATACCAACAAGTGGGAGAAGTTGGCTGATCATTTGCAAGCCGTGGCCGGTCGGGCACGAACGCTTGCTGAATCAGCGACAAACCTCGGGTCATCACTGGCAATAGCAGCAGAGGTCGCTGGCCTCCTGCACGACCTCGGCAAATATCGCCCTGAGTGGCAAGCGTACTTGAATGCCTCAGCCGCTGGGCAAGATCCACCTTCTGTTCCTCACGCCATCCACGGTGCCGCCTACGCCGAGCATTTGCTGAACAACACACTCCTAGCGATGGTGATCGCCGGGCATCACTCAGGGTTGCACGACTTGGTGAGTCTCGCCCAGACTTTGGCGAATGAAGAGCAAACACACCGTGCAATCTGCGAACAGATTGTTCCGATCGCCCAGAGTGAAGCACCATCCTTCCCAACTACAGCGTTGCCGTCACCATTCGATGGAGATGACGAGTTGACTTACCGTCGATTCGAGTTCTGGACCCGTGTCTTGTTCTCGGTTCTGATTGATGCTGACCGCCTGGAAACGGAGCGGTTCTACAGCGGTGGGCGTCCATCTGGACCTCGGCTTGACTGCGGTGGTCTGGTGGTTGTCTTGCTCGCGAAGTTGCATGAAGCCAAATCGAACAAGGCAGCGAAGGCATCTGGAGGGAACACCAACCCAAAGTTACTCGCCCTCCGCAACGACATCTACGAGAGTTGTCTCACTGCTGCCTCACAAACTCGCGGGTTCTTCGAGTTGACCGTCCCGACCGGGGGTGGGAAGACTCTGTCCGGGATGGCGTTCGCGCTCAAACACGCGGAAAGGCATGGCTTACGGCGGGTGATCGTCGTCATCCCATACCTCTCGATCATCGAGCAGAACGCGCAAGAATACCGAACTGTTCTTGGTTCGGAAAATGTTGTCGAGCATCACTCCGCTGTCGCGGAACAAGAGGCGAAGAAAGTCTCGGGCGAGTCACCCCGCCGCACTTTCGCCGAACTCGCAACCGAGAACTGGGATGCCCCGGTGATCGTGACCACTTCAGTGCAATTTCTTGAGACGCTATTGGAATCGTCGCCACGGCGATGTCGAAAATTGCACAACGTGGCCCGGAGCGTGGTTCTCTTTGACGAGGCCCAGAGTCTCCCAACTCACATCCTAAACCCGCTCGTCAGCGTGTTCCGAGAGTTGGTCGATTCCTTTGGGTGTAGCGTTGTGTTCAGCACCGCCACACAACCGGCGTTTCGCGTTGGGACTGGGTTGACCGAGGGGTTGAACCCGGATGAACTGAAGCCGATCTTGCCCCCGGAACTGGTCACCGAGTCGTTTCTTTCGCTGCAACGTGTGGACTACAACCCCGAGCTGTCTACTGCTTGGGATTGGGATACGCTCGTCGGTCGCCTGACGGGCCTTTCCGGGGAGAGATACTCCCAAGGGCTGTGCGTGCTGAATACCCGCAAACACGCCCGCGAAGTGTGGGAGAAGTTGCGGAAGAAAGCGACTGACGAAGACGCGGTCGTTCATCTGTCGTCGGCAATGTGCGCCGAACACCGACTAGCGGTTTTGGGTGATCCCGAGAAGCCTGCTCCCGGTTCAGTGAGGCATCGACTTCGACATGGACTCCCCTGTTGGCTCGTGAGTACGCAAGTGATCGAGGCCGGTGTCGATGTGGATTTCCCGCGTGTGTTTCGTGCGCTCGGACCACTCGATGCGATTGTGCAAGTTGCTGGCCGCTGTAATCGCGAGGGTGGGCTGAAGGACGCGGCAGGCAACCCGACTCGCGGAAAGGTCGTGATCTTCCAGCCTGCCGATGAGGGGATGCCACGGGGGCTGTATCAGACCGCGACTGGCAAAGCTCGAACCTTTCTGGGCGAATTCACAAGCGAGGATTTGGCGACCAAACCCGAAGTGTTCGTCCGTTACTTCAGCGAACTCTACGGGGTAGCAAACTGCGACGCACACGGCATCCAGTCGAAACGGAAGGATTTCCAGTTCCGCGAGGTCGCAGAAAAGGCTCGTGTGATCAACGACGGCGGCACCCCGGTGATCGTGAGTTACGGGGCGTCACCAGGTTTGATCGCCACGATCCGTTCGGCGGGCAGGTTCGATCGCTCAGTGTTGCGGAAGTTGCAGCGGTTCGCGGTGAACCTCCGGTACGCCGATTGGGCTGAATTGGAACAACGGACGATGATTGAACCACTCCTGGCGTCGTGCCCTGATGGGCCGCACGTGCTTCACACCGCAGCGTACCACAACGAACTCGGCGTGGTGATCGCCGACCGACCACCGGAAGATTTTATCATTTGACTAGTCAGGAGATTGTCATGCCTGCGTTGGTGTCTGTTCGTGTCTGGGGTGAGTTCGCGTGTTTCACTCGCCCCGAAATGAAGGTCGAACGGGTGAGCTACCGTGTACCGACGCCATCAGCGGTGCGGGGTATTCTCGAAGCGATCTTCTGGGAGCCCGAGATGTACTACCTAATTGATTCAATCACTGTCGTCAAACCCGGCAAGTGGTTCTCGTTCCGCCGCAACGAGGTGCAGAAGGTTATCAGTTTGCCCGCCGCGATGAAGTGGATGGCCGGGAAGGACGAAGTGGAACCGATCCGTGCCGGTGGCGGAGCTGGCGACGCGGCCCAGCGAAACATGCTCGCACTTGCGGATGTGGAGTATGTGTTCACGGCTGAGGTGCGGTTAACCGAGGAGGGGGTACGGAAACGTGAGAACGTGCCGAAATACGCGGATCAAATCATGTCGCGGACTGCGAAGGGGAAGTGCGCACACCGGCCAGCCTTGGGTTGCCGCGAGTTCGCTGCCAACTTCGAGTTGGTAGATACGTTGCCCACGCTCACGAACGGCTTGACCGAGGATCTTGGGCTGATGCTGTATGACGTGTTCGATCCCAAGAACCGTGAAGGTGAGCGGAATGTTACTCCAAGGCCGGTGTTCTTCAAGGCTCGCGTGACCAACGGCCGGATGGACTGCCACCCGGACCGAATCGCGGCTGACATCCTCCGTCCGGGCACGGGGAGGGTGTGACGATGCTGCTTCAAGCCCTCTACAACTATGCGACCGAGCGGAACCTCCTCGCGAATCTGCCATTTCAGAGGCGGACCGTCCACCTGCTGATCCCTTTGAACGCGGACGGTTCGTTGCGGGGGACGGGTTTCGTGCCGCTGACGACCCCCGTGGTTGTTAAAGAGGAACAAAAGGAGAAACCTGGTCAGGTCCACTTACTGCCCCGCTACCCTGGCGAAAAGAATAACAGCAGGGCACAGTTTCTGGCAGACCCCGTGAACGTGGTTCTTGGGTTGGACAAGAAGACACTCGACCCGCTCCCCGAAGGTGAGCTGAAGAAGGTGCCGGATGCTGTCAAACAGTTCCGTGAATTTTGGGGCTGGGTTCCAGATGGCAGTGACAGCGATGCCCGTTTCGTCACACTCCGGTCGTTCCGTGAAAACCACCTCGACATTGTCCGGGGATGGGTGACGGTGCGAGCCAGAGACAGCGGCAAGGGCAAACCCGAACCGCACGCCCGGTTGGAGGACGGTTCGTGGCAACCGCTCAAGACCGCCAACGTGGTGGGGTTCTGGATCGACGGCAACCCCTTCGTTGTGGATAACCTCGCGTTACCGATCTGGCGAGATTGGCAGAATCGGTTTGATCTCAGGTTCCGAGAGGAAGTCGGCTTTGCCCCTGAGTCGCCCAAACGAAGCAGTGAGAGCGTTACGCCCCTGGAAACAGTACCCGCAACTACACCCCGCAGGTCAATCTGTTTGGTCACGGGGAATGTCGGGGTGGAAGTAGCCAACATCCACAAGCCGGAAGTGAAACTTCCGGGTACTCCCCCAAAAGGTGCATCGTTCTTCTCCTGTGGAGAACCGTCGTTCTGTTCGTATGGGTTCAAGGGAGGAGAGAATGCCAGCGTCTCAATTGATGCGGTCGCCAGTTACGTCCTTGCACTCGAAAATTTGCTCGGTTCTGAAGACACCTGCGTACGGGTGTTGACCAGTCGTTTCTGCTTTTGGACTGAGAAGCAAACCAAACGGGTCGGGATGAAGTTCAGCACTCTCGGGACCGCTCACCCGAAAGCGGTGGCCGACCTCCTCAGAGAACCGTTCTCGGGAATAGAAGTTCCTCTCGCACAGAGTGAGCAGTTCTTCAGCGTGGCACTCTCGGCAAACGGCGGCCGAGTGGTCGTCCGAGAGTGGCTTCGGATTCCGCTCGCCAAGGCAATCGACAATCTCGCGAGTTGGTTCAGCGACCTCAGCATTGCACCGCCACCGCATGAAACGAAGGGCACCCCATACCGGATTGCGTTTCTGGCAGGCTGCGCGATGAAGCCGCCCTCCGGGAAGCCATCGAGTCAGTACAAGCAGCGGTTCGACTTATATGTGAACGAGTTATATCGTGCCGCCATCGGTGGGACTGCTCCGCCCAAGAAATTGCTGGAACCAATCCTCGCCGAATTTCGGACGGCCTTGCTCACCAATACCGAAGACAAGCCGAAATACCCACTCAGCCAATCCCGGTTCGCGATCATCAAACTGATTCTCACACGCACCCCAACCGGAGGCTTTATGCCCCAATCCTATCTCGTGGACACCCCCGACCCGGCTTACAACCTCGGGCGATTGCTCATGGTTTTGTCCAAGCTCCAGAAAGCCGCCCACAAGAACGACACCAGCGGCACAGTCAGCGATGGCCTCAAGGGGCCGGGGGTCGTGGAGCGATACTACGGGGAGGCTTCATCAGCCCCCGCGACGACTTTCCCGACGCTCTGCAAACTGCATCACCACCACCTCCGAAAACTAGAGCAGAAGGGGGAACAGGGTCGAAGCATGGCCGCAGTGTACAGGAACAAGATCGGTGACATTCTGGCCCTGCTTCGGGGAGATCCGGCGCGTGCTGATGGCTCCCCAGAATTTCCCCGACAACTGCCGCTCGAAGCCCAAGGTCGCTTCGCACTCGGATTCTACCAACAACGAACCCACGACCGGATCGAAACCAATATCCGTCGATTGCTCCGGGATGTGAAAGCCAAACTTGACAGCGAGCCAGCGACCGCGAAGGAGTTACTGAGCGAAGCCAAGAGGGTTGCTGAGAAGTACGGCTACCCCGAGTTAATCGACCTCGTTACCCGTTCCTTCTCACCCCACAACACTTGACCGGAGGTTCGTCTCATGCCCATCAACCGGCACGACATCCTGTTTTTCTTTGATGTGACCAACGGAAACCCGAACGGTAACCCGGACGCAGGGAACATGCCACGAACCGAACCGAACACCGGCAAGGGTTTGGTGTCCGACGTGTGCCTCAAGCGTAAGATTCGGAACTTCGTCGCCCAGTTCCCCTTCAACCCCAACAGTGATACCGGCAACCAGTTCGGAATTTTCATTCGAGAAGGAGCAGTGCTCAACTCCCAGATCGAGGATGGTATCGAACGGTCAGCGGAAGCCGCGGCGCTCGATAAGCTCGATGCCGACCGCAAAGCGGCGGCCACAAAACTCACTGAACACGCCAAACAACTCGAAAAGGATGCAAAAGCGCAGAAGGATCAAGCCGAGGATCTCAAACGTCAGGCCGAGGCAGCGAAAAAACAAGCGAAACACCTCTCGGCGGGAGTTACCGACAACGAACGAGCGGAACATGCGAAGAACTGGCTCTGTCGCAAGTTCTACGACGTCCGGACATTCGGCGGGGTGTTGTCCACTGGCGAGAAGGGTGCTGTTCTCACCGGTTCCGCCTACGGACAGGTTCGCGGTCCAGTGCAATTTACGTTCGGCATGTCGCTTGACCCAATCGCCACGCAGGAGATCACGCTCACGCGGTGTGCGGTAACGAAGGAAGAAGACGCGGCTAAAGAGCGAACGATGGGCAACAAGCACATCGTCCCCTACGGGCTGTACTGCGCAAAGGTGTACATTTCTCCGATGTTCGCAGAACGAACTGGGTTCGACGACGAGGATTTGAAACTGTTCTTCGACGCACTCCAGCATCTGTTCCGCGACGACAGTTCCGCTGCACGGGCCGAGATGTGTGTCCGAGCAGTGTACGATTTCGAGCACGTCGGGACGCAGCAGGCTGGGAAGAACGAAACTCAGAATCGCCGAGAGCAGCAACTCGGGTGCGAACACGCCCACAGGCTGTTCGAGAAGGTGACGTTCACGCGTAAGCCAGATGGTCGAACTTTCCCGGCCGCGTTCAGCGATTACGAACTTAAAGACGATTGGCGTGAAAAGGAACCGGAGCTACTGAAGAAAGGCGTGAAACTCACTCGCCTGGTCGATCCACAGGGCTGATGCCATGACCCCGCTTCCGGTTGTGCCGACTGCCGATGGTGGCGACTATCCGCCGCTATCGGCTCTCAACGATCTCCTCTTCTGCGCACGACGCTGCTTCATGCACCGCGTCGAGGGCGTGTGGGTCGAAAACGTCCACACCACATCCGGAACACTCGACCACCGTCGTGTACATGCGAGTCGCGATACGGACAGCAATGGCACACGCCTGGCTCGTGCCTTGCCGCTTGTCTCACATCGACTCCGAATCGTCGGGGTGTCCGATCTCGTTGAGTTTCGGTCCAACCCCAACGGCCCGGACACTCCGTTTCCCGTCGAATACAAGCGTGGCAAAAAGCGGAAGTGGGACAATGACGAAGTTCAACTCTGTGCCCAGGCAATCTGCCTGGAAGAGATGCTCGGTGTGGTTATCCCTGCCGGTGCGATCTTTCACGTCAAGTCGAAGCACCGCCGCGATGTGGCCTTCACAACCGCGTTACGCAAGAAAACCGAAGACACGGCGAATCGGCTCCACGCTCTTCTTGCAACCCACATAGCACCGTCTCCCGTCGTCCACCCCAAGTGCAAGCAGTGTTCTCTGTATCGCGTTTGTCTGCCCGAATTGCTCGCCGCTCCAAACGCCTATCGCAAAGCTGCTGCCAACCTCTTCAAAGCGGAGTGAACGATGGAGGTGCAACTCAACACCCTGTATGTCGTCACTCGTGGAGCCACCGTCCGCCGCGACCATCTCACGCTCCAGGTTGTGGTCGAGAAGGCTGTGCGGATCACCGTGCCGGTCCATCAACTCGAATCCGTCGCGGCCTTCGGTGGCGTTCATGTCACGGCGGGTGCGATGGGACTGTGTGCCGAGAACGGCGTGGCCGTCAACTTCCTGACGGAATCGGGTCGGTTGCTTGCACGAGTGGATGCACCGAGTTCGGGAAATGTGCTTCTCCGACGAGAACAGTTCCGCAAAGCCGATGACGCACTCGCACGGGCCACGGTGTCGCGATGCGTCATTGCGGGGAAAGTTCAGAACTGTCGCAACTTAATCTTGCGGTCTGCCAGAGAAACCACCGATGCGACTGATCAAGCCGCGTTGACCGCCGCGACGATTCACCTCGCCAGTGTCTTACCGTCACTCGAAACGGATACTGATGCGAACACCGTGCGGGGTCGTGAAGGAGACGCTGCACGCGAATACTTTTCGGCATTCGGAGCAATGGTTCGCGCGAACCGGACCGAGTTCACGCCAGCGGGCCGAACACGTCGCCCACCGCTGGACCGCATGAATTCGCTCCTGTCGTTCCTTTACGGTCTACTCACACACGACTGCGTTTCGGCTTGTGCGGCTGCGGGGCTCGATCCCTCAGTGGGGTTTCTCCATGTGGATCGGCCTGGTCGCCCAGGCTTGGCGTTGGATCTGATGGAGGAGTTTCGTCCACTGCTCGCTGATCGGCTTGCCCTCGCGCTGGTGAATCGGCAGCAAGTGAAGCCGGGTGGGTTCGAGGTGCGAGATGGTGGTGCCGTCATGATGGATGATACGACACGCAAGACCGTGCTATCGGCCTATCAGCAACGGAAGCGAGAAGACGTGACGCATCCCTACTTGAACCAGAAGGTGCCGCTGGGACGTTTGCCCTTCCTCCAGGCTCGGATATTGGCTCGTCACCTACGAGGAGATCTGCCGAGTTACGTTCCATGTATCCTCAAGAACTGACGGCAAAACTCTGACTGGCATGATCTTTGACAACTTATCCTTCAAGCTGGAGGCCATGTGAAGGTCTTAGTCTTGTATGACGTGAGCACATCCGATCCCAAGGGAGCACGCCGATTGCGTCGAGTCGCTCGGGCATGCCAGGACTTTGGGCAACGAGTGCAAAAATCGGTGTTCGAGTGTTCGGTTGGGACTGTCGAGTGGGTGCAGCTACGCACACGGCTATTGGCTGAGATTGACACGAGTCGCGATTCGTTGCGGTTTTACTTTCTGGATTCGGATGTCGAGGTCGAACACCATGGGTCAGGGGAACCTTGGGACATGGACGGACCACTTGTTGTGTGATAGAAGTAAGGCATCGCGAACCTGAAGTGGTGCCAAAATGGTCGGGAGGTTCGCGATTTGTCGGAAGTCCTGACCTGATCAAGGGTCACAGCGATGTTGAGAGCAAGCACGGAATCGGCACAGGCCGGGTGGCAGCGGGGTTCGCGAAACACACCCCGAAAACGCTTGCCCACAAGCCACACGCAGGGAAGCGGTTCTCCGTGGTGATGAACCACGGAGCGGATTGAAACTTCCGTGACCCACAACTCCGGTCGCTTCTCGCCGCGTTCTCCGTGGTGATGAACCACGGAGCGGATTGAAACATTGTCACTGTGCGGCGCTCCCGTTGCGAGCGCGGGGTTCTCCGTGGTGATGAACCACGGAGCGGATTGAAACTCCTCCTAGGGCTACGCTGTTTGCTGGGGATGGGGATGTTCTCCGTGGTGATGAACCACGGAGCGGATTGAAACCAGAGAAATTTGATCCGCTTGTCGTCTACCGCTACGGTTCTCCGTGGTGATGAACCACGGAGCGGATTGAAACCGCAATGGTGCCCAGGTGATGCCGAGATCCCGCCGTGTTCTCCGTGGTGATGAACCACGGAGCGGATTGAAACTAAATGCGGCCTACGGCGATGACGACCTGAACGAGTTCTCCGTGGTGATGAACCACGGAGCGGATTGAAACCCGCTGAACTGGCAGATCCAAGCCGCACCGCCGGGTTCTCCGTGGTGATGAACCACGGAGCGGATTGAAACCGAAGTGCAACGAGCCTAACGCTTCCGTTAGTCTGGTTCTCCGTGGTGATGAACCACGGAGCGGATTGAAACAAGAAGGTCGGCGTGGGGATCGGCACAGTCTCGAGTTCTCCGTGGTGATGAACCACGGAGCGGATTGAAACTCAGCGGGGTGAAAATGCAGTGTGCGTGCGGCGGGGTTCTCCGTGGTGATGAACCACGGAGCGGATTGAAACATTTGCGGGCACTTCCACCAAACAAGCGAGCAGATGTTCTCCGTGGTGATGAACCACGGAGCGGATTGAAACCTGCGGGTTCATCTCGTGCCCCCTAGTGTACCACCGTTCTCCGTGGTGATGAACCACGGAGCGGATTGAAAGAGGTTCTTGCGCGTTTCGCCCTTGGCGGGAATCGTAGGTGCTGCTGCCAGTCGCAAAATCGCGTTACCCCAGCCTTCTCGCAATTCAAGCCGTTTATTTCGTTGTGCCGATCACTTTTTAGGATTTCTACCCCAGCAAT
>JBGSLF010000122.1:0-37931 GCA_041740855.1 Gemmata sp.
AGCACAAATCACGTTAGTAATGTAGATATTTTGGGAACAGGCAAGATTGCACCGGTGAACGAGAGTACTGTATATCTTGGCAGTACTTTAAGTTTTATAGGCGCTGAAACAGCGCCGACAGAATCAACTCTCGCCGCAGGCGAGATAGTAATGATCAATGCCGCGACTAATTTTATAATTGGTCCATATTCGATGCTTACAGCAAGAACTGCTACCCAAGGGAAAATCATTGGTATTAATTTTGCGCAAAGAAACGCACAATCTATTATGATTAAACCTAACTCCGCTCTGTGGTGCATTGGACCTGGGCAATACGAATCTAACCTACCTATTTTGAATCAAGGCGGGCGGTTCTCCCTAAGCCAAATGGTTCGCGCGAATCTCAGTGGTGGAGGTGCTGGACTCGATGAATTTGATTACGAACAAAACAATACGAACTCTGAATTCCATATCGAGAACGGCTCGGTGCTGAATTTAAGCAACAAGATGAGCATGGCAGATGGTTCGCTCTACCCAAAAATGAATCCGAATTTATCGGCGCAGTCTCAGATAGCAACGATAAATGGAAAGTTTGTTTTTACAGGTGGTACCATTATTTTCTCTTCGCCAATTAACCTCGGTGGAAGTCTTGTCTACGGAGAACTGAAGATAAATGGAAACGTGGAATGGACTGGGGGCACTTATAAGCCAAGTATCGACATTGTTACACCTGGCAAAAACAACAAGTGGGAAATTGATGGAAAAATAACTTCAGCCGTTGCTTGCGTTGTTGAGCCAAACCCGCTAAACGGCACAATGCCAGCCACCGGGAACGCATGGCACATTTTAACTGCAACGGAGACTGCAGGACAAGATCCATCTATGCTGGATAACAAATATAAATTTATCAGTTCCAATGTAGATAATGAAAGACGCTGGAGTTTGGAAGGGAAATAATAGGGTTCGCTCGTTGTGGCCATCACACTTCTTACAGGAGGTAGTTCAAACGCTATGTACCGCACTATCATCGCTAGTTGCCTGCTCGTGGTAACAATTGTTCCTTGTATCGGTTCGGTATCGATACAAGTTAAACAGAGCCTCAGCCCGGTTGAGGTGCCCAGGCTCACGACATGGGAACAACAACGCTGGGATTATTACCAAGGTATTGTGATCGGATTGACAGACCGCACGGTGACGATTTTGAAAGACCCGCGCATTGCGGAAACCGTCAGTTTCGGCTCTGGGACTGACAAAACCCCTGAAGGACGGGAGTATATCCGCCGTAGACTATCGCATTGGGACCAAGCTCCTGCTCGTACGTTTCGCTTCGATCCCAAACCTATCGATCCGGAAAGTCCCTATTACGGGGCGTTTCCAGAAAATGTTTTTGGCCGTGGGCACCGCCTGAGCGACGTTCGACTCGGAGACAAGGTCTTTCTTTGTTTGGTTCCAGTTGAAGGATATTGGGATTGCTACAGGATTAAAATCACTCGTAGGATTGCCGGAGCTGTTCCACCAGCCGATGATGCGTTTTTGCCAGAACACCGTCGACAGCACATTCGTTGCAACGCCAGGCAATTCCTGGAAAGCCAAGCGGCTCCGTTGGTGTCGATGAGCTTGGCCCGTTCAGTGTCCCGCCTCGCGCAGTGATTCAATCGTGAGTAGAGAAACGTGTCGCATCTCTTCGTGTAGCCCCGGCATTCTTGTCGGGGCCTGCTCACTGCAATGAAAAGTGTGCAAGTCCAAGCGTTTCTGCGAGTTTCACGCCTTGGAATTGGTGGTGTCTGTATTCATAGGCATGATAATTACGCTGTCGCCCGACTGTTTCAGTCTGGGAGATTGTTTCACGGAGGGGGGTGCCACTCCTGAATGAATCAATCCGCAGGTGTGCGTCGCCTTCGGGTGGTAGCTTGATAATGCCCGCGGAGGCGAGGCCATTGAGCACAAACTGCACCGCGATTCCCGCAAGCACAAGTTACGTAAGCGGCGTTTGACTCTCATCTCCACTCCGGGTAATCTGCAATAACCTGCCTGAACTCCCGCCATTGCCGGAGCCTTTCACATATGTTCACCGCTCAATCTTGCTCTGGCCCCAATCGCCGCGACTTTCTCAAGTTGGGTTCCATCGCGGTGGCGGGTGGTGCGTTCGCCAATCGTGGGCTTGCGGGCACCGATTCGCTCGATGCCACTACCAACGACCCGGCCGTGATTTTCGTGTGGCTTCCCGGTGGCCCGCCGCACCAGGACACGCTCGACATGAAGCCGGACGCACCGGTGGAATTTCGCGGCGCGTACAAGCCGATTCACACAAACGTGCCGGGCATCGATATCTGCGAACACATGCCGCAGTTGGCCAAAGTGGCGGACAAGTACAGCGTGATTCGGTCGGTGGCGCACACGTTTTCCGATCATGGCGGCGGGCACAAACGCTTCCTCACGGGCCGCGATCCGCAACAGCCCGTTGGCTTTGTGAACGATACGCCAATGGTGGGATCGATGGCCGCAGAGGTTTGGCAAGGGAAACGCGGAGCGGTGCCGAACTATGTGTCCGTGGTCGATCGCGGTCGAAACGGGATCGATACTTTCAGCTTTGGTGCGGCGTATCTGGGGCCGCGGTCGCACCCGTTTGTTGTGGCGGGCGATCCGGCCGATCCGAAGTTCGCCATTCAAAATCTGTCTGTGTTGCCGGGCACCGAAGACAAGTTGGCCGAGCGGCTTTCCTTGCTGGAGAAGTTCGACACGCCGTTGGCCGGAACCGATCGCACCGGCACCGCCGCGGCGATGGATGTGATGCGCGGTCGGGCACTGGATCTGATCACCAAGAACACCGCCCGCGAAGCGTTCGATCTCACCAAAGAACCGGGCAAGCTCCGCGAACGGTATGGCATGCATCGCTACGGGCAACGCGCACTCATGGCTCGCCGATTGGTGGAGCATGGCGCGAGTTGGGTCACGGTGGTGATGGAGAACGCCACGCCGCCGGGCGAGGGCTTGAAGCCAAACCACACCTACAACTGGGATTCGCACGCGGTTAACTGCGACATCTTTGAAGACACGCAGTACAAACTCGGTTTTCTGGATCAATCGATCTCTGCACTCATCGAGGATCTGTATGCTCGTGGGCTGAATCGCCGCGTGCTATTAGTGGTGACCGGCGAATTCGGCCGCACGCCGAAAGTGAGTTATGCCAAGGATCGCCCCGGTCGCGATCACTGGCCACAGGCGATGAGCATGATGCTGAGTGGTGCGTGCAAGACCGGTATGGTCGTCGGCTCGACCACCGCGAAGGCCGAAACGCCGAAAGATCGCCCGCTGACGCCCAACGACCTGTGGGCCACGGTCTTCTCGCACCTGGACATCGACTACGAAGCCACTGCGTTCCTCGATGGCAGCGGTCGCCCGATGCCCATGCTGCCCTACGGCGATCCGATTCGCGAACTGGTGTGATGCGGCCTCCGGATCGCTCACGCGGTGACGTGAGCGTGCGGTAACACACTCATCATTTTGCCCGTTTTCAGCAAACAAGCGGGCGGTATAACATTTCTGCGGGTGCGCAACGTTCCGTTTCCCATTCTAGAGGAACGGCGTTGCGAAGCCTACCTCTCCTTCACGATCGATACGTCTGTTCTGGCCTCCGATCGAAGGAGTCTTTCATGCCCATTCCCGTTGCCTGCTCCGGTTGCTCTGCCAAACTGAACGCGCCAGACTCCGCT
Source organism: Gemmata sp. (assembly GCA_041740855.1). Taxonomy (GTDB): domain Bacteria; phylum Planctomycetota; class Planctomycetia; order Gemmatales; family Gemmataceae; genus Gemmata. The sequence goes on from JBGSLF010000122.1 coordinate 3,693, forward strand.
GCGGGGAAGCGGGTGAAGTGCCCGAAGTGTCAGGCTGTGATCGTCATTCCCACCGCACCGGCAGCGGCTTTCGAAGTGATCGATGATGACGAACCCGTTGTGGTTCCCCCTGCCAAACCGGCACGCGCGAAGGCTGTGGTTGATGATGACGACGACGATAAACCCAAGAAGAAGAAACTGGCCAAAGCCGCACGTGATGATGATGACGACGACGACGATAAGCCCAAGAAGAAGAAAAAGAAAGCCGCCGGGAGCGGTGGCACCTCGATGACGCGGAACCTCGTGATGGGCGGCGTGCTTCTTGTGCTGCTTGGCGTTGCCGCGTTTATTTTCGCTGACAAGCGTGACCCCGATACGGCCCAGAATCCCCCACCGACTCCCGTTGCTCCTCCAGACGATCCCAATCTCGTCAATCCGCCGGTCGTTGTGCCCAACCCGCCGATCGTTGTGCCCAAGCCACCCATCGTTTCACCAAAACCAAAGGGACCAGCACCAGCCAAGGCGCTGGGTGAACTATCGCATGTCCGGAACGCGGCCTTCTCTCGCGATGGCACGAAGCTCGTCACAGCGCAGCGAGTGATTCCGACCAGCGGTGGCGGGTCTCGTTATGCGTTGCAAGTTTGGGATGCGACCACTGGAAAGGAACTCGCGCTGCTCAACGATTCCAAGGAATACGACACGCCGCGGTTCTCACCCGATGGCCAGCGTGTGATGGCGACCTCGTTTAGCGGCAACATGATCACGATCTGGGAAACCCTCGATGGCAAGACGGAACCGGTCGAGATCGACGTGTACAAACTCAAGGGCGGCGGAAATCAGCGGCTGGCCGAATTCACCCCGGATGGGAACGCCATCGTCTATTCCGCCAACGACACCATCCGCCGCCTCGACCTCGCCGACCAGACCGTGAAGACGTTCGACGGACTGAAGGTCACGAACCGGTCGTACTTTGCCGTATCACCGACCGAACCAATCGTGGCCTTTGGCGAAGGTAGCCAACTGACGATTCTTGACTTGAACACCGGAATGGTGCAACGCCCTGCGGGTGCCCCGTTCGCCAACTACGGCCTCGCCTTCAGTGGGGATGGCAAGATTCTCGCACTCCAGCAATACGACACCATCGAACTCCTCGAAGCCGGGACCTGGAAGAAGAAGACCACACTTACCAACAACTGGGGTGCGGACCGCAAATCTTTCGGCAATCTCTGGGCGGAATCGCTCGCGATTTCCAAAGATGGTTCGGTTGTGGCAGCGGTCGGGTCCATCGGTCTGAAGCGAAACGACCGGACGATCGCGCTCTGGTCGGGTCAACCGATGACGCACGGCGAAGTGGCAATGGACGGCATGGCTCACCTGACGCTCGCGCCAGATGGGCAAACACTGGTCGCGTATCAGTCGGGTAGTGTGTTCCGGGTGCTGGACGTGAAGACCGGAGCTGATCGCTTCCCGCCACAGCCCGGTTCGGGATCGCCGCGCGAACAACTCCAGGGGCTGTGGCAGCAAGTCACGGCGGAGGCGAATGGGATGCCGCTTCCAGCCGCGCAAACGCCAACGGAAATCCGCATCACCGGCGACAAGCTCACCGGCATCGGCCCGGAAATGACGCTCAAATTCTATGATGAAGACCCACGCTGGATCGGCCTGGAATTCGTGACTCGCCAGGGTGGGATTCTCACCATTCCTGGGCTGTTCGAGATTGCGGATAATGAGCTGAAACTCATCATCCAACTCGTCCCCGCGGATCAGATCATTCGCCAAATGTCGCGGCCCACGAGCTTCGATACCGCTGGCAAGCCGTATCTGCTCTATCGTGCGAAGCGTGCCGGCAGCACAGGTGGCACGACAACTCCCGCGCCCGCAACCAAACCGGACTTCGTTCTCAACGCGGTGGACTTCACCAAGGAATACGAGAAGGACATCAAGGCGGCCGACGCGAAGTACAAGGGGAAGGTGGTGCGGTTGACGGGGAATGTCATTACCGTCTGGGAGTCGCTCGATGGCAAGCCGTACGTCTCGGTGCAGGGCGGGACGGATGAGATCCGCGTGGTCTATGCGTACCTCCTCAAAGGGATCAAGCCGCCGGAAGTGAACGACGTTCGCGACAAACCCATCACCGTGCAGGGCGTGTGCATGGGCGTGGATGCGCTCGAAAAATGGGTCGTTGGCCTGGGCGAGAGCATCATCGTGGCGGAGAAGTGATAATCCAATAAGAGAACGGTCGCTCTGCGCGACCGTTCTCTTATTGCGCTACGCCATAGACGTTAGCCAACGAACTGTTCGAGGAACTTGCGGCTTTGTCGCAAGGCGCGTTGGCGGTCGGCGAGTGAAGCCTCGTACGCGCGGTCTTCCACTTCCACGCACACCGGGCCGGTGTAGCCCACGTCGGTGAGTGCGGCGAAGTATTCGCCCCATTTCACATCGCCCAACCCCGGTAGCTTCGGAACGTGCCAGCCCAACCCCATCACTCCCACTTCGTACAGCCGTTCGTGGTCGATCCGCTCATCCTTGGCGTGCGCGTGCACAATGGAGTTGCCGAATTCGCGCACCGCTCGCCCGCAATCGATCGATTGCCAGATTAAGTGAGACGGATCGAAGTTCAGCCCAACCGTGTTCGGGGCGATGGCGTCGAAGGTGCGGAAGAGCGTTCGCCAGGCGTGCGGGGTGCTGGCCACGTTCTTGCCGCCGGGCCATTCGTCTGGTGAGAAAAGCATGGGGCAATGCTCGATGCCAATCCGCACGCCCGCTGCCTGTGCTTCCTGCACAATGGGCGTCCAGATTTCTGCCACACGTGCGAGATTCTCTGCCGGGCTAAGCGTGTGGTTCGCACCGATAAACGTGTTCACCACGCGAACGCCCATTCGCGGTGCCGCCCGAATCACCTTGATCAAATGTGCGACCACCGCTTCCTGATGTGCGGGATCGGCATCGAGTGGGTTGGGGTAATACCCTAGCCCCGAGATCGCCACGCCATGCAGCGCAACCAGATCGCGGATGTGCTCGGCGTCGTCGTCGGTAAACTGGCTCACATCCAGGTGTGTAACGCCGGCATAGCGGCGATCGGCCTTGCCGGGCGGCCAGCACATCAACTCCACGCAGGCGAATCCTTCGTCCGCAGCGAATGCCAGAACTTCTTCGATCTTCCGATCGCCAAAGATTGCGGACACGAACCCGAGTTGCATCGAAACCTCCTCGCGTTCTCTTTCGAGTCGCGACGACTAAAGTGTGACCCAGCGCTGTTCGCGGTGGCTTTGCAGTATCGCTTCACAGATTTGCATTTCCCGGTGCCCGTCGGCGAATGTCGGGATCAGCGCGTTCGGTTTCCCGGTTGCAATCGCATCGTACACCGCCCGATACAGTTGCTTGAAGGAATCCGGGAAGCCCTCGGCGTGCCCGCCGGGATAATTCGCATACGGTTGCACGCCAGGCGAGAGCAACGCGGGATCGCGCGGCAGTAGGTGGTTCGCACGGTCGCGGTAACCGATGAACAGTGTGTTCGGTTCTTCGCTATCCCACGCAAGAGCGGAGCGACTCCCGGCCACATCGAAGCGTAAACAATTCTTACGCCCGGCGGTCACTTGCGACACCGTGAAACAGCCGCGAACTTCGTTATCGAATCGCAAGAGCACCGAGCCATAGTCTTCCGTGGTCACGGCGATGGGTTCCGTGGGTCGATCGCGGTTGGCGGAACCGGTGAACGTCTCGCTTCCGCCAACCGGGCGATAGCGTGTGGGGTGAACGGTTCGCAGATCGGCGCACACCGCGCGGACTTGCAGCCCCGTAATGAACGTGAGCAAATCGAGCCAGTGCGTGCCGATATCCGCAATCGCGCGGAGTTCCCCGCCGTGTTCGGGCAATACGCGCCAGTTGAAATCGGTTGGGTTCAGCAACCAGTCTTGCAGATAAGAACCGGTGATGTGGTAAAGATCGCCCATCTCGCCGGTTCGCACTCGCTCGCGTGCTTCCAGGCAAAGTGGGTAGAATCGGACGTTGTAGTTAACCGCCGCAACCAGATGCGGGTGAGCCGCTGCCAATCGCACTAGCTCTGCGGTTTCGGCACTCGTCATGGCGAGCGGCTTTTCGCACACCACATGCTTGCCGGCTGCGAAGGCCGCTTGCACATGGGCGAAATGGTCGCGATTGGGCGTGGCGATGTGAACCACTTCAACCGCTGGATCGGCAAGAAGATCCGCGAACGTGGTATAGGCTTTCTCAAGCCCCAGAGCACTTGCAGAAGCCCGGCTCTTTTCCAGGCTCGAACCGAGAATGCCAACCACGCGATGGCCCAGACGGCGGACCGCCTCAACGTGAACCGGGCCGATAAAGCCGGTCCCTGCGACGGCCGCGCCGATAATTCTCATGAAATTCTCTCCAACACTTCTATGGACCCGGCAGTCCATACGGTCGATACTTACGGAAGAGATGCCGACAAGCATAACCGCCGCGCCTCATCCGAGGATAGGGGTTATTCAAGGGCAACTCCCGGTATTCGGAGGTGGGTGATGAGATATTGGAACCGCTTGGCGTGGACAGCAGCAGTGGTCGTGGGCACCACAACCCCGGTGTTTGCCCAGCAAGGATCGGTCATCACAACTCCCGGCGGCCAAAGCACCGGCTCGCTCACCGGAACCGGCGGACTAACCGGCGGTCAACCTGGGCAACTTGGTGGTGGTGGTGGCGGTGGTCTGGGTGGTGGCGGCTTAACCGGAACACAGCTCACAACGCAAGAGCAGGCTCCGCAGATCACCGCTCCGAGTTTGAACACGGCTGCCTCGTCGGGCGTTGATGCCTCCAACTTCCTTTCCACCACTTACGGCAATCCGTACTACCAGGGGATTCTCGCGAACTCCCGCTCGAACATTGCACCCGGCGGTTTCGGTGCGGTGCTTTACGGAACTGGCGGCGGTGGGGCTGGGGGTAACATTGGCTTTGCGGGTGGTGGCGCAGCAGGCGGAGCAAGAGGAGCCACCGGCGTGGGCGGAGTTCGCACCACGGGAGCGCTCGGAGCCACAACCGCCCTCGGTGGTCGCGGCGGAGTGGGCGGCTTCAACGCCGTGGGCGGCGTGAACTCGGGCGTGGTTGTTCCTCTGCAAGTTCAGCAGATGACGTTCCCCACAATCGCACGCTTCGCAACGCCGCCCGTTCAGGCTCCGCAACTCCAGGCCGATCTCACCGGTATGCTGGCCCGCACGGTGTCGGTAGGCGGAATTGCGAACCCGGCTGGGGTGCAAGTCATCATGGGAGAGGGGAACAACGTGATCCTTCGAGGCGTGGTGCAAGACGCAGAAGAAGCCCGCTTGGTTGAAGGGATGATTCGCCTCACGCCCGGCGTGCGCGCCATCAAGAACGAACTCACTTATCCCGCCGCCCCACGGCGGTAAGTGGTAACTGAAGCGATAAAAGCAACTCACTGAGAAGGTCCGCGGACTGTGGAAGCCCGCGGACCTTTTGCTTTCCATTCGGATGTCGGTATATCGGCTACGTCTGTTTTCCGCGGATGTATAGAATGCCTGTGAGCATCCTTTAACACGGCAGGACATCCGCATGGGCGGCGTTAACCCCTACATTCGCAAGCTTCCCGTCATTCGGCCCGAGAAGCCGTACACCATCACGTTTATCGACGAGGAGACCAACACCTCCAAGAGCTATGTGATGGACCCCGCGACGTTTCCCTATGGCCATATTGGGCTCGAAGGGAGCTTGCTTGCGATTGCGGAAGAAGCCGGAATCGAAATCAATCATTCCTGTGGCGGCGTGTGCGCGTGTTCGACATGCCATGTGTATGTCACGCAGGGTTTGAAGTCTTGCAACGCGGCTACGGAAGACGAAGAAGATATGCTCGACGAGGCCCCCGCGCTGACGCCGGAATCGCGGCTCAGTTGCCAGTGCGTGCCCAATGGTTCCGCCGATGTGGTGGTGGTTGTTCCCAAGTGGAACCGCAATCATGTCAAGGAGGGGCACTCATAAAGGCTGGCCGACATGTGGCCAATCACGTGTACAGACTGATCGGATTTCAAACAGTTTGGCCGGGAATCCGCACATCTTTGCCTTTTCGGGCCAGTCCGGCTGACATCGTTATGGCACATCCGTGGCTTGCGACGTATGATTGAGAATCGACATCTCGTTCACCCTCCTCAGCGAGGAACCATTATGAAATTGCGGCTTATTACACCGCTCCTTTTCGCCACGCTTGTTGTGGGCTTGTTGGTTCCACAAAGTCCGCGAGCACTCGCACAGGAGCCTCCCGAAGCCGAAGCCGAGACGTTCAAGACAGCAGATGGCATGCAGCTTCGAGGCATGTTCCAGAAGTCGGCCAAGAACCCGGCTTCCGATCCGGTGGTCATTATGATCTACCCGCCGGGCAAAGATAACCACATGGACAAGGGCGATTGGAAGGGGCTTTCGCGGATGTTGGCGAAGGAAGGCTACAACGTCTTCCGCTTCGATTGGCGTGGGCATGGCAAAAGCACGGATATCAAGGACACGACCATTTTCTGGAATCGCTTCAGCCAGGCCGATCCAAACCCGAACCCGTTCACCGGTCCGTGGCATACCAACCGCATGATCACTGGCGCGCCCACGGCGGGAAGCCGAATCATCAAGAACGACCTGTTCTACAAGGATCTGCGCGACCCGGTTCGGTATGCCCCGGTCTTGCTGCAAGATCTTGCCGCCGCACGCTATCACCTGGATAGCAAGAACGATGTGGGTGAAGTGAACACAAGTTCCATCTATCTGGTTGGTGCCGAATCGGCGGCCACGGTTGGGATGGCATGGCTCATGACGGAATGGAACCGACCGGCGTTCGCACCGGGAGCCGCACAACTTCTCGGCCCGGTTGGCATTCCCTTGCCTGGCGGGTTCCCCAGCTACAAATACGTGCCACAACCGCTTAATGGCGGTGTAGGAGTTGAAGCGGGTGCGGATATTGCCGGGGCCATCTGGTTAACCGCGACACGCCCGACATCTGTAAGCGAACGGTCCATCAAGGATTGGATGTCGCGCTATGCCACGCGGTTGCGTGAGACCAATCACATGCTTTTCCTTTACGGACCAGACGACGCCAAGGGGAAAGCGCAAGCCGATTTCTTCTTCAATGAGGTGCTTGTTGCCAAGCCAAGGCCAGGCACGGCGCTTCAGCCATTGGATCAGACGTTCGAAATGCCGGTCAAGGGCGGTGGTAAACTGAGTGGCGTTTCCTTGCTCGGTGCTGCTGCGGGTGGTGCCACAGAGGAAACGATGATCAAGTTCCTCGCCGCGATTCAGAAAGAACGCGCCCGACTGCCCCGCAAGCCCCGCAACTTTGTCACCCCGTGGTTCGTTGCCCTGCAGGGGATTCCGGGTTTGACCGTGGGCTTTGGTTTCCCATCGCCTTAATAATTGCAGATGCCTTTTCCACTGGCTCCGGTTGCACATACTTCGCGACTCAAGGATCGATTCCTGAGCGTGAACTGTGTGCAACCGGAGTCATGTTTTAATACTGAACATCTGAATACTTTTTCCCCCTACTGAGCTTGCGCCCGGAAGTGATCTCGGGTATGAAGCAGGTGGTAATTTTATTAGGGGGAAAATGACGATGGCAGGCGAACGAAAAGGGCTGGTTCCCCATTTGGTTGTCAATGGTGCAGCGAAAGCCGTGGAGTTTTACAAAGCGGCACTCGGAGCAATCGAGGTGGCTCGAATTCCGATGGCGGGCGACGATCCGCGGCTCATGCACGTGGAACTGAAGATCGGCGACGCGCGACTCTTCCTCTGCGACGACTTTCCGGATATGTGCGACGGCGTTGCTCGTGCCCCGCAGACCGTCGCTCCCACACCGGTTACGCTCCATCTGGATGTGCCCGACTGCGATGCCGCGATTGCTCGCGCGGCCACCGCGGGTGCCACGGTGAACATGCCCGCTGCGGATATGTTTTGGGGCGATCGTTACGGCAAGATTATCGATCCGTTTGGGCACGAATGGTCGTTCGCCCACCCACTGCGGAAAGCGGCGTGAATCGAAGCGACCCGACGCAAAAAGAGCCAGCCGACCCGCTATTTCGGGTCGGCTGGCTCTTTGGTTTCAAGCAAAGATGCGGCGTTCGATCAGACGCGAGCGAGCTTACGCCGACGTGCCACAAACCCCGCAACACCCATCAGCCCAAATACCGCGATGGTTGTCGGTTCGGGAACGGTGCTGCTACCACTTCCACCACCTCCGCCGCCGTTATCGTCAGCGGCGTTGCCAACAATCAAGTCGTTGACCGTTGGCCAACGGAAGCCAACGGCGGGTTGGGTAGCGGTCACAGTCAACGAAGTAATGGTTTGGGTGGAGATGAATCCCCGAAACGTGGATGTCGCTGTAGCAAACGGACCTTCAGGTGGAACCGAACTCCCATCCACTAATTGCAAAGTAATATCACCAGCGGCAAAAAGCCCATTAATATCACTGGTGAAGAAGTTCCCCCCCACTGCAGTGATCGGTGTCGTGAAGTTGAATACGATCGAATCCGTTGCTGTGTTTGTCGATAGCCACACATCTGCCACAGAACCTGCGGAAAAAAAGCCGTTCGTTGCAGACGCAGAGTAGCTAAATCCGTTTCCAGAAAAGGGCAGTGGCCCATTTCCCAAATCTTGCGGCGGAGCCGGAGGCGGAAGCGAATTGAAAGTTTCCAGGTAGTAGCCTGTTTCCACATCTGCCAGGAAACTCGCCTGGGTTGTGTAGGTGGTGACTGCAGCGTGGGTAGTTTGTGGGACGGCACAGAGCACAATGGCCAGAAGAAGAATCCTTGGGCGAAGCATGAGTGGGCCTCTCAAGGTAGTGTTGCGTGCGTGGTTTCAGACGGTGAAACGTTCACGCTCAGTGATAAAAATGTACCTGGAAGCGAACACCGCTTCCACCTTAAAACCGAAAGAATCGCTAAACTCTTCACTTTAACTCGCCAGAATTTCGGCCACACCTCATTTCGATTCGACTTCGACACGAAACAGGCGATTCAGTCGTTAATTATTATTACTTTCGCTTACTCGGCTCATTCGTCGTTTGAGTCGGAAGCGTGATGGGAGTTCAGAATTGCGGACTCAAAGCCCAGCGACAGGACAATGAACGATGTGCGGTGCGTATGCTTCCCGGAGATCCTTCGCAACTTTCCCAGATTTAATGGGTTGAACCCTTTGCGTCGGATCGTCTGGTGTGTTTAGATAACTCATTCCCGCCGGAACTGCCTCCCGTCGGATGATCTTCCCGCCATAACCCGAGTTTGTCCATGAGCACGATCGTCGAAAACGACGCGGCAATGATTGAAAAGCTTCGCGCGGCCCACAAAAAGCTGCGGCAAGAGATCGGCAAGGTGATCATTGGGCAAGAGCAAGTGCTCGATCAACTGCTGATGGCGATCTTCTGCCGAAGCCACGCGCTGCTCATGGGCGTGCCAGGGTTGGCCAAGACGCTGATGGTCAGCACGCTATCGCAAGCGTTGGATCTGAGCTTCAAGCGGATTCAGTTCACGCCCGACCTGATGCCCTCGGACATCACCGGTTCAGAAGTGATTCAGGACGATCCGGTCACGCGCGAACGCATGTTCAAGTTCATGGCTGGGCCGATCTTCGCGAACATCGTGCTGGCCGACGAGATCAACCGGACACCACCGAAGACGCAGGCGGCGTTGCTCGAAGCGATGCAAGAGCGGAAGGCGAGCATTGGCGGTGTCGATCACCCGATGAAGAACCCGTTCTTCGTGCTGGCCACGCAGAACCCGATCGAACAAGAAGGAACGTATCCGCTGCCCGAAGCCCAATTGGACCGTTTTCTGTTCCTCATCAAGGTCGATTACCCGACCGATGCGGAAGAAGAACAGATTATGCGCATCGGCACCTCGGACACCAAGACGACCGTTTCGCAGGTGCTGAGCGGGGAAGATATCATCGGCCTGCAGCAGATCGTGCGGCGGGTACCGGTATCGGATCAAATCTTCCAGTTCGCCAAACGGATTACGCGGTTGTCGCGTCCGGGCACGCCGGAAGCCGCCGACTTCGTATCCAAGTGGTTAACGTGGGGTGCCGGCCCGCGTGCGAGCATGAATCTGGTTCTGGCCGCAAAGGCGCATGCCCTCTTACGCGGATCGAACCACGTTGCGGGCGACGACGTCGTTGCCGTTGCAACGCCCATTATGCGGCATCGCCTCATCCTGAACTTCGCAGCTCAGAGCGAAGGTGTCACCATCGACGACGTGATTCGCCAGTTGGTGAAAGCCGCCGCCAAGGCTGTGGCCGTCTGACCAGATGATTCACGATTCGCGATTGATTGCGATTGATGAATCCAGAGGAACCGCAGGGGCGTTCGATCGCTCCTGTCTCCTTCCCACACGCATCGCGAAGAATCCATTATTCATCCAAGATCCGCATGCCTAATTACCTGAATCCCGAAATCCTTGCCCGCGCCGAATCACTCGGCCTCAAAGCCCGACAACTCGTCGAAGGGTTGCGCGTGGGCGATCACAAAAGCCCGTACAAGGGCTTTTCGGTCGAGTTCGTGCAGCACCGCGAATACGTTCCCGGCGACGACATTCGCCACATCGACTGGAAGAGCTACGGCCGCAGCGAACGCTACACAATCAAGCAGTATGAGCAGGAAACCAACTTCATCTGCCACATTCTGCTGGATGCCTCGAACTCCATGCGTTACGGGAGCGGGGCCACGAACAAGCTCGAATACGCCAAACTGCTGGCCGCCTCCGTGGCGTACATGGTCATTCGTCAGCGCGATTCCGTTGGCCTGCGTGTGTTCAATACCGAGTTCGTGGCGGAACTTCCTACCAGCAGCCAGATGGGGCACATTAACACCATCACGCACACCCTCGAAGGGGTGGAACCGCGCGACAAGACCACCATCGGGCCACTTCTCGATCAAGTGGCAGACCGCATCGGGCGACGCGGCATTGTGGTGCTCATCTCGGATTGCCTGGAAGATCTGGGGCCAACACTCGCGGGCTTGCAACACCTCCGATTCCGCGGGCACGAAGTGGTGCTGTTCCATGTGTTGCACCCCGATGAAGTGCAATTCCCGCTCGATGGGAACATCCGCTTTGTGGGGTTGGAAGGTTACGAAGAACTCATGACCCGCCCACACTTGCTCAAGCCCGCGTATTTGCGGATCGTGGAGAAGTATCTCGCCGATATTCGCCGCGGTTGCGATGGGAGTGGGGTCGATTACGTTCCACTGCTCACGGACCGACCGCTCTCCAATGCACTATCTGAATACCTGGTGCGACGCCTGCAAACGGGGCGACGATGAGCGCGGAGAAGAACGCGAACTCGGCGAACGCGGAACCGGTTGTGGCCACGAACGCCCCGGTGGCAGAAACCCCCGCGTCATCAGCCGCAGACACGCCACGCATAGCCTCGGCTTCGCGCGGCAAACGTCGCCTCACAGCGGTCGCGGTGCTGGTTGGCTTGGCGATGGTCGCAACCGCGATCTGGTACTTCGCCATTCGCGAATCGGAACCGCGAAACGACGCCGAACGCTTTCAAGGAGAATGGAAACTAGTCGATGCTCGCCAGGGCGAGAACGCGGAAGACGAAGGATTTCGCGTGGCAGTGCGTGTGACCGGCGAACAGTTGCAGTTCATCCACGGCGGGGGTGAAGGCAAGGCGTATCGTTTCACGCTCAACGAGACGACCGACCCGCGGCAGATTGATCTCGAACTGCTGAACGGTCCAAAACTCATCGGCCCCGCAGTGAAGATGCACGGCGTGTATGCGTTCGACGAGAATAAGTCCGTGCGATTGCGGGTGCGACCAGGAACCGACCCACGCCCGAAGACGCTTGAAGACCCCGATGCAACGGAATGGCTGTTAACGCGCGTTAAACTGGAAGCTGCCCCGAAACCAGGAAGTGAGTGACACCATGCGAACGGCCCTATCCTTCTCTTTCGTTGTGATGATGGTTGTAGGCTGCAGTAGGCCCAATGCTTTGCCACCCGATGGGTTGCCCATCGATGTTGGCCCCGGAGCCGTGGCCGATAAGAAGCAGTTCCAGGGAATCTGGGCGGTGGAATCGATCGAAACCGCCGATCCGAAGGATAAGCCCACACCCGATCAGATCTCCGGCGTGCGATTCATTTTCGAAGGGAACACCTTCCGCGTCTACGAGAAGGGCCGCACGTATCAGGATCGCTTCGCCTTCGCGCTGGATACCACCGGTGATCCCAAGGCGGTGATTCTGACCGAACTGGATGAAGACGATCGCCCCGTACGCAACACCAACGGACCAAGCCAATACACACCCGCCACGGTTCGGTATTCGACTGCCAAAGCCTACTCGACATCTCGAACGTACTCCACCTCGTCGTATTCCACCTCCAGGGGTGGCGACATGTACGGTTCGCTCGCGCGGATCGAGTGGATTTACAAGTTCGAAGGCGAGAGTCTCGTTCTGGCATTCAGCCGCGGCATGACGGGGAAGCGACCGGCGAGCTTCAAGCCCGAAGCCGGAACGCCTTCTCGCGATCGTGGTGCTACCAAGTCGAGTTCCGGCGGGCCGTATCAGCCCGGTGTGCCTGCGACGTTGGTTGTTCGCCTCAAGAGGGTGGATGAGCCACTGCCGCCGGTTGTTAAACGGCCGCGTTACGGCAGCACCAGTTATGGCACGTATCGTGGCACCAGTTATAGCACGCGGCCGTATCCCGCAGGCACCTATCGGGGTGCGACCAAAAGGTGATCGGGTGATATTCGGGTGAACATGCGGATTCACCCAACATTTGGGCCGGCTCGCGAACCGAGCCGGCATGGCGCGACAAGACAAGCGTAAGGTTCTTCTTCCATGCAGTTCCTGGCCCCGACATTGCTGGCCGGTGCGGCGGCGATCTCCATACCGATCGCGCTGCACTTCTTTTACCGTGCCCGGTACAAACCGCTGCCGTGGGCACCCATGCGCTTCCTCAAGGAAGCCATCGAGCAAACCAGCCGACGCCTGAAGTTCCAGGAATGGATTCTGCTGGCACTGCGCTGTTTGGCCATTCTGCTGCTGGCGCTCGCCCTGGCGCGGCCGGCTAGCGATACCGCCAAGATTGCCGGTCGCGGGGAAGCCGTCGATGCGGTGCTCGTGATGGACACTTCCTTCAGCATGGGCGCTCGCGACGGCGACAAAACTCGCCTGGAACGCGCGAAAGAAGCCGCCCGCGCGGTGATCGATGCGCTGCCCGCAGGTTCATCCGTGCAAATCCTCGCCTCCGCCGATCGCGTGGACGATCTTGGCCCCAAGCAGCGGTTCAATCTGGATCAAGCCCGGCAACTGATCGATGGCATTCAGCCAACGAGCCTGTCGTCCGACTTGCTTCCCGGTTTATCGCGTGCGCTCGATATCGCGAACAAAGGAACGGCACCGGCGAAGGAAGTGTATGTCTTCACCGATATGCAAAAAGAAGCGTTCGAGCGGCAACAAGCCGCCGTGCGAGCGAAAGCCGAGGAAATCCGCCTGGTTGGCAATCTGGTGTTCGTGCGATGCGGCAATGTGGATCGCAAGATTCCCAATATCGCGGTCGAAAGCGTGACGTGGCAGACCGATATCCCGCACACCCGCACACGCGTTCCATTTGTGATTACCTTGCGAAACCCCGGCACCGAACCCGTGAAGGGTTTGCGTGTGACGCTGGAGTTGGATGGCAAAGCAGTTGAGAAAGATGCGGTGCAGGTGGATCAGATCGACCCCGGACAGGCGTACCCGGTCACACTAACCGGTGGGCTGGAGAAAGCGGGTGTGGGCGTTATTGGTGTGAAGATCGAAGGCGATGCGATGCCCGGCGACGATGTGCTCTTCCGAACGATTCTCGTTCGCGAAAAAGTGCGCGTGCTGCTCGTGGATGGCACACCCAATGAAGGAAACCCCACCGCAGCCGGCGATCACTTTGTGAAAACCGCGCTCAACCCTGGACGCACGCCGGATTACTACATCGAGACCGTTTCCATTCCGGCGAACGAAGTCGGCGTGCGCGATCTCGAAGACGCAGACATCGTTTACTTGCTCAATGCCCCGGTTCGCGAAGCGGCCGACCCCGTGGCGGGAATGTCGCCGGACTTCCTGGACGAACTTGCCCGCTTCGTGCGGCGTGGCGGCGGGCTTGTGATCGCACTGGGCGATTTGGTCGATGCCGATGCGTACAATAAGTCGTTTGGCTCCAGCGAGACCGGATTCCTGCCGTTTAATCTCAAGGCGATTCAGAACGCAACGGAAACGTCGCCGTTCCACCCGGCTGCCGATACGGTCGATGAAGCCTCTTTCCTCGGGCGATTCCGGCAGTCGCCCTTCGCCGAGGCACTGCAGGGGATTTCGCTATATCGCATGTTCGCAGTAGATGAAAGCGGCTCGGGGCGGGTTTTGGTTCGCACCACGAATGCTCTCCCCTACATCGCCTCTCGCGTGGTCGGTGCGGGCGAAGTGGTGCTTATCACAAGCACACTGGATGAATCGTGGGCCAACTTCTCGTCCGATCCCGGATCGTTCCATGTGTCGCTGTCGCGGTTCATGGTCATCTATTTAACAGGCCGCAAAGCACCGGGCGGAACAGTCAGAGCCGGCGATCCGATTGTCTGGTATCCGCCTGCGGATGCAGGTGAAGCATTCGAGTTGGTCGGCCCGCCGTTGCCCGGCGAGAAGCTTCGCTCGCGCTCGAATCTCGAAGTCGCGGATGAGAACGGTCGGCGTGTCGTGACCGCGACCGCGACCAAGCGAGCGGGCGTTTACAACATCGTCGCCCTGGGCAAAGCGGATGATTCCAACTCCGTTTTCGCGGTCAATCCGGATCTGCGCGAATCGCTGAACCCCACGGTGTCGCGCGATGAAGATGTAGAAACCATGCTGGGCTTTCGCCCGTCGATTGTGCAGGCGGGAGCAGACACGCAAACGGCGGTGTCCGAACTCCGCACGCGAAGCGAATGGACGGAGTATCTGCTGCTATTTCTGCTTTTGCTTCTAGTGGCTGAAGCGGTGTGGGCATGGGTTTGCGGCCGCGCCTGGTAAGAGAAGCAACAGCTTCTCGCCCGCAAGACATTCTTCGCGATTATGTGTTGAGACCACGGGATTGGATCGAACGATATGACGCATTTGTTCTCACTCCTCTGGGTGCTACCTGACCTGGAATTGCGTGGCTGGTTCCCGCCCTGGCTGGCTGTCGTGCTTGGCGTGCTGGCCGTGATCGTTGTGATTGCGCTGTACCTTCGGGAAGCGGGCCGCCTGGCTCTTGCGCCGCGATTGCTCATGGCTCTGGTTCGCGCTGCGATTGTGGCCACTGTCGCGTTTCTGCTCCTTCGCCCGGTTTGGGTGCACGAGGAGAAGACGGAAAAAATCAGGCCCGTTGCGGTGTTGATCGATGTGTCGCAGAGCATGAGTAACGCCGATCCGCGGCCCAACCCGCAAGATCAGGAACGCGTGATCACGGCGTTCTCGCGGCCGGGTGAATCTCCCGGAACGATTCCGGATCGACCAACGCGGATCGAAGTGGCCCGTGCCGCTCTCACGAACCCGAAGTTCGACTTCTTCAAACGGCTCGCCGGCGTTGGCCCGCTCGAAGTATACACCTTTGGAACTCAGCGCATTGGCCGCGATCCCACCAAAGACGAGTGGTTGAAAGATCTCGCCGCCACCGATCCGGGGACCGCTCTGGTGCAATCGGCATTTGAGTTAATCAATCGCGACGATGCCGATGCGCCCTCCGCCATCGTGATCGTTACGGATGGCCGCGAGAATGTTGGCCCACGCAGCCTGGACGAACTGGCTCGCGAGTGCCATCGCCGTGGGATTCCGATCTCGATCTATGGCGTGGGGAGTTCGGCGTTTGGCCAACTGCAAGTTGCGTTCGGTTCTGGCTCGGCCAACGCGAGCGGAGCCGCACGAGTCGGGGCCGATGTCGATGTTCCCAACACGCTATTTGTGGACGACATCACTTCCGTTCCGGTGCGATACACCATCAAGGGTGTGACGGAAGGCGTTGCCACGATCACGCTGAAATATGGCGATCGTGAAGTTGCGACGCGACGCGAAGCGTTCTCGCTGGTGAAGGACGACGCAAAAGACGAAGTTCGCGACGGCAAGACCTTCGCGAGCGTGCTGACCTTCACGCCCACCAAGGCCGACGCCGACGCCAAGAAGCAAGAATACAGTGCCACGGTTACCATCGCACCGGCAGCGGGTGGCGTGGCGGATGAACTCTCTAGCACCATTTCGCGGCCCGCCCAGGTGGTGAACCGCAAGATCCGGCTATTGTGGGTTGATTCACTCCCGCGCCGCGACTTCCAGTTCCTACAACGCGATTTGCTCCGCGATCGCCGCATTGAAGCGAAGTTCTTCCTCACCGAAGGCGACAAGCTCACCATGCGCTCTGGCCCGCCGTGGATGGTCGAGTTCTCCAACGAACTGGATGGCGTGCTGCAGGTGAAGAAGGACGAGTTCCGCAACCTGCTGTTCGATTTCGATCTGCTCGTGCTGGGCGATGTGCCTTCGAAGTTCTTTACCGATGAACACAAAAGCGCGATCGAGCAGTTCGTGAAGGGTGGTGGCGGCCTCATTCAGATTGCGGGTCGCTGGCATTCGCCGCACGATCTTGCGACCGATAAGGTGCGACTCGATAAAGAGAACGCCGGTCGCCGGGAGGAAGACCGCATCGTTCCGCTCGCGGATCTGCTACCGGTAGACCTGGAACCGGTTCGCTTTCCCATTCAAGCACTCGAAACGCCGACGGGCTTCGTGCCGGTGCTCGCGCCCGGGGCGTCACGCACGCAGATTGTTTCACTCGAAGACGACCCCATCGATAACGCCGAACTCTGGGGCAAACCCGGCCCGCCGCCGGCCAACCCGAGCGAGAAACAACTCAAGCCGATGTTCTGGTTTTATCCGGTTACCAAGGTGAAGCCTGCGGCCGATGTGTTTCTGACGCACCCCACCGCTCGCACCGCGGATGACAAACCCATGCCGCTCCTCGCCGGGCATCACTATGGCGAAGGCTACGTTCTGTTTGTCGGTTTCGATGATACCTGGCGTTGGCGGTTCAACAATCAGAGCAAGTACACTGGTCGGTTCTGGACGCAGGCGGTGTATACGGCGGGCATTCCCAAGATCGTTGGCACCAAGCGCACACAGCTTACCACGAGCACGCCCGCACCGGTGGCCGGCACAACGGGCGAGGTGTATGTGCGCGTGTACGACTCCAACTTCGAGCCGGTGGCAGGTCGCACCGATATCGTGGGCATACTGGAGAAACTCGACGCGGGGCCGAATGATAAAGATCGCTTCCGCGACCTTCCCTTCTTCGAATTGCCTGGGGCCAAGGGCGTGTATGTGGCCACGCTGCCTTACACCGATCGCGACGTGGGGCCATATAGCCTGAGTGTGGACCCCGAGGGGAACAACCCCGCCGTGCTCAAGTATTCGGTGAACTACCCGGATAACCACGAACTCGCTCCCGGAGCGCTCGACGAACCCGCGATGCGGAAACTGGCGAGCGAATCGCGCGGCGGTGAAGCGGCCGGGTTCTACCGCGAAGAGACACTCGAACGACTCCCCGCCGACATCAAGCCCCAGACGTTCACGATCAGCAGTCGGGAAGAAACGCTCCTGTGGAATCGCTGGGCGATGCTCTTGCTTATTGGTCTGCTATCCGCCGAATGGTTCCTGCGCAAGTTTAATGGCCTGAGTTAAAGCGGGTTTCTTCCTCGGCTGTGTGCGCTATCACTGCTCATTCTTGCTTGACGAGACACATGAACGCAGTTCTTCAACAACTGAATCAGTGGCGGTTCCGCGAACGGCTCGTCCGCTTTTGCTGGGGCGCGGCGAGAACGCTTGCGGTTCTCGCCACCGTCCTCGCCGTCGCCTGTGCCATCGATTGGGTGATCGATCGCTATTCCGGCTCGGAGGCCTGGCGCAAAACCTTGCGTTCCACCGGCATCTTGGCCCCGAGCGATCCGCTCTCGGTCGGGCACACGCCGTTCGGCTTGCGCCTGCTCATGACGCTCGGCCAACTGGCGCTCGCTGCGGGTCTGGTGTATTACCTCATCCTTCGCCCGTGGCTGTTCACTCCACGAACCGATGAACTGGCGAGCCGGGCCGAGAAAGCGTTCCCGGACTTCGATCACCGACTCGTCACCGCCATTCAGTTGAACCGGCCCGACGCCCGCACCGATGGCATGTCCAAGACGCTCATTGCCGATGTCACACGCGAAGCGGGCGAAATTGCGACGCGGCACAATTTCCTTTCGCTCATCAATTATCGCCGCCTCCGGTGGGCAATCACGCTCATCCTTCCCGTTCTGCTCGCGTGGGGCGTGTATGCGGCCTTCAAGCCGGAACTGGCGAAGATTCTCGTTCAGCGGCAGGCGCTGCTCGATGTCGAGATTCCGAGGAATATTCATCTGAAGAATGTCACGCGCGATGTGTGGCCAACCGGCACGGAAGTGATCGTGCGATTCGAGGTATCGGGCGAATTCGCACCGGAATCGACGGGCACGCTTCGCATTGTCCCGATCTCGCGGCAAGAACGCCTGGACGACGCCGGCAAACCCATGCTCAACGAAGTGGGCAAGCCGATTCTGGTCGAAGAGATTCAGCCGGAAGAGTTCTACGAACTGACCAACGAGAAGAACGCGGATGGCTCACCGGCCTCGTTCTTCTCGGTGAAGCTCCCGCCCGCCTCGCTGGACTTCAGCTTCCAGGCGCGGCTCGAAGATGGTCGCACCGTGGAACCGGGCCGCGTTCGCTTCGAAGCTCCGCCGCAACTGGGCAAAGACGACCCCACCAACCCGCCGTTAACCGCGGAGCAAATCCTGCCGTCGTTTCTTGGGGTAGATCCCCGAGGGAACCGCTTCGTGCGTCGCAACGATGGCTGGACGCGTGGCGAAGTGATTGATGCCGTGCCCGGGTCGGCCGTGATCGTGGATGCCCGCTTCAACAAGCCGGTGCGGAACGCACGCTTAATTCCTATCGAGCGCGTGCCAACACCGCCGCCGGGCACCGGATATGTGGAGGCCGATCTGCCGCCGGTTAACGCGGTCGATAAGTCTGCCGATGGTGTCACGGCGTCGTTCGTGTTTCCGACAACGCCACGCATGATTGGCTATCGGCTGGAACTGGAAGACTCACTCGGATTCACCAACCCCACACCGATTCGCCGCAATGTGCGGATGTGGGAAGATCGCCCGCCCGTTGTGGAGTTCCGACCCGAGACCACACGCAACCCGGACCCTGGCGAATTCGATGGCCAAGGGAACCCGAAGGATTACGAGTGGGATATGGCACTGGGGCCAGACGGGTTGGTGATGGTGATTTATAACGCCCGCTCCGAAGTTGGCATTCGCAATGCGAACATCCGCTACCGCGTTGTGCCGCGTGGCGTGCAGTTCGATCTTTACCCGGAAGAATACAAGAACATCAGCCACCCGCGCGAAGATCCGAATCTACTGGTGTACGATCGCTTACCGCTGAGCCGTGTTGTGCTCGATCCGATGAAGGACCTCGGGCCGTTTGTCTCCGATCTGGGGCTGTTCACCTATTCGTATCGCGGGGTGTCGCGCTTCGATCGGAACAAGGTGAACGCAGAGTTCTACGCGTTCCCTTCGCGCGACGCCGAGAAAGAGCCGGGCCAACTGGAAGCCGGCGGGCGGCGGAACTTTGAGGTCGCTGGATTGTTAAAGAAGATACCGGAGTTGCAATCCGATGGATCGGTGGTGATGAAGAACGCCAAGTTGGAGATCGGTGATACAGTCGAAGTGTATGTCGAGGTGTTCGACAAACTCCCCGGCCCTGATGGCAAGCCGGATCTCACACGCCCGGCCGGCTACACCCGAGAAGCAAAGAGAAAGATTGTCGTATCCGAGGCCGACGCTGCCATCGCACTTCGCCAACGCGATGAAGCCCGCACGAAACTCCGCGACAAATTGAACCAACTGGCCCAAGATCAGACCGAAGTGTTCAAACCGAAGGAACGATAGCTTCGTCTGGTGAGACGTGTATAGCTTCGTCTGGTGAGACGTGTGATGTGTGGGTGTTGTTGCCATCGGAATGCCATGAAAATGGCTTCTGGAACTTCAACACCAAGTACCACGCAAGTAACAGTATTAAGGTTTCGTGTTGCATTCTTGAAAGAACGATCGGATAGTAAACAATCCCTACCCAGGTCGATTCTCCCGCGACCCATGCTGCCTCAAGGAGGCCTTCGATGCCCGCCGGACGCCAACCGCGGTTCATAGCCGCTGCACTTCTCGTGGCAGCTGTCTCGTCTTTGGCCGTATCCCAAGATACGGACCCCGCCAAGCAGCGGGACACGCAGAAGAAGATCAAAATCCGCATCGATGAAGCCGCCCGCCGGCTGAGTTCGACCATCGACGCAATGGCTTACCAGCGCCTTTCGCCCACCACCGAGCGGAAAATGCTTGATGGCGTGGCGAACGACCTGCGTGGGTTAAGCGATAACGAGATTCGCGAGATCCTTGAGAAGCTCGAATCCGCGATTGCCACCACCGACGCCAACATGGCGACCGCCGCTCAGAAGGAAGCCGTTGAACGGCAACGGCGTGTCGTGGAAGAACTCCGCGGCATGTTCTTCAAGCTGGATGTCATCAAGAACCTGGATGAGGCGGCGGCCCGCCTGGATCGCGCCGGCGAGACGCAAGTTGTCGTCAACGCCCGCACGCAGGAAACCGCCCGCATCCCCCGCCGACCCGGCCGCGCTGTTCTGGATCAAAGCGAAGAACGCGCCATCGAACAAGACGATTTGAACAAGGAAGTGGCTTCGGTGGTCAAGCAGATCAATGGCTTGCTCAACGACCCGCTGATCGAAAAGACACTCACGCCCGAGCAACGTGATCGCCTTGCCGCTGCAGATGTGCAGAGCCGTGCCGCACGCCTCGTTGCGGAAATGACTGCGACCGTTCGCACGCTTCGCGATCGGGTGTACGAAGATTCGACTGCCCGTCAGCGTCGGCACGCCAAGGAACTGCAAGACCTGGCCGCAGCCCTGCGGACGCCGCCATCCAATCGCCTCGATGCACTGAAGGCCGCCGCCGAGAAAGTGGCCCGCGCCATCGATGCCCAAACCAAGGTGAACAACGACACGATCGAGCGACCCGACGCCGATGAAACGGCTCGTGCTCGCCGCGAAGGGAAGAACCCGGAGTTGGTGCGCGGTAATCGCATCGCCGATCAGCAAACCAAGGCCGAGTTCGCGACCCGCGACGCACGCAAAACAGCCGAACAGGCCGCACCCGAAGTGGCGGATCTGCTCAAACCAGCCGAGAACAATCAGTGGAAAGCTGAAGATGCGTTACGCGATGGCAAGACCAACGAAGCCCGCGAACCGCAGGAGAATGCACTCAACGATCTGAAGGCCGCCGCTGCCGAACTCGATCGGCAAATCGCCGCCGCCGAACTCGCCAAGCAAGATCCACTCGCCGCGGTTAAGCAAGCCGCCGAGCAGGTCGAACGGCTGATTCAAGAGCAGAAGGACGCGAATACCAAGACGGAAAAAGCAGAAGCCAACATGGCCAAACTGCCCGCCGCCAAGGTGGCCCAGAAGGACGTGGCCAAGGGAACGGACGAAGTTCGCAACATGCCGTTGCCCCCGAACGAAACCGCCAAGGCCGCCCTCGATCAAGCCGCCGAAGCGATGAAAGCGGCGAACGATAAACTCGACGCCAAGGCCCCAACCGAGGCCAAGCCGGACCAGAAACAAGCTCTCAAGAACCTCGAAGAGGCCAAGGCCGCACTCGATCAGCAAGCCAAGAACATTGAACAGCGGCGCGAAGATATCGCCCGCCTGGAAGAGTTGAAAAACAAGTTGGAAGAGCTTGCCAAGAACGAGAAGGATGTGGCCAAAGATGCCAACAAGGCCGCCGCCGATCCGAAGAAGCCCGATACCGGCGACATCGCCAAGAAGCAGGATGAATTGGTCGATCCTACCAAGGAGGCCGGCGACCAGTTAAAGGAACTCGCGGATCAGAGCAAAGCGGCCGACCCGAAGGCCGCCGAGCAACTCGCCAAGGCCGCGGAGAAAGTTGGCGATGCCAACATGAAACAGCAAGGGGCGAAGAACGATCTCGCCATGAACATGCCAATGGCTGGCGGAGAGAAAGCCAAGGAAGCGGCTCAGAAACTCGACCAGGCTGCCAAGGATGTTCAAGATCAGCTCGACCAAAAGAAGGGCCAGGAAGCCAACGATCAGGCCGCACTGCAGCCCAACAAGATTGACCCGATGAACGCGGCCGATCAGGTTCAGAAAGCTCTCGACCAGACGAACATGGCCGCTCAGAAAGCTCAAGAAGCCAATATGGCTGGCATGCCAATGGACGCAATGATGCCGATGGCGAGTATGCCCATGCCGATGGCGGGTATGCCCATGCCGATGGATGGGATGATGCCGCAAGGCATGCCGGATATCGCAGAACTGCAAAAGCAGATCGCCAAACAAGCGGCGGATCAGAAGTTGCCCGACGCCGCCAAGGCCGCTGATATGGCCGCCAAGGCGCTGCAGAAGGGCGATCTCCCGCAGGCAATCGAGAACCAGCAGAAGGCACTCGAACAGTTAAAGAATGCGGCTCAGCAACCACCAATGGGCGGCATGCCGATGCCGATGGGTGGAATGCCGATGCCAATGGGTGGCATGCCCATGCCGAAGGATGGCCAACCGATGCCGAAGGATGGCGAACCTATGGGTGGAATGCCCATGCCGAAGGATGGCCAACCTATGGGCGGCATGCCGATGGGTGGAATGCCAATGCCGAAGGATGGCCAACCCATGGGTGGAATGCCGATGGGTGGCATGCCGATGGGTGGAATGCCGATGGGTGGTATGCCGATGGGCGGCATGATGGGGCAAACCCCTGGCCAGCTTGCCCAACAGCAGCAGCAATTGCTAGACGCCACCCGTGCGTTGCAACAGTCGCAACAGGCGACCAACGCCGCGCAGGCGGCTCTGCAACAAGCACAAGCCAACGCACCAATGGCCGTTCAGAATCAGTTGCAGCAGGCTCAAAACCAGTTGCAGCAGGCTCAGAACCAGTTGCAACAGGGACAGCCGAGCCAGGCTGGCATGAATCAGCAGAACGCCGCTCAGTCGCTCCAACAAGCCCTTAATGCTCTACAAGCTGCCCAACAGCAACAAGGAATGGGTATGGGCATGGGAATGGGAATGGGAATGGGTATGGGCATGGGCATGGGCCAAGGAATGGGCATGGGCATGGGCCAAGGAATGGGAATGGGAATGGGAATGGGAATGGGAATGGGAATGGGCCAAGGTATGGGAATGGGTATGGGTATGGGCATGGGGATGGGAATGGCCCAACAAGGGATGAATCAAGGTATGGGTGAAGGCGATATGGCAGGTGGTGATAAGCTCAAGAATGCCGGTTCCAGCGGAACCGCTGCAACCGGCGATGGCACCTTCATTCAACTTCGCAAGAAAGAACGCGAGAAAGTGCAACAAGGAGCAGACACTCAGTTCCCAGCCGAGTTCCGCGAGTTGATCAAGCAGTATAATGTGAACATCAAGAACGCCAAACCGGGTGCCACGACACCGGGCGGGAAGTAATTTTGTTCGCGTGATGTGATAACCGTGGGCCGGTGAAACGATCTGTTCGCTTCACCGGCCCACTGCGTGTTCCTTAATCCCAATCGAATCTCAATCGCCAAGCGGAGATCCTGATGATCCGCCACCTGATATTGCTCACTGCGTTCGCAACTCTGCTTGGTGTTCCGGCAGTGGTCGCCGCTCCACAAGAGCCAACCAAGCCGGAGCCTAAAGCACCGCCTGAAGATAAGGTCAAGATGGACCCGGAGACCAAAGCCGCGGTCGATAAGGCTTTGAAGTTTCTCGCCAAGGAACAGGCATCGGATGGCTCGTGGGGCAACACGGCCATCACGGGCTTCGCGCTCATGGCGTTCATGTCCAATGGGCACGTGCCCAACCAGGGAGACTATGGCAAAGTCGTGGCCGCCGGCGTGCGGCACCTGCTGAGCGTCGCACGCGAAGATGGTTATCTCGTCGGCTCACGCGGCGGGAATATGTATTGCCACGGGATGGCAACACTCGCGCTCTCGCAGGTTTACGGCATGACGGGCGATGAGGATGTGAAGAAAGTCTTGAAGAAAGCGATCGATCTGATCGTGAAAACGCAGAACAACGAAGGCGGCTGGCGATACGATCCTTCCCCCACCGGGGCCGATATCTCGGTCACCATTATGCAAGTCATGGCGCTTCGCGGTGCGAAAGATGCGGGTTTACAAGTGCCCGATCGCGTGATGACCGATTCCATCAAGTACATCAACAAGTGCTACGATCGCCGCACCGGCGGCTACAAGTATCAGCCGTATTCGAGCGGCCCCGGCTACGCGCGAACGGCCGCCGGCGTGTGTGTGTTGCAACTGTGCGGCGATTATGAAGCCGACGAAATCAAGAAGGCAGTCGAGTACATGGAACGAACTGGCGACGATCGCGGCCACTACTGGTACGGGCACTACTACGCGGCACACGCGCTGAATCAGGTCGGTGGAGAAGTTTGGGAGACATACTACAAGCGAATGCGCGATTTACTCTTGAATCGTGGTTATCAGCAAGCAAATGGCTCCTGGTACGATTCACGCCGCGAAGCCGCATATGGTGCCGCCTATCAAACCGCCATCGCCGTGCTGATTCTGAGTGTTCCCACGCACTACTTGCCCATTTACCAGAAATGATGTTGCAAGCGTGATGTGCGGTGTGCCGTGCGGCTTCGGACTGTGCCCCAAAGGTTCACTTGTGCGGTTCGCAAGTGAACCTTCCGTTAGCTCTTCGTTCGATCCTTAAAAACCCTCCCATCTCGCAATCGCATGTTCCCGCTATCTCGTTCTAATAGGCTTGGCCGATAACGTACCGTTGCAATCGGCCTGTTCCGCCCAGAGTCAGTACCAATAGAATGTTGTGGGCAGTGTACACGTCGAATCGTTAGCCGTTCCGTGGTTGCCTCACGTGAGGCTCGGCGCGTAAGCTGTTGCCCACAGATTGGGTATCACTAGCCGGGAAGCCGCGTAATGGCAGAGGCACCGCTCACCCGTGTTACCCTGCTCGCCCGCATCCGGGATGGGCAGAATACGGATGCATGGAGCGAGTTTGTGCAACTCTATGGCCCGGTGGTATACCGGTTTGCACGAAACCGCGGACTTCAAGACGCCGATGCCGCGGATCTGATGCAAGATGTGCTCCGCAGCGTGGCCCGCAACGCACACCGAATGGAGTACGATCCAAAGCGCGGCACCTTTCGCGGTTGGTTATACACCGTGACGCGAAACAAGATTTACAACTTTCTGACGGCCCAGAAGAACCGCCCGCGTGGCACCGGCGATGCAGACGTTCAAGAGCGACTCGATGCCACGGCCGCTCCAGAAGTCGAAGGCCCAGATGAGGAATGGGAAAAGGAATATCAGCGGCAAATCAGTTCGCATGCCATGGAACGCGTTCGCGGCGAATTCCAGGACCGCACCTGGCAAGCGTTCTGGGAAACCGCAGTGGAAGGCAAAGCCGCCACCGAAGTGGGTGCCGGCCTGAAGATGACAGCCGGAGCCGTTTACGTTGCCAAAAGCCGCGTGCTAGCCCGTTTGCGGGATGAAGTGAAGAAAATGATCGACGACGAAGATGCCTGAGAAGTTGTTTAAACAAATGGCCGGGGTTGTGTGTCAGGTTTTGACGAGCTGGAAGCGTGAGCGACGGTTTGAGCAAGACCCGTCGCTCACGCTTCCGGCTCGTCAAGAAGGAGCGTCTTTAACGCGTCTGGTTCGAACGCTCTCGAACTCACGGTGCGTGTGCCAACACTTGCTCGTCATTTAACACTTTCGTAACGGGACTTGAGATACCCATGCTTCCCGAAACTTTACCAGTTACTGCTTGCCCGCCAACCGCTGAATTAGAGCGGCTCGTTCGGGGGCGGCTGAGCGAGGCTCAAACGGTTGCGTTGACCGACCACGTTGAAGTCTGTCAGATGTGTCAGCAACGGCTCGATGCTCTCGCGGGCGGTGCAACGGCCGAATTTGCTTCGAATCTTCGTGAGTCGGCTCGGATAACACCACCCAAGGACTCGGCTTTCTGGAAAGCATTGGGCAATGCCCAATCGGAGGTGCGTGCCACGGCGCTGTTCGTGCGTCAGTCCGGGGAAATCGCCGAGGCCGAGAATCGGAACCTGGATCTAGACTTTCTTCAACCCAGCGATGAACCGGGACGCATGGGTCGGTTGGGCACGTTTGGCATTATCAGAGTTGTGGGTCGTGGCGGAATGGGCGTCGTCCTTCACGCCTTCGATCCGCATTTGACACGCGACGTTGCGATCAAGGTGATCGACCCACAACTGGCGAATAACGAGGTAGCCCGCCAACGCTTTTGCCGTGAGGCGCGCGCCGCCGCCGCCGTGACCCACGATAACCTCGTTGCGGTTCACCAGGTTGATGAAGACGAGGCCTCTGGCTTGCCATATTTGGTGATGCAACTGATCAACGGCGAATCGCTGGAACAACGGTTGAAGCGGATCGGGAAAATGACGCCGCTCGAAGTGGCACGCCTGGGCATGCAAGCGGCTGCGGGATTGGCGGCGGCCCACGCCGGCGGACTGATTCACCGCGATATTAAGCCGGCCAACATACTGATGGAGACACCCGCAGACCGCGTGAAGCTAACCGACTTCGGTCTGGCCCGCGCGGCCGAAGATGTGAAACTGACGCGAACCGGCTTCGTGGCGGGCAGCCCATTGTACATGGCACCCGAGCAAGCCCGCGGCGATGAAGTCGATGCCCGCAGCGATTTGTTTAGCCTCGGGAGTGTGCTCTATGAAGCGGCGGCCGGCACGCATCCATTCGATGCCAAAACGCCGCTGACGGTTCTTCGCCGCGTGACCGACGAAACACCGCCGCCGCTTTCGGATGTGAACCCCGATGTGCCGGAATGGCTATCGGAGATCGTGGATCGCCTGTTGGCCAAGAACGCAGCGGATCGTTACCAATCGGCGGGCGAAGTGGCCGAAGTCTTCGCCGCGGAACTGGCGCACGCGCATGCGCTTTCGCCTCTCGATGTGCCGGCGGAAGTTTGCTCCGCTTCCGCGTCTCGCTCGGGCGTGTCGGCCCGCAAACGCAAACACATCTGCTGGAAGAGTGTTGCTTTTCGGGCCACACCGTGGATTGGCGGCGTTGCTCTGGGCAGCCTGCTCACTGTGTTACTGTGGTCGCCCGCTACACCGGCACCGATAATCGCACCGGAACCCGCAGTAACTTCGAAACCGGTGATGGGTTCTGATCCAACGCCGCGAATGGTTTTACCCGGAGACTCGGGCACCATCTGGGGATTGGCCTTTTGGGATAACGATCGCCTGATCAGCGGTATGGAGAATGGCGCCGTCACAATCTGGGACTTGCACAAAGGGATTGCGATCAAGACGCTCGAACCGATGCTTGGTGGCAATGTGTGGTCCGCAGATGTATCGGCCGATGGTCAATATCTGGTCGCTCCTTCCGACGATTCACGCGTAACGGTCTGGCATCTTCAGGGCGATCAGCGGTATACCGTGGCGTATAAGTTGCCGCAGCCAACTTCTACGAAGTCTGCGGTGTTTAGCCCCGATGGCACCAAACTGGCGACTGGTGATCGCAACGCAACGATTCGTGTCTGGGATCTGGAAGCGCAGATTCCGATCGAACTGGTTGGGCACTGGGGCACCGTTCATGCCCTGGCTTTTAGCCCCGATGGAAAACGATTGGCCAGCGCAGGCGCGGATGGCAAAGCCAAGGTTTGGAATCTGGAAATTCCAGATCTTCCGCCAGTCACGCTTGGCGCACACAAAGGGCCGGTTTACGGCGTGGCTTACTGCCCACACGGCAAGCTGTTAGCAACCACGGGCTGGGACGGCGTCGTTCGCGTTTGGAACACCGATGGCTCATTGGCACAGACCATCGACGCTCATGAAGGAGATGCTTGGTCAGTTAGCTTTGGTAATAATGGAAAGTGGATTGCGAGTGCTGGGCAGAACTCGGTCAAGGTTTGGAACGTAGAGACAGGAGCAGAAGTGTTTTCGTACCGGGGCACGCGAGCGTTTCATATCGTTCGGTTTGCCCCCAACGGAACAACACTGGCAGCAGCAGGGCGAGACGGCTCCGTTCGAGTTTGGGACATAGGCAAGTAAGGTAGTGGGGGCTGTTGGCGCGGGTGTGGGTGGAAGCCGTGGGGGGGGCTCCATGCAAGGCTTTCACTCACACCCGCACTAACGACCCCCGCTACTACTTTCTCAACAGTTACACTTGGCCAAGTTCGTTTCTTGCCAAATCTAATGCCAACTCACACCGCGGCGTATTTGTCGCGAAGCTTATCCAGATACTTCTTGCTATCGGCGGTCACCTGCCAGGCTTCGGGCCAGAAGCACAGATCCACACACCACCAATCGTTTGGCACACCAGCGGCTCGCAGGGCCGGGGCCAGTTTATCGAAGTCCAACTTACCCGTGCCGAATGGGTTGTGTGTGCTGGTGTTGTGCTCGTTGAGTGAGCCATCTGAATCGATCACGTGAACGTGCGTGATTTTCCCCTTCAGCTTCTCCAGAAGCTCCAGTTCCCCACCAGGGAGCGTTTCTTTTGCTCCGCTATGATTGGCACCGACAACCGCGCACATGTGAGCATGGCAGGTGTCGTACAGCACGCCAAAGTTCGGGTTCCCCTTTGCCCGCACCATGTCTACCAGTTTGACGATTTCGGAAGGCTTGTTGAACGCGAATCCCGGCTCGAACTCCCAGCAGATGTTCATGCCGAAGTCTGCCGCCATCTTGCTCGCTTTGTCCCAGACGTTCACAATCCG
The DNA here is from genome assembly GCA_041740855.1 of Gemmata sp. Classification (GTDB taxonomy): domain Bacteria; phylum Planctomycetota; class Planctomycetia; order Gemmatales; family Gemmataceae; genus Gemmata. The sequence goes on from JBGSLF010000122.1 coordinate 32,507, forward strand.
CTCCATCCCCTTCTCGGCACCCAGTTCTTTTCCTTCCTTCTCGAAGTAATCTGGGCCAACGACCGTATCGACGCGAATGGTTTTTACGTCCAGATCGGCGGCGAAAGTACACCAGCCGAGAAAAGCGGTGAGATAAGCGGAGGCTGGCTCGTCCATAATAGAGGTGCCGGGCGTTTTGAACGCCCACAGATCGATCGCGATGCCCGAAAGGGCCAGACCGTGATCGGCGATCTCTTTCTTGAGCTTCTGCCGGCTGGCTCGCGTGGGGTGCGATGCCGGGCTGGGGTGCGGGCCGAAACTGCCCAGTTCAACACCGTCGTACCCCAGATCTTGCAGTTTGTGCAAGATCACATGAAAGTCGTTGGTTGGCTCCGTCTGGTTGAATAAATACGCCCAGGTGCCAATCGAGATTCGAGCTTTTGCCATGAACAAAACTCCAGTAAGGAAGTGAAGGCGGCTGTCAGAAGAACCGCCCACTTCGGAGAGTGGGTAATCTGTATCGATCGTGCGAAAAGCCGAGTGGGGCGCAAAGTTGGGCCGCGAGAATTGGTAGGCATCGGACCTCGACATCTGCCTATCAACTCTTTATCCTTCCCCATTCACTAACCGTTAGGTATACCGCACGAAAACGGTGCCGGAAAAACGGTTCTAGCCCCGACACTTAATGTTGACAAGGAGAAACTACACCAACCAGGCGCTTTTCGGCGTGTGTAACAAAGGGGATGATTTTCGTGCCACGCGCGCAAGTTCACCCCTCTTGAAGCGAACATCTTAACAAGACGCCGTGTCTGGTTGGTAAGAGAGGAAATGATGCCTACAAGTGAAAAACGACAACTTGGTGCAACAGTGCTTACCACGTTACGAAAACCCCGTGTGGTTCTGGTTGGTGGGTTGGGAACCGAGCGGATGACGGAACTCCTGCGTTCTCAGGATTGGGAGGTGTTAAGCCTTCCCGCTTGCGATGATCTTGCTTGCACGATCGCCGCCCGCAAACCCACTGTGGTGGTTCTACCGGTTCGAACCGGTTGGGAAAGTGGCTATCTCGTGGCTGCGAAGCTGCGAGCCGCCAAACGCAAATTGAGGGTGGTGTTGGTGGCTCCATCGCGAACCGAAGAAGCCGAACGGTTCTCGCGGTTTGTTGGTGCGGTGCTCGTGACAGAGGGCGATAGCCCTACCAAACTGGCACATGCGGTAACAGGGTAAACCGGGCAGTATCCCGCTACTGGTTCTCAGTCGCGGGATACTGTCTTTTCTCCGGAAGTCACTTCGCTTCTCAAATCGATTGGCACATTCTGCGTACAGAATTTCAAAGCTCTACAATAAACCCATCGAGCGACATTAGCGCGATTTCTTCGGTTTGGGTTCGGTCTTCTTGGAAGTGTTCTCAATTCCTGTTGGGCAATCCGTTTTGAGCGGGCAGGCTGCGCAATTCGGATCGTTTTCCGTGCACAATTCTTTCGCGTGAATGCTCATCAGGTCTGTGAATTCGGTGCCGCGAGTTTTGGCAATCACATGCTCGATGCTGCCCCGCACCGATTCGAGGTTATCCGGATCGGTGTCTTCCACCACTCCCAGGCGGCGCAGCACACGCAAGGTTGGCTCATCGAGTGGGATGGCGTGCCCGCCGAGCGCACGCTGCATGACCCACGCCACGGCGTAGTCGTTCACGCCTTCTTTGTAGAAGCGAATCTTGCGGGCTGTATCTTTTAGCCCCTTCTTGCTCAGTTCGCTCAAATCGAATGAATACTTATCCTCGAACACTTCCTGCAACAAGCCAATGATGCGCTTGGCACGGCTGCCCGGCCCACTCAGCGGGCGGAGCACATCGCCCACTTCCTGCACCGTGCTGACGCGAACTTCGTTCCAGTCGATGAAGGCTTTACGCAATCGTGTGTACGCGGCATCGGCATCGGCCGTGGTGCTTCCTTCGCGGCAGATGGCGTACATGAGTTCTTCCAGCAAGGGGCGTTCTTCTCCCTCCGGTTCCGCATCCGGTAGGGGGAATCGCTTCTTGAGCAGCGTTTGTGCTTGCGTCAGCAGTTGTTGCTTATTCGTAATGGCCGGCATACAAGGCCACTCCCTTTCGGGAATTGAAACGGGCAACAGGGGCGTGGTTCGGAATGGCAAGTCGCGAACGATTGACCATTCCAAACCGCGATGACCTCTTGCGCGGTTTCATTGGGAAATTAGATCGTCAGCTCTCCGGGCGGTCCGTCGTTCCTTCGGCGGGTCCGGGCTGTTCGCGGTTGGTGGCGTCGGGGAAGGTATCTTCGCCCGCGGCGTCGTCGTCAAACTCATCGTCGCCATCATCATCGATATCGATATCGCCCGCGACGGCGTGATCTGCGGCGATTTGTTCGCTCTCTTCGCGGATCAAACGTGCGATCTCGATACTCTTCTTCACACCGTCATCGAGAATGAAGGTGATGTGCGGAACGTAGCGGCTGGTGAGTCGTTCGGCGACGCGCGTTTGAACGAACCCCGCAGCGCTTTTCAGCCCGTGCATCGTAAGTTGCTGTTCCTTTTCCGATCCCATGACCGACACATAAACCTTGGCGTGCTGCAAATCCCCAGATACCTCGGCGCGTGTGACCGTTACGTTCTTCTTGACGCGCGGATCCTTGATCTCGAAAAGCACGGCATTGGCCGCGGTTTCGCGAATCACTTCCGATACCCGGGCCAGCCGGTGAGATTTCATCAGGATCTTTCTCTTGCTAACGGCCGGTGAGAGCCGGCGTCGGTGTCTCGTGGGCCAGCTACTTAATCGAGTACGCTTTGTTGTGTGGGGTTCGGGGCAGTTAACGCAAATATGGTCTTTTGTAGTCTTCTTTCAGACCACCTCACTGCCAATGTTCGTTTCCCCGCCGAGATATTCCGCGACGGGATGCTTGCGCAGTGCTTCGGCGATCTGTTGTAAGAATCCTTGCACCGCTGCGTTCTCGAAACCCACCGCAGCAAAACCCAAAGTCGCGACTTTCACGTCGTCGTGCGTATCCACTTCGCTGGCGGACACATTGAAGCTCGATCGAATCCGATCGAGGATCGAGCGAACCACCTGCCGCTTCTCCTTCAGCGTGCGGCTTTCGCGAATGAGCAATCGAACTTCCAGAATGCCCACAACCATGTTACGCGGTGATGGAGACGAGGGATGAATGAGAAGGCGAATTATCGCAACTCGAAACGAGATTTCCGTCTCTCATTCCTCCCGCGTTTGGCGACATCTGGCTTACAGTGTGCGTTGGCGGATTTCGATCTTGAACGCTTCGATCACGTCATCGACCTTGATATCGTCGAATCCGGTGATCTTCAGCCCGCACTCGAAGCCTTCACGCACTTCCTTGGCATCGTCCTTGAACCGCTTGAGGCTATCCAGCCCAACCACGCGATCCGAAGGCGGGAAGATAACCACGCCTTGGCGGATAACGCGAACACGTGCCGAGCGTTCGAGGGTGCCACTCGTGACAAAGCAACCCGCGATGGTGCCGATCTTGCCAACCTTGAAGGTTTGCCGCACGACTGCCCGCCCGAGGTGCACCACCTCTTCGACTGGCTTCAACTTACCTTCCAGCGCCGCTTTCACGTCGTCGGTCAGTTTGTAGATGATGTCGTATTCGCGAAGCGAGATGCCGCGTTCTTCGGACAACCGCAAAGCGGCGTCGTCCGCGGTGACGTTGAACCCGATCACGAGTGTATCGTTCGGGCTGGTCAGTGCGAGAATCACATCCGATTCGGTAATGGCACCGATGCCGGCGTGAAGCACGCGAGTGCGAACTTCCTCGTGAACGAGCTTCTCGAGTTCCTTCTTGATCGCCTCGACCGACCCGCGTGCTTCGGCTTTGATAATCACCTTCAACTCGGTGATCTTGGCCTTGGTTTGGGCCGCGCTGATGTCGCCGAGATCCTTCGGAGCCGAGAACCGGTTGAGGGCCGCTTCGCGTTCCTTGTACTGGCGGTTGTCAGCGATTTCCTGGGCTTCGGCCAGTTCCTCGACCACATAGAACGGATCGTCGGCGTTGGGAACTGCGCCCAGCCCGGTGATTCGCACGGGCGAACTGGGGCCTGCTTCCTTGATGGGCCGGCCCAGATCGTTGTACATCGCACGAACGCGGCCAAAGGTGCTGCCGCACAGCACGATATCGCCCTTCTTGAGCGTTCCTTGCTGGATGAGCACCGTGGCCATGACGCCTTCGTCCGATGTCATGTAGGCTTCGAGGCAGGTGCCTGCGGCGGGGCGGTTCGGGTCGGCGGTCAGTTCTTCAACTTCGGCAACCAGCACAATGGTATCGAGCAAGTCGGAGATGCCCTGACCGGTGACGGCGCTGGTTTCCACGAACTGCACTTCGCCGCCCATATCGTCTGGAATCAGCCCTTCGCCGTAGAGTTGCTGTTTGGTGCGGCCGAGGTTGGCGTTGGGCATGTCCACTTTGTTGATGGCCACGATAATCTTGACGTCCGCGGCCTTCGCATGGCTGATAGCTTCCTGCGTCTGGGGCATCACGCCATCAGTGGCAGCCACCACGATCACGCAGATATCGGTGACGTTGGCCCCGCGGGCACGCATCTTGGTGAACGCTTCGTGGCCGGGCGTATCGAGGAACGTGATGAAGCGATCTTCCTGAACTTCCTGCAACACTCCATCCACTTCCTTCTCGATCACGACTTCACGCTTGACCGACCATGCGCGAATCACTTGCGTGATGCCGCCCGCTTCGGTTGAAACCACGTCCGATTCCACGCCGTAGTTCTGGCGAATCTTGTCCAACAGCGAGGTCTTGCCGTGGTCGACGTGGCCCATGATGGTCACGATGGGCGGCCGTGGGCGGAGTTTCTCGACCTCCACTTCCTCGACTAACTTGCGATAGCGTTCCAGCAGCAAGTCTTCCTTGGTTTCTTGCCGCTTGGCGACCAATTCGATGTTCTTCTCGACGGCAATGAGTGCGGCCGCATCGAATTCGAGCGTGCTGTTGATGCCGTAAAGCTGGCTCGTTTCCTTGAGAAGGCGTTTGGTGAGGTCACCCACCTTCATGCCGATCGTTTCGGACAGGCTGCGCACGGTGATGGGCAGGGCAATTTCAATTCGCCCTTCCTTCGCCGGGGCCTGCTGCATCTTGCCGCGCAAGTGCTTACGCATCAGGGCGGCGCGAGGTCCGCGGCGCGAACCCCATTGCTGTTCGATGATATCGACCTGACCACCTGGCCCGAGCACAACGGCAGGTTGACCTGAACCCGGACCACGGCCGCGATCGGTGCGACCCTTATGGCGAGAGTCGCGACCAATTACGCCGCCACCGGCCTTCTTCTTCTTGTCCTCTTCGTCGCTTTCCGTTACGGCGTTGCTCGCATCAATCGGCGCTTGCGGCCGGCCTGCGATGCGCCCGGCGGAACCCGGCCCGGACTTGCTTTCCGGGCGACCCGGCGCGCCACC
>JBGSLF010000123.1:0-14026 GCA_041740855.1 Gemmata sp.
GCCAAAGCACAGCGTTATGAAGGCTCCTTCGGAACAATGAAACTCTCACCCATCGCGAAAAAATTACACGAACTCAGCGGTGAGGGTGGTTCCGAATCGGCCAAAGTCGGATGAGCGGCCGCCCCACAGCGCAACCGCCTCGAACAAATCGTTCGAGGTGCTAAAGCCTTTTGTGCGATAGCCGGGCGAGCGATCGTCTTGTGCCAATTCCGAACACACCCGATTTGCAACCTTCGGTCAAGGCGATTCGCTGGTTGTTACTGCATCGTCGGCGTCGTCGGATCGGTGCGGGAGTTCGAATGGCGCTAGAGCCGGAAGCCCCAGGTGAAGACGTGCTTGGGCAACCAGATTCATCAGAAAGATGCGAGTGGGGAGATTATCGGTTAGCACTTCAGCGGGAAGCAATACTGGTGCGGAAATCCCGACATCAATCCGGCGACGGAAATCGGGCCACTTGTTCTTGGTGGGCGGACCGTTGTAGTAGGAAGTGTAACTGCCCCATCCGCCTTCAATCCAGAACGCGAAAACCGGCGTGTCCGGGCGTGCTTTCAGAATCTGCCACACTCCTTGCCCGAATCGCCGAAGCGGCTGCTCCTCCGTTCGTCGCAAATACCCCTCCGGATACACGACCACACACTCACCGCGATCGAGGGCCGCAATCGCTTCCTGAATTTCCGGGGCATTCTTCTTGATGGCTTTCTCGGGCACACGAATGACACCAAAGGCTACCATCACCCAACGAATAACGGGCAGATCGTAGAATCGGGCGGTCATCATTGGCGTAATGGGGCGAGGCACATCTTTGCCGAGGAAGATGGGATCGAACCAACAGGCATGGTTCGCCAGCACCAGACAGGGTCCGGTACGCGGGAAGTCTTTCAAACCCGGTCCGCGACTGCGAATGCGATACATCAGGCCCACTGCGGGTTCGAGCGACACTTCCAGCAATGAGCGAAAGAGCTGTGTGCATATCCAGACGATGAGAAACACCGCCAGCGCCAGAAGCACATACGCCACCGCGTCGTATGGCTGGTCGCGACTCGTGAAGAACCACGCAAGCAATGCGCCACCGATGGCTGCGGTCAGCAGCACGAACGTTCCACTTCGCGGTGCCGGTCCACGCACTCCCCGCGTAATTGAGCCTACGATCAGGCCCAGCGGCAGACCGTGTGCCCAGCCCGGCCAGTTGCCCGAAACGATCCCCACGATCAGTGCGACGAGCCAAGCGAATGCAGCATACGCGGCGAAGCCCGGAGCGCGATTCGTTGAGTTGTACAGGAATGGGAGAAGGAACCCTACGATGGCGGCCGCCACGAATTCATATGCCGGTATGCGGCGATCGGTGCCGGGAATGGCCGCATCGACGATGAGAAGGATCACAGAAGGAACGGCCAAACAGATCGCAGCGACAGCGACAACGCCCGCGATCCGTTCTTGGCGAAGTTGGGGCGAATCGGGTTGCGGCATGGGCACTCCAGCGATCGTTCTGATAGACGATGCGGTTTCTGTGATGGCGGTGTTGGCATCGCAGGCGGACAAAGCCGTCTGGTTTACCCACATCGCTATGGTTGTGCAAGTTGCACAACCCGCAAGGACGCCACAACAGTTGGCGAGAATCTGTTCAGTTCGGCTCAAGTCGCGCCGGCCGCAAGTCGGTCCCGAGTAGAATCTACAACGGAACGCGCTCGATCGCGGAGGAACAAAGATGAAACGAATATTGCTGATCGCTGCTGCCGCCTCGGGCTTGATCTCGGCCTCTTCGTGCAAGCACCGATGCTGCTCGAACAGCAGCTTTAATCCGAATCCTTATCGCCCACAGGCACCGAATACGCCGTTCTTGTTGCCGCCGGCCAACGTGCCGACGAGTCCAGCACCGGGTGGAACGTTCCTTCCGCCTCCGGGTGCCGCGGCACCATCCACATTCCCGCCACCATCGATTCCACCGGCACGCACGGCACCACCGCCGGAAGTCTTACTGCCGGACCCGATTCCGGGCGGGGCTTCGTCGAGTAGTGCGTATCCTGGCGGTCCAACCAATGGTGTTCTCGGCTCTCCAACGGCCCCTGCTACAACGGAACCGCCTGTTTCCTCGGGTTATGCCAATGCCACTCCCATCGGCGTGACCGGATTCGTCAAAGTGATGCAAGGCGTTGCCACGGGGCGCAAGCCTACGCTCGATGGTTTCGATTCGCTACGCAGTGCGGGCTATCGCACGGTGATCCAGTTGCACGGTGCGGGCGAAGATGTCGCTGCTACTCGCGAAGTGGCCGAAAAGCGCGAGCTTAAGTTCATCGCAATTGATGTAAGTACAGACAAACTGGCCGATGCATACGCCACGTTTGAAGCCGCGATTGCAGACCGGGCGAACCAACCACTTTATGTCTTCGATGCCGATGGCGTTCGCACCGGAGCGATGTGGTATCTCCACTTTCGCCTCACTGAAGTGATGAACGACGACGCCGCTCGCATTCGTGCGAAACCGCTCGGTTTCACGGACCAGGGCGACGACGCGAAACAGTTCATGGTTGCGATTCAGCGATTGCTCGAGACGCGATGAACTCTGTTTCCGATGTCGGCGACGCGCGTGTGGGTGTGGTGGGTGCCAGTAGCCGGGCAGCGGTTCACTCGCTCGCCCGTGCTGGCTTGCACGCGTGGGCCATCGATCTTTTCGCCGACCGCGACCTTGGCCGCGTCGCCCCATGTCTCACCTGCCCGGTCGAATCGTACCCGCAGGATCTCGTCACACTGGCCACACGGTTCCCAAGCGGGCCATTCCTATTCACGGGCGGATTAGAAAACGCACTCGGTGTGCTGCGGGAGCTTTCGCTCGATCGCGAGTTGTGGGGCTGTTCGCTTGAAGCGATTAAAGGGGTGCGCGATCCGCATCAGCTTTTCCCCACGCTTCAACACGCGGGGTTCGCCACTCCTGCCTTGCTCGCCGTTGATGAACCGTGCCCACTGAGTGGCCGCTGGTTACGCAAGCCGTTGCATTCTGCAGGGGGTATCGGAATCCGCGTTGCGATGGCCGGTGAAGGGGCATCGCCTCTGCATTACTTCCAGGAGTGGATGGAAGGATCGGCGATGTCCGCGATCTATTCCGGCGCTCGCCTATTCGGAATTAATCAACAATTGATTGGCGAATCGTGGCATCATGCCAATGCCTTCGGCTATTGCGGTGCAATTGGCCCGGTGAACGTGCCACTGCGAACGCACGCCGTACTGATTCGCCTCGGAGAGTGCCTTGCGAACGAAATGGGAATGAAGGGCGCTTGGGGTTTGGACTTTATCCTTCGCGATGAACAACCTTACCCAATAGAAGTGAACCCGCGTTATACCGCCAGCATGGAAGTGCTGGAACACGCGACCGGAGTTGGCGTGTTCGCAGGCGTTAGCGGTGCGGAGTTGGAGACGGTGAACGTGGTTGGCAAGGCGATCTACTTCGCGCCACAACGATTCTGCTTCCCGAATGATGGCCCCTGGAACGACGATCTTGCCGGTACATTCAACCCGTGGCGTTGCCCCGCTTTCGCAGACATCCCGACGCCGGCAACACAGTTCGAAACCGGAGACCCGGTTATCACCCTTCTCGTGACGGCTTCTTCAATCACGGAGTGCCATAACCGGCTACAATCGCGTGCAGAGGAACTGAATCGCTTGTTTAGCGGAACGACATCATGACACTGAATGAACGTGCGAATCGCGTGGCGGACGATCTTGCGGCCAACGCCGATCGCTATCGCGTGAAAGTATCTTCCGTCGCCGGGGCACGCATCATTGATTGCGGCGGTGCGGTGGTAGGAAGTCTTGCGGCGGGCCTCTTGCTGGCTCGGGCATCTTTGGCGGATCTGGCTGAAGTGACCTACGTTCCGTGCCCCATCGCAGAAGTAGGCGGACCGGCCGTTCAAGTGATCACCGACGATCCCGTTCGCGCGTGCCTCGCTTCGCAATATGCGGGCTGGCAAGTGAAGGTGGGGAACTTCTTCGCGATGGGATCAGGTCCCATGCGAGCCATCGCTGCGCGCGAAGAAATGTTCCAGCACATTCCCGGAAAGGAAGATTCCGCGATCGCTGTGGGCGTTCTCGAAACCGCGAAGCACCCCACCGAAGAAGTGATCGCCGCCATCGTGGCGAAGCTTCCGCCGGTTGCGGAGCATCTCACATTGCTGGTTGCCCCCGCAGAAAGCCTGGCGGGAACCACGCAGGTGGTAGCACGTTCCGTAGAAACCGCGTTGCACAAACTTCACGAACTGAAGTTCAATGTCGCGCAGGTCATCTCGGCGTACGGCACAGCTCCGCTGCCGCCCGTCTCAACCGATATGATCCACGCCATCGGCCGCACGAACGATGCGATTCTTTACGGCGGAAAGGTCACGCTCTGGGTGCGTGCCGACGATGAAGTGCTTGCAAACATTGGCCCGAAGGTTCCCTCAAACGCGTCGCGCGATCATGGCGCACCGTTCGCGGAAGTGTTCGCTCGCTATGGTGGCGACTTCTACAAGATCGATCCGATGCTGTTTTCGCCTGCGGAAATCGAGTTCCGGAATCTGAAGACCGGGAAGTGCCACCACTTTGGCCGCGTTGAGCCGCGCCTTGTCCGCAAATCCTTTGGTCTGGAATAATGCGCATCGCCATATTGAGCGGAGGCACGGGCTGGCATGTGCAAGATCTGCTGCGTGCCGCGCATGAACAAGGCCACCAAGCCACACTCATCGATTTCCGCACGCTAGCCGCAGGTGTGGAAACGGAACCGGCCGCACTGAGCGGTTTCGATGCGGCGATTGTGCGCACGGTGCCTGCGGGTTCGCTCGAACAGGTGATCTTCCGCATGGATGTGCTGCACGCCGCACTGGCACGGGGCGTGCGAATCGTTAACCCGCCGCGTGCGGTCGAAACGTGCGTGGATAAGTATCTCACGAACATTCGCCTTGCGCATGGCGGATTACGCACGCCGCCCACGTTCGTGGCTCAACGAGCCGAAGATGCGTATGGCATGTTCGATCGAATGGGTGGCGATGTTGTCATCAAGCCCGTCTTCGGGGCTGAAGGGCGCGGCATGCAGCGCATTTCGGATCGCGAACTCGCATGGCGAACATTCCGCGTGCTGGAGCAAACGGGCCAACTGATCTATCAGCAGCAGTTTATTCACCATCCCGGGCACGACTTCCGGGCGTTTGTTATCGCGGGTGTTGTTGTGGCGGCTATGCGTCGCACATCGCATGGCGACTGGCGCACAAACGTGGCGCAGGGCGCGACCGTGGAACGCGTGACATTGAATGACACCGCGACGTCACTGGCGCTGCGTGCCGCTGAAGCGGTGGGCTGCCCGGTGTGCGGTGTCGATCTGTTGCCGGGGCCAAACGGGGAACTGTTCGTGATCGAGGTGAACGCCGTTCCGGGCTGGCAAGCACTGGCCGCAACGTGTGGTATCGATATCGCGGCGAGAATCGTGCGCTTCGTGGCGGAGGAAACAACATGATGCCGCCTGGCTTTTGGAAGAGTGGCTTCCGCGCGGCACTGGCGTGCATTTGGGAAGCAACCGCTCGCAAGGTGGGGAATGTTCATCGCTATGCCGACTTTGGCGACACCAGTTATCTCGACTTCATTACCAGTGCGCTGGCGATTCAATCGGCGATCGACGACACGACACGACCAACGATACACGCCGCTTTCCCACCAGCTATCACGCTGTATCAGGCGATCAGCGATACGCAGTTCCTGGTGCGAAAGAACACCAATCTGGGAATCGTGCTGCTGCTGCATCCGCTGGCAAGCGTACCGGGAACGCGCGTTCACACGAACCCGCCGACATCGGACGTTTACGATCTGCGGGCGGGAATACCGGCGGTTCTCGCACGCTACACCGCCAAAGATGCCGCGTTCGTTTATGCTGCGATTCGCCTTGCTCACCCGGGCGGGCTTGGCGATGCGAGCGAGCAAGATGTGCGAGAAGAGCCGACGGTCACACTTGTCGAGGCGATGAAACTCGCGGCGGATCGCGACATGGTCGCACGGCAATACGCCAACGACTTCGCGGATGTGTTCGATTTCGGAGTGCCCGCGTTGCTGCGTGGCATTGAGCAGTTTGAGTGCATCGAAGCGGCCATCATCGACTCGCAATTCCAGTGGTTGGCCGCATACCCGGACTCGCTGATTGCCCGCAAGAACGGGCCAGAGGTTGCGGCCGATGTGCAGCGCCGTGCTGCCGAGGTGCTGCGGCTTGGCGGAATCGCAACGCCGGAAGGTCGCCGGGCGGGTGTCGAGTTCGACCAACACCTGCGTTCCGCTTCCAACGCCCTGAACCCTGGCACCACTGCGGATCTCATCACGGCTTGCCTGTTCGTGGTGCTGCGAGAGAATAAAGTGTCTCTCTCTGCCCCATTCCGCTGGCACGTTAGCGATTGGCTCTAAATCATGCCGACCGAGCGATTCAAGGTCCACGTTACCAAGGACCACCTGGTGTTTTGTTGCGGGCACTTCATCAGCTATCACGGGCACAAGTGCGAGCGCCTTCACGGCCACAACTACCGTGCCGCCGTCGAGATTGAAGGGGAACTTCAGGAAGATTACTACGTCTTCGATTTCGTCGCACTGAAAGCACGCACCAAGGAAATCACGGATGAACTGGATCATCACATGCTCCTGGCGACCCGCAACCCGGTGATCCGCGTCGAAGAACAAGGCGAACAGGTGGACGTGCGATACCACGATCGGCAGTGGATCTTCCCGCGTGGCGATTGCATTCTCCTACCCATTGAGAACACGACCGCCGAGTTGCTGGCACGCTACATCGCGGGGCGATTGCTGGAATCCTTGCGAACCAAGGAAGGTTTCGTGCCAGAGGTGCTGCGTGTGGAGGTGGAAGAAGCCCCGGGTCAAAGCGCAACGATGGAATGGAAATCCCGCTGATCGGTGCTTCACGCTGGCCGCGGATTGCGAGATCGGTAACTTCAACACACATTGTCCTCGCGTCAGGAGAACCGGCCATGCTGCTTCGCGGAATCATTCCCCCTGTGGTCACGCCTTTCACGCCCGATCAAGAACTCGATCTTCATGGCCTTCGCTCGCACATCGACTGGCAACTGAGCCGCGGCGTTCATGGCATCTTCGTTCTGGGAACGACCGGCGAATTCTATGCACTAGATGAGGCCGAGAAACAAGCGGTGACCGCAGCCGCGATTGCGCATGTGGGCGGGCGATCGCCGGTGTTCGTTGGCACCGGAGCCGAGACCACGCGCGAAGTTCTTCGCCTCACACGCATGGCAGAGAAGGAAGGGGCGGCGGGTGTTTCCGTGATTACGCCGTACTTCATCAAGCCGAACCAATCGGAATTGGTCGATCACTTCAAACGTGTCGCCGAAAGCACTTCGCTGCCGGTCGTGTTGTACAACAATCCGGCGACTTGTGGCGGGCTGAGTATTGAGCCGGACACGGTGGCGAAACTCGCTGCGATGCCCAACATCATCGGTATCAAGGACTCGTCCGGCGACTTGCAAAACACCATCGAGATCCTTCGCAACACGCCACGCGAAACGTTCTCCGTGCTGAACGGTCGCGATACTCTAATCCTTGCGGCTTTGCAATTCGGGGCGAGCGGAGCCATTCCCGCGTCGTCGAACATCGCACCCGATTTGTGCGTGGGAATCTATGACGCATTCACGCGCGGCGACATGGCCGCAGCGGGTGAGTTGCAATCGCTGCTGCACCCGATTCGCATGGCCATGAGCTTGGGAACCGGGAATGGTGCGATCAAGGAAGCGTTAACGCTACTTGGGCGACCGTGCGGCCCGAATCGGTACCCGATCAATCCACTTGCCGACGACCGCAAAGCCAAGCTGCGCGGTATTCTCGAAAAGGCAGGTCTGCTCGGTTGAGTCGCGTGGCTTTGGCGTACGCCGCGGATCACACTTAGCGGCGTTCGTTCCACTCAGCATTCGCATACTTCTCGGCTCGAATCTCACGCATGCGTGAGAGTTCTTCGCGCGTGAATTCGCTGGGTTCAAGTTGTGCGCCGGTATCGTGTGCAAACGCTTTGCCCAACGCATCGGCCATATCTTCGCGGGTGAAGGGTTCGGTTTCCGCGTGATCGAAGATGCCGGGTAGATGCGGTGCGAACTCGCTCTTCCGCAACAGCAAACTTCCATGCTGCAGCAACGCCCCGCGAAGCTTTCGCTGCGCGCTTCCCGCAACTTTCGAACCGGCCGCCACGAGATCGCCGGGCGTTTCGTGCAAGAAGCAAAGCACATCGCCCAGTTTCCGTTCTTCTCCGCAAACCACGAGCCGCGAATCGATCCCGTTCTCGGCCAAGAACGAACGCACCAATCGGTGGAAGCGACACACCCAAGCATCGGCGGTACGCCACTGCGGTGTCGCGGGCAGCGCGAAGCTATACGTGAGTTCGTGGTGATGCACAATTCCCGCGCCGCCGGTCGAACGCCGCACCCACGGGAGTGCTTGCAGGGCGGTGTGCGAAGTGCTGTCGTGCGGCTGGAAATAGCCGAGTGAAAGCGTGGGCACGCTCCAACCATAAAAGCGAAACGAAGCCAGTCCGTGTTCCGCAGCGGACTCGAGCATGACTTCGTCGCACGCCATGTTCGTTGCGCCATCGGCGACTGCGAACGGCAACTGTCGGATGATGGGAGTCATACCGGAATTGTAAGCATGATGGCGTGTTGCGATCGCACTTCTTTTTACCAACTCATTGCGGCCCACGCGGACGTGCTCACGTTCAAAACGGCCAGCCTTTTGCGAGTGTGGTTTTCTGCAGTGCGGTAATCTGCTTGATGCCCGCTTCACCCATGCCTGTCAACTCTTCGAGTTGCTTGCGTGTGAACGTGGCCTCTTCCCCACTCGCTTGCACTTCGATGAATCGCCCGGATCCGGTCATCACGATGTTCGCATCAACCTCCGCATCGCGGTCTTCCACATACTCCAGATCGAGCCGCGTTTCGCCTTCCACGATTCCGACACTCACGGCCGCAAGGCTATCGGTCAGGATCTCGCCCACAGCGTTCGGCAGATCTTTGCGAATGGCATTGAGTGCATCGACAACCGCGACAAACGCTCCATTGATGCTGGCCGTGCGTGTGCCGCCATCGGCTTCGAGTACATCGCAATCGATCCAGAGCGTGCGTTCACCGAGCTTCGCGAGATCCACAACCGCACGCAAGCTGCGACCGATCAACCGCTGAATCTCAACGGTTCGGCCATCGACTTTGCCACCTTTATCGCGCGGCTTGCGTGACCCTGTGGAACCCGGAAGCATGCCATACTCGGCTGTCATCCAGCCCTTCCCGCGCCCGACCATCCAATCGGGAACCTTCGGGTCCACGCAGCAGGTGCAAAGCACGGTGGTGCGGCCGGTCTTCACAAGCACGGCACCGGGGGCGTTCCCGGTGTACTTCCGCTTGAAGGAGATGGGCCGAAGTTGATTCGCTTTGCGATCGTCGGGGCGGGGCATGAATCCCTCTGAGAAAGGACCCTGTTACTTCAGCAGCCATTCCAGTACGGCTTTCTGTGTGTGCAGGCGGTTGCCCGCTTGCTGGAACGCGGCACACGCGGGGCCATCCATCACTTCATCGGTGATCTCTTCGCCGCGGTGCGCCGGTAAGCAGTGCAACACCTTGCAATGGGCGGGTGCTTTGGCCAGCAACTTCGCGTTCACCTGAAAGCCTTCGAATCGCCGCAGTCGTTCCTCGCGTTCTGCTTCCTGGCCCATGCTTGTCCACACGTCCGTGTAAATCACATCCGCATCACCAACTGCGGCGAGTGGATCATTCACTTCGATTGGGAAATCGGGCGCGACACGTTCGCAGTAATCGACCTTAAATTTGTCGTCGAATCCGTAACCCGCCGGGCACGCGAGAATGAAGCGAACGCCAAGTTTGCCGCAGCCCACGGCAAGCGAGCGTGCCACATTGTTGCCATCGCCCACGAACACCAGCGTGCGGTTGGCTTCGGTTCCGAAGAGTTCCCGGACGGTCAGCAAATCGGCAAGCCCCTGGCACGGGTGCGACCAATCGGAGAGAGCGTTGATGATCGGGATCGTGGCATGCGCCGCAAGGCCATCGAGCGTATCGTGCCGATAAACCCGCAGCACGAGTGCATCGACATACTGGCTCACCGTGCGGGCGAAATCCGCGAGCGTTTCGCGCCAACCCAGGCCCACTTCATTACCCGGAAGGTACAAGCTCGTTCCGCCCAGTTGTGCGACTCCGCTTTCAAAGCTGACGCGGGTCCGCAGGCTTGGCTTCTCGAATACCAGCCCCACAACACGCCCGCTCAGGCTGTGCGCCGGAATGCGTCGGGCGTGTGCCGCTTTTAATCGGCCCGATTCCAGAAGTAACCGCGACAACTCGTCGGTGGTCAGGTCAATGAGGTTCAAAAGATGTTTCATATCGCCCGCATTCAAGGTCGAAACTTCAGAAGACGCCATGGCTCAATTCGCGAACCCGCTGGCTCGCGGTCACCGCTTACGGTTAACACCACTGCATGCGTTCGCCATCTTTTACACTTTCATGCTTAGCAGGATCTCGCTGATGATGTCGCATCCCTCCTCGATTTGTTCATCGGTGATCGTGAGCGATGGAAGCAAACGGATCACGGTTTGATGCGTGCAGTTGATCAGTAATCCGCGTTCGAGGCAGGCTTGCACGACGGGTGTGCCCTCGATGGCAAGTTCGACGCCGATCATCGTTCCCAGAATCCGGATATCCGCAACAAGCGGGCAGGTTTCGCGCAACGCCTGGAAGCGTGTGCGGAACTTCTCGCCGATCTGCGTGGCTCGTTCCAAGAGATTGTCGGACTCAATCGTCTCGATGGTTGCGAGTGCCGCGCGAGCCGCGAGCGGATTACCGCCAAAAGTGGCCGCGTGCGTGCCGGGCTTGAGCTTCTCGGCGACTTCGTTGCTCGCTAGCAACCCGCCCATTGCCACGCCGCCCGCAAGTGCTTTCGCGAGCGTAACAATGTCTGGCTTGATGCCCCAGTGTTGGTGCGCATACCACTTACCGGTGCGACCCATGCCGGTTTGCACTTCATCGAGAATCAGCAGTATGCCGTGCTTGTCGCAGAGTTCACGCAGTCCTTCGAGGAACCCGGCCGGCGGAAGATTGATGCCCCCTTCGCCCTGAATCGGCTCCAGCATCACCGCACAGGTTTCGCCATCGATGGCTTTCTCGATACCCGCGAGATCACCGAACGGTGCGTAGTTGAAGCCTGGCAACATCGGCTCGACACCGGCGTGATACTTCGGCTGAGCGGTGGCTGTGAGCGAACCCATGGTGCGGCCGTGAAAGCCACCGGTGAGCGTTACGATCTTGTAGCGACCTTTCGCTTTGCCGTTGAGTCGCGCGAGCTTGATCGCGGCTTCGTTCGCTTCGGTCCCGCTATTGCAGAAGAAGCATTGCCCGCCAAAATCCGATCGCTCGGAAAGAGCGCGGCCCAGCAGCGCTTGCGGTTCGGTGTACCAGGTGTTCGGCACATGAATCAGCGTGGCCACCTGTTCTTGCACCGCCTGCACCACGCGCGGCGGGCAGTGGCCCAGAATGCCGCAACCCCAGCCGGGAAAGAAATCGAGATAGCGGTTCCCTTCGGCGTCCCACACCCAGGAATTCTCTCCGCGAACGAGGCACACCGGATAGCGCGTGTAGTTCGGCGTGAGATACTTTTTCGCCACACCAATAATCTGTTCGCTGGCAAGCGTTTCGGTGGTCATGGGGAACTTGGGGTGAGAGTGAAAGAACACCGCCCATGGTTAATGGGCCAGTTAAGATTGATGCGTCACCGTGTGATTTCGGTGCCGGTGAATGTTTCGGAGAGGAACACGCCGAGTAGCGAAAATGGAACGCGGCCATCGAGGATCAAGGCCGACTTCGCACCCGCTGCGATCGCCTCGAAGCACGCTTCGACCTTTGGGATCATACCGCCATCGATGACGCCCGAAGCGATCAGGTCGCGGCACTCGGCCTCGGTCAACTTCGGGAAGAGGGACATCGGGTCGGTGCGGTCACTGAGAACGCCCGGCGTGTCGGTCAGGAAGATCGCCCGGTCGGCCTTGAGCGCACCCGCCACGGCCGCCGCTGCGGTATCGGCGTTCACATTCAACCAACCGGACGGACTGTCGGCGGAAAGGGCGAGCGATGGGACCACCGGGACTGTCCGGGACTGTACCGCGATCATTTCCAACCGATCGGCCTTCACTTGTGTGACCGAGCCGACGAACCCGAGGTCGATTGGGTCCGCCCCCTCCTGCGGGAGCGTGAGCCGGCGGCCGAGCAGGGGGAAGTCGTGGACGAACATCATCGGGGCGGCCGGGGCACCGAGCCTATCGAGTTGGCGAACGAGGTCCATGTTGATCTCGCCGAGCACTCGCACCACGATGGCTAGCGTTGCGTCGTCGGTATAACGGCGACCCGCAACCTTCTTGGGCACCAGCCCAGCTTCCGCCATCGCCCGGTCAATCGGCTTGCCGCCACCATGAACCAGAACCAAGGGAACGCCCAGGCGGTTCAGCGTTGCGACGGATTGAAGGCAGGCTTCGGTGGCAACAGGATCTTCAATCGCGCTGCCGCCGAGCTTCACCACTGTTGTGGTCGTTCGGTGCGCCACCACACGCTCGACAGCGGCTGCGAATACTTCGGCGGATTGTGAAGAAGGAACCGGCATCAGCCTCGGCCCGACAATCAAGGAAATGTCGGAAAAATACACTCTACGCGCACGCACTCCGAGCGTCAACGTCCCCGATGGGCTTCCCACTGGCCATCTTGGATAATTGAAGCGTTCTTGCTGAATCGTGTGCCGATAAGTTATAATGTCGCCCATATGTTCGGGTTTAGCTGCGCCGTGCGGCGATAACGCGAATAAAAGCAAAACACCAAACAGGTTCCTCTCATGTTGCGTCTCGTATTAGCTGGCATGTTCACCTTGGCGATACTTGGCACAACAGTTGTTGCCGAAGACAAAAAGGCCGAGAAGAAGACTCTGGAAGGCACGCTCACTTGCACGAAGTGTGCGTTGAAGGAAACCAAGGTCTGTGGGCACGCGTTGCTGGTGAAGGAAGGCGATAAAGAAGTGAAGTTCTACATCGCCGATAATGGCGGCAAAGAACCGTACCACAAGCACTGCTGCACGGCTGACGTGCCTGCCAAGGTCACTGGCATCGTTAGTGAAAAGGACGGCAAGAAGACGATCTCGGAGGCGAAGGTCGAAGTGAAGGAATGACCCAACAATAAGGGCGACCGTGAAGTGCGACGCAGGCGTTCGCACACCCGAGGCCACCCTTAAACGGGGTGGTTTCGGCGCTTTAGGGGCCTTTCTCGGCGAGTTCTGGCCGCCCGACTGGAATTATTTTGACAAACGCAACAAATCTCTGTTTTCTTTTTCAAGTGGTTGTGTAGTATCTGAGTGACGGATGGCGAGTGCTATCCGCTCAGGAGCTACGAATCGCTTTGCCGCAATCTCGCTTCGACCCTTCTTGGTCTTCTGACTCTGAGCAACACCTCACAGCCTCCAAGACAGTCAAGCTGGTAGCGCCGCAGAGGAACCGCCCTCGTCGTTCGGCCCATACCTAAATCCCCGCAAGTTGCGGGGATGCGGTGTGTGCGGAACGAGCCGGCCAGAAGTCGTCCGCCCCTGTTAGCCGCGCGGGCTATCCGCGCAAAAGTGTTTTTGTATCCGGGCCGAACGGCCCAAGAGTGAAGACCATGGCGAAGAAGTTGTACGTCGGGAACATCTCGTTCGACACCACCAGCGACGACCTTGTGCAGGCGTTCTCCGCGTACGGGGCAGTCCTCGGCGCTCAGATCGTTAGCGATCGCGACACCGGCCGCAGCCGGGGTTTCGCGTTCGTTGAAATGCACGACGGAGCCGAAGCCGCAATCGCAGCCCTCAACGGAGCACAGCTCCAGGGCCGCACCCTTACTGTTAACGAGGCTCGCCCTCGTGAAGACCGCCCACGCAGTGGCGGTGGTGGTGGTGGCTACGGCGGTGGCAGCGGCGGCGGTGGCAGCCGAGGTGGCTACGGCGGTGGCAG
>JBGSLF010000124.1:0-9196 GCA_041740855.1 Gemmata sp.
AGCCCACCCACAGATGCGTGGATGGGCTTTCGACGATTCGGCAATCGGCTCTCAGCGTTTCTCTTCGATTCGACGCAGTAATTCGGCTTCCGCGGCGAACCAGCGTTCGTCGGTGTCGTAGGTTCCCGCCGCAATTTCTCGACGCACACGAGCGACCAATTCATGACGAATGCCGTCTGGTCCCGGTTTCTCGTTGCGTCCTTTGTCATCGGTGGTGGGCATATGGGGTCGATCCGACCGTGCGGTGGTCGTGGTCGTGGCAGGTCTCGGCTGTGTCAGTCGCCACCGATGCCAGTGGCGGGCGGTTGCATCACGCATAGTTGGCTCGTCTCCGTGCCGCGCCTTGCACCTGTAAGGTGCGAGCAGGTTCGGCAGGGTTAGCGTGCACGAACGCACGCGGTCGGCTCACTCTCCCAGACCGCCAGGTTTATCCTGTTGGTCGATCCGGCATCATCGCCCCATATCCTCAGGGCTTTGTTGCGGATGGTTTGTGTCGTGGATGATTCGATCCTTCGCGGTTCACAGAGTGTTGCAGCATGTGCCCACTTGTTTACCGGAATGGATCAGCTGTTCATTGATCCACGTCACATTCTACGCATCTCTATCGTCGGAGGTCTATTGATCGGCGTACGAAATCAGACAATACAAAGCACAGACTCGGCCGGAAGTCGTCTCCCGGCAACCGTTAGTGGGGTCGTTCTTGTCGGATCGGCAGCGCGACGGCACCGTGCGGTTCAATGGCTTCTGTTTTCGGTTTCCGGTTCAGTGTCGCATGGTTTCCGCAATGGCCCGGTGACTCCAGAGAAAATCGCCACACTTGTTCAAACAATTCGGCCTGAGTTCGGGTCGCGAATGGCCCGAAGTTGAACATGCGAGTTGCGGATTTGCTTTCCACTTAGCGACCCAGGCAACTCACATAACACCTCGATCATAACCGCGACTCAGGCCACGCGCAATTCCACTATTCCACGAACAAGAGTGAAGAACCCAGGTGCCGACATCAGCGACGGAATAACTCGGAAGTTCGTTCACTCGCGGCTGTATAAGTCCCGGTCTTTCGTGCGGTTCAGCGGCTTACGCCCTGGCCGGCTAACTCTTGCATTGCGGGTTCGGTGTTGAGTTCAAACTCGCCCAGTGGTTCATCCGCCAGATTCGCCGCCAACCGAACGGTGAAGGTGCTGCCGCGGCCCAACTCGCTGTGCAACGTGACATCGCCGCGAAGGAGTTTGGCAAGCTCACGCACAATCGATAGCCCCAGACCGGTGCCGCCCTGTTCGCGTGTCATGGGGTTGGCGGCCTGGCGAAACTTCTCGAAGATCAGATCTTGCTCTTCCGGGTCGATGCCCACGCCCGTATCGGTCACGGTGAAGACCAGATCGTTCCCGTCACAAGCCGCCTTGAGAGTAACGCGGCCGCCTTCGGGCGTGAACTTCACCGCATTGGAAAGCAAGTTCGTGAGAATCTGGTGTAGTTTCCCGGCGTCCTGCCGCACTTGCGGGCTGTTGGAGTCGGCGATCACTTTCAGATCGATGTTCTTCTTTTCGGCTTGCGGGCGGAACATCGCAGCGGCGTGTTCAGCGGCGGCGGCGGGGTTCAGCGATTCCGGGTGCAGCCGCATCTTGCCCGCTTCCAGTTTCGCGAGTTCCAGCACATCGTTAATCAGTGCGAGCAGTCGTTGCCCACTGGTCATAATGTTCCCGGAATAACGGTGCTGCTTTTCCGTCAGGTTCTCCGCTGAGAGCAGCACTTCCGAGAAGCCGATAATGCTATTCAATGGCGTGCGAAGCTCGTGGCTCATGGTGGAGAGGAACTCGCTCTTCAATCGATTACTCTCGAACAAAGCCATGTTCACGCGGGCGAGTTCATCCACCTTGCGATCCAGATCGGCGATCAGTTTGCGGTTGCGGTCCTGGATATTGGTCAGGTTGCGAAGCATTCGGTTGAAGGCGTGCGAAAGATCCTCGAACTCATCGCCGGTTTGAATCTCGCTACGGATGTTCAATTCACCCATAGCAATGGCTTCCGATACTTGCTTGAGATGCTTGACCGGCTTCACAATCACGTAGCGAATGATCAAGTAACTGCCAGCGATGATAAGCAAGGATGTGCCGATGGCGAACGAGATGAGCAACGCGCGGTTGGTGTGGAAGCCCTCCTCGATCGATTGCGTGGAAAGGCGAATGCGAACCACGCCCATCAGATCGTCCGGGTTCAGACCCGCCACCGCGAGCTTTGGCCCCACTTTGTCCGGATTGCGATGGCAATCGACGCACGACTTGCCAGCCCGGATGGCTCCGTAGTAATAGAAGGCATTTTCCTTCGGCGCTTGCCGGCTCGCTTCGGCTTTCTTCTCGTGCTGAATCTGGTGCAAAACCGTGAGATCCTCGCTCGTCGGCATGTATTCAGGCTCTTTCGCTTCCGGTTTGATTAACCGCGTGCTGTAGCCTTTGAGCGTGGCGGGCCAGTGTGCTTCGGCGAGTTGTTGGAAGTCGTCCAGCGCGCGGAGTTGCTCCCCCTTCACATGCGATCGCGCCAGAATCGGCGAGAGCAACGCCCGGCCCGTGGTTTCGAGTTGCCCATACGCCAGGTCTTCGGTCTGCCGGGCATACACCCAGAAGCTTCCGGTCATGAGCAACAGCACGCCGGCACCCAACAGCCAGCGGCACTTCCGCTCCAGGCTGGTTTCGCCAACGATCCGTTTGAACGCACGATACGACATGGGCCGTTCTCACCACAAAGGCACGATGAACGCACGAAGAACCACCGAATCGACTCGCAGAATCCATCTCGGGTGGTTAATGCGTGTTCATCATTTTCCTTTGTGAATCCTTGGGTGGGCACTCGGCTTTTGCGTTACCATCTGAGGGTTCGCCGGCTGACAGAGCGGGCAATAGTGCGTGGATCGGCCCGCTAGCCGCATGCACGCGATTGGCGTTGCACATATCAGACAGGGTTCGCCGGTTCGGCCATACACCGCGAACTCGTTCTGGAAGCCGCCACGCAGCCCGGACCCGCCCACATAGTTGCGAATAGTGCTGCCACGACTCTCGATTGCTCGCGTTAACACTGTTGTAATCGCTTCGCACAGCCGCTCGCACTCGCCGGGTGTCAGGCTGTTTCCGGTGCGAGTGGGGCGAAGTTTTGCCCCGAAGCAGGCTTCATCCGCATAGATATTCCCAACGCCCGCCACATACGCCTGGTTCAACAGAATTGCTTTCAAGTTCTGTTTCGTGAAGCTCAGTCTTTCGTGGAACTCGGTTGGGTCGAGGTCGAACGGCTCGGGGCCAAGGAACGTATCGAGGGTGAAGTCGTGACCGGCGGCGCTGGAAACATAATCAACAGAACCGAATCGCCGCTGATCGCGGAAACGAAGTTCTTGCCGGTTATCCAGTTCAAAGACCAGATGCAGGTGTGTTGGCTGTGGTTCGTCGCGGTTCACCACGGTGAATTGCCCGGTCATGCCCAGATGAACGCTGAGCACAGCGTGATCACTCGGCGGTCCGAGCGGGTTTGGCGTATCGAGATCGACCGTAATCCACTTCCCGCGTCGCCGCACGCCGGTGAACTTCGCGCCGAGCACGAGCAGATTGGTCTTCGCATCCCAGGGATGCCGCAACTTGTGCTCGCTTTGGCGCACGCCCGTAATCCGGCGACCCGTGAGCAGCGGGCGCAAGTCGCGGACCACGGTTTCAACTTCGGGCAATTCCGGCATGGAAACTCTCGACTCACGACTGCAGCTTACCAATCACGTTGCCCATCAAAAGCGTTTCGGCAATCACTCCGGTTGTTAACTTAACCGATCCTTTGCCGGTCCGTAAACTTGAAGTGTGTCACCACGCAGGTGGCGCGGCTTGTTGCACCAGGATTATTCATGACGACAACATCTCCAACACCGGTTTCCGCCGTACCCGATCTTCGCGGCCGTTTTGGCCCTTACGGCGGGCGTTTCGTGCCCGAAACGCTGATGTTCGCACTGGAACAGCTCGACGCCGCGTATCGCGAAGCGAAGGCCGATCCGGCCTTCATGGCCGAGTTTTACCAACTGATGAACGATTATGTGGGTCGCCCGAGCCGTTTGTATTTCGCCGAGCGACTCACGAAAGAAGCCGGCGGCGCGCGGATTTATCTGAAGCGCGAAGACCTGAACCACACCGGAGCGCACAAGATCAACAACGCCATTGGCCAGGCGATGCTGACAAAGCGCATGGGCAAAAAGCGCGTGATCGCCGAAACCGGGGCTGGCATGCACGGCGTGGCCACCGCGACCGCCGCAGCGCTGTTCGGGTTAAGTTCCCGCGTCTATATGGGTGTCGAAGACATTCGCCGCCAGGAGTTGAATGTGTTCCGCATGCGGGCGATGGGCACGGAAGTGTTTCCCGTTACGAGCGGAAGCAAGACGCTCAAAGATGCGACCAACGAAGCGATGCGCGAGTGGATGAGCACCGTAGAAGACACGCACTACATCATTGGTTCCGTGGTTGGCCCGCACCCCTTCCCGATGATGGTGCGCGATTTCCAGAGCGTGATCGGCGACGAAACCCGCCAGCAGTGCCGCGAGTTGCTCGGTTGCCTGCCCGATGTGGTCGTTGCATGTGTGGGCGGCGGAAGCAACGCGGCGGGCATGTTCTACCCGTTCGTGGATGATGAAAGCGTGGAGCTTGTGGGCGTGGAAGCGGGCGGGCGGAACACCAACCCCGGCCAACACGCCGCCACGCTCAACAATGGCCAACCGGGCGTGCTGCACGGAAGCTTCAGTTATGTGCTGCAAGACGACGACGGCCAAACGGCCGACGTGCATTCCGTGAGCGCGGGCCTGGATTATCCCGGCGTTGGCCCCGAACACAGCTACTGGCACGACGCCAATCGCGTTCGCTATTGCTCGGTAACCGATCAGGAAGCGCTCGATGCCTTCCATCTTTGCGGGCGATTGGAAGGGATATTGCCGGCACTGGAAACCGCTCATGCCATTGTGGAAACCATGCGTGTTGCAGCCGGCCGATCGAAGGATGATGTGGTGGTGCTCTGCTTCAGCGGTCGCGGCGACAAGGATTGCGCCGAAGTCGCCCGCCTTACCGCAAAAGATTAATTCCGCGCAGAAATAAGTGACAGATCAGATCCGCCTAACGAGTGTGCGATAACGATACACTCGTCTTTTTATAGTTATATTAGTCTGATTGTCGCTCTTTAGGCGTAAGATATTGAAAAGACTCTTCTTGCAGCCATTTTCACGTATAAAGCTGCCTTTCGGCACGGCGAATGCCCAATTTTGAAGCCCCGCCTCACAGCCGGGATAATCCCCGGTGCCCAAACCACCAAAATTGTTAGCGATTCCGGAAAAATATGTCTGCCGGGAAAGCGATTGGGATTCATGGTGAGTGGCGGTATAAAATATCGAACTAAACGAAGTTAATCACAACGTAATACTAATCGTGTGAAGATTTTCTTTATTCTGATGTCGCAGCTTGACATGATTATGAGCCATTTAGTAATGTTAGTAGTGTAAATAGAATTTGCCCAATACGGAGACCGATTTTCTCCTGTATCGTGCCACTGTGAGTTAACAGCTAACAGTTGTCAGCCCGCCCTCCTACCACGGCTGACCCCGCAACCCCGCCACAAACGGAACGCGGTTCCACAATCCCCAGCCCCGTTGAGCTGGCCGGTTACCTTCCAACAATCAACCCGGTAGTTTCCGGTGTTGGGAGAGTTCGTTTGTCTTGCGGTGACGCCCTTCGCCCACCGCCCCCCTCGCAGGAGTGTATCTCGATGCCTCGCAACTGGCTTAGCAACTGGTTCTTCAAAACCGCACAGAAGAAACGCCTCGCCCGCAGCACCACGGCCAAGCTCGCCGTCACCACCCTCGAAGACCGCACCGTACTGAGCACGTACTTCGTGATCGGATCGGGCTCCGATGACAGCATTCTCGTCTCGGGGACCCCGAGCAGCTTGACGATCACCAACAACGGTACGAGCAACATCGTCGCGCGGCCGAGCACGTCGCAGGCACAGAACGTTGTGAGCATCCCTTCCGGTACATCGTACACCTACGTCCCGGCGGCCATCAATCGCGACCCCGTGTCCGAGTTGACGATCCGCGGCAATGACGGCGACGACACCATCGACGCCAGCGGGCTGACCGGCGGACTGGGCGTGACCATCGAAGGCGGCGACGGTGACGACACGGTCATCGGATCCCGCTATGACGACGTGCTGGAAGGCGGGAACGGTAAGGACAAGATCTACGGCGAAGGTGCAGTTGTGACCCCGGGTGGCCCGGAGACCGTTGATGTCGGTCTGGCGTCTGTTGATGGTCCGAAGCTCTGGGTTTACAACGATAGCACAAACCAATACAGCCAAGTCGGAAGCGGCAGTGTCGTGGAGACCTCGACCACAGTCTCCAGCCCGGACGTCCTCTTCTCGGGGATCAACGTCACGGGAGCGGGCGAGGTCCCGGCGAAGTTAAAAATCGATAGTGGCGAGAGTTTCGGGATCGAGGCCTCGAATACCGGTTCCAATCCGAACAAGCGAATCAACGGCACCGAGATCTTCCGCGCCGAGTTGCGGGGTGAGAAGGTCGCCCAGACGGCTGTGGTCACTATCAACAGGGCCGAAGTCGGTTCCACTTACACGATCAAGGCGTACTTGAAAGGCACCGAAGTTGGCACAACTACGGGTTCCGCAGCACAGAACACACCGGTCACCGTGAACTTCGGCCTTTCCGTCGTCTTCGACCGACTCGACATCTCGGGTGGGAACCAAGGGTTCAGCGTCCGGAACGTCGGCTTCGGCAACCTGTACGCTGGTGTTGGCAACGACGAGATCGACGGCGGGTCGGGTGTGGATGAACTGTTCGGTGGATACGGCGACGACACTTTCATCGCCAACTTCGGTGACTTAACCAACGACACCATCGACGGCGGTTTCGGGCACGACGCCATCAAGCTAAATCCTGGTCGGAACCAGAGCGACCCGATCGTGCTGGCGAGTTTCACCCCGTCCAACAGCATCGAAGCACTCCGCGGTGGCAGCCGCGTCCGCGGTACTGATGCCGACAACAAGCTCGACTTCTCCGCCGTGACCGAGTGGACCACGGGCCGGAGGATCGAAGGGCAGAACGGCAACGACACCATCATCGCTCCGAACGGGGTCGGCGGGTTCGCGATCGATGGTGGCACCGAAAACGACATAATATACGGCAGCGACGGGAACGATGTCATCGACGGCGGGGCGGGAGACGACGAGATCTACGGCATGGCCGGCGACGACATGATCAGTCCGGGGTCTGGCGTTGACAAGGCGGACGGCGGGGACGGCGACGACACGTTCCTCTATGGCGGCGGGGACAATTCGACGAACGATGAGCTCGACGGCGGGACAGGTATTAACACCCTCTTCAACGAGGCGAACAACCAGCGCACCTTAAGCTCGTTCGGGCCGTTGAACAACATCCAGGTGCTGGCAGGCAAATCGCGGATCGATGGCACCGACGATGCAAACGTGTTCGACTTCTCGGGTGTCACCACCTGGACTGGGATGAAGGAAGTCCGCGCTGGTAACGGCGATGACACCGTCACCACCTCGACCGTCCACAACGGCCAGTTCTATCGGGGGGGCAACGACACCGACACCATCAACCTGGTGTTCACCCCCGCGCAGTGGGACGCCATCGTGACGGCCGGTAAGGCGGCGGACGTGGCCGCGTACGCTGCCAGCCCGACCGGCAAGACGCTCGACCTGAGCAGCGTGCCGGGCGTGAACGTGAAGGCCGACACCTTCGAGAACGCCACCCTGGCCTTCTCGCAGACCGCGGACTACACCGTCAACAGCCCCTTCGGACTCAACACGGGCGTCGATTACAAGATCGCTCTCGACAGCACCGGGTTGCTGCTCCAGGTGTTCGCCGAGAACGACGGGAGCACCGCCGGCGACCGTGGGTTCCAGGGGATCGGTACGAACGTCTTGACGGTGCCACTCGTGGGCATCAACAGTCTGACCATCAACGCCTCGAATCGGGAGCACGATTCGTTCACCATCTTCGGCAACGCCGTGCCGACCGTGCTGAACCTCAACGGCCTCAACGGCGACCACACGGACGTGATCTTCACGGGCGGGTCGTTCGCCGATTTTACCGTCAAGGCTAACACCACCGGGCTCAACGGCCAGAACAGCGGCGTCATCACCGTCGATGGGAAGACGGTCAACTTCACAAACGGTCGGTACGTCCGCAACACGAGCGACACGGTGAACACGACCTTCACCGCCAAGGCAGGCAGCGATACCTTCTCGGTCTCCGGCACCGCGAACGGCGTCCAGGTCGGTATCAGCGGGTTGGACGTTTACCTGAAGGCCCCGACAGGCCTCTTGACCATCGACGGCGCTGGCGGAAGCGACGAAATCACCCTCTCGGGCAGCATCAACAACCTGGGTAGTGCCGACCTCAAGCTGATCGGAGAAAGCCTCAACGTTGCCGGCGGTGCCGTCGTGAACGTTGGAGGCGACCTGTACCTGTTCGGCGACACGTTCGACTTGGGTCGGAACGGCGGTCAGGTGAACGTGACCGGGAACGCCACCATCAAAGTGGACTACGTCAACATCAAGGGCAAGTTGGATGTTGAGGGTAAGCTGACCGCGACGGACCCGGTCGGCGGGGCGAACACCTTCCAGCTCAGCAGCGGTGTGGTCTCGATCACCGGAGCCGCAACATTCGACGGGTACGTGCTGACGGGTTTCGGGACCAATCCCGCACTCTACAGTTGCTTCATGGGTGGCGTGACGATCATCATCTGACGATCGGCGAAACCGTGGCTTATCGAAGCCGATGCTGGCCGGGGCAGTGCCCCGGCCGGTTTCACTTTCATTATCCTCATAATCATATCAATTTGACGAGTGTTTTTAAGTCAGTTTACACATGTAAACTGTTTGATACATTATTCTTACACATCAATTTATTCTTGTGAAATGAAGGAACCGAGGCGTGAGGCAGCACGTCCGAGTCATGGGAGTCGTCCGCCCAGATTCGTACTCGATCCCGAACACCCGTGATGTTTCACGATCTCCTAAGTTCGACTGATGCCGATTTTCGGGTGTCAGAATCGCTCGGTTTCCAAGCGATTCCGCTGGGGTGGCGGAGTTTTTTGGACACCCCACCCTCCCGCCCGGAGATCGCAATGTTGCGAAATCCCCTTGTTTTCGCACA
>JBGSLF010000125.1:0-57807 GCA_041740855.1 Gemmata sp.
GCGGCCGAGAAGGACGCGATGCGGGGGTTGGCGATGCGGGCCGGCGGGCACACCGGCACCGAACAGTCTGCGCTCCTCGACTACTGCCAATCCGACGCGGACGCGCTCGCCCGGTTGCTCTCGCGCATGGCCCCGCACCTGGACTTGCCCCGGGCGCTGCTCCGCGGGCGGTACATGACGGCCGCGGCCCGGATGGAGTGGACTGGAACGCCGATCGACACCGAAGCGTTCCTCAGGATGCGGGACCAGTGGGACGCGATCAAGACGCGACTGGTTCAGTTGGTTGATGAGCAGTATGGGGCTTTTGTTCCCGCCGGGCGTCGGTCGCTTGACCCAGGCACCCGGTTCGGAGCCGCGGTCCTCGACGCGGCCCGGGAATGGGACATCGCCCCGCACACCCTCGCGGACGCGGCTAGTTACGTCTACGCCACCGAGCGGGAGGGGACCGAGGCCCGGCTTGAGGCGGTCCGCGCTGCCCGCAAGGCAACCGGACTGACCGCGGCGAGAGTCGGACGTCTGATTGAAGCCGGTAAGGATTACGGTGACGTGCCGGGGCTCGACGGGAAGGCGCGGGAGCTGGCCGGCGCGTATCCGGACCTGGGGATCGGAACCGGTTACGATCCGAACGGGGTGGACGAAGATTACACTCCGCGGCTGTGGGACTTGCTAGCCGCCCCCGACCCGGTTTCGCCGGCGCGATACGACCCCGAGACGATTCGCCGCGCCGCCGAGATGGTTGGGCCGGGCGAGCAGTTCACTCCCGACGGGCCGCTGAGGTTCTCCGCAGCCCGGTGGGCGGAGTACCTTGCCCGGGAGCGCATCCCGTGGCCGCGGCTACCGAGCGGCGCGCTCGCCTTGGACGACGACACGTTCCGCGAAATGGCGCGGGCGTATCCGGCACAGGTCTCACCGATGCGGGAGTTGCGGCACACTCTGGGACAGATGCGGCTGCACGAACTGGCGATTGGCCCCGACGGGCGAAACCGGTGCCTCATGTCCGCGTTCCGGTCCCGAACTGGGCGGAACCAGCCGTCGAACTCTGCATTCATCTTCGGGCCGTCCGCCTGGCTTCGCTCCCTGATACAGCCCCGGCCAGGGCGGGCGGTCGCGTACGTCGATTGGTCCCAGCAGGAACTCGCTATTGCCGCGGCGCTATCCCGCGACCCGCGGATGATGGAGGCGTACACGTCCGGCGACTTCTACCTGACGTTCGCCAAGATGGCCGGGGCGGTCCCGCCTCACGCCATCAAGCAAAATCACGGGCGTGTGCGTGACCAGTTCAAGACGGTGTCGCTGGGTGTGCTGTTTGGGCTGAGCGCGGACGGGCTGGCCCGTAAACTGGGGGTCCAACCGTGCGTGGGGCGAGAGTTGCTCGAGATGCACCGGCGGACGTTTCGCAAGTTCTGGGAATGGTCCGACGGGGTCGAGGAAAGAGCCATCCTGATGGGGGAGTTGCGCACCCGGTTCGGGTGGTCGATTCGGGTCGGCCGCGACACAAACCCACGGAGCCTGCGCAACTGGCCGATGCAAGCCCATGGGGCGGAAATGATGCGCCTTGCGGGGTGCATTGCCACCGAGAGAGGTTTGGCCGTGTGTTGCCCGGTACACGACGCGTTCCTGATCGAGGCCGGTGTTGACGCCATCGAGGCGGAGGCGGGGCGGATGCGGGAGGCGATGCGGGAGGCATCGGAGCTAGTGTTGCCGGGGTTCCCCCTGAAGACGGACGCGAAGATCGTGTGCCACCCGGACCGGTACACCGATCCGCGGGGCGAACGAATGTGGGGCGTGGTCACCCGTATCCTGGCCGATCTCGAAGCGGTCGGGGTGTGCCACAGTTGGCACCCCACCCGCGCCGCGGGCGGCACACCCGCCCAGTCTTATTCTCTGTCTTGTTATTCTCCTGATGAGGGGTGGGAGACGTGACCGACCCGTTCGACCCGGCGCGACTGGAACGCCCCCCGTCCACAATCCCGACGGGACGCGCCGCCCGACCCCCGCGGCACTGTCCCGGAGAACGGTTCCTCAAGGGACCGATACCGTGGGCGTGGCTCGAGGTCGCGGCCCGACTACCCGGGAAAGCGCTGGTGGTGGCACTGGTGGTGTGGCGGGAGGCCGGGTGTCGGAACGCGCGGACGGTTCCGCTCAACCTGTCGTCGCTGGGCATCCCGCGTCGGACGGCCCAGCGTGCCGTGCGGTCCCTCGCGACCGCGGGGTTGGTGTCAGTCGAACCCCGTGCTGGTCGCCCGCCACTGGTGACTCTGCTGTCCTCGACCAACCCCCGATAAGCGGGGCAAGCGACGGGATGTAACAGAACCTAGGGAGAAAAAATGGGGTGGGACAAGAACAACAGGTACTATTCCCGAAGCCGGCGGGTAAACGGCCGGGTGGTGCGGGAGTACATCGGCGGGGGCAAGGCGGGGGAACTCGTCGCCCAGTTCGACGAGATGGACAGGGACCGCCGGGAAGAGGAGCGTATGGCCGAGCGGGGTGAGCGGGAGGAAATGGCCGCCCTCGACGCCCCCGTGATCGAGTTGGTCGAACTCACCGAACTGGTCGCCCGGGCCGTGCTCCTGGCCGCAGGCTTTCACCAGCATCACCGGGGCGAGTGGAGGAAAAAGCGTGGGCGACGAAAACAAGACGACCGTGAACGAAATCCCGAGGACTCCGGACCAACTCCGGGCGTTCCTCAAGCAGACTCAATCGGGTGACCAAACCACCCTGCCCGTTCTGCTGCGAATGCTGCAGGACCCAGCGAACGTGAGAGTGTTCGGGGGAGAGTTGGCGGAACTGGCCGAACTGCTGATCGTCAGCGAGATCAGTGCTCGGGACATCGGAATGCGAGAGGCGGTTATGCGGAAAATCGAGTTGCTCCGCGCGGAGTTACTCGGACCGGACCCGACTCCCGTCGAACGGTTGCTAGTCGAGCGGGTAGTCGCCTGCTGGGTGCAGGTGCAAGAGGCTGATCTGCGGTACGCGACCGCGATCCACAAGCCCCAACCGGTCCGACTGATGGAGAGCTACCAGCGCCGGATGGACGCCGCGAACCGCCGATACCTCACCTCACTCAAAACGCTCGCCACCGTGCGGAAACTTGCCCTCCCGGTGCTTCAGGTGAACATCGCCCGGAAGCAGGTAAATATCGCCGGGGCCGGACCGGCCGAGGGGAGTGCGGAATGAACGCGGGGCCGTGGGATGATGACGACGCTCCGGACCAGCGGTCGGTGGAACGGGGGTGCCTCGCAGCCTTGGCGGACCCGGTGCCGCTCGACCGGTGGCGGGGGATCTGTGAGGCAGCTATCAGGACGCGCAGTGCCCGGATCACCGCGGACGAGCTCGACAGGTTCGATGGCGCGGCAGAGGTAAACCGGGAACGTCGGCCTCGGTCCGAACTGCGGACACGGCCCGAGATCCTTCCGATCACTCAGACCCGCCGGAATCACTGACCCCCGACATTGGCCCGACCTGGGCCGGACTGTATCCTCAATCCACCTTTAGCCCGTGTCGATCGCTGCGGCCTGGGAACCGCGGCGGTCGGCACCGGCATTCCCAGAAAGGTTCACATCATGGCGACTGTCCGCCGCGTTTACTACACCCGCCCTGTCCCGCCAAATGCCGTTCGTGTGATCGTGAAAGGGAAACCCTTCGTCCGGTTCGACGGCGCGGACGGGAAGCCGGTGACCGCGCCGTGCGTTGGTGACGGCTCTCGCTGCCGCGTCCCCTCCGCGAAGTGGTACGGTCAGTACACGGACGCGAACGGGAAAGTTCGCCGGGTGCCCCTGTCCGCAAACAAGGACGCGGCTCGCCTCATGTTGTCCGAACTCGTCAAGCGGGTCGAGAACGAGAAAGCGGGGGTGATCGACCGATTCGCGGACCACCGGAAGCGGCCGATCGCCGCGCACCTGACTGACTGGATTGTCAGCCTCCGGGCGAATGGCCGGACGCCGCAATACGTCTCCCTGAAGGCGGCACGGGTTACGGCCGTGATCGGGGGGTGCGGGTGGGTGTTCCCAGGGGACATGACCGCCGACCGGGTGGAGATATTCCTCTCTGGGCTGCGGTCGCGCCGGCCCGAACTGCCCCCACTCCCGGACGGCGCGGAGTGGTTCACCCTCAAACAAGTCGGGCACCTGCTCGGCGGGGTGAGCCGGCAGACCGTGGCCGCGCTCTTCCGCCGGCACCGACTAACCGGTACTGGCCGGGGGAAGTCTAGGCGGTTTCCGCGGGCGGCGGTCGAGACGCTCCGGGACTTGAAGGACCGTGGGTGTTCGGCTCAGACCTCGAACCACTACCTGCAGGCGATCCAGCAGTTCGCCCGGTGGCTGATGGACAACGGGCGGATCGACAGGAGCCCGTTCACCCGCCTGAAGCCACTCAACGCCCGGCTTGACCAGAGACGGCGGCGGGGCGAACTGTCGCCATCCGAGTTGGGCAGATTGCTCGCCGTGACCGCGGCCGGTGGTATCAAATTCCGCGGGTTGACCGGTGCCGACCGGGTGATGCTCTACCGGCTTGCGGTCGGGACGGGGTTCCGGGCCGCCGAACTGGCCGCCCTGGTCCCCGAGTTCTTCGATCTGAACGCGACACCGCCCGCGATCCTCCTGCCTGCGGAATTGTCGAAGAACCGCAAGGGGGCCGTGCAGCCAGTCGCCGCCGGGCTGGCGTCCGATCTGCGTGGATACCTCGCCGGGCGACCCATTCGAGAACGAGTCTGGCCGGGGACGTGGGTTGGAAAGGCGGCGGACATGCTGCGCGCGGACCTGGACGCGGCGGGTGTTCCGGTCGAGGTGGACGGCCCGGAGGGTAACGAATCCCGTGACTTCCATGCCCTGCGGGCGTGCTTCATCTCGAACGTCATCCGGGCCGGGGCGGACCTGAAGCAGGTGATGACCCTCGCCCGGCACTCCGACCCACGGCTCACAGCAGGAAGATACGCCCGGACTCGCCTGCACGACTTGGGCGCGGTGGTGGACAAACTGCCCGAACCGACCACTACGAGGAGTGAGACCGGGGTGTTAAAGGCGACTGGGACGGACGGGTCGGAGGCAGACCGCTTACCCTCGCTTACCCTTCCCCTTGCCCTTGTTGGCGGTATCGATCGAGGGCGAATGAGTGCGGATGAGAATATGGGACGGGAAGTGGAGGTGCAGACCTGCTCACCCAACCCCTTGAATCCTAGTGTGTTGAGGGCAGATGAGGGTGAACGGGGAGGAAAAAGAAAGAGGCCTCGCCCGGATTCGAACCGGGGGATAACGGTTTTGCAAACCGCTGCCTTACCACTTGGCTACGAGGCCACAACTGGGCATGGGAATGCTATCGGCAGTAGTGACACCTGTCAATCAGACCGAGTTCGCAGAAACCTTCGCTTTCAGTCGCTTTCCCAGTTCACCAATCCGCCGTTTACATTCGTCGCGAGCAACGGCATAGCCGGAAGCGATCACGTTGCCGGCCTTCAAGTAGTCGAGCAACACCGATTCGGCATCCATGAAGCCCACACATCCTTCGACCACGAGCGAGGCCAATTCCAAGGGAATAGTTGTCACGCCGTTGCGATCGCCATGGAGCAGATCGCCGGGGTTTACCCACACGCCGCCCACCCGAACGGGCACTTCTAACTCCACAATTTGCGTGTATCCGTGCGAACACATGGTACCAGACGTGAAACAGGGGAACTTCAGCGGTTCGACCTGATCGAGGTCGCGGCCAGAACCACTGGTGATTAACCCCACACACCCGAATGCCTTGTAGGTGGTGGCCATGACTTCGCCGAACGTCGCAGCAACGGGCGGATCGTCGAGATCCTGAAACACAACAACCTTTGGCCCAGGCAACGCGGCGAGCTTTTCAACCTGGGTGCTAAGACCCATGTATGTGTCGCCACCACGCGGGGGCGCACCGGCACGAAACGTGGCAGTGCTGGCAAAGCCAACCATTGGCGGCAGTGCGGGATAACACGCCTGAATACGCGAATCCATGTACCCGGCCGTCCGAGACCGGCACTCGAATAATTCCAGCACGTTGCAGACAGTTGGTGTGTCGTATTTGCGGAGTTCCTGAAGGACGGAAGGAGAGATATCAGCAGCGGTCATGGCTTTTTCCTGATGGGCGGTCGAATTCATCCTGGAAGGCCTATTATCTTTCCGATCTTTTGTATTGCAGACTGTTCACGTTGGGAGTAGTCTTCGAATATCGGAATGAAAGGTATTTTGCGTAATAGCTTTCTCTCCGCCTACCTACTTTCTCACCCACCTTCTCCCTTTCCTGCCTGGGAGTCGACTGATCATGCTCAACATTCCCCTCGGCCGCGTCCGATTCTGCGATGGCGTGAGTCGCCGGAATTTCCTCAAAGTTGGTACGTTCGCCTTCGGTGCGGCCAATCTCACACTCGCCGACATCCTTCGTGCGGAAGCCGCTCAGCCAAACAATTTACCGCGAACTAGCCACAAGGCAGTTATCAACATCTTCTTGGGTGGCGGACCGGCTCACCAGGATATGTGGGACATCAAGACCGAAGCGCCCAGCGAGATTCGCGGTGAGTTCAAACCGATCAGTACGAACGTGACCGGCATTCAAATCGGCGAGACGTTCAAGCGTGTCGCGGGAATGGCGGATAAGTTCGCGTTCATCCGGAGCGTGGTGGGTGCCAAGGGTGGCCACGATGCCTTCCAGTGCACCACCGGATGGGATAAGCAATCGCTTTCTGCAATGGGTGGCCGCCCCGGCATTGGAAGCGTTGCAGCGAAGCTGCAAGGTGCGGTCGATCCAAGCGTACCACCATTCATTGGTCTGGCCGAAACGACACGGCACGTTCCGTGGAGCGATCCCGGACAGGTCGGCTTCCTTGGCAGTTCTTTCGGGGCATTCAAACCAAGCGGGCCAGATGTCGCCAACATGACACTGAACGCCGCGAACAAGGACTACCTGCCGGATCGCAAGAAACTCCTGAGCGGGTTCGATGATCTGAAAAGGGACATGGATCACGCGGGGAACCTTGTTGCCGCCGACGCACACACCGCCCGAGCCTTCGATGTGCTGACTTCAAGCAAACTGGTTGAAGCGCTCGATATCTCGAAGGAAAGCCCGAAGGTGCGGGAGCGATATGGCAACGGCCAGCCGTATCAGTTCCAGTACGATGGTGCCCCCACAGTTAACGAACAGCTTCTTATGGCCCGCCGGTTGGTAGAGGCGGGTGCTCGCGTGGTCTCACTTAGCTACGGTCGCTGGGATAGCCACGGCAAGAACTTTGATCTGATCCGCGACCACGGCGGCAAGCTCGATCAGTGCTTAACCGCACTCGTCGAAGACCTGGAAATCCGCGGGATGCTGGATGATGTTACCGTGATTGCCTGGGGTGAGTTTGGCCGCACGCCGACAATCAACAAGGGTGCGGGTCGCGATCACTGGCCTCAAGTGAGCTGTGCCGTTCTGGCCGGTGGCGGGATGAAGACGGGT
Organism: Gemmata sp.; assembly: GCA_041740855.1. Taxonomy (GTDB): domain Bacteria; phylum Planctomycetota; class Planctomycetia; order Gemmatales; family Gemmataceae; genus Gemmata. Next base: position 7,450 of record JBGSLF010000125.1, read on the forward strand.
CAGGTCATCGGTAGCACGGACAAGAACGGCGGCAACGCCAAGGACCGCCCGGTTCAATTCAGCGAGATCTTTGCCACGCTGTATCACAACCTTGGCCTCAACCCCGAGACCACGACTGTGATGGACCCCACGGGTCGCCCGCAACACCTCGCCGATGGGAAGGCATTACCAGAACTGATCTAATACAGATCGAGTGATGTCCGTCTCTTGGAGCAGCACACACCGAAGGGGCGAGCCAATTGGCTCGCCCCTTCGCTTTACTTGGGCAACTCTGGTAGCTTAACCACAAGCAACTCATTAAGTGAAACAGTCGCCGTCATGTAGCCAGTTCGTTCATTAGTGGCGAAGTTTATCGAGGGCGAGAACTCATGAAGCCAATGATAGCCACCATTGTTCTGCTGCTCGGCGTGGGTCCGGCGCTTGTCGCAGCACCCAATGTCGCGGCACCGAAGCCTAATATCGTCTTCATCATGGCGGATGATCTGGGTTATTCGGACCTCGGCTGCTATGGCGGTGAGATCGCCACGCCGAATCTCGATTCGCTAGCGAAGAACGGCATCCGCTTCACGCAGTTCTACAACACCGCCCGCTGCTGGCCTTCGCGCGCTGCCCTGCTAACAGGTTACTACGCCCAGCAGATTCACCGCGACAAGTTGCCCGAAGTGGCTGGCGGTGCGGGTGGTGCTCGCCAACCATGGGCACGGCTTCTGCCGGATTTCCTGAAGCCTGCCGGCTATCGAAGTTACCAAAGCGGGAAGTGGCACATCGATGGCAAAGTGCTTGCAGGTGGTTTCGATCGATCGCTGAACATCAGCAACCCTGGCAACTTTTTCACAGCGAAAGGCAACTCGCTCGACGACGTTGCCGTTAAGCCGCCGGCAGATGAAAAAGGCTATTACATTACCATCGCAACGGCAGACCACGCGATCGAGTGCCTGAAGGATCACGCAGCGAACGAAGCAGGCAAACCGTTCTTTCAGTATCTTGCCTTCCACGCTCCGCACTTCCCACTGCACGCACTTCCAGAAGATATTGCGAAATATCAGGACAAGTATCTCGATGGCTGGGAGAAAATGCGTGAGTCGCGTTTCGCTCGCCAGAAAGAAATGGGGATCACGCAGACGACTCTCTCGGCGATCGAACGCGATTTGGGGCCGCCCTACCGCTTCCCCGATGCGTTCAAAAAGCTTGGTTCTGGCGAAATGGAATTCCCGTTGCCATGGAAGGACCTGACCAAGGAGCAGCAACGCTTTCAGGCCACGAAGATGGCGATTCACGCCGCGATGGTGGATCGCATGGATCGCGAGATTGGCCGCGTGATCGCACAATTGAAGGCGATGGGCGCATACGAAAACACGCTCATTCTGTTCGCCTCGGATAACGGCGCGAGTGCCGAAATCATGGTGCGCAACGGCGGCCACGATCCTGCTGCCCCGCCGGGAAGTGCGGCCACCTATCTCTGCCTCGGCCCAGGGTTTTCCAGCGTGTGCAACACACCGTTTCGCCGCCACAAGACGTGGGTACACGAAGGTGGCATCAGCACACCGTTGATCGCACACTGGCCCGCCGGCATTGCCGCCAAGGGTGAACTCCGCCACACTCCCGCCCACATGATCGACTTCGTTCCCACGATGTTAGATGTGACTGGCATCAAGAAGCTGAAGGAGTGGAAAGGCGAGCCAATTCCACCTGTGCCCGGCAAGAGTCTTGCACCGGCGTTCTCGAAGGACGTTACCATCGCACGCGATTTTCTGTGGTGGCTGCACGATGGCCACCGCGCGATCCGCGTTGGCGACTGGAAGCTCGTATCTTCTGCGAACAACCCGTGGGAGTTGTACGACCTGAAATCAGACCGCGCCGAACAGAATAACATGGCCGCGAAAATGCCTGCGAAGGCAGATGAATTGGCCACGCTCTGGCAAAAGCAGACGAACTCTTTCACGGAACTCGCCAAGAAGACAGCCCCAAAAGCCAAGAGCCCAAAAGACAAGCAACCCTAAGTGCGACCCGCACCAAGCAGGAGTTCACCTGTGATCAAGTTAAGGGCTAACGCCGACACTCCTTCCCGGTTCAGCCCACTTTGGCTTGGGTGTGTGGTCGTCGCGGTCGCGTTGCGTGTAGCTCCGCTACAAGCCGCAGAGCCGACCAAGCCGAACATCGTTTACATCCTGGCGGACGACCTCGGGTACGGCGACGTGGGCTGTTACAACCCCGCGGCGAAGATCCCGACACCGAACATCGATCGCCTAGCCAAAGGAGGGGTGCGCTTCACCGATGCCCACTCGCCGTCTTCCGTCTGCACGCCAACGCGCTACGCTTTGCTCACTGGTCGTTATGCGTGGCGAACGCGGTTGCAGCGGAACGTGATCGGCCCGTTTTCGCAACCGCTCATTGGCGAGAAGCAACTCACGGTTGGCAGTTTGCTCCAACAGCAGGGATACGCCACCGCGTGCGTTGGCAAGTGGCATCTGGGCTGGGGTTGGCCGAAACCCGGCGATGACGGCAAACGCGACTTCACGCAACCGATCCCGGATGGCCCCACCACACGTGGCTTCGATCTCTACTTTGGGACCGATGTTCCGAACTATCCGCCTTATTGCTTTCTTGAGAACGACCGCACGGTTGGCATTCCTTCGGCCGCTGCCCCCGTTGGGCGAGACTCGTTTAACATCGCTGGCCCGATGCTCCCGGACTGGAAACTCGTCGATGTGCTACCGGGGTTAGAGAAGCGCGCGGTGGAGTATATCGAGAAGACCGCAAAGGGCGGCAAGCCATTCTTCTTGTATTTACCCCTCACATCGCCGCACTACCCCGTCGTGCCCGCCCCCGAGTTCAAAGGAAAAAGCAAGGCCGGCGATTACGGCGACTTCGTGGTGCAAACCGACCACATGGTGGGCAAGGTCCTGGATGCGTTGGAGCAGAACGGCGTAGAGGAAAACACGCTTGTGATCTTCACGAGCGATAACGGGCCAGAGATTTCGGGCGAAGTAAAAATCGGTGCGTACGATCGCCTGAAGGAGTTCGAGCACGCCAGCATGGGGACGCTCCGGGGTGCGAAACGCGACGCCTGGGAAGGCGGGCATCGGGTGCCATTCGTTGCACGCTGGCCCGGCAAAATCGCCGCCGCAAGCACCTGCGACGAGACGATCTGCCATGTCGATCTCATCGCGACGCTCGCCGCTTTGTTCAGTGTGAAGCTGCCCGCAAATGCGGGCGTGGATAGTGTTAACATTCTGCCGGCGATTCTGGGCGAGAAACAATCTGCCCCGCTCCGAGAAGCGACTGTGCATCACAGTGGGCAAGGCAAGTTCGCGATTCGCCGCGGCGACTGGGTGCTGATCCTCGCCCCGACGGGCGACGACAATGGCAAGCGGGGCGAGCCGCCATGGTTCCAGAAGGATCGTGGTTACACACCACACACCGAAGGTGGTGAACTGTTCAACCTCGCCACCGATCCCACACAGAAGAAGAATTTGTATGCGAGCGAGACCGCGAAAGTGAACGAGCTTGCGACGTTGCTCGAACGCTATGTTGTGGAGGGCCGAAGCACACCCGGACCAAAGCAAACGAACGACGTGGAGATTCTCTGGGACAAACGCAATGGTAAGAAGTAGGTTTCTGGAAGTCGTCGATGCAACAGCGGCAATTCCCGCCGACGCTGTTCACATTGTCTACTTCATCAGGGAAACTTCAGAAGTTCACATTCCAAACTCAGTTCCGCAACGACAAGTGTAATGTCATCGCAGAGTGGACAGGTGCCGCGAAACTCATTGAGGTGTGCCAGAATAGCCTGAGCGAGGGCATCGGCGCTCTTCGCGCCTTGCGAGGTAATGAACTCCTTGAAACGATCGGAGCCGTAAGCCTCACCGATTTCATTGCGAGCTTCGATCAATCCATCCGTATAGAAGAACAATCGATCACCCGGAGCCAACAGAACTTCCTTTTCGCGGTATTCCTCTCCGGGCATAATTCCCAGCATGAATCCCTGTGCCCCGAGTTCCTCAACGCGACCGGTTGCGGCAACCCAGCGCAGTGGGTAGGGGTGGCCGGCGTTGGCATAGGTAAAGACACGTGTGCGGCGATTCAGTACGCCATAGAACGCTGTCACGAACCGCTCATCGGCCAGCCCTTGCAGGCGGTTGTTCATCTCGTTGAGTGCCACACCCGGCGAAGATGTGCTACCTGCGACCTCCGAAAAAGCAGCTCGGCTCAGAATCGCAACAAGTGCCGCCGCGATGCTGTGACCACTGGCATCCGCGATGAGCAAACCGAGAAGATCAGGTCCGGGGTAGGCGGTGTCGTAGTAATCCCCGCCCAAATGATCGAGTGGAGAGTAGTGCAAACCCCAGCGAAGCTCTGGCCAATCGGGGAGCGCATGTGGCAGAAGCAAGCGACCCTGGAAGCGGCCTGCCGCGCGAAGGTTGTATGTCTGCTCGGAGTCGCGGGCCATTAACTCTTCGTTGGCCAGTTTGAGGGCGCGAGTTCGTTGGGAAACCTGGCGATCGAGGTATTCCGCTCGGCGACGCATGAGCATGCGAGCTGAGAGAATACCGACCACCCGACCATTCTCCACCACCGGAAGATGCCGAACGCGGAAGCGGTCCATCATCTCCAGTGCCACTTCCCACCCTGCCGAAGGGGTGATTGTGTGCGGTTCGGGTGTCATCCACGCAGAGACAGGCAAGTTGCGCCAGTCGTCTGTTGCCTGTTCCACACGCTTGAGCAAATCTCTTTCCGTAAAGATTCCCACAATGGTGTTGTCGCTCCAAGACACGAGCAGTGCTCCAATCCGCAAGCCATTCATCAACTCCAGTGCTTCAGAAAGCGGAATCTCTGGGCGAACGGTGACAGGCCCCAGTTGCATCAATTCCCGGACAGTGAGTAGCGTTTCGGCCATTATTAACTCTTAACTGGCAACGGTTATTCTGAATGCGCAAGATGAACCAGATGATAAGCCCCATCGTTCACGGGGTCATGTGGATTTGATGAACCTGATAAGAGACACTTGACCCGGGCTGCCGATTAGGTGGAATAAGAGCAACTATTGTTATTCCAGCATCGGTGCCATCCATGCCAATCTGGGTGAATCAGGCCGGGGTAATCCCGGTTCGCGACGGTCGCCTCTGCATGGTAACTTCCCGGAGTAGGCGAAGATGGGTGTTTCCCAAAGGTCAGATCGATCCTGGCCACACTCCCGGGCAAGCCGCACTGATCGAAGCATGGGAAGAAGCCGGATTGGTTGGTGCGATTGAGCCAGAGCCTCTTGGCAATTATGTATATGAGAAGTTCGATCGCCAACACCATGTATTGATCTATCGCATGCGCGTGGTGGAAGCCCGCGTGATCTGGCCGGAACAGAACCAACGCGAACGGGCCTGGGTTACGGTTGCCGAGGCCCTGGAGCGGGTGGAAGAAACGGGTTTGCGTCAGCTCCTATGGCGGGTTTTTGGCGTGGGGAATGGGAATCCTGTTTCTTTCGCAAGAGTGTAAGCATCCCCGACAATCGCCTAAGCCAACAAAAAGTGCGATGCGACCTCACCGCCCCTCAATGAGTGGCATGAGCACGCGATCAGCATCATTTTCGGAGGAAATGGGCGGCACGCCATCGAACAGTTCCCACGATTCAATCAGTTGTGCAGATTTGCCCGGCGGCAAAGTTACCAATTCGCCGACGGTCTCCATTTCGAGCATATCTTCATTTGAGAAGGTTTGGTAGCGGGTGCCGCGATCGGGATAAACCGCACCGTCGCGGTAGTCAAAACGCTTGACGAACAGTGCCCCGGAATTGAGATACGCCACCCAACCCATGCGGTGTGCGAGGCCAATTTTCGTTGGCCCCTTGTTTACATCCTGACGCAGGAAGATGTAGCGATTCCCGAACGTCCATCGCGTGTCGGCGAAGTCGAAGTATGGCCAGAGAATCAGCTCTTGATTGGGTGCGAAGTCGGCTGGCGACTTCGCGTTCTTGGGGTGCAGCGGGTGGTTTTTCTTGGGCGGCAATGGAATGATCTCCACGCCTCCGGGTGCCATCACGGTTGGCCCCCATGGTGCGAGTTCTGTTGATGCGGTGCCGATGTTCGTGACGTGCAACTTCACATCCACACGCGAACTTCGCTGATCGAGTTGCAACTCCATCACTTTCTGGATGCCGTATTCGGTTTCCGGCGGCGGAGTAAAACGCACCGCAAGATCGCCAATCGGTTCCCACTTCACGGGGCGGTTATCGGGGAAGTAAGTTCGCGTGAGATCTTCCGGTGCAAGCCAGAAGCGGTGGCCGCCGCGGATTTGCCATTCAGTTTCACCAGATTTGCCCATCATTTCGTTGTAGTTCTTGAGAACATTCACGCCGTTCGAAGTGCGATAAGAAATCACTCGCGGCCCCACATCGAGCGTTACGATCAACTCGGCATGCTCGTTGGCCAGCCGCAGGTTATTTTTCCAGCCACGGTATTCAATCACTTCCACGGGGCCTACCTCTTGATAAGGGCTTTCGTGCGATTTCGCGCGATAACGGCGACATCTTAGCATCGCAGCGGTTGGTGCCATACCGAACAATACCGATCCGATCATTCAACTGCTATAATTCGATGGCACGATCGAAAACACCGCGTTGCGAACTGTGTAATTATGCCTGCTCCGAATCCTTCTGGCGCGAACCTGCCCAAACGCCTGTCGTTGCCACTCTGGAACGAGCGCTACGCCGCGCCACACGCCCCCACCACCAACCGCGAGATGCAAGAGCGTGGTTGGGATTACGTCGATGTGGTGTTTGTAACTGGCGATGCCTACATCGATCACCCCAGCTTTGCGATGGCGATTTTGCACCGCGTGCTGGAACAAGCAGGTTATCGCGTGGCCATTCTGAGCCAACCTGATTGGAAGTCGTGCGAAGCTTGGCGACAGTTCGGCCAACCGCGGCTGTTCTTCGCGGTCAGCGCCGGCAACATGGATTCGCTGATCAATCATTACACCGCCAACAAGAAAGTCCGCAACGACGACGCCTATTCGCCGGGTGGGCGTATCGGTCTTCGCCCCGATCGTGCCACGCTGGTGTATTGCCAGCGCGCACGCGAAGCATTCCCCGGCGTGCCCGTGATTGCCGGCGGCGTCGAGGCATCGCTCCGACGGTTGGCCCATTACGATTACTGGTCCGACACCGTTAAGCGTTCCATCGTACTGGATAGCAAAGCCGATTTGCTGGTGTACGGCATGGGCGAGAAGAACATCGTGGAGATCGCCAATCGGATGGCAGCCGGCGCAACGATACGAGACTTGCGCGATCTTCGGGGCATCGCTTACGCGTTGGGTGCCAAGGAATCGGAGGAGTTCGCCAAACATCCGGAACTGGGCGAAGGGAAATGCGAAGTTCTGCCATCGTTTGAAGAAGTTCGCGATAGCAAGCAGCAGTTCGCGCTGGCGACGCGCATCATCCACACCAATACCAATCCCTTCAACGCTGCGACTCTGGTGCAATTCCATGATCGCCAGGCCGTCGTTCAGACTGCACCGGCACTGCCGCTGTCGCAGCAGGAAATGGACGCGATCTTCGATCTGCCATACACTCGCCAACCGCACCCGTCGTACACCGAACCGATTCCTGCCCATGAGATGATCAAAGATTCGGTCACCATCATGCGTGGCTGCTTTGGCGGTTGCACGTTCTGTTCGATCACGGCCCACCAGGGGCGCATTATCCAGAATCGATCGCAAGAATCGGTGCTAAAAGAGGTGGAACAACTCGCGGTTCACCCAGACTTCAAGGGTGTGGTATCAGACATTGGCGGCGCGACCGCGAACATGTACACCATGCGTTGCACGCGGCCCGAGGTGGAGGCAAAGTGTAAGCGGCTCTCGTGTGTTCACCCAACGATCTGCAAATTGCTGGGCACCGATCACGGGCCGCTCATCGAACTGATGCAGCAAGTGCGGGAAGTGGAAGGAATCAAGAAAGTGTTTGTCTCGTCGGGCATTCGCATGGATCTGGCGCAGCTTTCGCCGGAATACGTTAGCGAACTGGCGACACACCACACCGGCGGCCGGCTCAAAGTCGCTCCTGAACACACCAGCCCGAAGGTTCTCGAACTGATGAAGAAGCCATCGGTCGATAACTTCGGTGTGTTCGCGACGCAGTACAAGGAAGCATCGGCGGAAGCGGGGAAGCCCAAGCAGCAGATCATCCCATACTTCATTGCTAGCCATCCGGGGTCAGACCTTAACGAGATGATCGACCTCGCGTTGTATCTGAAACGCAACGGCTACCGCCCCGATCAGGTGCAAGACTTCATCCCGGCCCCGTTCGACATCGCGACGTGCATGTATTACACGGGCATTGATCCGTTTACGAACAAGCCGGTGCAGTCTGCGAAGAATCTGCGCGACCGGAAGATGCAGCGGGCACTGATGCAGTTCTTCAAGCCGGAGAATTACTTTGAGGTGCGAGAAGCGTTGATCCAGGCGGGGCGTTCCGATTTGATCGGCGGTTGCGAAGGACTCATTCCCGCTCAACCACCCAAGGAAGCGATCGAAGCCCGCCGCCGACAAGCCAATGTAAAAGGGGATCATTACCACTCGGTCGCCAACCCCGCCAAGGGCGAGCAACCCGGCGAACGCGGCTTGCCGAACAAGGGCTACCGGCCTGACCGGAAGACGGCCAAGCGACGGCAGGGGAAGAAGGGCGGCAACGTCGGACAGTGAGAAGAAATTCGTGATGCCCTGCTCTTGCATGCGCAATGATTCTCTCACGCGGTAGAATGTCGGCGATACTTCCATTTCACCTCTCGGATCCTCGGTATGGGAAGTGACCCGGAACACTCGGAACCGACCCGCCGGAGCAAGTATCGGTATCTCTTCTCCCCAAAGCACCATGGTGGTGGGTCACCGACGGACGCCCGCTGGGTGGAAGACCTGAGCCGGAACGACGAGTTCTACGTGTTCGACGAGGCGGACTGGCACGAAGTTGCGGACGGGGGCGGATGGCTGTACTGTGTGCTGAACGAGGCGGGAGAGTTACGCGATCTCGGCACTTGGGACCAGCAAGTAGCTGAGTTTCCCTACGCCAGGGAAGGCGTCCCCTGGCACGGTTACCCGATCTGGGCGGTCAACCACACCGCTCCGGAGAACAGGAATGGCGAGAATATGCGCCCCGCGAAAGCCATCTTCGCCCGATTGGAAGAGGTTGGGCTGATTACCGCGCGGCAACGCAAAAGGCTTTGGAAGGGGAAACACGCATGACCGAGATTACCCCACGCCAGTTCGAAGACTTCGAGGTGTCTTGCGCCGTCGGTGTTGGTACCGATGCGTTCTGCCTCGGTATCGAGGACGGCGGGATCCGCTTTTTCAACGAGCGCTGGGAGCCGATTTTCGGCATGAAGCAAGCTGTGATGTCTGGCGAGGCCATCAATGGCGTTGCGGTACTGGGTCAATTCGTCGCAGCCACCTCTCGCGACGATGTGTGGATCTGGACACTGCCGAGGGACGGTGGGAAGAAGGTGTTCGGTGCGCACTTCCCCGTCGGGGCACACGGGATCATCACGTCGACTAACGGCTACTTCGTCGCGCCCCTGGGGCTTCAGGGGATGATGTTGTGCAAGCCGAAGGAGGGCGAGGCTCATGGGGTCACAATCACGGGCGGCAACCCGCAGGTCTACGTGTACTGGGTGGTCAGCCAGCAGGCTCCCGATGGTCAGCACTTACTCGCATGCGCCCTCCGGCGTCAGGGCGTCGGAGTCCTCGACTTCGCGGATGGCGAGGGCAACAAGACACTCCACACCAAAACGTTTAGCGGGCTCGATGTAGTTGACCTCTGCACGGTCGGGCCACGCGACCACAGCGCTTCGGCGGTGGCAATGGGCAGGGATGGCACCCTGATATTGTTCGACGACATCCGAGAGGCGGTCAATCCGCCGACCATCAAATTCAAGTCGGTGGAGGGAACCGCCTACCGCGTGCTGTCGGCAGGAGGTTATCTGTTCGTGCTGACCAGCAAGGCGCTTCACGCGATCTCTGGGTTGCTCGACGGGTTCGGGAAAGGCCAACCGCCACAGCAGGAATCACCGATCTTGACGATTCCGATGGAGGCCGTGGACGCTGAGGTTGCTCATGACCGTTGGGTGCTGGTGACGATGCCCAGTGGTATCTTGGTCCTCGACATCGCGAAACTCAAGGAGGCTGAGAAGCCCGACAAGCCGCGATGGGACAGAAGGACAGCGACCACTCTCTCACCGAAGTGGCATAGCGGTTCCGTTCAAAGCATCGACCGCAACGGCGCGCTCCAAGATGCCATGAGCGCAACGAACTGACACCACGGCAAAACACTACCCGGGCATCGAGCCGGGGTTTTACATGCACCAAACAAACCACTTGCGCGAGGAACAAAGTTGCTCTACTCTCCGCTCACGCATGGGCAATGAAGCCCAGCGAACGTGAGTGATCGAGGTTGCGGGCGATAAACGATGCGAGGTGCGAGAAGCGTTGATCCAGGCGGGGCGTTCCGACTTGATCGGCGGTTGCGAAGGACTGATCCAGGCACAGCCCCCGAAAGAAGCGATCGAAGCCCGCCGCAAGCAAGCCAATGCGGCAGCGAATGCGGACCATTACCATACAGTTCCTAAACCAGATAAACCGAAGGGCTATCGGCCGGGGCGGGCGTCGCAAACTCGCCGCCACAAGCCGGGCCGCGGACCTCAACCGAGAGATCAGTCATGATCAACCGCATTCTCGCAGTCACGCTGTGTGCCTTAATCGTGTGTCCGATTGCGTCCGCCCTGGCCCAACCGGGCAATGGAAAAAAGGACGGAAAGGTGGAGCAGTTCCCTGATCCGCCCAAGGGCTACGACAAGAAGCAGGACGGCATCGGCCGCGGCAAGTTGGCGACCGTCGAGTACGATTCGAAGACGGTGGGCATCAAGCGAAAGGCCCGCGTCTACACCCCACCGGGATTTAGTCCGGACACGAAGTATCCGGTCCTGTACCTCCTTCACGGCATCGGCGGCGACGAGAACGAGTGGGGTCGCGGTGGCGCGCCCGATGTGATCCTCGACAATTTGTACGCCGAAAAGAAGGCGGTGCCGATGATTGTCGTCATGCCGAATGGCCGGGCGTCCAAGGACTTGACCGCACGCGATCCGATCCCCAAACAATCGCCCGCGTTCGCCACCTTTGAAAAAGACTTGCTCACCGATCTGATCCCATTTATTGAGAAAACATACCCATTGAAAGCCGACCGCGAATCGCGTGCGCTGGCCGGCCTCTCGATGGGCGGCGGGCAGTCACTGAATTTCGGTTTGGGCAACCTCGACACGTTCGCCTGGGTGGGTGGCTTTTCCTCTGCCCCGAACACCAAACGTCCCGCCGACCTCATCAAAGACCACGCGGAGGCGGCCAAGAAGTTAAAGTTGCTGTACCTGGCGTGCGGCGACAAAGACGGGTTGTTCCGGATCAGTGAGGGCGTTCACAAGATGCTCGACGAGAACAAGGTGCCCCACGAATACCGCGTCATACCCGGTGGCGCGCATGATTTCAAAGTGTGGAAGAGCGATCTCTACCACTTCGCCCAACGGGTGTTCCGCGAGCCTGCGAAGGATAAGTAGGGCACCGAGAAGTAGCAGCGGTCAAATACTGCCACCTGGAACGGCCGCCGACAGGCGAATGCGGACCATTACCATACAGTTCCTAAACCAGATAAACCGAAGGGCTATCGGCCGGGGCGGGCATCGCAAACTCGCCGCCACAAGCCGGGCCGCAGACCTCAACCGAACAACTCTCCCGGAGGCTAAAGATGGCGGATGATCCGCGAACGGTATTCGTGGCCGAGAGCACGCAAGTGGCCGACGCTGTGCTGGGTCTTCTCAGTTCGAAAGGGATTACTGCTGAAGTGATCTCGACGCCGATGCACACAGAATCGATGCCCATTACTGGTATGTCCGATGCGGTCGTTCCTAATGAATTGCAGATTCGCGTGATCGAAGAATCCAAGATTGCGGAAGCCAAAGAGTTACTCGATAGCGCGGTCGCGGCGTCGGCGGTGAAATCGGTGCGGGATCGGCGAGCCAACCGCACCGGCACGATGACCGCCGAATGCGAAGAGTGCGGCAAAACATCCGAATGGCCCGCCACCGCCATGGGCACCACCGAGAATTGCCCGCATTGCGGGGCCTACATGGACATTCCCGACCCGGATGAAAACTGGGACGACATGGACTTCGGCGATAGCGATGATGGCGAAGAAGAAACCGAGAAATAATCGATGCCTGTTATTCCGCCTTTTACTGTGATACCTCCTGAAGCCGGCCATACTCTCGCCAAGGTGTTGCGGTCGCGCCTGGGCGACGTAACGTGGAACGAGGTACGCAAGCTCATTGCCGCACGCCGCGTGAAAGTGGGCGACTCGATTTGTTCGGATGACGCCAGAAGACTCAAAGAAAACGAAGTGGTTGTGCTTCTTGACCAACCGCGGCCGTTGCCACGTGTCGCACATCCCGAACGGCTCGTGATTCGCCATCTGGATGAACATGTCGTGGTGGTAGAGAAGCCCGCAGGCGTGAACACGGTGCGGCACCCGGCGGAACTGGAATGGTCTGAACAGCGGCGTGAACTGGACCCCACACTGGAAGACCTCACGCAATGGGCGATCGCTAAACAACTTGGTCGGCAGGCTCGGGACTTGCCCCGCCTGCGTATCGTGCATCGGTTGGATAAAGAAACGAGTGGGCTGGTGGCGTTCGCGCGTTCGGTGCTGGCGGAACGCGAGTTGGGGCTGCAGTTCCGCAAACACACCGTCATTCGTCGTTATCTGACTGTGGTTCCCGGTTATCTTTCCGATCGCACGATCACATCGCATCTGGTCCCGGACCGGGGCGACGGTCGGCGTGGGAGCACGCAACTTCCTGACGTGGGGAAGGAAGCAACGACCCACATTGCCACGGAAGAACGCTTATCAGGTTTCACGCTTCTTTCGTGCCGACTGGAAACGGGTCGCACGCATCAGATTCGCATTCATCTCTCGGAGGGCGGGCATCCGGTGTGTGGCGATAAGGTGTATTGCAAGCGGCGCGACGGCACACTTTTCGAAGACAAAAGCGGAGCACCGCGACTGGCGCTGCATGCCACGGAACTTGGCTTCACGCACCCCGCATCGGGAGCCGAATTGCACTGGGCCATGCCGCTGCCGGCGGATCTGGCGAAGTTCGTGAAGAAGCTGAAACGGCCAACGTGAATGAATGCCGCGCCGACCGCACGCGGCTACCGCAGTAAGCCATAAGACTTGATCTTCCGATCGAGCGTTGAACGCTCAATTCCCAGGATCGTGGCCGTCTGCGATTTGTTCCAGTCCGTATGGTTCAATGTTTCCAGAATGTGTCGCTTCTCCAAATCATCCAACGATTCGGGTTTATAAGGTTGGCCGCTTCCCGTGCCCGAGTCGGAGTTGCTCAGGTCCAGTTCCGAAAGCCAGATGTCCGGGCCATCGATCATTGATCCGGTGCCCAACGCCACGGCTCGCTCGATCACATTTTTCAACTCACGAACATTACCCGGCCATTGATACCCCTGGAGCTTTTCGAGCGCAAGCGGGGTGAAGCCGCGGATCTTGCGGCCCGTTTCTCGCACAAATCGTTTGAGAAAGTGTTCAGCCAGAATCGGAATGTCGCTCAGGCGGTCGCGTAGCGGTGGCATGTCGAGTTGGACGACTTGCAAGCGAAAGAAGAGATCGCGGCGAAACGTACCGGCTCGAACGGCTTCTTCGAGCGAGCGATTCGTGGCCGCCACAACTCGCACATCGGCCTTGATGGCCGTGTTGCCGCCTACTCGTTCGAAGGGATGCCCTTCCAGCACACGCAGGAACTTGGCCTGCGTGGAGAGCGACATTTCGCCGATCTCGTCCAGAAAGATTGTCCCTTGGTCTGCAGCCTCGAACTTGCCAATCATGCGTTCCGTCGCACCGGTGAACGCGCCCTTCTCGTGCCCGAAGAGTTCGCTTTCCAGCAGGGTTTCCGTGAGCGCTGCACAGTTCAGGCACACATAAGGTGCGTCGCGGCGTGTGCTGCTCTGGTGAATGGCGCGAGCTACAAGTTCCTTGCCGGTGCCGCTTTCTCCGCGAATGAGCACCGTGGCCTTCGTCCCCGCCACGCGTGCAACTTGCGACACAATCGTGTTGAGTGAGGTGCTTTCGCCCACTAATTCGGACTCGACGCGCAGTTGATCCTTCAGGCTGCGGAGTTCCGTCGAGAGGGATACTTGCTTGCGAAGCCGATGCCATACCACGCCCAGTTGCCGGGCGACCGCGAGGGTGAATTCCAGGTCGTCAGCGTTCAACGGGCCCTGTTGAGCGGTGCGGTAAAGGTGAACCAAACCGAGAAACTGATTCTCGAACATGACCGGTGCACAGATCAAACTCGCGACTTTCAATTCGGTAATGCTATCGCGGTTCATGAGCGTGCGGTCGGCGGCAACGTTCTCCGCCAGCACGGCTTGCTTGGTTGAAAGTACCTCGTGGCTCACGAAGTTAGAGACCTTGTGGTAGGTCTGGGAATTCATCGCCCGCGAACGATGCACCACTGGAACGAATTCCTTCCCCTCTTTCAGCGATAGCACCGCGGCAACTTCCGCCGGTGTTGCGCGGAAGATCGCATCGGCGACCAACTCGCAGAGTTCCTCCGGGTTCGCCGCGCCGGCCATATCCAGCGCCAGCCGATACAGCACGGAAATGGCTTGTGGCGGTGCGACACGCATTTCCGCGTGCGTATCTTCGTCTACTTCGATGGCTGCAGGTTGGTAGCGGGTTTGGCCGAGTCGCTTGCGGATTTCAAGCCCGTCGCCTTTTTCCGTGCGTGTTGCGGGCGGTTGGGGTGCGTCCGGGAGTTGCGTTAGTTCATCGACGAATACCAATCGCGTTCGGCCCAGGCGAACTTCGTCGAGTGGTCGAAGCGAGCGTTCCCCGCGAATTGGCTCGCCGTTCACGTGCGTCCCATTCAAGCTACTCAAATCGCGGACCGCCCAGGTCCCGATATCCGGGAATAACTCCGCATGCTCGCGGCTACACAGATCATCTTTCAGCGAGATCTTGCATGTCGCGGCGCGGCCGATTGTGTACCGCGTGCCAGGGTGCAGCGGGTAAACATCACCGAAGCCATCGTCTCGGCGAGCGACGAGGAATGCACTCGGTAGTTTGGACATGGGAACTTGCTATCCGTGGGAACTTTCGCTCATTCACGATACGTGGAGTCTGTGCTTTCGAGCAACCCGAACTGCGTGGTCAATTCTCCATCAGATTCGTGATAGCACATAAACCAGCCCACCAAAGGAAGCCAGTGTAGCGAACAACGCGGCGGGACTTAACGCCCGGTAAGCTAGTTCGGCATTCGCACTCGAAGGAGGTGCGGAAATGCCAGGGTATTCCGGTTCCCAGTTCGCGCTCGCGGAGAGTTCCTTGGTAGACCGCACAACCATAGAGCGGCTCGACCAGATCGTTACGCCCACTGAGATGAGCAACGCCAAGGCCACCAGCACAACCGTGGCCCGCGTTTCCCATGAAGCTTGTTCGTATCGTTCGCCGCCTGCCTGCAACTGCGAGTTCAGCGAAACCAGGATGGCCAGGCCATTGTTGAGCGTGTGAAGCAGAATCGGCACCCAGATCGAACGCGAAGCGAAGAAGACGAAGTGCAAGAAGCCGCCCATGAGTGCGGTGACAAGCACATACGACGGATCCATGTGCAGCACACCAAACAGGAGCGAGGTGAGCAAAACGCCCGCACGGATGCCGTATCGAGCACACAACCCACGGCCCAGGAAACCGCGACACCAGAGTTCTTCCACTAAACCCGGCCCCACAGCCACAGCGAGGAACACAACCCAAATGGGTACGGTGCCAAACGTGCTATTCAGCGCATCACTCGCCGCGGGGCGTGTGACGCCGGTAAGCTGCAAGAACCATTTGTGAAAGCCATCCGACAACACCATGAATGCGGGCACCACAAGGATCATCAACAGCAGGTGCAACATGCGGGGCATGCGGATGCCCAACTGCCGCTTCCAGTCGCTTCCCACTCTTCGCGGAACAACGAGCAGAATTAGCCCGAGCGATGCGATTTGTGCCACAAGCATGCCGTACGCAAATGCTTGGCCAATCTCAACGGGGGTGGCGGGTGGAGTGGGGTTATCGGCTGTGGGAGGTGCTGCGGCCGCACCAAGCCCGGCGAGTTGATCGGTAATGAAACCGGCGGCGTCGTCGGTGCGCAAGCCGAACGCAATTAACACGACGGCCAATGTGGCAATCGCACCGATCAGTTGCACCAGAACGAACACCACACACCACAGCACCGCCTCGGCGAACCCAGGGCGGGGCTTCCGCGGTTGCACTCGAAGAACGAGCGGCGGAGGGTTGATCGGTTCGGGTTGCGGTGTGGGTTCGCTCATCCTGTCAGTACCGTAAGTAACCGGTGTATTCCAATAAGTTCAGAATCCACGGGTGCCGCCAAGGGTTCCATGCGGGGTAAAAGACCGAGAACACCGAAAACGCAAGGAGTATGGCACACACGATGCGGCCGGTGCGTGAACCCGCGAGCCAATCCGCGGATCGCGGCACTGCTAACACCCAGAGCGGAATGAGCCAGAACAGCCAGCGTGGCCCGCTTGTGAAGCCGCCGTAGTTGTAGCTTTGCGTTCGTGAAAGATAGAATGCGAACACGGTGACAGACACCACGATCGTCATGGCCGCGAACATTTCTGCGGTCCATCCGGTGCCCGTCGATTTCTTGAACACCTTGCGAACATCGGCCGCACTGCGGATTCCCAACCCGACGAGCCCTGCGAATGCGAGCAACCACACCGGGGTGAGGCTGAACCAACCGTGATGGCCAAAGAGAAGGTGGAACGCGTAAACGTGCGTCGGTTCCGTGTTGAAGTCGATTCCTTTGCCCGCTTCGGTGCCGCGTTTGGCCCAGTGGCTGCCATCGTAGAGATACCACGGCCCGCCGAACTCGTTGTAGGCGGGCAGCAGTTGGCCCATCGCCGCATAGTTGCATGCGAAGAGTGCCACGAGGGGTACCAGCATGCCCGGCAGAAAGAACAGCAATGTGTTGCGTGGCTGTGCGATCAACAAGGGTAAGCCGATGCCGGCGAGAAACGCCGTCGCGGGTAAGTCGAAGGTTGCGGCCAGCGCTGCAAAGAACCCACAGCCAAGATATCCGGCCGGAGTCATATCGCGCTTTTCTTGTATGGCACGCACTAACGGATAAGCTGCGAAGAGCACGCAAAACGCGGCGGGAGAATGGTTGTTGAGGGTGTGCGAGAATGTTAGCAGGAACGTACCGATCGCTGCGGTCGTGAATGCGAGCAACCGCCCGAAGTCGGTCTTCCCGGCTCCTTCGATGAGTCGCGCCATTAGAAGCAAATAGATCGCGAACGGAATCACGTTCACGGTGAGAACAATAGCCGGGATCACGAGCCAGCGATCACGCACGATGTCCCAGTTGAAAACCTTCTTGAGCAGCCAGTATTCCCCTGCCAACAGCGTGGGCATGAGCGGCGGCTTGCTGGAATAGAATTCGCGTGTCTGCGGGCCATCGGCGTTGTCGCCCAGCGGGCGTAATACCACATCGATACTGCGATACTGGTTCTCCCAAAGAATCCCCTCGTTGGTGTAGTTCTTCGGTTCCGATCCATCCGGCCACACGCGGCGACCGATCACATAAGTGCCGTCGTCCACCAACGCACGAATCGTGGCGAAGCGAGATTTGTCGTTGGAACTGAACATCGGTGCCGGTTCCGGACGAACCGCGGGCCAGGTGCGAGGCGGATCGGGCGGCACGGCGCTATAGCCATCGGGCGAAGGTGCCGTGTATCGGCTCGGCTCGAACAGGTTCTCCGCACCCACGACCTTGGCGGCGGCAATCGCTACCGCGGCGGCAGTCAAGAGTAAGTAAACGTTCTGGCGAGTCTCTGAAACATCCGGCATGTGTCAGCCTTTCTCCGGTGTCCGTTCGACGATGCTGTAAGGTTCTTGCTCCGTCATCTTGCGCGCGACAATCAACTCCGAAAGCAAGCCCGTCAGGAACAGTTGACCGCCCCACACCACCAACGCGGTTCCCAGACCCAGCGCGAGATATCCGCAGAATGTTCCGAAATCGCCACGCAGGATTCCGAAGCCCAGCAGCGTTGCCGCGGCTACGAGCGCGAACAAACCCACGCAACCACATCCTAGGCCATAAGAACCTAAGAGATGTTGCGGGCGGCGGCCGAATCGCGTGAGGAAGTGCACCGTCACCAGATCGAGGAACCCCTTGATGAAGCGCTGCCAGCCATACTTCGAGCGGCCAAACTTGCGGGGCCGGTGATGAATGGCCAGTTCGCCAACCTTGAAGCCGCGACCTGCCGCCAGCACGGGCACGAAGCGGTGCATCTCGCCGTACAACGTGATTTCGCGTAGCACTTCCGCGCGATACGCCTTGAAGCCGCAATTGTGATCGTGCAGATCTACGCCGGTCACCCAGCCAACCATGCGGTTAAACACGCGGCTCGGGAATGTCTTGTGCCACGGGTCGAGCCGGATTTTCTTCCAGCCACTCACAACATCCAACCCGCCATTGATCGCGGACAGAAAGTTGGGGATCTCGTGGGGATCGTCCTGAAGATCGGCATCGAGCGTCATGACCACTGAACCGCGTGCAACCTGAAATCCGGCCTGCAGTGCTGCCGCTTTGCCAAAGTTCCGCCGAAAGCGAATGCCGCGAACGCGGCGATCCTGTTCCGCCAGCTTGCTGATGGCGTTCCACGAACCATCGGTGCTGCCATCATCCACCAGAATCAATTCGAACGAGGTGCCTAAACCCTGGGCCACTTCCGCGATCTCGGCAAAGAGTGCGGGAAGGCTCTCCTCCTCGTTGAACACGGGAACAACGAGCGAAAGCAGATTCGGTTCAGTATCAATGGGCATGGCGTTTTTTGTGGTTAGCCCAGGGCCGGCCCGGGGTGAGGATTCGCGTTCGCAGAATGTTTCGGCTGCGGCTGACTTGGCGGGAAAGCATACAGACATAGGGCGAGAAGCACCTCCGCAACCGTCCAGACAAGTCGCAACACCAGAGCAATGACAACAGCCAGCGCAGCGGCTTCATTGGCACCCATTTCCGCAATAAAGCGCGGAGTGAGTGCCCATGTCAGCACAGCTTCGCGCGCCCCGAGGCCACCCGGAGCTACCAGCACGACGAACCCGGCAACATAGGCGATAGTGACCGCACCCAGGTTGGAAGTGAACATCGATTGCGGCGGTTGAGGGTCGGGCGCGATGGCTGCAATGGTGAGTCCGAGGCTTAAACCGAGCAAGCAATGCCCAAACGCACCATGCAAGAGTCCCTGCGTGAGCAACAACAGCGAAGGAGCCGGAATCCGCCGTGCGTCTGGCCCGCGTCGCCGGGCGACAACGCGCGCCGCGAAGTGGTTCAGCACGCCCAGCACAACGGGCAACGCGGCGACTGCCACAAGCGCAGTCGTTTGCCCGGAGAGTTCGACTGGCAAGACGCCAAGGTACGGGAGCATGATCACGCCGAGTAACGCACCGGCCGCCATGCTACAAAGCGTTTCATATGTCGCTGTC
Source organism: Gemmata sp. (assembly GCA_041740855.1). Lineage (GTDB taxonomy): Bacteria > Planctomycetota > Planctomycetia > Gemmatales > Gemmataceae > Gemmata. Next base: position 27,035 of record JBGSLF010000125.1, read on the forward strand.
ACGGCTACGGGAAACGGGTGTGCGTGATGTTGGCGAAGCATACCGACACGCAGCAGAATGACCCACGCTTTTCCGGGCACATATTTTCCAAACTGGCTCACAAAATACGCCCGAATTCCCGTATACCACGACACCGAAATCCCTTGCCCGTGCAGCAACCGCACCCAGAAGGTTCCCCAGCAAATGTGGGCCAACAGGTACAAAAGCCCGGCGGGGATCAGTAGCTCGACGCGAAAGTGAAACCGCGAGAAATCAAGCTGTGGATCGTTGAGAATACCCGCAAAATGGCGTGCGACACCCACGAGAATGGCAATGGCGAGCAGTGACTTGACGACGAGCCAGAGCCGCCGTCGATTGGCATTTAACATCCGGGGATTCTAGAACCCACGGCGAGCGGTGCCAGTCGTGTTCCGTTGTCGCATAACGCTCCAACTGATAGGCTCACCTTAACGGAGAACCATCATGAGCGACCCGACTCCCGCAATGCCACCAACACCGGAACCGGTTGCGGATACAACCCAAGCCGGTGCAACCCAAGCGGACACCGCCCAATCGGAAGCGACTGCAACGGCACCGGTCGCTTCGCCAGTAACACCAGCCAAGCCGGCAGCCCCCGTTCCGCCCAGCACGGGCTATCGCGGGCCGGGCGTTCCGAACGGACCGGGCAGTAACAGTCGCGGCGGACCACCGCGACCGGGCGGTCCACGCCCCGGCGGCGCGACACGCCCATTCCCGCAAGGGGATAAGCCTTTCCCTAAAGGCGATAAGCCGTTGAACCCCGGTGGCATGCCGCAGAATTTAGAGCGGCGTGAGTTCGGCGGACTCAAACCCAATAATCGCGAACTCGATGCGATGATTGAGGAAGAACTGAACCAGGCGATGACCGGGTTCAGTGTCGAGAGCACCGTCGCCCAGACAGAAAACATTCAGAAGCCACAAGCCGCCGGCACCATTCCGGGGCAACGAAGGAAGGGCCGTATTGTTGGCATTCACGGCAAAGATGTGTTCGTGGAAGTGCCTGGCGGGCGGAGCCAGGGCGTTCTTCCGCTTCAACAGTTCGAGGGCCGCACACCGGCCATGGGCGAAGAGGTGGAATTCGATGTCGAACGCTACGACCCCGCCAACGGATTGTTAATCCTGACGCGCGAAGGTTCGGCGCAGATGGTCACGGATTGGTCCAGCGTGGCCATGCACATGATCGTTGAAGCTCGCATCACGGGAACGAACAAGAACAAGACCGGCCTCACCGTGGAAGTCAACGGTATTAAGGGGTTCATGCCGGCCAGTCAGCTTGATCTTTATCGCGTTGAAGATCTGGAACAATTCGTAAACCAGCGAATGAAGGTGCAGGTGGTCGAACGCGACCAGGAAGAACGCAACCTGATCGTTAGCCGAAGGGCTGTGCTGGAACGCGAACGCGCTCAAAAGGCGGAGCAATTCTGGACCACGATCAAGGAAGGCGAAGTTCGCAAGGGAGTTGTCAAGAGTATCAAGCCCTTCGGGGCGTTTGTGGATCTTGGCGGGGCCGATGGCCTGATACCCGCCTCGGAGTTCTCCTGGCAACGCGTGAACGATTTATCGGAGTTTGTGAAACTTGGTCAGGAAGTTCAGGTAATGGTTTCGCGTGTCGATCTGGAAGCGCGAAAGATTGGCTTGAGCCTCAAGCAACTCACCACAAGTCCGTGGGATGAGTTCTCGGAGCGAGTGAAGGCCGGTGCTCGTGTTACGGGCAAGGTCACGCGGACCGCAGACTTTGGCGCATTCGTGGAAATCGAGCCGGGCATCGAAGGGCTAATTCACGTTTCGGAACTCTCAACGCAACGTATACGCCGTGTGCGGGATGTTGTAACGGAAGGGCAATCGGTTAACGTCGAGGTTTTGAGTGTCGATGTTCCCAGCCGGCGGATGTCGCTGAGCTTGAAATCGATTGCGATGGAAGCCGAAGACGCGGCGACCGCCACGGAGCAGGCCGAGCGCGAAGCGGATCTGAAGGCGGCTGAAGAGACCATGGCCACCCGACCCGTGAACCCGAACCTGCGCGGCGGCATTGGCGGCAACCCGTTCTCTTTCGATAAACCCGAGTGATCTCATTTGGCACTTGGATTTGGAAACGGGAATAAAATAAGCAGTGGTTAAGGGGCGTTCCATCGTATGAGTGATTCCCCGCGTTCGCCCAAAGATTATACGGTCTTGTTAGATTCACTTCGGTCGAACATCGGGCAGGTGTTCCTCGGCAAGACCGAAGTCGTTCGTTTCGCCCTGATCGCCCTTTTGGCAGATGGTCACCTTCTGCTTGAAGACGTGCCCGGCGTTGGAAAGACACTTCTCGCCAAGGCATTGGCCCGCAGCCTTGCATGCAAGTTTAGCCGAGTCCAGTTCACCCCGGATCTACTTCCGGGTGATCTTCTCGGCGTTACCATTTATCGCGACAAAACCGGCGAGTTCGATTTCCAACCCGGTCCGTTATTCACGGAAGTGCTTTTGGCGGATGAAATCAACCGCGCGACACCGCGAACCCAATCCGCGTTATTAGAGGCGATGAGTGAACGACAGATTACTGTCGATGGTGTAACCCGCCAACTTGGCCCTCCCTTTCTGGTGCTGGCCACCCAGAACCCGCACGAGTTCGAAGGGACATATTCCTTGCCGGAAAGCCAACTGGATCGTTTCACACTCCGGGTGAAGGTCGGCTACCCGGATCGCGAAACGGAACGCGCGATTCTGACTCAGCACCGTGTGGGGGAACAGATCAACGACTTGCGGCCGGTGATTGCCCCGGCAGATGTATTGGCCCTGCAAACCTTCACACGAAGCGTGAAAGTTGATTCGGCGATCGCCGATTACATTCTCGATTTGATCAACACCACCCGCACGCACCCGGATATTACGCTCGGTGCCAGCACGCGGGCGGCACTTGCGTTGTATCGCGCGGCCCAGGCGATGGCGGTAATCTCTGGGCGTGACTACGTGGTGCCCGACGATGTGAAGACGCTGGCGGAACCAACCCTGGCACATCGCCTGGTGACACGCGGTTGGACCCGAGACGGCCACCCCGATGCGGGGCCTGTTGTTCGTGAGATCATTGCGAAACTTCGAGTGCCAACGTGAAACGGTCCGCCGATTCCGACGTTTCCCGATTAGCCCTGACACGCGCGGGGTTAATGTGGGTTTGGGTCACCGTGCTGATGACCGGGATCGGTTGGTATAAAAGCATCAACCTCGTGCTGCTGCTCGCCTATCTCATGATGGCGATGGTGGTCATTAATGGCATACAAGCACGCCGCAATGCTCGGCGGATAAAGGCGAATCGCCTACCCATATTGCCAATCTATGCTGGCGAGGCGGCCACTCTTGTGGTGGCGATTCACAATGTAGGCCGGCACCCTGTTACAGCAGTAGTCGAAGATCGAACCGCAACCCCTTACCTGTCCTGGTTTCTCGTGCGGCTCCCGTCTCGCGCTTCAACCACCGGAACGGCCAGGCGTGTTTTCTCGCAGCGTGGCAGTTACTCGGGCCGCATTCGCGCTTTGTCTTCTCATCCGTTTGGCCTCGTTCGCTATGAACGTTGGGCACCGCTCGATACTACCTCCGCACCTGACAAGTTAGCTTCAGTCTCAGCACTCGCCGTTCTACCGCCACTGGGCCTCATCGATGCTGACGGTTTGCGAAGGTGGCTGTTGCAACAGGCGGGGGGCGATGGCCGATCTCGCAAAGTGCTGCGTCGCGCGACCACCGATCCGGCCGATGTGCGTGGCGTGCGTGTCTACCGACCCGGCGATTCCATCCGGTCCATTCACTGGCGTTCCTCAGCGCGAAGGCGCGAGTTGATGGTCCGGGAATACGATGCCGCTCCCGCGCCCGATCTGATTCTGGTAATCGAACCCTGGCTACCCCCGCAGCCCACGCCAGAACAGCGACGACAATTGGAAGCTGCTCTGAGCCTCGCAGCCACAATCGTTCAATCCTGGCACCGCGTTCATGAAACGAAAGTGACACTGGCTCTGGCCGGCAATGCCAACCCCGCGTGGACGTTCGCACCCACGGAATCGGCTGTTCGTGAAGCTCTGGAACCGCTGGCAACAGTGGTGGGGAGTGAGGCATTTGCTCCGCTCGCGCCACAATCTTTTGAGCGCCCGATTGCAGTCGCCGTGCGGGTGTTGGTGAGTAGCCGCAGCCATTCACCGTATGCGGATGCTCTCGCAAAAAGCACCGGTCGCCCCTTCATTACACTCTCGCCGTCCGACCCACTTCCGTGGTATCATGGCCCATACTAGCGGTTGAATCCGGAAGCAGATGCCTCCAGAGCAAGTGCCGCTCTTCCACTCTTGATACCCCGATCACTTTTCTCTGATATGCCAACAGACTCTACCTTTCGACTGAGCCTGTATGCGACTCTCGCGCTGGCGTGTTTGTGCGTGGGCTACGCAGAACACGAATTGTTTCCTGAAGTGCCCTACATCGCAGCCGGTGTGATTACCGCGCTCATCGTTCTGTACCAACTTGAAGGGCGCGTTCCTCTCCTCACAATTCCCGATGCCAATCGGTTGGGGTTAGTCGTTGGCCTGGGGAATTTGGTGTGGGCTGGTTATCACTTGCTGAAGTCGTTCCAGAAGCAGGAAATGAGCAAAGTCCCGCTTCAGTTGCTGATCGTCGCACTATTTGGCCCGTTGCTCATGACATTGATGCCGGCCAAGTTGGCTCGCCGCGAAAAGCATGTGGGGGATTACTGGGCGCTGCAAGGGGCCGGGTTGGTGGCGGTTTGTTTGAGCGGGGCGATGACGGAAGACACGGTTTCATTTGTGCTGATTGGGATCTATGCCGTCGTTGCGATTTGGTCCCTTATGTTGTTCTATTTGCATCGCTCGTCGGGCACGATTCCTCTGATCCCGAATCGTCCATCGCCGCCGCCGTTGGATGGGGTATTAGTGAATGGCCCACCCCGATTTGGTTTGGGCAACGCAATTGGCCTGTTTCTGATTGCTTCGGCCTTTGCGATTCCGCTTTATCTCTACACACCAGTTTCCTCAGCAAGCAAACTCGACTTCGGTAAACCGCGTGTGGAAATCGGGTTCGCAGCAGACCAGATGGTGAATCTCAACCATACTGGAAACCTGGAAGGGAATCCGGCTCCGGCGTTCGAGTTCTTCGCGGAAGACGCGAAAGGGCCAAGGTCCACGTTACCGCCCGACATTCTCTGGAGAGGTCGTGTGCTTCGGCAGTATGCGAACGGCACATGGCAATCGGGCGATTCGCCACTTCCCAGTATCAGCGGGGCCACGGCGTCGGTATCTCCGTGGGAACCGCCACAATTGAGCGACCAACAATGTCTGATCACGTTCGCAGTTCCTTGGGAACTCCCCGCGCAATTTCTGGCCGAGCCGGTTATTTGGGAACCTAACCAGGCACCGCCTGTGGCCACACTCACAGCCGCCGGGCCAAGAGGCTGGCTCTGGGTGGGCGACGGTTCATTTCTCTGGACCACCCGTCGGCCCACAGGTTCCGCACACGAATACGTGCAAGTATGGGAACCCAATGTTCAACCGAATTTGTCTCCGGTGTTCCAGATAACCGACCCGGATCGGAACACCCACATCCGCCCGTTGACGCACAACCCCGTTCCGCGAGTGAAAGAGTATGCCGATCAATATTTGGAGAAACTCGTTAAAGACGGTGTGTTGCCGAAGGATTATCGCGACATTGTCACCCAGCTTCCGCGTCGGCAATTCCACGACGTGATCGCGAGATCGCTTTCGTCGCACCTCGCGAACTCGTCCGAATTCGTTTACACAACCGATCTGCGTCGCTCTCATACGGATCTCGATCCGATCGAGGAGTTCCTGTTCCATACCAAGGCGGGGCACTGCGAACGATTCGCATCGGGGTTGGCACTCTTGCTGCGCTCGCAAGGTATTCCGGCCGTGTTGGTGTTGGGCTTCAAGGGCTGGGAGCCGGGCGGTGAACCGGGGCGATTCGTCGTGCGGCAGGAAAATGCCCACGCATGGGTCGATGTCTTGATCACGGATTTCGAACCTCCACCTCCGGGGGCACTCAACCGCCCGCTCAGTTGCTGGCGCACACTCGACCCCACGCCCGATCGAGAAGTCACCACGTCGCAATCCAACGAGAAGTGGGCGGTCAAGGCGCGCGAGTGGGTGAAGGATCTTGTGCGAGATTACGTTACCAATCCATCGCCGGAACAACGCGAACACATGATCAACCGTGTGACGGGCTGGTGTCGGCAACCCGAGGTCATTGCACCGATGGTGCTGAGCGCCGGCTTGTTCGTGGGCTGGCGATTCCGTCGGCGGCGTGTGGCGAATCGCTTGCGCGCCGCCGATCGAAGTGGCCCGGGTATCGAGTTGTTGAACCAACTCTATGCCGTACTGGCCGCACGTGGATTATCGCCCATGCCCGAAGAGACGCCGAGAGAGTTCGCGGCTCGCGCGGCCGACTCGCTGCATATCGACCAAGCCACTGCTATTGTGGCGAGCGTGCCACCCGCATGGGCCGAGGCATATTATGAAGTCCGCTTTGGCGGCGAGACGCTTTCCCCCGAGCGACTCAAGATTCTGGACGCCGGCTTGCGTGAACTGGAACAACGGTCGCACGCGCGATAGCCCCCGTTGTCCCGCGACTTGGCATTCGGATTATTTCAACAAACATCGGGCACACGCCATGACCACAACCGTTAAGCGGCTCCGTTCCGAAAGCACTGCCATCGTTGTTATCGATGTCCAGGATAAGTTGCTCGCAAAGATGCCCGGTGCCAGTGCGTTGGTCCGCAATGTGGGCTTCTTGGTAGATGTGGCCAAACTGCTGGATGTGCCGGTGATGGCAACCGAACAATATCCGAAAGGGCTTGGCCCGACCACGGTAGAAATCGCGGTGCGACTCACGCCGCCGGTTCCCGCGAAAACGTCCTTCAGTTGCTGCGGGGCGGACACATTCCTGGAAGAACTGGAGATGCTCCGCCGGCCGCATGTGATTTTGGTCGGCATGGAAACACATGTTTGCGTGGCCCAGACCGTTCTGGATGTACTCGCGGCGGGTTTGCACGTGCATCTCGCCGTCGATGCTTTGGCTTCGCGTGCCACCATCGACCACGATACCGCACTGCGCCGGCTCGAACGGGCGGGGGCCATACCAACAACCGTGGAAGCCATCGCATTCGAGTGGCTTTGCGATTCGACCCATCCGCAATTCAAAGCGGTCAGTAAGCTAGTGATCGAGCGTTCCGCATGATCGCTCCGCCCGGCGTCGCGTTTGCGCGTGCGGGTTGATTTCCATTACCGATTCCCAATCTCCAATCCCCGATCTCCCAATGTCCAGCCTTCCCGGTCAGCTTAATCCTTCGCCGCGGCTCCTCCTTGGCCCTGGGCCAAGCGATGCTCACCCGCGCGTGCTATCGGCCATGACCACGCCGCTGCTGGGTCACCTCGATCCGCAGTTTCTAACCATCATGAACGAGACGCAAGAAATGTTGCGGCTTGTTTATCAAACCAATAACGCGCTCACTTTTCCGGTCTCGGCCACAGGCACCGCGGGCATGGAAACGTGCCTCGTGAACTTGCTTGAACCCGACGATAAGGCCGTGATTTGCACCATGGGTTATTTCGGCAATCGAATGGTGGATATCGCGGGGCGTTGCGGTGCACAGGTCACAGTCAAGGAAGCTCCGTGGGGCCAGACGTTCGACCTTGAGACGATCCGTGATGTGCTCAAGACGGTGCGGCCCAAGGTGCTGGGAATCGTCCACGCCGAAACTTCGACCGGTGCCGGCCAGGATGTTTCGCAAATCGGCAAACTCTGCCACGAGTTCGATACGCTCCTGGTGACCGATTGCGTCACTTCGTTAGGTTGCACGCCGGTGAAACTCGATGAATGGGAAATCGATGCGGCGTTCAGTTGTTCGCAGAAAGGGCTAAGTTGCCCGCCGGGCTTATCACCGGTAAGCTTTAGCCCGCGCGCCGTGGATGCGCTTAAATCACGCAAAACCAAGGTGCAAAGCTGGTATCTGGATCTCACCACCATCATGTCTTACTGGGGCGGCGATCGGGCTTATCACCACACCGCACCCATCACAATGGTGTACGCACTGCGTGAAGGGTTGCGTTTGGTGTTGGAGGAAGGGTTGGAGGCGCGGTTTGCGCGGCATGTTCGCAATCATTTGGCGCTCAAGGCTGGCTTAGAAGCGCTCGGCATGCAATACACGGCGGCCGAAGGTTGTCGCCTTCCGCAACTCAACGCCGTGCGAATTCCGGCGGGTGTGGACGATATGGCCGGTCGCAAGCAACTCCTCACCGACTTCGGCATCGAAGTCGGTGGCGGTTTGGGCGACTTCAAGGGGAAGGCGTGGCGAATCGGCATCATGGGCCACAACAGCCGGCCGAACTGCGTGTTCCAGGTGCTCGCAGCGCTGGAAGTGGTGTTACATTCAGCGGGAGTGAAGGTTGAACCCGGTGCGGGTGTGGCCGCAGCGGAGCGGGCGTACGCGGCCTGATTGCACCACTCTGCCTGCGATTCTCGCCAAGACTATTTCGCGAAGAGCGAATGAAGATGAGACGCCACGAACCGTGGCGTCTCCGTTTAGTAGCGAGTTTCCAGGCCGAACACCAGTCCCTGTGCCCAGAACTCGGAGCGGTTAAACAGTGCGCGAGGGCGATCGGGCGGAATCCAACCCCCGTTGGAATTCAGTGCGGGAATGTTAGCAGGGTTTAGCACGGTATCAATTTGGTCGCCCGGCCGCACCGCATCGCTGAGATAGAGGAAATTGTACCCAACATAGAAGCGACCCGAGTCGCTTAACTTCACGCCAAACTTGATCGAACCTTCGGGCACCACGGCAAAGATGCCCGCACTGTAACGCCCAATATTGGAAGGAAGGGCATACACACCGCCGGGTGTGGTGACGCCCGCCGCCGTTGCCGTGGCCCCATCGATCCGCACCACCTGATACGTTTGCCCGAGTGCGACCTTGGCACCGAGTTCGCAGTAAACCGCACCCATCGACACATCCGCATTCAGCCCGAGTTGTCCGCCGTGGAAACGATTATGCGCGTTGAATTCGTCGTAAATCGTCGTGGAGCCACCGTTGGCAAATCGCAACTGTTCGACGGTTAACCCTTCATGAACTTGCAGGAACCGGTAGCCGAGTAATCCGTTCAGCTTCACGCAACTTCCATTATGAACATTCGCAACGAAGTTCGCTTCCGCGCCTTGAACGCGCGTTGTTGTGGTTGTGTAAACCGAACCGGACGCGACACCGGGTGCGGCAGTGAGGAACACATCGTTCTCGCCGGTGATGGCATTCACGAAGGGCAAACCCAGCGCGCCGATACGCGGGTTATCGATGGCATTAACCAAAGCTTTCTGCGTGCGGCTGCCCAGGAAGAAGTACACCATCTCGAAGCCGAGCGTTTCTTCGTTGTTGATCGCCCAGCCGGTTTTGAAACGACCGCCGGAGAAATCGGGGTTGTCGATCGCCTGATTACCCACGAGCAAGAGCGTGTCGAAGTTATCGAGAATGGGCGGTGTTCCGATTCGGCTGGCGGTCACGAGCGGTGGCACCGGGTGTGCTTTCGGCCACCACAGAAGGTACGCATACTCATTCCAGCTTGGCCCCAACGGCCCGCGTGGCGATTCAGTGTGCTTTCCCAGTTCCTCCACTCGCTGCACCGCCTCGACTGGTTCTTGCTTTGGTGCTTGAACCAGTGTCTGAGATTGCGCAGGCTCGCTGGGAACCGCGACCGGTGTGAGTGGGCGGGAAACCTCCAGCCCACCCGCCAACACCGGTTCCACTTGAGGCGCGGGAACAATGGGGGGTAGCACGTCTTGCCCCAGGGCCAGACTCGCCATTCCCAGAATCACCGCAACGGCGACCCACACCGCACGCATACGAAGTCCTCGACTTGCGACAGGTTTTCGCGAATATATGCCGATCTGCGAACGCCATGTCCAGACGAAGCCCACAGAGCATAAACTTGTGAGTATGAACCACCCACATACCGATTCCGCCGTACCTTCTCCAGGTTTCCCCACCGCCCGGCCGCGCCGGCTGCGTTACAACCCGCTCGTGCGCGAGTTGGTGCGCGAAACAGAGTTATCCGCCCGCGACTTGATCCTTCCATTGTTCGTTCGCCCCGGCAAAGGCGTGCGACAGGAAATTCGCTCCATGCCCGGCAACTATCAACTCAGCGTCGATACGCTCATGGAAGAAGTCGCGGCCGCTCGCGAGTTGGGCATCAAATCGTTCATGTTCTTTGGTATTCCGGAATACAAGGACGCGACTGGTTCCAGTGCGTTACGCGAAGATGGGATTGTGCAGCAGGCGTTGCGAGCTGCCCGCAAGGCGTTCGGCGCGGATGTGCTTCTGATTCCGGACGAATGCTTCTGTGAGTACACCGATCACGGGCATTGCGGCATCCTGCACGATGTTGGCGGAAAGCATGATGTGGATAACGACGCCACACTGAAGATTCTCGCCGAGCAATGCGTGAGCCATGCGAAAGCCGGGGCCGATGTGATCGCGCCCAGTGGCATGATGGATGGCATGGTGGGAGCTATCCGCGCGGGGCTTGATTCGGCGGGCTTCACGCAGGTGCCGATTCTCAGTTATGCGGCCAAGTATGCGAGTGGGTTCTATGGCCCGTTCCGCGACGCGGCCGAAAGCCCACCCCAGTTTGGCGACCGGAACACCTATCAGATGGACCCCGCGAACAGCGACGAGGCACTCAAGGAAGTGGCTCTGGACCTCGCGGAAGGGGCGGACATGATCATGGTGAAACCCGCCCTGTCTTATCTGGACATCATTCGCCGGGTCAAGGAACGTTTCGCGGTGCCCGTGGCGGCGTACAACGTCAGTGGTGAGTTCGCAATGGTGAAAGCCGCGGCCGCCAACGGCTGGATCGACGAGCGCCGCGTCACAATGGAGATTCTCACCAGCATCCGTCGAGCGGGGGCGGACATGATCCTTACTTATCACGCGTGCGATGTCGCGAAATGGCTCAAAACCGGTTGAAGAGTTCGACCCAACTCATCCGCGGTAAAACACGTTCACCAGTTAGACAGGTTCCGAGTCTGAACGGAAACCGTGTTTCCTGTTTGCATCATGCGAAATCAACGGATAAAAGTTGCTAATACACATCACTCTGAGCGCTTCGCATGACAACTCGCCGACAATTTGTTCAGTCTTTACCGGCATTCGCGGTAGCCGGCCACATGCTCCTCGAAGGGAGCACCGTCCTCGGCCAACCCGCGGCCCCGCTAAAGGGGCACTTTCACCCCAAGGGCAAAGCCCCCTCGAAGTTCACGATCGAGGCGATTAAGAAAGCGAAGGCCACGCTCCCATTTGCGGACAAGAAGGACTTTGAGGAACAGAAGAAGGGCCTCATCGCCCCGATGAAGGAAATGCAGATCAAGGCCGACGCAGGCCACGTCGCCTGGGACATGGAGCGGTTCCAATTCCTGGAGAAGCAAGAAGACTTCGACAGCATTCATCCGTCTCTGCTGCGTCAGGGCGTGCTGAACAATAATTATGGGCTGTACGAGGTGGTCCCCGGCATCTACCAGGTCCGCGGGTTCGACCTCTCCAACATCACTTTTGTCCGCGGCAAGACCGGGTGGATCGTCTTCGACCCGCTGATCACCGCTGAGGTGGTCCGAGCGGCGTGGAAGCTGTTCCAGGAACACATCGGCAAGGGCCTGCCGGTCTCGGCTGTGATCTACTCGCACACGCACGGCGACCACTGGGGCGGCATCCGCGGCATCGTGAAGGAAGAAGATGTGCGATCGGGGAAGATCCCACTCATCGCCCCCGCAGGGTTCATGGAGCACGCGATTTCCGAGAACGTGTACGCCGGCAACGCCATGAACCGGCGGCTGTTCTACCAGTACGGCCTCCTGTTGCCCGCCAGCCCGCACGGGTTCGTGGACATGGCCCTCGGCAAGGGCATCTCGGCCGGGGCAATGGGCCTGATCGCGCCGAATAAGTTCGTCGCCGAGCCGATCGAGGAGCTCGAGGTCGATGGTGTGAAGATGGTCTTCCAGAACACACCGAACACCGAAGCGCCCCGCGAGATGAACACCTACATTCCGGAGTTAAAGGCGCTGTGGATGGCCGAGAACGTCACCGCGACGCAGCACAACATCTACACCCTCCGCGGTGCCCCGGTTCGCGACCCGCTCAACTGGTCGAAGTACATCGCCGAGGCACTCTACAAATTCGGGCTGCAGGCCGAGGTCCTGTTCGCCTCGCACCACTGGCCGCGGTGGGGTAACCCCCGGGTCCAGGAGGTGCTCCGCGCCCAGCGCGACCTCTACGCCCACTTGAACAACCAGGTGCTGCACCTCGCTAACCAGGGCGTGACGATCAACGAGGTCCACAACGTCTACCAGATGCCGAAGAGCCTTCAGCAACAGTGGCACTGCCGCGGCTATCACGGCTCGCCTGAGAACAACAGCCGCGGCGTCATCCAGCGGTTCCTCGGCTACTGGGACGGCAACCCGACGAACCTGATTCCGGTGCCGCAGCGCGAGTCTGCAGTCCTGTTCGCGGAGATGATGGGCGGGGCCGAGAAGATCCTTGCCAAGGGCCGCGAACTCCACGACCAGGGCAAATATCTGCTCGCATCGGAGATCCTGAACAAACTCGTCCAGGCCGAGCCGCAGAACCAGGCCGCCAAGGATCTGCTGGCGGACGTGTTCGAGCAGATCGGCTATCAGCAGGAGAACGTGGGCCTGCGGAATAGCTTCCTCGCCGCCGCCTACGAACTCCGGTCGGGCATCCCCCAGGGGGATACCGTAGATTCGAGCAGCCCCGACGTGATCCGGGCCATGTCCACCGAACTGTTCCTGAACTTCCTCGGCATCCGCATGGACAGCCGCAAGGCCGAGGGCCTACGGTTCACGATCAACCTCATCACGCCAGACAACGGCGAGAAGTTCCTGGTCGAGCTGGAGAACGCGACGCTCACCAACATCAAGGGAGTGCAGGCGGCGAAGCCGGACCTGACCCTGACCATCAATCGTTCCGATCTGGAGAAGACGATGATGGGGGCGAAAACCCTCGAAGCGCAGATCGCGGATGGAACGGCGAAAGTGCAGGGCGACGCGACGATCCTGGCGAAGCTTGCCGCAACCATGGTCGATTTCGATCCGCGGTTCGAGATCATGCCAGGCACCAAGGCCAAGGACGCCACAACCGCGCATGCTGAACCTTACAAAGCAGTGCCACGCTCGAGTATTCCGGAGTAATGCGACCGCTTTCGCAATGGCGATTGGCTCGCGCCGGGGCGAGTTGTTGCCCCGGTCATTCACTTCCTGTAATCCTTCTCACCGTGCTTGGTATGATTCGCCCCGTGACTCCTGCTGATACCGATGCTTTGGTGGAGCTCGCTGCCAGCACTGAGTTCTTCAAGTCGCATGAACTCGATGCGCTACGAGAGGTGCTGGACGATTACCATGCCGGCAACGATGAACTCGGGCATCGCGCGTTCTTGTGGGAAGAAGCCCAGCGACCGCTTGGCTTCGTCTATCATGCCCCGACACCCATGACTGACCGCACCTGGCACTTGTACTGGATCGCGGTCGAACGCACACAGCAGGGCCGCGGGCTTGGCGCGAAGTTACTCTCGTTTGTGGAACGGGATATTCTGGAACAAGAAGGGCGATTACTGGTGGTGGAGACATCGTCTACGCCGCACTACGAACCCACGCGGCGCTTCTATCTGAAGCACCACTACACAATCGCCGGCACCGTTGCGGACTTTTATTCCGATGATGACGGTATGACGATCTTTACCAAGCGAATCGATGGTGTGTGAAGCCCGCGTAACTGCTATTACCGGCAAAATCAAAGATGCTGTAGCGATTTCGGCACGCTCACACGAATGAGAGTAGTGTGTGTGTTTGTGAGTTACACCCTTCAGGCTCTATTCTCCTCTTTCTGCACTTTACTCCCCGCATCCCACTTGCCCTTGCTCCTAGAATGTGTCGCGGGGCCAGTAGAACCGGACTAACCGGACCTACCGGTCCTTCTGCCAGGGAAGGCATGTCTCGGCGAAGAGTTCTCACCCAAGTTACACATCCAGCCCGAACGATCATTGAATCTAGCAGCGTGAACGCCGCAGGGGCCGATGGTCGGTCCCAGGGTTAAGTGAAGTGAGGCGAATGGGCAATCCCCAAACTCGCCGCACGCAACTTACCCGCTTACCCCAAACCCCACCGGACTGCTCGACGCAGATTAACCTCCCACTTTCGCAGGTCTTGCAAAAGTCGGAGAGTCCATCTTGTCGAAACAGTTAGTGTTGGAGTCGTCTTCTGCGGAACCGGGCTGAATCGCCCGGCCCCCCAAAGGCTCAGCAATCCTCCCCGGTTGCCGTGCCTTCCGCAGTGGCCTCCCGCAACCGGCTGGTGGTCCTGGGCTTCACGCTGAAGTTTCCAAACCCGAGCCGGCGGCGGTGCCAAGCCGCGACGCCCGACTCCCCCCTCGCCCCGGCGGTCATGTGGGGGACGACAGTCCCTTACCGACCTTGACGCCCGGTGGCTCTGCATGCCGCACGCCAGGATGGCCGGCGAGTCACAGGGCAGGGCAAGGGGTTGAGCGAGAACAAACGGAGTGCCTCGCGATGAAGAAAGTGTTTACCACCGGACAGGTGGCGAAGATCTGCAAAGTTGCCCCCCGCACCGTTTCGAAATGGTTCGACTCGGGCCGACTCAAGGGTTACCGGATTCCCGGTAGCCAGGATCGGCGCATTCCCCGCGAACAGCTCATTCGCTTCCTCAAGGAGCATGGGATGCCGCTTGGGGAACTCGAAGAAGAAGAATGGCACAAGGTGCTGCTCATTGGCACCGAAAAGCTGTTCACCGACCGAATCAAGGAGCATTTGCCCGAAGATGATGATTTCAAGTTTGAGATGGCCAACAGTGGCTTCGAAGCTGGCATTCTCGCAGGCAGCTTCCATCCGGACACCATCATTATTGACCTGAGCCTTGGCCGCAGCGAAGCGATCCAGATTACCGCGAATTTGCGGAAAGACGAAGCCTACGCGACAACACTCATCGTTGGCCTGGCCAGCGAGGACGAAGCCGCACCCGAGCAACTCGCACAGTATGGTTTCAACGATATCTTCAAGAAGCCCTTCGACCTCGCGCTGCTTGGCGAGAAGATCAAGAGCATCGCGGAAGCGAAGCGCGAAGATTGATTGGTGCGAACTCGAAACGCTGGCGGGCTTATGCCTTGCCGTTCAGTAACCACTCTGGGCGGTGCGACGTAAGCTCGACAGCGTTTTTTGGTATCATGAAAAGGCTCACTCTTGATGCACATTCGCCAGGGAGTTTCGTCGTGAATCGCCGAGCGTTCCTGTCTCTTTCAGCTGTCACTCCCCTTGCATCACTTCTTCCCGCATTCGCACGCCAACCGCGAGTCCCCCTGCGAGAACTCCGGGCCGATGTCGTGGTTGTGGGTGGCGGTGTGGGCGGCATTGCGTGCGCGATCGCCGCGGCTCGCAACGGCTTGCGTGTCATTCTCACCGAAGAGTTCGATTGGCTGGGCGGGCAGCTTACCTCGCAAGCAGTTCCGCCCGATGAACATCCCTGGATTGAAGAGCAAGGCAGCACCAAGACTTACCGGGCGTTCCGCGAACGGGTGCGCGATTACTACCGCCGCAATTATCCGCTCACCGCAGCAGCGGCGAAGAATCCGAAGCTTAACCCTGGCAACGGCAGTGTTTCCAAGTTGTGCCATGAACCGCGGGTCGCGCTTGCGGTGTTGTTGGAGATGCTCGCGCCGCACATCGCATCGGGCCGTGTTCGACTCCTGAAAGGGCGACCGTATTCCGTCGAAACAAAGGGCGATGAGATTCTGGCTGTCAGCATTGGCTTCCCCAATGGCCCCCCGCGACTCTGGCTCTCCGCGCCATACTTTGTAGACGCAACGGAAACCGGTGAACTGCTTCTGCTGAGCAAAACTGAGTACGTCACGGGTGCGGAATCGCGGCTCGACACCAAGGAACCGCACGCACCCGCCGATGCCGATCCGGACAATCATCAGGCGTTTACTTACTGTTTTGCGATGGATTATCTGGAAGGGAACGATCATCGGATCGAGGAACCTGCTGGCTACAAGAAGTGGCTGGATTATGTGCCCAAACTCGATCCGCGTTGGCCCGGCGGAATCCTCTCTTGGGATTACTCGGACCCGGTCACGCTGAAACCGCGATCGCTGGTGTTCAACCCTGCGGGCGCGGTGGCCAAGGGTTTAAACCTTTGGTCCTATCGTCGCATCCTCGATAAATCCCTGCTCACCGAAGGCCAAGAGTTGGATAAACCCACCGTGTCGGATATCTGCTTGGTCAACTGGCCGCAGAACGATTACTGGCTGGGTCGGTTGTACGATGCACCGCTCGCAGAGATCGAGACAAGCCACGCGCTAGGGCGTGAACTGAGTCTGTCGCTCTTGTACTGGATGCAAACCGAGGCACCGCGACCCGATGGGAAACGCGGCTGGAAAGGGCTTCGCTTACGCGACGATGTGACCGGCACAGAAGATGGCCTGGCGATGGCCCCCTACATTCGCGAGAGCCGACGCATTCAGGCCATGTTCACCGTAACGGAAAACCATGTGGGCGTGGAAGCGCGTGCGAAGTTGCTCGGTAAAAAGCCCGGTGAATTCACGGCCGAAGAGTTCCCCGATACCGTGGGCACGGGAAGCTATCGCATCGATCTGCATCCTTCGACCGCTGGCAACAATTACACCGATGTCAGTTCGCTCCCATTCCAAATTCCACTTGGCGCTCTGATACCCGTGCGGGTTGAGAACATGCTGGCGGCGTGCAAGAACATTGGCACCACGCATATCACGAACGGTTGCTATCGGCTGCACCCGGTGGAATGGTCGGTGGGTGAGGCTGTGGGCGAGTTGGTCGCGTTCTGCACCACCAAGAAGCGCATGCCACGCCAAGTGCGAAAAGACGCAAACCTTCTCAAAGAATACCAGGATCAGTTAAAGAACGCCGGCGCGGATCTGACGTGGCCGGAAGTGATTGCCAAAACCGCGCGTTGATGACCGCGATCGTTGCGATCGCACTTGGAGCGAATGATGAGCCGCAGAGCAACCGATTACCGCTCGCAGTTCCCCGATTTCACCAATTTGCGGGCTTGACACAAGCTGGAGAACTCTCATCGTGAGGATGTCCGGATGGGTGCGAGAACTTTCGTTCTGAATTCGCAGCGGATTCTTGCCGATCTTCCTTCGGTTGCTATATTTCCAGCGCTGCCGGACGGTCGGCAGAACCTCTCCCCGTTCACTCACCATGTGAGCGGGATGGCTTTGAAGGGTCTGAGTCATGGTCAGCGGCGTACTTGCGGACGTAGACTTTATCGAGGAACTCCGGCTGCGGCGCTGGGCTCGGGAGAATTATGTTCCTGCGGATGAGCGCGACGCCGGTTGGCATCCGATCATCCTTGAGGAGATGCATCGCAAGGATGGGGAAGTGAGCGAGGTCGTGTTGGTCAGTTGACCGGCGACCGCCATCACTCTCTGACCGAATAACTGCGGGCGTGTCCAAACCCTAATAAGGGGTACGGGCACGCCTTGATTCATTACAAGCTCGCTGATCTTTACCGAAGCCAAAACGAATGATTCTGCGGCTTCGGTTGGTGTGCGGATGCTCAGGATTGACGAGCGACTCGACTGTTCAAGGCATGGAGGCCGTTATGGGGTTCTTCGCAGGACGTGTGAGTTTCCTTCGTTTCAAGGTTAACGGCCCGGCTCCGCGGTTGTTCGATAACGAACACCTGGATCGACTCGCCGATCGCCAGGCGGGGCGGCAGCGGATTGCTTCCGCCGATGGCATCGAAACGGGCTGGACTGCGGGCGATCACATCCTGGATACTGAATTCGATCTCGCCAAGAACGTTATCAACGACACGCTCACATTCGATTTGCGTGTCGATACCGATAAGCTTCCGCCCGATCTTCTGCGGGCGTATTACTCGGTTGAACTCAAAGCGCTCACCAAGAACAACCCAAGCGGGTTTCCGAGCGCACGCCAGAAGCGTGAGGCGAAAGAGGCCGCCCGCGATCGCCTGGAGCAGGAAGCCAAGGATGGCCGCTATCGCAAGCGGAAGTGCATCCCGGTGTTGTGGGATCGGCTTTCAAATGAGGTGCTCTTCGGAGCCACTTCGATCTCGCAAGTCGATCGCCTGGCGAATCTCTTTGAACAAACCTTCGGGCACGATCTGGAATGCGTTACGGCGGGGCGGCGAGCGTACCACCTTGCGGAACTTCACAGCCGCACGCGCCTGGTCGATGATTCTTCGCCCAGCGCGTTTGTGCCAGGCGTGACTCCGCAAGACGTGGCATGGATCGCCGACGAGAGCAGCCGCGACTTTATCGGTAACGAGTTCCTGCTTTGGCTCTGGTATCACACCGATGTCGAATCCGACACGATTCAACTCGCGGACAATTCCGAAGTGACTCTGATGATTGCCCGCACGCTCACGCTGGAATGCCCGCGGGGGCAAACGGGCCACGAGACCATTTCCAGCGAAGGGCCAAGCCGATTGCCCGAAGCTCGGCGTGCGATCCAGAGTGGGAAACTTCCCCGCAAGGTCGGGTTAACACTGGTGCGGCACGGGGAGCAGTATGAACTCACGCTGCATGCCGAAACACTCGCGGTCGGCAGCGGCAAACTTCCGCCACCCGATGAGAAGATCACGGACGCCCGCGGCAAACTCGATGATCGGGCGAACCAGATTCGCGGCCTGGTCGAAACGCTCGATTTGCTGTACGACGCCTTCGGGCAGCGGCGCTTTGGTAAGGATTGGGAAACGGAGTTGATCGGTATGCAGAAGTGGCTCAAACGCGAAGAACGCCGTGCCGCATGATTTGCGGTATGATTTTTGCTCAAAAATCTCCGGAACATGCTGCGAGCCGAATCGCGGTATTCGACATGCTCCGGAGGTACAACTCATGATTCGCACCCTATCTGGTTACTTCGCGGGCCTCGTACTAAGTATGGGTGCAGCGGGAGCGTTCGCACAACCGCCAGAAAAGCCAGTCGATCCGCAAATGGCTCGGTTCAAAGTCGTCGCGAAAGCGGCGGACGATTGCGCCCGCATCTGCAACACGTGCAGTGTGCATTGCGCGCGGATCGCAGCATCCGGCGAAGCCCACCATCTCATCACGTTGCGCCACTGTCTGGATTGTGCCGATATCTGTTCGACCACTTCTTCCGTGGTTTCTCGTGATGGCCCATTGGCCGATCTCATGTGCACCGCGTGCGCCGAGGCATGCAAGCGCTGCGGCGAAGCGTGCCAGAAACACGGCAACGACCCGATCATGAAGGCTTGTGCCGCCGAGTGCTTTAAATGCGAAAAGGAATGCCGCGAACTGCTGAAAGTGCCCGCGCCCGGGAAGTGAGCCATCAACTCGCTTGCGAAACACGCCGCAAACGCTCGCCGTGATCGCCTCGTGAGTGTACTTTGTAAGGTACTCCCACGAGGCGACTTTTATGCTTCTCCCCTTCGCACTGGCATCACTACTTACTGTTCAAACCGATGCCAAGAAACCATTCGAACTCAAGGACGGCGATCGTGTCGTCTGGATCGGCAGCACACTCGTGGAACGCGAGCAACGTTACGGTTACTGGGAAACCGCACTCCTCGCGGCGAACCATGACAAGAAGATCACCTTCCGCAACCTCGGCTGGAGTGGCGACACCGTTCATGGCGAGTCCCGCGCCCGCTTCGATTTCAACAAGCCAGACGCGGGCTTCAAGCAACTCGTCGATCAAACGCTGGAACTGAAACCAACGGTGATCTTCGTGAGCTACGGCACGAACGAGTCGTTCGAGGGGAAGGACGGTCTGCCGAAGTTCGAGAAGGGGCTGGAGAAGCTGCTGGACGCGCTGAAGCCAACGAACGCGCGAATCGTGCTGTTCACCCCGACGCAGGTTGAGAAATCGGCGAGCCTGCTCGACCAGAAGGCCCGCAACGACCAAATCGCACTCTACGCGGCGTCGATCAAGAGCATCGCCGTTGAACGGAAGCACGAAATCGTCGATCTCTTCGAGCGGGTTGCGTCGCTAAACAAAGCAAACGAGAACTCCAGCTATTGGCCCCGACTCACCGACAACGGCATACACTTTGATCGGCAGGGTTACGAACTCACGGCCCCGTTACTCGTGTCAACTGGCGTCAAAGACCCGGCCTACGATCGCGCCGTCTCGGCGTTGCCCGTGAACAATCCGCGAGTTGAGGCGCTGCGGCAAGCCGTGGTCGCCAAGAACGAGCAATTCTTCAACAAGTGGCGGCCGCAGAACGAAACGTACCTGTTCGGGTTCCGCAAGCACGAGCAAGGGAAGAACGCCAAGGAGATCGCGGAGTTCGACCCGTTTATCGAGAAAGCCGAAGCCGAGATCGAGAAACTGCGGCTTAACCTGAAGAAATAACGATTTGCGAAGTCGAGGCAGCCAACGTGTTCGGAACTGCGACAGGGTCACTATCATGGCGACTACCACCCGAACGCGTTACGACAATGCCGCCGAGTTGCGTCGTGCGTTGGGCGGAATTCCGCTCGATCGCATCTGTCTCGATCCGCCTCCCGGCACTGCCACCGAGCGCAATCTTCTGGCCAAACATGGCCGACCCTTCAAGCTGTACGAACTTGTGGATGGAACGCTCGTGGAGAAAGCCATGGGTTCACTCGAAGCTTTTTTAGCAATCGAGTTGAGCCACATTATCCGGACCTTCCTCGATAGATCCGATCTTGGCTTTCTCTACGGAGCAGACGCTCTAATCCGGTTGATGCCACGAGTCGTTCGTGGGCCTGATGTTTCGTTTGTTTCGTGGCGGCAACGCCCGGAACGCACGGTGCCCATGGAGCCAATCAGCGATCTGGTGCCCGACTTTGTCGTCGAGATTCTGAGCCAGCGGAACACGAAGAAAGAAATCCAGCGCAAGATTGCTGAGTATTTCGAGGCCGGCGTGCGGCTCGCATGGGTGATTGATCCACGCACAAAAACCGCAACAGTTTACCATTCACCAACTGCGAAAACAGCATTCGCCGAGGCCGATACACTCGATGGTGGAACGGTTCTCCCGGGCTTTGAACTCAAGCTGGCGACACTTTTCGAGAAACTCGCCAAGCCCGAATCGAAACGTAAACCCCGCAAGAAATAACCACGCAAACTCCCCCGAATGTCGAAGCCAATTCGAGAGCAATATGAACCGCTATTCCCACCTGGCTTTCCTGCTCGCCTTGCTCCCCTCGACTGCGTTTGGGCAAGCTAACGCCATCGTCCCGGACCCCGACCCCGAGCTTGAACGCAAGACGTTCATTCTGCCGGAAGGGTTCGAGGTCAATCTCTTTGCGGCCGATCCGCTGCTCGCCAAACCGATCCAAATGAACTTCGATCCGCAGGGCCGCTTGTGGGTGGCATCCAGCGAGATCTATCCTCAGATCAAGCCCGGCGAGAAAGCCAACGACAAGATCATCATCCTCGAAGATACCAACAACGATGGCAAAGCCGACAAGACGACGGTGTTCGCAGATGGCTTGCTCATCCCCACGGGCATCGAGCCTGGCGATGGCGGTGCGTATGTCGCCAACAGCACGGAACTCGTTCACCTGAGCGCGAGCAAACCGGGCGGCAAGGCGGACAAGAAGCGCGTGCTGCTATCCGGCTTCGGCACCGAAGACACACACCACATTCTGCACACGTTCCGCTGGGGGCCAGATTGCCGCCTGTACATGAATCAGTCAATCTACATTCACTCGCACATTGAAACACCTTCAGGCGTGAAGCGGCTCAACGCCGGCGGCATTTGGCGCTTCAACCCGGACACCACGGAACTGGACGTGTTCGCCCGCGGATGGGTGAACAGTTGGGGCCACGCGTTCGACAAGTATGGCCAGAGCATCGTGACCGACGGTGCCGGTGGCGAAGGGATCAACCACGCCATTCCCGGTGGATACTACATGACCTCACAGGGGCCACACACGCAGCGCATCCTGCACGGGCTGAACCCCGGTTCGCCGAAGTATTGCGGTGTCGAGATCATTAGCGGGCGGCACTTCCCGGACGACTGGCAAGGCGACGTGATCACGAACGATTTCCGCGGGCACCGCGTCTGCCGTTTCAAACTGCAAGACGACGGAAGCACGTTCGCCTCGCGCGAGATGACCGAAGTTATCAAGAGCAACCACCCGGCGTTCCGCCCGATCGACGTGAAGATGGGGCCAGACGGAGCGTTGTACATCGCGGACTGGTACAACCCGATCATTCAGCACGGCGAAGTCGACTTCCGCGACCCGCGGCGGGACAAGACCCACGGCCGCATCTGGCGCGTGACCGCCAAGGGCCGCCCGCTGGTCCCGAGGCCGAAGCTGGTGGACGCGACCATCCCGGAGCTGCTGGAGCATCTGTTGGCCCCCGAGCAGTGGACCCGCCAGCAGGCGAAGCGCGTGCTGAAGGAGCGGGGGAAGGACAAGGTGCTGCCGGAGTTGGAGAAGTGGCTCAGACAGGAAACGGAACTAGGAATGAAGCTTCCACCGCAAAAGGCGCTTGAAGGGACGTGGGTATACGAAGCAATGCGCAGCCATGCAACGTCTTCTCCGGAAGACGCGCATGCCTCCGTGGTCCTTGATTATCTGTCGCGCAGCGAGCTGTCCCAGAACCGTGCAATCGCGACTCGTCTGATTGGCCGCTGGCCGATCAAATCTCCCTACACAGTGACCATTCTTCAAAAGGCCTGCATCGATTCCCACCCGCAGGTGCGTCTCGAGGCAATCCGAGCGGCCGCGAATCTCAAGCTGTCGGCTGCCATCTTTGCTCTGGATGCACTCGATCAACCGATGGACCGCGTCCTGGACTACGCCCTGTGGCTGACCGTCCGCGAACTCGAACCGTACTGGCTGCCGGAGTTCCAGGCGGGCAAGCTCACGTTCGGCGGCGACGCGAAGAAGCTCGCTTTCGCACTCAATGCTGTTGGCAACAAGGACACCGTGAAGCCGGTCGTCGCGCTCATCGACGGCGGGAAGGTGCCGAAGGAGAACGTCCACGGGCTTTATCTGCTCCTCACGCAGATCGGCGGGCCGGAGGAACTGAGCAAGGTCCTAAACTACGTCGCTGGCGACGTGGGCGTGACCGCCGCCCAGCGGGACGAGTTGGCCCAGGCCGTCGTGGAAGCCATCCGGACCCGGAAGATTGCTCCCCCGAAACAACTCTCCGGTTTGCAATCGCTGCTCGCCGACCGCGACGCCGCCCGTCGTTCCGCCATGCGCATCGCGGGCCTATGGAAGCTTCGTGAACATGGGCGATTACTTTTCGACGTTGTCGAGGATGCGAAGACCTCGGGCGTCGACCGGCGGGCTGCACTGGACGGGCTTGTCGCGATGGGCGGTCCGATGATGGAACTAGCGCTGACTGGCGTCGATGACAAGCAAAACCCCGCCATCCGCCGGGACTGCATCATTGCCTACACTGGCGTGAAACTCGACTACGCCGCCCTCAAAGCCGCAGAGTTCCTCGCGGACGCCAAGCCTGCACCGGAGTTGCTCGACCTGTACGCGGCGTTCATCAGTCGTAAAGCCGGGCCGCCCGCGCTGGCGAAGGCACTTGCGGGCAAGAAGCTCGATCCGGAAGTCGCGAAGCTCGGATTGCGAGCGGTGCGAGCCTCCACACAGAACATACCCGCACTGATCGACGCACTGACCAAGGCCGGCGATCTCGGCGTAGCCCGCAAGCCGCCGACCGCCGACGAGGTGAAGGCGATGGTGGCTGATATCGCGAAGGCCGATGCCGCACGCGGGGAAGCGATCTTCCGCCGCAAGGAATTGCAGTGCATGGCGTGCCATGCGTATGGCGGGGCGGGCGGGCTTGTTGGGCCAGATATGACCAGCATTGGTGCGAGTGCCCAACCGGATTACCTCGTCGAATCGCTCCTGATTCCGAACAAAGCCGTGAAGGAAGGATATCACGCGCTGCGTGTCGTTACGCTCGAAGACAAAGTGTATCTCGGCGTGAAACTGCGTGAGGCGAACGGCGTTGTTGTGCTTCGCACTCCGGAAGACAAAGAAGTGACGATCCCCGTCAAGGATATTGCGGAACGTGGGGAAGCGAAGTCGCTGATGCCCGAAGGACTAACCGACCAACTCACGAAGCAAGAGTTCGCGGACCTCACGGCGTTCCTGTCGCAACTCGGCAAAGTGGGCACGCCGTATGCACCGAACAAAGCCCGGCTCGTTCGCCGGTGGCAAGTCATTGAGCCAGCGAATGAGAACCTCAACTTGTTCCGCCGCACGCGCGTTTCTGCCGCAGCCGAAGCCGATAACCCCTTCGCGTGGTCGCCCGCGTACTCGCTGGTGTCGGGCGATCTTCCACTCGCCGAGTTGCCGAAGTTCACCGTGTGGAACAACACCGCCGAACAATCGGTGGTGCGGTTCCAGCTTGATGTCACCACGGCGGGGGCCGCAAAGTTGAAGTTCAACTCCGTCGCGGGGCTATCGCTTTATGTGGGCACAACGCCTGTGGAACCGAAAGCTGAAACGCTGCTCGATCTCAAGACCGGCATTCAAACAGTGACGGTGCTGATCGATCGTTCGAAGCGCACGGAAGACGTTCGGGTGGAACTCGAAGATGTGCCAGAATCGCCAGCTCGTGTCGCAGTGCTGGGCGGGAAGTGAGTGACATGGCGTTGACACTCTTCGCCGTTCACCTCTCCGATGGAGCAATGGCCTGGCCCTGGGTGGCGGGCGGTTGGGTGGGTTTGGCCGTGCTGTTGCTCATCGCGCTTTGGGGCATTCGCGATGAGCAGGTGCCGCGGATTGGCGTGCTTTCCGCGGCATTCTTTGTTGGCTCCAGCATTCACATCAAACTCGCCGTGTTGCCAACAAGTGTTCACCTCATCCTCAATGGCCTGGTGGGTGTGATTCTGGGCCGTCGCGCGCCATTGGCCATCACAGTTGGTTTAACGCTGCAATACCTCTTACTGGCGCACGGCGGGCTAACCACGCTGGGCTTGAATGCGTGCATTATCTCCATTCCGGCCATGCTCGCGGGCGAAATGTATTTCGTGTTCCGCAAGATCGGGCTACCACCGTTTCTGCGTGGCCTGATTCTGGGCAGTGCGGCCGCCGCGGGTGCGGTGATCTTGAACTTCTTTGCACTGTACTTCGGCGGTGCGGAAGACTGGGAAACACTGGCGAAGGTGGTGTTGGTGGCACACCTTCCCATCATTGCGTTTGAAGGTTGTATGCTTGGCGTGATTGTGAGTTATCTGGAGAAAGTGAAACCGGAAATGCTCTGTTCGCACATGCCGAATTCGTACTGACGCATGCAACTACTCACACCTTGCGAATCAGGCAATCGGGAAGATCTCGTCGAAGGGGATTTCCCACTCGCCGATGCCAACGCTCACTTTCACCGTTTGCTTCTTGGCATCAACGCGAACGACACGCCCGCTGGAATTGAACCGCGTGACGTGCACCATCGTTCCTGGCTTCAGGTTCGCGCGTGTCTCCGCGAGGGCGGCTTTCTCCGCGGCTTCGCGATCGAGTGCCGTTCGCCGTCGCTCGAATTCTTCCTTCTCGCGATCCGCCAAATGCCGCGCGGCGAGTGCCTCGACTTTGGCTTGCTCTGCCTCCAGGCGAAGCTCTTGCAAGCGGGCCAACTCGCCGGTCTTTCCCTTGCGTCGCTTCAAGTAGGTGTGTGCCCGCTTCAATAGTTCTTTGGGCAATTTCAATCGGCGGGCGATCTTGAGGGCGTTGCTCATGCCGAACTGACCGATGTGAAGGCGATACGTGGGCCGCATGGTTTCCACATCGAATTCCACGGCTCCGTTCTCGGCGCGATCGTTGTGGAATGCATAGGTTTTCAAGTCGCCCAGGTGCGTGGTCACAATCGCGCGGCACCCAACTTTATCGAGTTGATCCAGAATCGCGCGACCAAGTGCGGCCCCTTCGGTGGGATCGGTGCCTGCGCCGAGTTCATCCAGCAATAACAGGCTGTCGGCTGTTGCCACTCCGAATAACGATGCAATCCGCGAGATGTGCGAACTGAAGGTGCTCAGCGATTGTTCGAGGCTTTGTTCGTCGCCGATATCGGCCAGAATGTGCTTGAAAACGGGTGTCAGGCTTCCTTCGCCAGCAGGCAAATGCATGCCACACTGCGCCATCAAGCAGAGCAAGCCCGTGGTCTTGAGCGTGACGGTTTTGCCACCGGTGTTCGGGCCGGTAATCACCAAAAGGTTGAAGCCAATGCCCAACCGCATATCGATTGGCACCACTTTGCGTGCGGCAATTGTGGGCGTTGCAGTACGGGTAGTATTCGGGTTGGAGGCCGAAGTATTGCTTTCAGCGGGTGCATCCACTTCGGCGCGGAACATCGCCTCCAACAGTGGATGCCGCGCCGCGCGAAGCCAAACACGCCCTTCAGTGTTCACATCGGGCGGATACATGTCGTAGTCGCGGCTGTAGCGAGCCTTGGCGGTGATGAGATCGAGCTTGGCAATCACATCGAGCGAATAACAGAGCGGCTTGGCCACTCGCCCCACTTCGCCACTGAGGCGGCGAAGCACGCGCTTCACCTCGCGATCTTCTTCGGCTTTGAGCGTCACGCGGTTCGCACTTAGGCCAACAATACTGGCGGGTTCCACGAACACCGTTTCGCCCGTGTTACTCACGCGATGAACGACGCCCTGGACTTTATGCCGATAGTTGATGGAGACGGGAAGGACGTGATGATCGCCGTGAACGGTCGAGTTCGGGTAGCTCAGGGCTTTGCGGAGTTCGGGATCACGCAGTAGGCGTCGAATCTCGGCTTTGATCTTCTCATCCAGGTCATATAGCTTTTGTCGCACCGCGGCGAGGTCGCGACTCGCCATGTCGAGCACATGCCCACGGCCATCGATGCAGCCGCCAATCGATTTGCCAACGGTGCCGAGATCTTCGATGCCCGAAAGCATTTCAATCAGGCCGGTGAGTTGTTCGGAAAGCCGCATGCGATAGCGGTAGATGGCTCCGGTGCAGTTAAGGCTTTCCGCCACTTCGATGAGTTGTTCCGCCGTCAGCATGGTGCCGATGGCGGCTCGTCGTGCGTGCAATCGCACATCGTGCAATCCGCTGAAGGGCGGAGATTGGCCCAACCCCAGAGCCGTCACCATCTCGGTTGTGAGCGTCATCTCGATGCGAATCGCAGCGGCGTCCGTCATCGGTTCAATCTGGCGGGCGAGATCGGCCCCCAGAGACGATGTGGCATAGCTGGCGAGCAATCCGCGGACCTTGTCGAACCCTAGCAGGTCGAGCGTGTGAGCATCCATGATGTCGGGCTTCGCGACTTCTTCTTTGGCGGTTAAAGCGATCATGTGTCGCAGACACCCCTCAGGACTGAGGGGTTCGCGTCAATGGAATTGTAGGGCCGCTGGCGACACTTCGCGCGTTACTTCACCTGTCTGGCCCATGTTTCCAGGAAGAAGCCGCTTTCGGCGGGTGCTTTGAACATGGCGGGTTTCGCCTTTTCAACCGGGCCGTAACAGAGCTTTAACTGATTACCGGCCAGTTCGTAAATCCCGTGCCGCTTCTGGCCTTTGAATGGGCCGTCGGCGAATTCAAATGTGATTGATTTGGGCGTCGTGGTGGGGTCCAGTGCGATATTGGCCACAGCCAGGCGCAGAATCTTGGGCTGGCCATCTTTCCCTTTATCCACGAAATACAAGTGGTATTCGTTCTTGTCGAACACCACCGTGACCTGCTTCATGAGGTCCGCTGGCATCTGCGATTCGCCCTGGTATTCGCACTGCAGTGGCTTCCAGTTTCCTTGCAATGTGGCCAGATCGTCGCCTGGTTTTGGATTGGCCCCGGCGGCCGCTAAAGCCAGGGTCAGTGTCATTCCCGCAATTCCCAAGTTGGCCGCAACACGGAGCATGGCACACCCCATTGGTTCAGTGGAAGAGTTACAGTTGAACTTGACGGGGATATGCCGGGTGTGCGTGTGGCCGTCAACGTCAACCGCGCGGTCGGGAAGTGGCAGGAACTCTTACCGACGAGGCAAGTTTGGCGAGCAGTTGGCTATTTCCGTTATTCCTTGCGGTTGTCCGCGTTATCCGGGGCTTCCTGGGTTTCGAGCTTGAACGGTTGCCACACGTGCGGGCGGGCGAGCGGTTCGATGTGCAGCACTTCTTCGCCATCTTGAAACACACGCACCGAACCGGACGACTGACTGACGGCGAAGGCGACGGCGGAAGTGGCTTTGCTTATCCCTGCGGCGGCCATGTGGCGGCTTCCGAAACCTTTACGCAGGTTAACGCCCTCGCCACGCGCATTCAGATGCAGACAGGCCGCCTCGGCAATGCCATCACGGCCAATCACAATGGCCCCATCGAGCTTGGCGATTTCCTTGATCTGTTCACGCACATCGCGCTTTCGCACGTCGCGTTCCGCCCGACTATAGCCGCGGAACGGATTGAAGTTCTGGAACCGCGATAGGCTCAATACTCGGCGGGTATCGCCCACGACGAGAATCGTGCCAATGGGCTGGCCTTCGCGACCTTCGCGGCCAATCTCGGCAGCGAGATCGACGACCGCACGCAGCACATCGAGCGGGGCCGCATCGCCTAGCACGCGGAGGTCTTGCGATGTCATGCGTTCGAGGTGTTCGCCCAGGTGAATAATGCTCAGGCTATCCACCGGTTCGGGGGCGTCTTCAAAGCTCGCGATGCCGTTGTAGAGCGCGACGATATGCGCGCCGGGTTGGAGTTGCTCTTCCGAAACCGCCTTGAGCAAAGCGGTGTTCATCCGCTCTTGCGTCGGAAGTGGTTCGGGGTCCAGTTCGATGACGGTCCAGTCCGGGTTATCGCGCAGTGATCGTGTGAGCGCCGGATTCTCCGCCGCCACATAGAGCTTGCAGCCGGAAAGCATGCGGGAGAGTTCATCCCAGTCCACTGCGGTTTCCGTCAGAAGCAAGACCGCATCGGCCGGAAGACTCTTCACGAGATCGCGGGCCGCCTGCAACAAGGCGACGGTTTGGCTTGGCAAAGTCATCGATTCACACACCGGATTAAGAGCGCCGCTACGAAAGGTTCGTCCACTCTAGGAGATATGAACTGTCGATGCTATTCATCCCGTTATTATTCCGACTGTTTTTCCCATCTGGCATTCCTTGCTCACGTTCACGCCACCGTAAGCTACATTGCAGGTGTGGCAACAGACTCTCGGACCTCACCTTGCACGCGCGTTCGCTTTCCACCGACAATAAGGTTCACATCTCCCAGGGTCATTGCCCAGGGTTCAACTGTTATTCTCGCGGAGCCTGGACATGCTTGATTCCATTCTCGACGCCGTTGGTCACACGCCGCTTGTCTTGCTTCACCGCATGGCAGAGGGTCTTCAAGCCAAAGTCGCGGTGAAGGTCGAGATGACCAACCCCGGTGGAAGTGTAAAAGATCGCGTGGCGATGGCGATGATCGCCGAGGCCGAACAAAAGGGGTTGCTGCGACCGGGCGGAACGATCATCGAGGCGACTGCGGGAAACACAGGCGTGGGGTTGGCGATGGTCGCCGCTGTGAAAGGCTACCGGTGCATCTTCGTACTGCCCGATAAAATGTCGAACGAGAAGATCGCGCTGTTGAAGGCTTATGGTGCGGAGGTTGTCATCACGCAAACGGCGGTGCCGCCCGATTCGCCGGATAGTTACAACGGTGTGGCCGATCGCCTGTCGCGCGAGATTCCCGGAGCGTGGCGACCAAATCAATTCACCAACATGGCGAACCCCGAGATTCATTACCGCACTACGGGGCCAGAGATCTGGGATCAAAGTAAGGGGAAGATCACGGTCTTCGTTGCCGGCGTGGGAACGGGCGGCACAGTCAGTGGTGTGGGGCGATATCTTAAGGAGCGGAACCCCAACATTAAAGTAGTTGGTGCCGATCCAGAAGGTTCGGTGCTTTCGGGCGGATCGCCCAAGCCGTGGAAGGTCGAAGGGATTGGCGAAGACTTCGTGCCGAAAACCTTTTCGAGTCAGTATGTGGACGATTGGGAGCGAGTCAGCGATGCGGAATCGTTTCACGTTGCACGCGAGTTGGCCCGGCGGGAAGGGATGCTGTTGGGCGGAAGCACGGGCACGAATGTAGCGGCGGCCCTGCGATACGCTCGCCGACTCGGGCCAGGCCATCTCGTGGTCGCGCTGGGCTGCGACACCGGCCGCAACTATCTGAGCAAGTTCTTCGACGACGCCTGGCTTTCGGAAAATCGCCTCAGTTACGACGAACCCACGGTGCACTCCGTCGGTGATCTCATCAAACGGCGCGGCGAGCGAAAGTTGGTGGTCATCTCGCCCGATGCCACCGCAGAGCAGGCGATTCAATTACTGGAAGCAACGGGCATTTCGCAGCTTCCGGTAATGGATGGCGGGAAGCCCGTTGGCAGTGTGCAAGAAGTGTCGCTGGCGCGCATTCTCCACGATGGAAAAGACCCCAGTCGCGTGGCAGTCGGTGAGATTATGTCTCGCCCTCTACCAGTGATGGATGTTCACACGCACCTGGATGAAGCATATCGGCTGTTATTGGCGGGCTACACAGGAGTGCTGGCCACGAGCGAAGGGCAAGTCGTGGATATCGTGACACGAATCGACTTGATTCACTATTGGGACCGCACACGAGCGAAGTAATGATCGTGCATGCCGACTTAGCTCGACTGATGCCGATTTTGGTCGTCGGCCGAGTCGGGTTTGTGCGAAAACAAGGGGATTTCGCAACATTGCGATCTCCGGGCGGGAGGG
>JBGSLF010000126.1:0-25479 GCA_041740855.1 Gemmata sp.
GGGAACCGTTTCGCGTCCTTGGCCAGTTCTGGTGATTGGTCCAGCTTCAGCCAGATGAACAGGAACTCGCGGATCTTCGCCTTGGCTCGCGGGTCGGCCAGCATTCGCTCGGCTTGCTTCACCACCTCGGCACGGTTCGTGAGCAACCCCTTCGCGGCGGCGGCCAGCAGTTCGTTGTCCGGGAAGGCATCCCATAGCGTGAGCGCGAGTTTCCCCGCGACGGCGTAGTTCTCGGGAAGGTTGCCCGCATCGGGGTACAGGAACCGTGGCGACTTCAGCACGAACAGCAGCACGCGCTTCACGGCCAGATCGAGATCGGCCCCGGCCCCCGCGAACTGCCGGTCGATGAACAGCTTCTTCTCGTCGTCGGCGAGCGGTCGGCGGAAGGCACGCTCGGCGAACTTCAGGCAGAACGCCTTCAGCTTTACGTCGCGATCCTTGGCGTTTTCCTGTGCCCCGGCGAGTTCGGGAAGTCGAGCCAGCACGTAGGACGCGGCTTCGATCGCGCCGTCAGTCGTGGCCGATTCCCACTCCTTCGAGATGCTGGTTCCGCGTTCCCAGCCCAGGCTGCGGTCGTCGGGCGGGAACGGCGACTCGACCACCGCCACTTCGGGGAACTTCACGGGAATCAGGTGCCGGGCCGGGATCACTTCGAGCGTACCCCGGGGCCGCTTCCAGTTCAGCGAGATGAACGCGGGCTTCGGCGGCGGGTTCGGATTCTTCTTCGAGTCGTCCACGCCCTGCTTCGCCTTGGAGAATTCCAGTTTCACCGGGTACGCATGCCCGCCAATGAGGAACACATCCGCGCGGAATTCCGTGTCCGAACCCGACTTTACCCAGCGATCGATTAACGGCTGTTGTGCATCGTTCACCCATAGCCGGATGGCATGATCGGTGCGAACGACGAACTCGTAGCGACCGGTGTCCGGGGCCAGAACGGAACCTTCCCAACGAATGCTGAACTGATGCTTGTCGAACGGCTCTTTCAACGGTGTTTTCGATTCAGGGCCGGCCGTTTTGAAGTCGAAAGTGACTTCCGGATCGGTGCGATCGATGAGGCGTTTGTTCCCCTGAAACCCGCGTGAGTTGTAGTACTCCGCACGAAGACCCTCGCGATCATCGAGTTTGGGATTGGTGCGGAAACTGCCCACCACATCGGCGATGGAGTTGCGATACTGCCCAACCGTGAGGTGCGAGAGTTCGATTCGCGGCGGATTGATGCGAGCTTGTGCCGCCGGCGAATAGAACTTTGCGTGAATAAACTCCGCGACTTTCCGCGATTGCGTTGCGTCCAGCTTATCGGGATCGTCCTCGGGCATGGTGTGGTCGATCACGGTCGCGAGTTGCGGAATCGAGCGATCGCCCAGAAGCGGTTGCGGGGCTTTCTTGGTCCCTTCACCGGTGGCCCCGTGGCAGCGCACACACTGCTGCTTATAGATCTCTTCCCCAGTCATTGCCTGAGCGTGAACCGCGCCCGGCAATGCTGCGAGAACACAGAGAGAAGCGAAAAGGCTTCGCATGGCGTGTTGTTTGGGTGATGAAGGAGTGGGCGTCGGTGGGTGATAGTTAGTTTCAGCCAGTGAAACGCATCTGTCAACATTATAGGGTCGTAATAGGAAGCACACCTGCGGATTTAGGCGAGCCGACGAGCGTAAACTCGCGGGTCACTAAAAGCGAAGACACGGCGTCAGTGATGACGTGGGTTAAGCAAGAACACAGGTTTTTCTCCTCTTGTCGTCTAGTCAGAGAACGCTAGATTGCATAAATCACATAATCGTGAGTTTAACTAGCGTCGTTTCGTAACTGTTAGCAGGAGTGCGACGCGGCGAGTTAGCGGAGAGATGGAAGATGGCGATCACGAAGGAACGCAAGGCCGAACTCATCAGCCAGTTCCGTCGGGACGAGGCCGATAGTG
Organism: Gemmata sp.; assembly: GCA_041740855.1. Lineage (GTDB taxonomy): Bacteria > Planctomycetota > Planctomycetia > Gemmatales > Gemmataceae > Gemmata. The sequence continues at coordinate 1,916 of JBGSLF010000126.1, forward strand.
GCTCGCCCGAGGTACAGATCGCGCTGCTCACAGCTCGTATCAACGAGTTGACGGAGCACATGCGGGCCCACAAGAAGGACTTTTCCAGCCGGCGCGGGCTATTGCAGCTCGTCAGCCAGCGGTCCAACCTGTTGAAATATCTCCGGGAGACCGACCGGGAACGTTACCTGGCGGTTATTGGCAAGTTAGGGCTGCGCAAGTAATTGTGCTCCTTGGAGAGTGGTCCTTCATCTTCCCCCACAGCGGTACCCGGGATTTTTCTCTTTCCCAGGTGCCGCTTCCGCGTTTGTGCTCGAAGTCGGTCGATTGAGGATTGTAAGACAGGCGCTGGCCGCTTTCCTCTTCCAATTTGCAATCCTCGATCTTCCAATCGACAGCCGTCCACCTCCTGCTTGTAACACTAAAGAGGGTCATATCCGTGGCGGTGAAACCAGCCCGCGTTGAAATCCCGTTTGGTAACGGCACGCTCATTCTCGAAACTGGAAAGTTCGCCAAGCAGGCCCACGGGTCGGTTCTGGTGCGTTATGGCGATACTGTTGTTCTGGCCGCTGCGGTTTCCGGTGGAACCATTCCGGGCCGCGACTTCTTTCCGCTTCAGGTTGAATATCGCGAACGAACCTATGCGGCCGGCAAGTTCCCCGGTGGGTTCATTAAACGTGAGACGCGGCCCAGCACGAAGGAAACGCTGACTTCGCGCATGATCGACCGGCCCACTCGCCCGCTCTTCCCGCCCAACTACTTCAACGAAGTTCAGATCCACGCCACCGTTCTCTCGGTCGATAAAGATAACGATCCCGATGTGCTTGCCATGATCGGCGCGAGCGCCGCGTTGCACATTTCGGAGATTCCATTCATACGGCCCTACGGAGCGGTGCGATTGGGGCGTGTGGATGGCAAGCTCATTGCGTTGCCATCGTATGCCCAGATGGAAGAAAGCGATCTGGACCTGATCGTGGCATCGACACGCGAAGCCGTTTGCATGATCGAAGGATTTGCCCGAGAGATTCCCGAGGCGGAAATGGGCGACGCGATTGCGGAAGCGCATCGCCAGTGCGCCATTGCCATCGATGCCATCGATCGCCTGCGGGAAGAAGCAGGGCTGGGGCCGAAAGTACTCCCTGCGTCACCGCCGGCCAGCCAGTTGGCCGAAGAACTCTATTCCAAGCACGGAAGCGAGTTCCGCGAACGCTACCTCACCAAGGGGAAGCTGGAACGCTATGCCGCGATCGATGAACTCAAGGATCGCATCAAGAAGGAATATCTCCCCGAAGGAGAATCCGCGCCGAAGCACACCGCCGCGGAAGTGAGCAGTGCGGTGGGGGCACTTCGCGAACGCATCTTCCGCGAGATCACCCTGACGGGCACGCGGATCGATGGCCGCGAATCGAAGGATATCCGCGGCATTGCGTGCGAGGTTTCCGTGCTGCCCCGCACACACGGTTCCGCGCTGTTCCAACGTGGCGAAACGCAAGGTTTGGTCACGGTCACGTTGGGCACCATCGCCGATGAGCAGAAAGTCGATGGCCTTCAGGACGAGTTCTCCAAGAAGTTCATGCTCGACTACAACTTCCCGCCGTATTCCGTTGGGGAGTGCAAGCCGATCCGCGCGCCGGGTCGCCGCGAAATTGGCCACGGGATGCTCGCCGAGCGATCGCTCAAGGCCGTGATTCCGCCGCCAAGCCGCTTCCCCTACACCATTCGCCTGGTGTCCGAGATTCTGGAATCCAACGGCTCCAGCAGCATGGCATCGGTGTGCGGCGGAACGCTCGCACTGATGGACGCTGGCGTGCCGATCAAACGCCCCGTGGCGGGCATCTCGATCGGCTTGGTTTCCGAAGGCGACAAGCATGTGCTGATCACCGACATTCAGGGCGACGAAGACCATTACGGCGATATGGACTTCAAGGTGGCCGGCACGCAGAAGGGCGTAACGGGCATTCAGTTGGACATCAAGCTCGATGGTGTGAGCGAAGAAGTCATTCGTGCGGCACTGGAACAGGCCAAGGATGCCCGGCTGCACATCCTCAAGTCCATGCTTGCCTCGCTTTCGGCCCCACGCAAGGAAATCAGCCTCTTCGCACCGCGCATGCTCACCACCAAGATCGCACCCGATAAGATCGGCCTGCTGATCGGCCCTGGCGGGAAAAACATCCGCGCGATGCAAGAAGAGACTGGCGCGAAGATCGAAGTCGAAGACGACGGCACCGTTTCCATCGCGGGGCTGGATGCCGAGGGTGTGGAAGAAGCCAAGCGGCGCGTCGAAGCTCTCTGTGCCGAGATCAAGGTTGGTGCGGTCTACGATGGGAAAGTGATCACGCTCAAAGAGTTCGGTGCGTTCGTCGAGATTGCCCCCGGCCGCGACGGGCTTTGCCATATTTCCGAACTCGATAGCGGTTACGTTGGCCACCCATCAGATGTGGTTCAAGTTGGCGATAAGATCCAGGTGAAAGTGGTCGCGATCGACGATCAAGGGCGTGTGAAGCTCTCACGCAAAGCCCTTCTGCCGCCGGTCGAAGGCGGTGCGGAAGGCGCAGACCGCCCGCCACCCCGCGAAGGAGGCGGTGATCGTGGCGGTGATCGTGGCGATCGCGGTGGTGAAAGGGGCGGCGGCCGACGTGGTGGCGGCGGTGGCCGACGCGATCGAGACTAAACGCAAGACTTCAGACCGGCGAGCTATGGTGGCGTGCGTGGCCCGAGTTTTACCACTCGGGTTGTGCATCCTCCTGGCTCGCCGTTGGTTATACTGGGTGCATCGCGATCTCCGAAGAGGTTCAGGTTATGGCAGGTCACAGTCACGCGAAGAACATCATGCGCCACAAGTCTGTGGTGGATGCCAAGCGCGGTAAACTCTTCAGTAAACTGAGCCGGTACATCATCATTGCGGCCCGTGCGGGCGGCGGCGACCCAACGATGAATCTCCGGCTGCGCTACGCCATCGATAAAGCCCGCTCCGTCTCGATGCCCAAAGAAAATATCGAAAAGGCGATCAAACGCGGCACCGGCGAACTCGAAGGAGTGAACTACGACGAGATCATGTACGAAGGCTACGGCCCCGGCGGCGTCGCGGTGCTTGTGGAAGTAATGACCGATAATCGCAACCGCACCAATGGCGAAATCAAGAAGATCTTCGAACGCGCCGGGGCAACCATTGGCGTACCGGGATCAGTTGCGTACATGTTCGAGCGCAAGGGCTTGTTCGTGATCGACGCCGCCAAGTACTCAGACGAAGACACGCTCATGACACTCGCACTCGATGCCGGAGCGGAAGATCTGAAACGTGAGGGCGACGTATTCGAGATTACCAGCGAACCATCGAACTTCTCGGCGGTGCTTGAAGCACTCAAGAACGGCGGCATCGAGACGACCGAAGCCGAAGTGAAGTACTTGTCGAAGATGCAAAAAGAGATCGAGACGGAGATCGGCAAGAAACTGATCCGATTCATGGATGTACTCGACGATCACGACGATGTGCAGAACGTTCACACCGATGCGATCCTCACGGCGGAAATGGCCGAGGAGTAAGGCGGCGGAACGCGGGCTTCTGCGTCGCGCACTCAATCGCGCGCAAATGATGCCAGGCTCCGCGTTCCCACGAACCACCATCGAGAGGGCACTACCATGATGCCGCTTATCATTGCGTTGGGTTTGCTCAGCCCCGCCCAACCTCCCTTGCCACCACTGCCCGCACCGTTACCAGTCCCATTACCATTACCTGCACCACCGCCCGCGCCGCTGCCTGTTCCGGAGCGAGCGATTCCGGTGGCCCCGCGTGCCTTCACGCTGGCCGAATTCTCGCGTGGTTTCACACCGCTACCAGGCAAACACGAAGTGTGGCTCGTTCACCCAGTGACTCGCCAGCCCGCGTTGATCTGTTTCACGCTTCCGCCGGGCCGCATGAAGCGGTTTGAGGTGGGCGATCGCTACATCGAGTTCAACTTTGATAAGTGCGAAGTCCGCATCGACTTTTACCGCAACGGCCGCATCAAGGTCGATCACGATAACTGAAGCTGCCGCGCTGGCACTCCGTAATCGAATCGCAGGGAAGCTCGGTTGCGAGCTACCGGCGAATCGCCCCGTAGCCCGTATCATTTCTGCATGAATACACCCGACCCCACGCAACTATCCGCATACCTTTCCACCGCCATCGAGGCCGCCCGCCGTGGTGCGGTGGAGCTGGAATCCTGGCGTTCGCGCTTCTCGGTGAAAGAGAAATCACGCGCGGATCTCGTTACCGACGCCGATCACGCTTCGCAGAAGGTGATCAAAGAGATTCTCATGGGAGCGTTTCCCGAACACGTTTTCCTGGGCGAAGAAGAATGCGTCGGCAAATCGCCCGAAGAAACGCGCCCGCCCGTGAACACGCCGCCGGTCTGGGTGGTGGACCCACTCGATGGCACCGCCAATTATGTCCACGATGTGCCCGCGTATTGCGTCTCGATCGGGTTGTGGGCCGGTGGGCAACCGGTTGTGGGCGTGATCCACGATCCACGCATGAATGAAGTCTTCACCGCGGCGCTCGGCCTCGGGGCATTCCTCAATGGTAAGCCGATCCGCGTCAGTGGAGTTCCCACCCTGGTTGATGGCATGATCTCTACCGGCTTCCCGGCCAACTATGCCAAGCAAGTTCGCAATCTGGAAGCGTGGGCGAAAGTGACCGCGCACGCGCAATCGATTCGTCGCACTGGCTCGACCGCATTGAATCTTGCGTATGTTGCGGCTGGCCGCTTCGATGGCTACTGGGCCTACGATAACTATGCCTGGGATGTGATGGCCGGAGCAGTGCTTGTGACCGAAGCGGGCGGTTCGCTCTCTACCATCGATGGGCTTGCTTACGACCCTTATCGCCCGGATATCATCGCCACGAACGGCCAGTTCCATGCGGAGCTTCACGCGGTTCTCAATGGTTCGCAGTTAATCTAACTGAGGTGAGAATGGAACTCGCACGGCGCTGGTGTATCCGCTTCCGTGCAAGTTCGATCAAAAGCCGCTTATTCAGTTGCTCCTGCCAATCGGTGAACTAGACTTCCACGCGGCCGCAGGAAGCGCCACACGTTTCCTATTCCCCTGCGCGGCCATTCCGCGGTCAGGGGCCAAGATGATGGCTGACGTACAACAACCCCATCTCACAACCGCGGATCCGCTTCCAGACCTCATTCGAGCGCTGCAGACCGGGGCCGTTATGGAACGGCTGATGGCGGCGAAGGGCCTGGGGCGGTTGGGTTGGCTCGCACGCGAAGCGTTGCCGGCTCTTGCGGAAACCCTGAAAGACGAAGACGGCCGGGTGCGTGATGCCTCTGCTCATGCCGTGGGGGCAATGGGGCCCGATGCGCTTCCCACTTTATCGCGAATGCTGCAACACTCAGATAAGTATGTTCGCAGGCAGGCGGTGTGGGCAATGGGGAAACTCGGCCCGCTGGCGAGTTCCGTTCTGCGCGATCTGTGCGATGCGCTCCACGATAACGACCCGCGAACCGCCTGCGGTGCGGCCCAGGCAATTGGGGCGATGGGTTGCGATGGGGCGGAAGGCGTGCCCGCCTTGGCGGAAGCGATGCGAGGCACCAATATCGTGCTGTGCCGGCTTGCCGCGAAAGCCTTGAGCCAGGTGGGAACGCCGGCTCTTTCCACACTCATGGCTCATCTGCAACATTCCGACCCATTTGTGCGTGGGGAATCGGCACTGGCCATCGGATGGATGGGGCCGCTAGCGCGACCCGCCGTGCCGTTCCTTGCCAAGATCGTTCGCGGGCGGCGACAGAATTTCACCCCGCTTCCGCCTCCGGTGTCGCCTTCGGTGTCGCCTTTGAGGTCGCCTTCGAGCAAAGTCTGGTGCCTCGATCCCCCCGAGGGGAACGAACGCATGAGCAACGTTCCAACACCACTGCATAACACGAACCCACTCCCCGAGGCGGGAACGCCCGAAGAATGCTCACGCGTTCACGCGGCTCAGGCGTTGGGTCGCATTGGCCCGGACGCGGCTCTTGCGATCGAGGATCTTCGGGAAGTGATGTTTACAGGCTTCGATGCGCTGCGACGCACGGCTCAGGTTGCGATTCGCCAGATCCGCGAAGAATGAGGCAACGCCAAAACGCCAGGTAAGAACCACGTCTTCTGTCGATCTCGCATCTCGTTCACAACGCCGATCATCTGTCATGGCCTGGCGTTCTGAACACTTTCTTCTTCCGATGCGGTTAAACCTGTGCGGTCCCCTTGCTGATTCAATTGCTGCTCCGGACAATACAGAGGTTGTGAAGATACTATGTGACTGACCGCAGGTTCGCCGTTCGAACCGGGCGGCCGCGGAAGCAGGCGGATGGCTCATGCGACTCGTGCTCGTCGGACCTCCGGGTAGCGGTAAGGGTACGCAGGCGGAACGCCTGGTGCAGGATTTCGGCCTGACGTATATTGGCACGGGTGCCATGCTGCGCGATGCGATTAGTCGCGGCACCGAGATGGGCAAGCAAGTCGAGCCGATCATCAAGCAAGGTTTACTCGTCTCAGATCCGATTGTGAACGATGTGGTGGCGGAACTGTTTCGCAGTTCCGGGCGACCCGCCTGCTTCGTGATGGATGGTTACCCGCGCACCTATTCGCAAGCCATCGCATTCGACGCACTGCTGCGTCAACAGTTTTTGGCACTCGACGCGGTGGTGAACCTGAGCATTGCCGATGATGAAGTGGTGCGGCGCATTAGCGGGCGGCGCTGTTGCCCAAACCCCGAATGCGCGATCGCTTACCACATCGAAGCGCGACCACCCAAGGTTGAAGGAAAGTGCGATCGCTGCGGTGCAAATCTGATACTGCGCGACGACGACAAGGAAGAAACCATTCGTCGCCGTCTGCATGAATTCCACAAGAATACCGATGCCCTCGTCGAGCATTATCGCAGGCAACATCTGGTGCGTGATGTGTCCGCGACCGACCCCGTCGATACGATTTACGCCAACATCTTGCGAGCCATGGGAAAATAGCAAACGACAACGAAAATATTGGTTGTGGGTTTCGAGATGTCGATGAACGGCGAGCGGTTTGTATAATCGCGTCATCCGAATTCCGTACTTGAAAGGGTGCTCATGCTGCGTGCCAACAATAACCGACCACCGGAACTGAAATCGGCTCGCGAAATCGCGCTGATGCGCGAGGCGGGTAAACTCGTGGCCCGCGCGCTGCGCATCTGCCGCGAAATGGCCAAGCCCGGTGTCAAGACCATCGAAATCGATCAGGCTGTCGAAGCCTTTTACGCCACGCACAGTGCGGTACCGCTATTCAAGGGCTACCCCGGCAAAACGCCATTCCCCGCAGTCACTTGCCTGAGCCTCAACGAGCAGGTTGTTCACGGCGTTCCCGGGCAACGTGTGCTGAAGGAGGGCGATCTCCTCAAGGTTGATACCGCGTGCCGCTTGAACGGCTGGTGTGCGGATCGGGCCATCTCGATTCCCATCGGGGCCATCTCGCCCGAGAAGGCGCGCCTGGTGAAAGTGGGCGAAGAAACGCTTCGTATCGCCATCGACTTGCTCGGTAAAAGAAAATGGTGGAGCGAAGTTGCCAGTGCGATGCAACGGCACGTTGAACAAGCCGGCTTCAGCGTGGTGACGGCGTATGTTGGGCATGGAATCGGGCGCACGATGCACGAGAATCCGCAAGTGCCCAACTATGTGGACCGCGAGACCCGCAAGACGGACTTCCGGCTTGAACCGGGGTTAACGTTGGCGGTCGAACCGATGGTGAATATGCGGCGTGGTGAGGTCGATACGCTCAGCGATCACTGGACCGTGGTCACACGCGACCGCATGCCCAGTGTTCACGTTGAACACACTCTGGCCTTAACCGCTCAGGGTGTGGAAATCATCACGGCGGATGAAGGCGCATTCGACGACGAAGTGGCAACTGATCGCCCGGAAACAGGCGATGCGAAATTGCCGGGATAGATCGAAATCGCGTGCCGGCCTTGCCGATTCTCCGGACTCCGATACCATGGAGTTTTACCGGATGTGCGAGTTTGTTTTTCCGGAACGGGTGGATCATGAAGGTACGTTCAAGCGTGCGGCGGATCTGTGAGAAGTGTAAATTGATCAAGCGCAAAGGTGTTGTGCGGATCATTTGCGAAGATCCACGCCATAAACAACGGCAAGGCTAGGGCGATGTGCGTGGGTGAAGAGGCGGTTGGGGCAACACGATCAAAGTAGCTGAACACAACAAAGCTTAACTTGTCGTCGCGGCCTTACCCTCATCAACCACTTGCCACTGTCCACTGACCATTAGGGTGAGCGAGATATGCCTCGTATTCAAGGCGTCGACATTCCGCCAGACAAACCGACCCACATCTCTCTGCGATACATTCGCGGGCTGGGGCCGGCCACGTCGCTGGAATTGTGCGAGAAGCTAAATATCGATCCGCAGCGTCGTGCGAAAGAGTTGACGGATTCCGAGATCGCACAGATCGCATCGACCCTGGACAAGGAATACCTTGTCGAAGGGCCGCTGCGCCGGCAGGAAGGCTCGAACATAGCCCGCCTGAAGGAAATCAAGAGCTATCGCGGCGAACGGCATCGCAAGAATCTGCCGTGCCGCGGTCAACGATCCAAGACCAACGCCCGAACCCGCAAGGGGCCACGCAAGACAGTTGCGGGCAAGAAGGGCGTGAAGGATCTTCGCTAAGGCGAGTGGGTCGTGAGTGGTGGGCTTCAGGCCGGGCGATCAGTGGTCGCGCGGTTCGCCCACCATAACGCACGACTTATCTCGATTTAACAGAACTGTTCCCTCCACTGCACACTCACCACCACAGACATGGCCAAGAGCAAGAAGAAAAAAGCACGACGTAACGTAAGCCGTGGCATTGCCCATGTGCAGAGTACGTTCAATAACACGATCATCACCATCACGGACACGAATGGCGACACGCTGTGCCATTCGTCCGGTGGTGCGGTCGGATTCAAGGGAAGCCGCAAGAGCACACCCTTCGCTGCCCAACGTGCGGCGGAAGAGTGTGCGAGCAAGGCCTCCAAGTTTGGCTTGAAAGAAATTGAAGTGCGTGTGAAAGGCCCCGGAGCCGGTCGCGAATCCGCGGTCACCGCGCTGCAGGCCGCCGGGTTGAACGTCAAGGCGATCGAAGACGTTACACCACTCCCGCACAACGGCTGCCGCCCGCCCAAAAAGCGGCGTGTCTAAGTTTGGCTGGTTGGGAATCCGGGGTCAGGAGTTCTGGGCGGTCGCACGCTCTGGGTTCCTGACCTCAACGTTGTTTTCTGCTCGTCGCCGTTCCGACTCTGGGGTTCGCCGGCGCGACTGGCAACGCAAACTTCCCCCACGCCTTGTTTCGGTGCTCGGCCCAAGCCGAGCACCAACTTGACCCCTGGTTTCTGGCTCTACTCACACCATGGCTCGTAACACCGATCCCGTCTGCAAGATGTGCCGGCGAGAGCAGATGAAGCTCTTCCTCAAGGGCGAGCGCTGCTTCAGCCCCAAGTGCCCAATCGATCGCGAGAAGCCGCCGCCCGGTATGCACGGGCTTCGCCGTGGCAAACAATCCGAATACGGCCTACGACTGCGCGAAAAGCAAAAGCTCAAGCGCTTCTATGGCATACTCGAAGCGCAATTCCGTCGCTACTACGATCTGGCCACTCGGTCGCCCGAGAACACCGGCGAGCAGTTGCTCTCGATTCTCGAACGTCGGCTCGATAATGTGGTTCACCGGCTGGGCTTCGCGATCAATCGCAACGCCGGCCGCCAGATGGTGAACCATGGCCATGTGATGGTAAACGGCCGCAAGTGCGACATCCCAAGCATGCTGCTGAAGCCGGGCGACATTGTGCGAGTGAAGCCCAAAGAGAACAGCCTCAAGCTCGCCCGCGAAACGCTGCAGAAGAACATCGTGCGCATCCCGGATTTCCTGGAACTCACCGGAAACCAGGAGCAGCCCGAGGGCCGCATGACGCGGTTGCCGAACTCGGCCGACGTGGATGAACGATTCTACGATCGACCCGAGAGCCTCGCGCAACGCATTCAGCTCATCATCGAAATCGCGACGCGCTAATCGGGAAACCGTGGGCACAAGGTGCGAGTGGCCAATCGCCATTCGCACTTCAAATCAACCCTCGATTCAACCCTCGATGGCTTGCGACCACGCTGCGGGGGTTTTGTGTTGGCCAACCGCCAACAACTTTTCAACATCCGTCTGGTTCGTCATCTTCGCGGGTCGTGCGATGGTGGCGGAAAACCGACGGGATTCAGGAGATTTTCATGCGAGTACGTTGGCGTGGCTTGGAGTTGCCGAACCGAGTTCATTCGGATCGCAGCACACTCACTGATACCTATGGCAAGTTCTTCGCCGAGCCGTTCGAACGCGGTTTCGGCATGACGATTGGCAACAGTCTGCGGCGTATTCTCCTCTCCAGTTTGGAAGGCAGCGCCATTACCCGCGTCAAGATTGCGGATGTGCAGCACGAAATCTCCACCATCACAGGCGTGGTGGAAGACGTGACCGATATTATCCTCAACGTGAAATCGCTGGTTGTGAAGAACATTTCGGATCAACCGAAAGTGATTCGCATTCAGAAGCACGAAGCCGGGCCGATTCGCGGCGTCGATGTTCAGCACGATGAAATGGTGCAGATCATTAACCCGGAACACCACATCGCAACACTGACGAGCGACGTTCCTTTCGTCATGGAAATGACGGTTGAGAATGGTCGCGGGTATCGCACGGCCGAAGAAAACTCGGGCAAGGATCGCGAGATCGGCGTCATCCCGGTGGATAGTAGTTTCTCGCCTGTTGTGCGTGTGAAGTACGACATTGAAGAAACTCGCGTGGGCCAGAAGACGAACTACGACCGCCTGGTAATGGAAATCTGGACCAACGGCACCATCGGGCCACAAATGGCGGTGGTGGAATCGGCCAAGATCCTGCGCAAACACCTCAACGCGTTTGTGCAATACACCGAACCCGGCCCAGAAGTTCCGCTCGACGAACCGATCGAACTTTCATCGGGGCGTGCGGCCGCGGACGCCATGGATGCGGATCTGGAACGCAAGCTCAACATGAGCCTGGCCGAACTGGAACTGTCGGTTCGGGCCACGAACTGTCTGGAAACCGAAGGGATCACGACTGTTCGTGAACTGATTCTGCGAAGCCCCGATGAACTCCTCGAAGTGCGGAACTTCGGGGATACGACGCTCCGCGAAGTGCAGATCAAACTCCAGGAACGGGGTTTGAGTCTGGGAATGCGAATTCCGCCGCGACGCTCGTAATTTAGCCCTTAACCGGAGTGAAGGGACGGAAAGCCGGAAACTCGCGAATCTTGTTTCCGTCCCCACGATACCGCTGCGACCCTTGGCACGGCGCTGCGTTCTTATCTCACTCTTTTTCCTTGAGTCCTCATTCTTGAGGTTACCATGCGCCACCGTAAGGCCGGAAGACACCTGAACCGCAACGCTGCTCACCGGCGCAGCCTGTTCCGAAACCTGTCGCGTGCCCTGATCACGCACGAGAAGATCGTTACCACCACGCCCAAGGCGAAGGAGCTGCGGCCGTTCATCGAACGGTTGATCACGCTCGCCAAGAAAGCCAACGCCGTCACGGTTGCGGCTGATGGAAAGAGCGAGGCGGAGGTGAATCAGGCGCGCGTGCAGGCGTTACACTATCGGCGACAGGCCATGTCGCTGTTAGGCCCCACGCACGGGACCGAGATCTGGGATAAGAAAGATCAATCCACTGGCGACACGGTTCTGAAGAAGCTGTTCCGGGAGATCGGGCCGCGTTACGCCGATCGGCCCGGCGGTTATACCCGCGTGATGAAGCAGCACTATCGCCGACTGGGCGACGCTGGCGAAACGGCTGTCATCGAATTGCTCAAGGCGGGCGAAGTGAAGGTGCGTGTGAAGGAACGCCGGCCAGCCCCGGCACCGATCACCACGCCAACGGTTGCCGAGACTGCGACCGAGCCAAGCTAAACGCCACTTTGGTGCAGACACCATGAATGGCAACGACCCGGGTGGTTATCGCCCGGGTTTTGCTTTGTCAGGAATGAATGAGCATCACGAGCCGGAGGCTGTGATGAAAAGCGTGTTCTTGCTGGCGACAACTCCCACTCCGGCGGCTCTCTCCGCGCTTGCGCAGGGTTTGCCACGTGATCGGTTTCGTCTCACCATCGGTTTGCTTGGTGCGGTTCCGGAATCGGCGATCGAATCGCTTCGCGCGTCCGGTGTGAACGTCATCTCTTTACCCCTGCGGAACGCATGGGACATCACGGGTATTCGTCGGCTGCGAGGCGCGGTGCAAGAATCCGGAGCCACGTTGCTCCACGCATTCGGGCCAACTGCGGCCCGCGCTGCGGGCTTCGCGTTATCCTTCGCACTACCTTGGTCTCGCGCAAACAATAACTCGCCGCGGTTCGTGGTGTCGGGTGCAGCCGAAGTCACGGGCGGGTTGGGCGGTTGGTTCGCATCGCGACAGATTCGCCGGGCCGATCGCGTGATTGCGGCAACACTCGCCGAGGGCGAACGCTATCGGGCGCAGGGCGTGCCAGGCGATCGGCTCACACGCGTGGCACCTGCCGCGGTGCCTGTTCCACCTGTTGCAGATTCCGCCGCCATTCTCGCCAGCCTCACAATCCCACCGCAATCGCGCCTCATTGTTAACTATGCACGTGCCGGGCAACTCATCGGATCGAAGAACGCGCTCGTGGCTTTCGATATGCTTCGCTACGATGCCCGTGATTTATACCTGGTCGTGTACGGTGCCGGAGCCATGACGGCAGAACTCGAACGCTATGGCCAGGCACTGGCGTTCGACGATTACCGAGTCCGCTTCGCGCCATCCGATGACACACGCGCCGCGGTCGTGAGTCTGGCGACGGCTGTTTGGATCACCCATCCCGCGAATGGCACCGATGAACCCCTCCAGGCGATGGCGGCTGGCAAGCCGGTCGCGGGGTGGAACACACGCGAGTTGGGCGAGATCGTGCAAGATGGCGAAACTGGTTTTCTGGTGCCCGAGGGCGATCAAATCGCCCTGGCTTCCCGGTGCCGGCTCTGGATGGACGATCCCACTCTGGCAATGCGCATGGGTGAAGCGGGGCGTGTGCGTGCCGAAGAGCGGTTCCCACTTGCTCGCACGCTCGAACAATTCGCCCGGCTCTACGACGAACTTTCGCCGTGATGCGTTCTCGCCCGCACTATGAATCCTGCCGGAACTGTTCCACTCGTTAGCATTCGCCCTCTTCCCCCGCATCATTCCCTGATGCACAATGGCGACACGTTACGAAGGGGGTGATCATGCGGAGCGTTCTCACGATGATCTTGGCGGGAGGGCGGGGCACGCGGCTCGAACCTCTTACCCGCGACCGAGCCAAGCCCGCGGTTCCGTTTGGCGGCTTGTATCGCATCATCGATTTCACCCTTTCCAACTGCATCAATAGCGGTCTGCGGCAAATCCTTGTCGCAACGCAATTCAAATCGCGCAGTCTGGATCGCCACATTCGCGCGGGCTGGGGCTTTCTCAGCACGGAATTGGGTGAGTCGGTCGAAGTGCTGCCGCCGCAACAGCGGATCGATGAAACGTGGTACAAGGGCACCGCGGATGCGGTTTATCAGAACATCTACTCCATCGAGCGCGAGAACCCCGACCTCACTTTGATCCTGGCCGGCGACCACATTTACAAGATGGATTACGGCGCGATGATCGAGGCGCACCGCCATCGCAATGCGGATGTGACTGTCGGATGCATACCGGTTCCGCTCAACGAAGTGAAACACTTCGGCATTGTGCAAGCGGGTGAAGAAGACCGCGTCACATCGTTTCTAGAGAAGCCCGCCGCCGCCGAACCGATGCCGGGGGAACGCACGCTCGCGCTGGGATCGATGGGCATCTATGTGTTCAACACGCGGCTCATGTTCGAGCTACTTTGCCAGGATGCAGCGAACCCGCAGAGCAATCACGACTTTGGCCGCAACATCATTCCGGAGATGATTGAGAATGGGCAGCGCGTGTTCGCGTACCGCTTCCGCGATGAGAATCGCAAGGCGATGCCCTATTGGCGCGATGTGGGAACTCTGGATGCCTACTATCAGGCGAACATGGATCTCACGGCCGTGGATCCGGTGTTGAATCTCTACGATGCAAGCTGGCCGATTCGCACGTTTCAACCGCAGAACCCGCCGCCGAAGTTCGTGTTCAGCGGAGATGGCCCACCCGGTCACGCCCGCCGGGGCGAAGCGCTGGATAGCATCGTGTGCAACGGGTGCGTGGTGTCCGGCGGGCAGGTGCGTGGCAGCATTCTTTCGCCGCGAGTTCGCGTGAATAGCTACGCCGTGGTCGAAGATTCCATTCTGCTCGATGGCGTGGATGTGGGGCGATATTGCCGCATCCGGCGAGCGATAATCGACAAAGATGTGAAGCTACCACCCTACACCGTGCTGGGCTTCGATCCGGAATTCGATCGCCGCCGCGGTTTCACCGTTACGGAACAGGGTGTGGTGGTCGTCGCCAAGGCGGAACCGCCCGAGGCGTTCCAGGCTCCGAACCCGCTGCCGCACTAACGGAATGGTGGGAAGTGCGAGCGAGTTCTTCTGCTGAGCAACAGACGCCGTAAACGATGGGGTCTGTTAAGTGGTAACGCGATGCCCCGCCATTCGCTCCCATAGCAGCAGTAAGGTGATCGTTTTCGCGTCGCGAATTTCGCCGTTCAGGCACATGCGAATCGCTTCATCGAACCGCACGACAACGGGGTGAAGCTGCTCATCGGGTTCGGGTTGGGCTGTTCCAGCGGTGAGTTCTTCGGCCACGAATAGGTGCAGTTTCTCGTCCATCACACCCGGCGAAGCATACAGATAGCCCAGGTTCTGCCACTTCGCGGCGGTGTAGCCGGTTTCCTCGGCGAGTTCCCGTTCCGCACAAGTTTGGAGTGCTTCGTCTGGCTCGATGGTGCCCGCCGGGACTTCCCAGAGTGTTTCGCCGATGGCGAAACGGTGATTGCGAAGCAAGATGATGTGATCGCGATCGAGAATCGGGAGAATCACGACCGCACCAGGGTGCAGCACCAGGTCGCGGCGAATCGTTTGGCCATCTGGCGTGGTGGTGGTATCTACGGCAACGCGGATCTTTCGACCGACATGCACAATTTCACGCGGCATATCTTACTCCAATTACCTTTTCGGTGAGCCGTGTCGCGTTAGCGACCGGGTTATTGCAATCACTGCACACACTCGCGGAATTGCGAGAGACTGCGACTGAAGGTAAGATATGCGTTGTCATCCGACAATCTGTCGGCACGGAGGAGCGGCCGAGCGATGCGCGATCCGATGAACTGGGCGTTGCCGGTCTTCCGGGCGTTCGGCGTTCCGGTCAAAGTCCACCTGTTGTTTATCATTGTCACACTCGGGTTCTTCCTGCGTCAGGTTGGCGGGAAAGATAATCCGCTGTGGTGGTTCGATGTTTTACTCTTCACGGCACTGATTCCCTTCGTGGTGATTGTGCTGCACGAGTTTGGCCACTGCTTCGGGGCACGCTCTGTTGGCGGCGACGCTAAAGAAATCCTCATCTGGCCGCTTGGTGGCCTGGCGTTTGTGGATGTGCCGCACACGCCGCGCGCGAACTTCATCGCCACGGCGGCCGGCCCGTTCGTGAACGTGGTGATTTGCGTCGCCTGTATGGTTGGGCTGGCGATTGGCGGCTTTTTGCCAAACGCGAACCCGCTCTCCAACCCGTATGTCAGTGAGATGCGCTCGTTCCAGGACGGCCGCATTTACACCAGCGAATATGGCTTCCGCGCGTACAAACCCGGCACCGCCGAACAGATGCCGCTCTCGGCGACATACGAAAAGCTGACCAAAGAACAGGAAGGGTTACGCGATCGCACGGTGTTCCGCCCGCGCGATGCGGCCATGCTGGCGACGCTTTCCGGCGGCGAACGGGCACAAGCACCGGTTTGGGCTGTATGGCTGAATCGCACCTTCTGGTTCAGTTGGGTGCTGTTCCTGTTCAACCTCGTGCCGGCCTATCCGCTCGATGGCGGGCGGTTGCTGCAATCGTTCGTCTGGGCACGCTCGGATTATCGCCGCGGGGTGACCGTTGCGGGCTATAGCGGCTACATCTTCGGCGTCATCTTCCTGATCGTGGCGATCGCGGTGAATGAGGCGTTGTTCATGGGCTTGGCCCTGTTCATTCTCTATTCCGCCTGGCAGGCTCTGCAACAACTCGACATGGACGACGGCCCATTCGGGTACGACTTCTCCGCCGGTTACACGAGCCTGGAAAAGGACGACGAACCGCGACCCAAGCCCAAGAAACTCGGTTGGTACACACGCTGGCGACAGGCCCGCCGTGCCCGCAAGGTTCAGCAAGAGGTAGAAGAGCGTGCCCGCGAAGAAGAGCGGATGGACCAGATTCTGGAGAAGATCGCCCGCACGGGCAAAGAGTCGCTGACCGACGACGAACGGCGGTTCCTGGAGCGGTATAGCGCCCGCAAGCGGAACATGTCGTAGAACGGAACTTTCGCGGATCGCTCTCCGCATGAAGTGCGTTGTCGCGGAACTCTCCGCCGTCGAGCGCCGTCGAGAATGAAGGAACGGATCGTGCCCCCATTAATCACCCCGCGAACACTCTCCGGGTTTCGCGATTATCCGCCTGATGTAATGCTCGCGCGTGAAAGCGTGCTGCAGGCCGCACGGCAGGTGTACCGCTCGTACGGCTTCACGCCCATCGACACGCCCGCGTGCGAATCTCTTGAGGTGCTACTGGGCAAGGGCGGCGATGAGTCCGATAAGCTCGTGTATCGCGTGCTCAGCGCAAAAGGGGACAAGGCCGAGATGGGCCTGCGGTTCGATCTGACGGTGCCATTCGCGCGCTTCTCGGCGCAGTATGTTCCGCAACTCGGCACGCCGTTCAAGCGCTATGCCATGGGGCCGGTGTGGCGTGGCGAACGCCCCGGTCACGGCCGCTACCGCGAGTTCTGGCAGTGCGACTTCGACACCATTGGCACCACCTCGAACGCGGCCGATATCGAATCGGCGCTGGTCATCAACGATCTGTTCACCGCGTTGGGCTTCGAGCAGTTCGAAGTGCGCATCAACAATCGCATGCTGCTCAACGGCCTGCTGGAACTCAACGGCGTTGCGGATAAGGCGGTGCCGCTGCTTCGTTCGCTGGACAAGTTACCCAAGATTGGCCGCGAGAAGGTGATCGAAGAGATGGTGAAGGAAGCCGGTGTTTCGCCCGAACAGGCGGACGCGGTGCTGCAACTCGCGGAGACAACTGGAACCAACCGCGAAGTGCTCGATCGCGTGGAAGCGTTCTTCGCCCGTTCGCCCAACGACACCGCCGCAGAAGGGATTCGCCGATTGCGCGAATTGCTCGACGTGGCCGAGAGAATCGGCGTACCCGAAGGGCGGTTCAAGATCGATCTGAGCATTGCGCGCGGGCTGGATTACTACACGGGCACCATCTTCGAGACATTCCTCACCGGCACTTACCTCGATGGCGACGCCACCAAGCCGCTGGAAAGCTTCGGCAGCGTGTGCAGCGGCGGGCGGTACGATAATCTCGCGAGCTTGTTCACCAAGCAGGTCTTGCCCGGCGTCGGTGCTTCGCTGGGTGTCGATCGCCTCATTGCGGCGATGGAGGCGATGAAGCATCCGCTCCTCTCCGGGCGAATATCGCCGGCCGATGTTCTGGTGGTGAACTTCGCGGAAACGCATCTGGGTGACTATCAGCGCGTCGCCCGCGCGATTCGCTCGGCGGGCTGGAACACGGAGGTGTACCCGGATGCGAAGAAGGTGGGGCAGCAACTCGCGTACGCCGAGAAACGCGGGTTCAAGGTCGCGGTGATCGCGGGGCCAGAGG
This sequence comes from Gemmata sp., assembly GCA_041740855.1. Taxonomy (GTDB): domain Bacteria; phylum Planctomycetota; class Planctomycetia; order Gemmatales; family Gemmataceae; genus Gemmata. The sequence continues at coordinate 19,749 of JBGSLF010000126.1, forward strand.
AATTCGCATCGCAAGTGTGGAAGGTGAAGAACCTGGCGAAGCGCGAGGAGTTAACGACACGAGAGCCGGGATTGATCGAGGCGGTTGCGGCCGCGCTCGCGACCGGAGGTTGAACGCGTGATCTACGCCGGCCAGCCGATTTATGTCTCCGTTTCGCGTGTGGCGCCACGGCATGTGCGCTGTGAACACTGCGAGAACGAATTCATTTACGAATTGGCACGCGTCGGTCTGGGAGGTGCGGCTGCCGATGGCGTTGCGGACGAAACGACCCTGTATGAACGAGCTTATCAAATCGCATACGCCTGGTTCGAGCACCGATTGCCAGACCAAGTGGAGGCGGTTCCGTGCCCGAAGTGCCTGAAATATCAGTCGCACATGTACCCCGCCGCTCGCGATCTCCGTTGGGGGTGGGTGCGTGGGTTGGGGAGTCAGGGTCTGGCCATCATGCCAATCGTTTGTGTGCTCGCCGTGTTCATCGCGGTGGTGGCATTCCCCAATAACTCTCGTGCGCCATTCGTGGTCGCGGGCATTATCGCCGGATCGCTCGTGGCGATTGGCTTACTCACGGCGATTCTGTTTCGGCTGGTTCCGTGCGATCCCAACCGGTGGTCGGAATCGTATCGACAATCGCAGGCAACTTCGCTCGCCTGCACGCGGGACGAATTCGATCGTGTTGCCGTGCTGGGCGGGCCGTTCACGGAAGATCTTACTGCGGGGCGTGAGTGGGAATACCACGACACATTCTTCCTGTGGGTATTGCCCCAGGAAATTACTGACGAAATGATCGTTCCATTGATTACGCCCGAAGGCCGCGAGTTGAATGTCGAGTTAACCTCTGCGGATTGCGATGGCGTGTTTCTGGACGAAGATCGGGTAGAAAATGCCGCAGGCGAGAAGTATCGCATTTGCCTTCGCGTGTTGAGTCTTCACCGCTTGGCGATGGCGGCTCTGGAGTCCGAAGACACATGAACCGCGACAACCACTATGAGGCGGCCTTTGATGCGTATCTGCGCATGCGAGGCGTTACGGTTGTTGCGGTCGATGAATCGCGGCGCACTTTCCTGGACGCAGAGAGTGTGAAGTCCCCGGATTTTCTGGTGGTTGGCCCGCGTGATGCCCGCTTGGTGGTTGATGTAAAAGGGCGACGGTTCCCCGGCGGATCGGAGGAACACCCACGCAAGATCTGGCACAACTGGTGCGAACGCGAAGATGTGGATGCACTCGATCGCTGGGCGGAGCGGTTCGGGCCGGGCTTTCAAGGCGCACTCGCGTTTGTGTATCACATCCTGCCGTTTGTGCAGTTGCCAACCGATACACCGGATCTGTTCGCCTTCCGCGATCGCACGTACCTGATGCGTGGCGTTTCGGTCGCGGACTATCGCCTAACCATGAAGACACGCAGCCCACGTTGGCGAACGGTTCACCTCTCCACTGCGGCGTTTCGCAACGTGGTGAAACCGTTCTCGTGGTTCTTGCGAAGCGATTCGCAAAACCCCACGCAAGATCCTTCACCCCATCAACCGGTGCATGGCCACCGCTTGCCTATTCCCGATTGACACCATGAAACCCCTTCGCATCGGAATGGTTGTGGAATCCACGGGCTTGCCTCTGCGTGAAGCGCTGACGGCGGCGGCACGCATGGCATCGGAAGGGATTCAGGTCGATGCCGTGGGCGATCTGGCACCTGACGCACTGGGCGAAAGCGGCCGGCGGGAGTTCCGCAACTTGCTCCGATCTTACGGGCAAGAACTCGCGGCGTTGAACGTCCCGCTTCGTCGCGGGTTGGATTCTGCGGAGAACCTGCAACCCCGCATCGAGCACATTCGGAAAGTGATGAAGTTGGCGTTCGATCTGGGAGCGCGGCGAGTGGTGTTGCCATTACCGAAGCTGCCCGACGATCCCGAATCGCCCCGAGCCAAGTCATTGCGCGAAGCGCTTCTGGCCATCGGGCCACACGGCGATCGCACCGGAACGGTGTTGGCGTTGGAGATGGGCTTCGATAGTGGCGAGAAGGTAAAGCAATACCTGGCCACATTCGACTGCGGCAGTTTGAAGCTCACATATGATCCGGCCAACATGCTCACGCACGGCCACGATCCAGTCGCCGAGCTTGCCCCGCTCAAAGGATTGATCGCGCATGTTCACGCGCGAGATGCCCGTGGTGCGAGCTTGAGCGGCGGAGCGCAAGAAGTGCCAGTTGGAGCAGGAGATGTGGATTGGATGGCGTTCACCGCCACGTTGCAAGTGCTTGATTATGAGGGGTTCCTGACCGTTGAACGCGATCAGGGCGAGCACCGGCTCAGAGATCTGGAGAACGGCGTCAAGTTCTTGCGGCGCTTCGCAGCACCGCTTTAACGCCCGTTCTCGCAGGAACTGTACTTGCTGCAAACCCACCGGAACCAGTGGGTCACTTCTTCTTGGGCACCATCCGGTTGATCTGATAGTTCTTCCCGGCACCATCCATCCAGCCCATGAATGCGTCCTTCATCACTGCGTTAAAGTCGACGGGCGGCGCTCCGGGTGTGTTCACGATCACCGGTTGCACCCAGCCGTCTTTGGGTGTGAGCGCGAGCGAATAGAATGCCTGCGTGGCGTTGGGCAAGTTCTCGTCGAAGCGAGTCCAGTCGCCTTCGGCAAGTCCTTTGAGAATGAGGCGGCTTTCATCGGCGGGCACTTTCACGATCTCGGCTTCGACGCCATCAGGCACCGCACGGTAGCGAGCCAAGATGGCCGCCGCCGCGAGGAAGCGATCTTCTGGCTTCTCAGCTTTCAAAGCCTTGGCCGGATCGTTCAGGGCTGCTGCCGCTTTCGTCACGTTCTCAAACGCGGCCTTGTAGTTCTCATCTTTCGAATTAAGTGGGCTAATCATTGGCGTGATCGTGAGGTAATCGCCGGTGTTATGCTTCGACAGGAAGAACACGCCTTCTTGCCCTGCTTCCAGATTGATCGTCTGGAATCCGCCGCGGCCCGGACGCACGGGAACATTCGGGTCTAGCTTTGGTGGTGCGAGGAAGGCAACCTTGATTTCCTTGGCATCGCCCGCGCCGAACAAGCCTTTCTCAACTTGAATCACTGCGACCTTGTGGGCCACTTTGTTCGGGTCGCCGGGGTATTGCGGCAGCATGACTGGTGTCGCTTCCACCGACTTCACCTTACCGACTACGGTCATCTGCGATTGGGCCAGCCGCTCAACAGGGGTGAACACCCGCATTGCACGCTTGGCTTCGGCAGTGGAAGCAACCAAACAGAGCCCGGTCAGGGCAAGGCTAAGAGAACGAAGCATCGGCTCTCCGAAATTGTACAGGGTGGGAAAACCCGCACGTTCCAATTGGTGTGGGTAGAACGGAAGAACTGTCGCGGGGCAAAGGGGAGCGTTCCCGTCGATCAGACAAGTTTACGATACAGGACGCTCGTGTGAAGGCCATGCCAGAGTATGTAACAGCCTTGCGGTAATCGCCGGGAATCCGGCTGGGAGATGGGGAAAATGAACCAAGCCTTTTGTCTTGTGAGCCGGGTTACGTCAGTGCCCAGTGTTTTTGCTTTAAGAGACCCGCGAGCTAACCCTCGTCGGCTCGCCTGGATTCTTAACCCGCGTCGTGACCGACTGCGGCTCGCCGGAATGCTTACGGGAACGCATTTGTGAGCCGTGCCAGTCATGGCACGGGTACACTTTCAACTCGCTTTGTCCGGTTTGTCGCGTGTCACGCCGCGGCTGGCATGTTGGCGGGCTGCGGTTCCGTGCTTGCGGGAATATCCGGTCGCGCGGGCGGCAGATGCAGATAGCCGAACTTCTCCATCGTGCTGCCGCTATTTTCCCAGAAGATGTCGTAAAGATCTCGCGTGAACACTTCCTGCCATTCCCCCCGTTGCCCACGGCGGAAGAACTGCGGGTCCACTGCCTTGAGTTCGCGGAATGTTGGAATCACATCCGAGATGACGGGCAGTTGAAGCCCGATGCCCGCCATGGCGAGGTCGGCCATCTTGCCGGGATCGGCGATGAGATCCTCGAAGCGGATCACCACGGTGTTGGGCCGCGCGACCCACGCTTCCACGTTCCGCGACCATGTCCAATACGGTGAGTTCGGCTCCAGGATCATATCGCGAATGGTATCGCGCAAGCGCTCGGGGCTAACGGCACCGGGCGTGTCTTTGTACACGAACGACATCGCGAAGTGGGCATAAGAGACAAGCGCATCGCGGCCATCGCGCACAATATAGACGCCGGGCCGGGTGTCGCCGGGTTCCGGTGGCTTGTGCGACTTCAGCCCAATCACATCGGGCGGAGCATCTTCCCCGCGATGGTGAGCGCGGGCGATCCGCGTGCCACGCAGCGTCGCGGTCTCCATTTCTTCCGGGCATTCCTGATCGATGCTCGGAACGCCGAAGCGATTGCGCAGCAAGATGCGGAGATACGAGTTCCCCGACCTGGGGTAAGAGGCGAGCCAGAATTCCATGAACGGTCTCCCGTAAAAATCTCGTGGCGGCCTTCACCACTGGAAATCTTTCTCATAGCCCGTTGCAATGAGCAGCGAGCCGAATCGTTTCTTGAAGTCGTCGATCACGCGGCCGGTGAAGTGGTTGTGCCAATCCCCGGCGACGCCCTTCCGCTCGTGCGCTTGCGAATCTTCTTCGCCGCGCTTGCGACCCGATGACGCCTCGAATCGGTTGGCTTTCACCACTTCACGGAACAGCAGCGGATCGATTCCCAACCGGCAGCGGTGCAGCAGCACGCGGGCCAGAATCTCTTCGTCGCGTTCGAGAAGTTGCTCGTAGCGAATCAACTCATCCCCGGCGGCCACCCACGACCATTGCACTTGGGCCACGCGGCCGAGTTCCTCTTGCATCAGGTACAACAGTCCTTCTTCGGTGCTCACTTCCGAGAGCACTCGGCGCTGCGCCTTCATTCCCTCGTGCATAATCTGATGGCTATTTCGTCGGCTGAAATAGAGCGACACCAGCGTGTCGCGCAGATCGCGAATCACCACAAACCGGTAGTGCGGTTCGGGTATGCGAACGCTCTCGAACTGCTCGCGGGTGAGGTACAACGTGGGATACACTTTCCCCGGTTCGATTGGCTTGCTGAGGAAGTGCCCGTTGAACACTTGCGGCTCAATCACTCGCTCCGGCACCAAGGCGTGCAGAATCCGATTCACCCACTGCGACCCCGCCTTGTGATGCGTGATGTGGAAGACCGAAAGGGGCGCGGTGGCGGTCGTCCAACGGAACGCTCGCCGCAAACTCTGCACGGTTCCAAGCATTGCCTGCCCTCCTCGCTGCGGTGACCCAATGGGCCATCCGTAGACGAACCACTTCGCATATCGGCAGTGCGGCAAGGGAATCTGTAACGGTAATGCCAAAAGTGCGGACAAAATCGCGGTGTACCGGATGTGCGTTCCGGATGCGTGCACGAGCGTGCGGGCGACCGTTCGCCATTGCGCCACCAGTGCGAGTGTTGCGGGCATGCCAGAACGAGTGATTGCGACGGGTCAGATACCGGAAATTGCGGAGATTCTCCAAACCCGCAAACACGGTGGGGAACCGTAGTTGCACTTGCGGGGCGATAGTTGGCCCGGATAAACTTGCTTTCCTTAACTCGACTGATGCCGATTTTGGTCGTCGGCCGAGTCGGGTTTGTGCGAAAACAAGGGGATTTCGCAACATTGCGATCTCCGGGCGGGAGGGTGGGGTGTCCAAAAAACTCCGCCACCCCAGCGGAATCGCTTGGAAACCG
>JBGSLF010000127.1:0-58799 GCA_041740855.1 Gemmata sp.
CCGGTGCAGGCAACTTCGCGGGTGCTGCGGGTTCTGGTGGAACCGGCAGCGGCATGGTGGGAATCGGCGGCGTGGGCGGTGGCGGCACACTGGGCGGTGCAGGCAACGGCGAGACGCCTGGTGGCACCGGGACTTGCCGAACCGGTGCGGACTGTGCCGAGATCGGTATCACAAGGCTACCATCCGGTGGCGTTACCACCGACGGCAGTTCCACCTCGCGTGGGGTAAGCTGCACGGGTTTCCCACCGGGCATCGCGGTCAACGGAATGACCGGAGCGAGGGGAAGTTCTCGCGCTCCGGATCGCCCCGGAGTCTGCATGTAGACAATCACCGCCGCCACGGTGAGGCCCGTGGCCGTGACCAGGTAATAAGATGTTTTCATGGTTCTGCTGGCCATAGCGGCCGTTGAATGTCGGATCAAGCCCAACAAATATCGGGCGTGCCAACACACTTTCCGAGACACCTATGAAGGCCGAAATCATTTCCATCGGCAGCGAGATTACCAGTGGGCAGAACCTCGATACCAACGGCCAATGGCTCAGTCGCCGGCTCGCCGAGATCGGAATACCGGTAGGCTTCCACACCACTGTTGCCGATGATTTCACAGATAACGTCGCGGTGTTCAGTAATGCGTGCCAGCGTGCCGATCTCGTGCTTGCCACGGGTGGACTCGGGCCAACGCAGGACGATCTGACTCGCGAAGTAATTGCCGCCGTCGCCGGCGTGCCCCTGGAGGAACATCTTCCTTCGCTTGAACACATCAAAGAGATGTTCGCCCGCCGTGGCCGCGTGATGCCCGATCGCAATCGCGTTCAAGCTCTGCTTCCCAAAGGAGCCGAAGCGATCTTTAACGTTGCGGGCACTGCACCGGGGGTCTTGATGCCGATCGGGCATGCGACGATTGCGGCCATGCCCGGAGTGCCCAGCGAGATGTTTCGCATGTTCGAAGAACAAGTGAAGCCGCGATTGCTCAAGATGGGCGTTGGCGGCGGCGTGTTCATTCAGCGGAAGATCAACACCTTCGGTTGGGGAGAATCTGGGGTCGAAGAGCGTCTCGCGGATCTCACACGCCGGGGCCATGTTCCCGAAGTGGGTATCACGGTGAGCGATGCCGTTGTGTCGCTTCGCATTCTTTCGCATGCCGGTTCACTGGCTGAAGCACAGGCCGAAATCGCCCCGATCGAAGCCACGATTCGCGAGCGGCTCGGCGAGTTGGTGTTCGGTGCGGAGGACGAGGAACTGCAAGATGTGGTCGTGCGATTGATGCGCGAGAATCGCCAGACGCTTGCGACTGCCGAGAGCCTCACCGGCGGGTTGGTCGCGCACCGCGTGTGCTTGATTCCGGGAGCCAGCGAATTCTTTCGCGGTGGCTTGGTCACTTACACCGACGAAGTGAAACATCACCAACTCGGAGTGCCATCCGAATTGCTGGAGCGATTTGGAGCAGTGAGCGAACCGGTCGCGCGTGCGATGGCGGAATGCGTGCGAGCGCGATTCGGCACCGATTTGGGTATTGCCACGACCGGCTTCGCTGGCCCCACCGGCGGCACGGACGAGAACCCCGTGGGCACTGCGTATGTTGCACTCGCTCACAAAGCAGGCACGGAGGTTACCCGTTACGGCTGGATTGGCACACGCTACGAGATCATGAGCCGCACCGCGAAACTCGCCCTGAATATGGCGCGTTTGCGGCTAATGAAAGATGGCGAGTGACTCTCGCCCTGCGTGCCGTGTGCTGTCTAGAAATGCCGTGTGCAGTTAGAACTGAGATAATCTTTCCACCAGGAACAAGCCATGCTTTCCAATACGAACCGCGATCGACTTCGAGTTTGGTTGAATCTGCTGCTCGCTCCTGCGATGACAATCACGACCATCCTCTGCTTCTATGCGAAGCCGAACTTTCGCGGGTCGCCGTTGGGCCAAGAAGCCAGCGAGCACGTTGTCACGCCCGCGGGCTACGGCTTCAGCATCTGGAGCCTGATCTATCTTGGCGTGGTCACATATGCGTTGGTCCAGGCTCTGCCGTCTCGCCGCACGGACCCGCTGTTTCGCGGCATCGGTTGGTGGACGGCTTCGGCGTTCTTGAGCGTAAGCGTGTGGCTGGTGTTGGCGCGCTTCAACTTGGTATGGGCCACGGTGGCTTGCATTCTGTGGATGCTGGCATCGTTGGCTCCTGTGCTCTGGCAGGTGTCGCGTGCTCGTGTGAACGCGAGCGACTGGCTCTTCGTGGTGATGCCGCTGAGCGTGTTTGCCGGTTGGGTGACCGTGGCGACCTTCGCCAATACCGCCGCAGGCTTGAAGGTTTCTGGTTGGGAAAATGTGGCGATCTCGGAAGCTGCATGGGCCGCCGTGTTCGTTCTCTTGGCGACCATCATCGGCGTGGCGGTGATTCTCCGCACGAATGGCAACATCCCGTTTGCGGCCACACTGGTGTGGGCGTTTGTGGCCATCGCCGTGCGGAATCGCGGTACGCATCCCGATGTCGCCCTGGCGGCTCTCGCGATGACGGCGGTGATTGTTGGCGTTGCCATTTACACACGCATTCCGGGGCGACAACCGGCTGTCACTCCCGCGATGTGAGCCAACCCATTTCACGGAACCATCGCACCGCTTCGGCAATAGATTCGCGCACCGGCCGTGGCGCGATGCCGAGTTCCGCCAGGCTTCGCGATGCATCGAAGTGCATGCGCCGGCGAGTGAGTTTCACGCCGGTCACAGTCGCGGCGGGAATTGTTCCGGTGAACACATCGGCCACGAATTCGCTGGCATATGCAGCGGCCAACGCAACGGGATAAGGCACACGCCAACGTGGTTCGGGCAAGCCTGTCAGTGTTGCGAGATACCCAAACGCCGAGTGGATCGACCAGTTCTCCGCACCCAGCAAGTAGCGGACTCCCGGCCGCCCGCGCTCCAACGCGGCCATCATCCCCGCGGCCACATCGCGTACATCGATCAAGTTTAAGTCGCCATCGAGGTATGCGGAGCGCTTGCCCAGACAGAAGTCGAGCATCATTTGCGTGGGCGGAGAACGCCCGCGATCGCCGGGGCCAATCGGCAAAGTCGGGTTCACAATCACGACCGGCGCGCCACTGCGGGCGAGGTGGAAGGCGTATTGCTCCGCGCGATACTTCGATCGGCAATACGGCCCGATCACGTCGCGTGGCGGAACGTCTTGGCCTTCCGCGATGGGCGTAGTTTGTTGGCTGCGAGTCAGGATGCTTTCGGTGCTGGTGTGCAGCACGCGTTTCGCACCACATGCGAGTGCTTCGCTGAGCACATGCACGGTGCCAAGATAATTCACGCGGTGGAAATCGGCTCGGCGGCGTGTCCAGAGTTGCGGGTTCGCCGCGAGGTGATACACCACGTCCGCGCCACGCAGAGCCGAACGCACGGCCGCGCGATCGCGAATATCGGCGGGGGCGATGTCGATGGCATTCAACGGCAGGTGTGAGAAACTTACTCCGGGCCGATCGACAACACGCACCCGTTCCCCACGCTCGGTGAGCACTTTCACCAGATGCGATCCAACGAACCCCGCTCCGCCCGTTACCACCGTAATTTTGGCCATGAAGCGTCCTGTGGTGTCGTACCGCGATCAACCGTTTCGGGTGAAGATGGCCATCTGCGACGGCGCACCGTGTTCGGGGTGTTCGTCGCCCAGCGGGGCGATTCGCATGGCATAGCCGAACTCGGCGCACACCTGCGCACACCACTCTGCGAATTCCGCTCGCGTCCATTCGAACCGGTGGTCGCCATGGCGAAGTTTCCCTGCGGGCAACCCCTCGAACAGCACGTTGTACTCGCGATTCGGTGTGGTGAGCACCACCAACGCTGGCCGCGTGCAACCGAATAGCACTTGCGAAAACGCTTTCAATCGTGGCGGATCGAGGTGTTCGATTACTTCAACCACGGCGGCCGCGTCGTAGCCTTCGATGCGGGCATCGCGGTAAGTGAGTCCGCCATGCAACAACTTCACGTGCTCACGCCGTTCGTCGGGGACTCGCAGCCGATCGAGCCGTTCCCGGGCAATCTGCAGCGATCGAGTAGACGCATCCAGCCCGACCACTTCCGTGAAGCGATTGTCGGCCGCGAGCAAGCGTAGCAATTTCCCCTCGCCGCAGCCGAGATCGAGCACACGCTTCGCTCCGCTCTCGCGTAGCACGTCCCGCACCATGGCGAGGCGGTGTTCATGCAGGTTCGTCTTGGCTTCGAGGCGTTCCTCCGCCAAATCGCGCTCGGCGCTGGCGTCGTCCAGATCGGTTGCATCGGGTGTCAGTTGGTTGAGCACGGATCGCACCAGAATTCCCTGCCGCTTGAGGTAGCGTTCGGCGATTCGTTCGCGCTCCGGGTGCGTGGCGAGCCAGCCCTCGCCGTGCCGCAGCAGTTTCTCTGCCTCATCGTGCGTGACCCAGTAATGCTTCTCGTCGTCCAGAACAGGAACAAGCACATACAGGTGCGAGAGGAGTTCGGCCAATCGCACTGTTGCGGATAACTCAACCGTGAAGTATGGCCCTTCGCCCCATTCGGGGAATTGCTCATCCAGCGGGTGACGGGTGGCTGTCACAGCATAGCCAAGTGGCTCGAAGAGCTTCCGCAGAAAAATTTCGCCACCGCGTCGGCAGGGTAACACCGCGATGCGGGCCACGAACGGGAGTGGCTCTTCCGCGAGTTCCTGCTTCCCCTTGCAATTGCCCGCCAGTGCCGAGCCATATACCCGCGACAGTGCGACACTCAGGAACGACGATGCGACATAAGGCCGGTCGTTCACATATTGCGCGAGCGAATCTGGCCCGCCTTCACGCCGCACCAACCCTACCGCATCCACATCCAGCAATAGCGCGGCGGTGCAGACTTCATCTTTGGCAGTTGGGTAAAACACATGAGCTGTGCCGAATGTGAGGTCGAAGGTTTGCACCTTGTCCGGGTGCTTGTGCAGTAACCAGCCGAGGTCTGTAGCGGGTGAGCGGGTCGTGGTGATAGTGAGCAGCATGTGGTCGCGCGATTGTTAGGAATGAAGCGTTTGCGTCGGGTGCGGTTCCTGCCAGAGACTTTGCACAATGCAACGGTTGCATTGCCTCATCGCCAGATCGCGTCATACTGATTGCTGGAAAAGGTTAAAGGTTCACGGGCTTGCCGCGATGCTTCCTGCACTCATTCTACTTCTGGCTCCTTTGCCCGCCGCCGACCCCACAGGCCCACGGGTGTATCCTCCCGCGTATGTGCCGGCCGAGGCTCCGTACGGCTATCTCTACCAACCGATCTTCGATGTTAGCCCGTTGCCGCGCGAACCGATTGCGCACTATGTTCCGAAGGCCGGCGATGTGATTCTGATGAGTGATACGAATCGGTTCTGGACCTTCCTGTTCCGGCTCGCGCATACCGGCAAGCCAGGGCACAACGGTGTGGTGGTTACGATGCGCGATGGCCGCCTCGGGATGTTTGAATCGGGCTTCGGGGACGCCCTTCGCTCGCGAGTAACGCCGCTGGATTACCGGATTAACGCGTATCCGGGCTATCTGTGGGTGCGATCGCGAACGGTGCCGCTCACACCCGCGCAAGATCAGCGATTGACTGAATTCGCCATGGCGGCCGACGGCCAACGCTACGCGCTGCTTCGCTTCCTCTTGCTGCCCACACCACTCAGTCCGCGCGGGCCAATTCGCACGGCGTTTGTGGGTAAGCCAAAAGGAATGGGCCACATTTATTTCTGCGCACAATCCACGGTGGAATCACTGGTTTACGCGGGCCTCACCGATGCCCGCACGGCTCGCCCGGCCGCCACGGTTCCCCAAGACCTGTTCTACGACCGATCGTTTAACCGCTACATCGATCGCCATCCGCCGCTGGGCAACGGTGGTTGGTCGGCCCCGCAATTGTGGACGCCGTTGCCGGGCACAGCCGTTCGCGGCAAGACTCGCCCGCAACCGCCATCACCCTGGCCCGGTGCAGGCGGCGCGCTGTTGGTTCAACCAATCCCGACAGGCGGCAACCAGGCTCCGACACCCGTTGTCGTCGGGTATGTCCCCGGCGAACTTCGCCCGATCGCAGCGGTCGAGTATCCGGGCCAACGCATCGGCTTCTTCGATCGCCCCAACGTCCGCCTGCTCCCGCGTCGCCGTTAACAGTTCGGTTGTGGTGAACCGCGTGGCAGGGATGCCGTGCCGCTGTTCGATGAACGTGCGAAGGATTCCGGCGGCGCGTTCCAGTTGCTCGGCTCGGTCGGGCGTTTCGCTCTCCAAGCGATCGAGTGCCGCGAGCGCAGCTTCGCGTGCATCGGGTGCCACCGGCCTGCGTCGCCAACGCCACGCCAGCATCGCGGCCACACCTATACCCGCAACCACGCCCGCAAGAATCCATTGCCACCCGTGAACCGGTGGGGTAACCGGTGGCGGATCGGGCAACGTCTCAATGCCAGTAATCGGGCGGGCGGCTTCGGCGTTGGCTTCCGGCACGGTGGTGATCACGCTTATCGAGAACCCGCCCACGGAAACCATTCGGTTGTTCACGATCAGCGGAGCGAAGATCACGTCGAGCGAATCGCCCGTGACATACGGACTGAGCCGGAACACGCGCGACCACTGTTCTCGCCCCGGTGCGATCACCTTCACCTCCGCCGCGCCGACCGGCGTGATTCGCCAGTCGCGGTTCGAAACGGCGTCCAGCACCGGGTCCGGAACTTGCACCTGAATCGGCGCTGGGCCTTCGGCTGTGAGCGTGACCGAAAAGGAATCCGATAACCGCACGGTGCTTTTGCGATTGGGAAGATCGAACGTGACCTTCGCGGAGATATCTTGTGCGAACGCAGTTGTGGGCCACAGCAGCAGTGCGAACGCGGCGGCCATGAGCAGGCCATGCGAAATCGTTGGTGCGGCGTGGTGAGGGTTCATACGCACATCGATGGCGGGTGTTAGCGGTGGCGGCGGCGTTCACGCCTGCGGAAGAACGCAAGCAACGATTCGAAATGATTTCCGTCGGTCCCCGCTTCGATCACATCGGCCTGTGTTCCACGAACCAGGCGATGGAATGCGGCGGCTCGCTCGGCCACACGTTGGGCGAACTGCTGCCGCGTGGCGGGGCTGTTCGTGTCGATCAATCGCTGCTCGCCGGTCTCGGCGTCTTGCAACTGAACCAACCCAATGGGCGGCCACTCTTGTTCGCGCGGGTCGATGGTGCGAATCGCAACGAGATCGTGTTTGCGCGCCGCACGTTGAAACGATTTCTCGAAGCCGCTGCCCTGGAAATCGCTGAGAACGAACACAATGGCACGCCGCCGTTGCACCTTGGTGACGTAATCCAGCGCTGAGGCAAGATTGGTGCGGGAGTGCTGCGGTTCGAAGGCCAGGATGTCGCGCAGCATGCGCATCACATGGCGTGGCCCTTTGTTGGGCGGCACGAACTTTTCGACGCGATCCGTGAAGGCGATCAACCCCACGCGATCATTGTTCCCCGCGGCGCACAACGCAATCAGAGCCGCGAGTTCCGCCGCTGCGGCTCGCTTGGTTACCACGCCGGTGCCGAACTTCGTGCTCGCCGACACATCGACCACAAGCAGAATCGTTAGCTCGCGTTCTTCAACAAATCGCTTGATAAACGGGTGGCCCGTGCGAGCGGTGACGTTCCAGTCGATGGCGCGAATATCGTCGCCGGGTTGGTACTCTCGCACATCTTCGAACGATAGCCCCGCGCCTTTGAATGCGGAATGGTATTCCCCACCCAGCAGCGATTGCACCATTCGCCGTGCGCGAAGGTGTAGCCTGCGAACCTGGCGGAGAACATCAGCAGAGATCATGCGACCTCGGCGACCGGTGTTGGGGTGGTGGCGAAAGTGTGGGTATCTTACAGATGATCGCTTTGGTGGTTATGCGAGACGGCTATCCAGACTGAAGTGGAGAACGGATTCCATGCCCGCCCGAATCCCCGGTATCCAGCACTGGCGTATGCCTTACTCGTCGTCGACCAGTGGTAAACAACGTGGGCGCTGGCTCATGTTCGGCGACACCCGTCGCTCGAGCGCGTTTATCGATTTGCACGTCTGGCCGCCGCAACCGATCGTCATTGATAACGAGTATGTCGTGACCTTCGACATCCTTCCCGATGGCCGGATGGTCGTCTGTTCCATGCTGACAGACCCGGTAACCGAATACGCGATTCGCGTTCACCCGCACGGCTGGCCGAATGATCGAAGCGTTGGGCCAGCACAGGCGATTCCGCTTCCGGTTCCGGATGGAATCTACGACGTGGTAACTATTGGCGATCGGGTAGTCGTGTACGACTGGCTCATCGACCAAAAGAAAGCACCCGAAACGCACCTGGTGTATGTGCTTGAGAACGGGCGATTCGTTCCGGCGGTCGGATTGCCACCTGTGCAATCATTCGACTCTGGTTACTTCTCGCACCAGACGCACGCCAACGGGAAGGTCGTTCTTGAACCCGGGCGGGATGTGTTGATCTGGGACGGCAACGGCTACGAACTTGAAGACGGCGTGTTTGGCCCGCGCTGGGAACTGGCGGCTGCCGGCGGTGGGCTTGGCAGTTGGACTTCGGCACTCTGGGGGAGCGGCTTCTTTTATCGGTCGAATGGGAAGGTCATGTATGCACGCTGGCTGGAAGATCCTGTGCCCGTTCTCCCGGATGCAGACAACGTGATGTATCTTGCGCCCGGTCCAGATAACTCCATCTGCATCACCCATGGCCAGAACAGGAAGAGCTTGATTGGGCGAGTGTGGTATCCCGAAGATGGCTCCTACATTCCCATTCGGCGAACCGATCTTGGTTATGGTCCTTCTGCACTTTCCTCCGCGATGAACTGGAGCGACAAAACCGAGCGGATTTACTTCGGCCTGACGACAACGATTCCGGTATCGGCGTTGTCGGGCTTGAAGCGAACCCGCCCGCGTGGCGATGGTTATCGCGTGCGGAAAGCATAGTGGTCAGCTTCGATCCGAATAGAACGCAACCACGGCACGCACCGCTTTTCGCCAGGCTGCCAGTTTGGCTTCGCGTTCGGTTGCGGGCAGGGTTGGCGTGAACTCCGCTGCGGAAACCGATAGCACCTTCGCCAGCTTGGCTTCGTCGGCGTGCCCTGCTGCGACCGCTGCCAGAAAGGCCGCACCCAACGCGGTCGATTCTCCCTGCGCCGCCCGCACGACCGGCCGCCCCAACACATCCGCCTGGAACTGCAAGAACCAGTCGTTCGCGGACATTCCGCCATCCACCTTCAAGGCGGCAATCTTGGAAGGATGCTCGCCTGGAGAAAGATCCTTTCTCGCGGCCTCGATGAGATCCGCGACTTGAAAGGCGACGCCTTCCAGCGCAGCCCGGCCCAGATCCGCGGCGGTCGTCGCACGGGTGAGGCCGAAGATCACGCCGCGTGCTTCGGGCACCCAGTGCGGCGCGCCCAATCCGACCAACCCCGGCACGAACAGCACCCGTTCCGCCGGGTTCGAATCGCGTGCGAGCTGTTCCACTTCCGCCGATGACTTGAACAGGTGCAGCCCGTCGCGCAGCCATTGCACCGCCGCCCCCGCGACGAACACCGCACCTTCGAGGGCGTATTTCGGTTTCGCATCCGTCATGGCCGCCACCGTGGTGAGGAGCTTGTGCTGCGATGACACTGCCTTGTCACCGGTGTGCAGCAAGAAGAACGCACCGGTTCCGTAGGTACACTTGCCCGATCGCGCATCAAAGCATCCTTGGCCATACAACGCGGCTTGCTGATCGCCCGCCACGCCGAGAATCGGAATGCCATCTGGGAGGAAGTCGAGGCTCTTGGTAACGCCGAACGTGGCTGCGCTGCGTTTCACTTCCGGGAGCATGGCACGCGGCACGCTGAAGTAACGGAGCAGTTCGTCGTCCCATTCCATTGTGTGAATGTTGAAGAGCAACGTGCGGCTGGCGTTAGTGGCATCGGTAACGTGGGAAGTGCCACCGGTGAGCCGCCAGATCAAGAACGAATCCACGGTGCCGAAGGCAGCGTGCCCCGCTTCCGCCCGTTCACGCAAACCGGGGCGGTTTTCCAAGGCCCAGCGGAGTTTGGTTCCGGAGAAATATGGATCGAGAACGAGGCCGGTCTTTGCGGTGAGCATCGATTCATCGGCCGCATGCTGGCGGCAGAAGTTCGTGGTGCGGCGGTCTTGCCACACAATCGCGCGACCCGCCGGTTGGCCCGTGGCTTTGTCCCACACCACAACTGTTTCACGCTGATTGGTGATGCCAATGGCGGCCACATCTTTTGCGTCGCGGCCCACTTTGGCAATCGCTTCACGCACTGTGCGAGCAACCGAATACCAGATTTCTTCTGGTTCATGTTCCACCCAACCATCCTTTGGGTAGTGCTGTTGGATTTCCTGTTGGGCGGTGCCAAGAACGCTGAATGTGGCCGCGTCGTACACCACCGCCCGGCTGCTGGTTGTACCTTGGTCGATTGCCAGTATCACGGGAGAGGCCATGTTGAAGCTCCGCGGTGTGACAGGAGAATTGTCATCGTAGCAATCGAGATTAGCTTGTGTGTGGTGGAACCACTGCGAGAACCATCTGCCGAGTCCGTGTGTCTCGTCATAAACTGATCGCATCCATCCGCGATACAGCCGCGATAGAGGTTTTTCGCCATGCCGTTTGAGAAGGTTGAGAAGTCCGTCGAATTCCCCTCCCTGGAACGCGCGATTCTGAAATTCTGGGACGAGAACGGCATCTTCGAGAAACGCAAAGCGTTGAATGCGGGGAAGCCACGTTGGAGCTTCCTCGATGGCCCCATCACCGCGAACAACCCGATGGGCGTTCACCACGCCTGGGGCCGCACCTACAAGGATACTTATAACCGTTACTTCGCCATGGCGGGCCACGAACTGCGCTATCAACAGGGGTTCGATTGCCAGGGCTTGTGGGTGGAAGTGGAAGTCGAGAAATCGCTTGGCCTCAAGAGCAAGCGCGACATCGAGAACCTCGTGCCCGGCGATTCCGAAGCAAGCATCGATCGCTTCGTGCAAGCCTGCAAAGATCGCGTTAACGAGTTCGCGCGTGTGCAGACGAATCAGAGCATCCGCCTCGGTTACTGGATGAACTGGGATCGCACGGATAACGATTGGGCCAAGAAGCCGGATGATCGCAATTCTTACTTCACGATGAGCGAGGACAACAATTACACCATCTGGAGTTTCCTCAAGAAGTGCCATGGCAAGAAGCTCGTGTATCGCGGCTACGATGTGATGCCGTGGTGCGGGCGTTGCGGCGTCGGCCTTTCCGAGATGGAGATGAAGGAAGGCTACAAGTGGGTGGAACACCGTGCGGTGTTCGTCAAGTT
This sequence comes from Gemmata sp., assembly GCA_041740855.1. Lineage (GTDB taxonomy): Bacteria > Planctomycetota > Planctomycetia > Gemmatales > Gemmataceae > Gemmata. The sequence continues at coordinate 11,300 of JBGSLF010000127.1, forward strand.
CCCACTCAAAGATCGACCCGGCGAGAACCTGTTGGTGTGGACAACCACACCCTGGACACTGACGAGCAACGTGGGCGCTGCGGTTAACCCGAAGCTCACTTATCTGAAGGTGAAACTCAAGGACGAGATCTATTACCTCTCCAAGGGCGTGTTCAAGATGAACCGCATGGAGGCGACGGGCGGCGACGATGCCGACGAGCCGGAAGCGTCAGCGACGGGCAAGAAGGCGAAACGCGAGTGGCTCGACGGCGTGCCGCACCTCACCACCATCGAGCAGATGTTCAAGTCCAAGGCGGGCAAAGGCGACAACTACGAGATCGTTGGCGAGGTGACCGGCGAGCAGATGTTGGGCTGGGAATACGTGGGGCCGTTCGACGATCTGCCCGCGCAACAGCACGAATATGGCTTCCCCGAGGAAGTGGCCCAGATCACGCGGCAAAGCGGCAAGTGGCCGGCGAAGACCGCGGCACAGTCGCACAAAATCATCTCGGGTGGCGACGATGTGACCGAGAGCGAAGGAACCGGCATCGTTCACACCGCACCGGGTTGTGGTGCCATCGACTATGTGTGGGGCCAGGCGAACGGCCTGCCGCCGGTCGCGCCGATCGGCGACGACGGTTGCTTCCACGCGGGCTTCGGTTCACTTGCGGGCCAGAACGCCGTGGATGCGACCACCGCAGACGCGGTGTTCGAGGAGTTGAAGCGTAAGGATCTGCTTTTCACGACGGAACGCTACGTTCACCGTTACCCGCACTGCTGGCGCTGCAAGACGGAATTGCTCTATCGCCTCGTGGATGAGTGGTTCATCAACATGGGGCCGAAGCAGCAAGAAGCGGGCTTCCGTGGCGACATCATGAAAGTGGTGAAGAACCCCGAGGTGAAGTTCCTTCCGGAGAGCATCAACGGCACCGCCCGCGAGCTAGATTGGCTCCGCAATATGGGCGACTGGATGATCTCGAAGAAACGCTATTGGGGGCTATCGTTGCCGATCTGGGTGGACGAGAAAGACCCCACGCAATTCGAGGTGATCGGGAGCCGCGAGGAGTTGCAAGAGCGGGCGGTCGAGGGCTGGGCCGAGTTCGAGGGGCACACGCCGCACCGCCCCTGGGTGGACAAAGTGAAGATCCGCAACCCGCGAACCGGGAACCTGATGACGCGCGTGCCCGATGTGGGCAACCCCTGGCTCGACGCGGGCATCGTGGCGTTCTCCACGCTGAAGTACAACAAGAACCCGGAATACTGGAAGAAGTGGTATCCCGCCGACTTCATCACCGAGAGTTTCCCCGGGCAGTTCCGCAACTGGTTCTACGCACTGTTGGCGCTCTCCACGATGATGAGCGACGGCCAACCGCCGTTCAAGACGCTGCTCGGGCACGGCAATGTGCGCGATCAGTTTGGCCACGAGATGCACAAGAGCGCGGGCAACTCCATCGAGTTCGTGGCGGCCGCCGACGCGGGTGGCGAGATCAAAGACCCGAAGGGGAAGGCGATCCCGTTCAAGGCGATTGGTGCGGATGTGATGCGCTGGCTTTATGTGCGACACAACCCCGCCGCGAACCTGAACTTTGGCCCGGACCCCGCGGATGAAGTTCGCAGCAAAGTGTTCTTCAAGTTGTGGAATACCTACGCCATGTTCTGCGAGTTCGCCACGGGCGACGGCTTCAATCCGGCGACGCCGCCGATTCCGGTCGCCGATCGCCCCGATATCGATCGCTGGCTCCTATCGAATCTTCAGTTGCTCATCACCGAAGCGAACGACGCTTACCGGAGCTACAACGTGATGAGCTTCGCGTTGAAGTGCGAAGAGTTCATCGAAGGAGACCTATCGAACTGGTATGTGCGGCGCAACAAGCCGCGGTTGCACAGCAAGAACGCGGATCTGGATCAGGCCGGGCTTAACGACAAGTGGGCCGCGTATCAGACGCTTTACACCACGCTCACCACATTGTGCAAGCTCATGGCTCCGTGCGTGCCGTTCATCACCGAAGTGATGTGGCAGAACCTTCGCTTGCCGACCGACCCGGAAAGCGTGCATCTGTGCGACTTCCCCGTCGCGGATCAGGCGTTGATCGATACGCAACTCTCGGACGATATGAAGGCGATGCGGGAGGTCATCACGCTTGGGTTGTCGGCGCGACAGCTAGCGAAGATCAATGTCCGCCAACCATTGTCGATAAATACGGTATGCACTCTATCGATATCCGTGTCTGTTCCCAACTTGACACGATTTCAAGACCTAATCTTGGACGAACTGAATGTAAAAGAATTTAAGATTCACGATCCACTAAGTGGTCCGCTGCTGAGCACTTCCGCGAGATTGAATAAGAAGACTGCGGCTGTAAAACTCGGTGCGAAACTTGCGGAGGCGGAAGCAGCTTTGGTGAAACTGGATGCCAACGAATTACAGTCACAGCTGCGCAACGGCCCTGTAGAACTTGTGGGCGTTCCACTCGACTCCAACGACATTCTCTTCGATGTGACTGCCCAGGCGGGTTGGGTCGGCGTCGCAGACAAGGGCACGCAAGTGGCTCTCAACACGACCATCACGGAAGAGTTGAAGCTCGAAGGGCTGGCGCGAGATATTATCCGGCAGGTGCAAGACTCACGGAAGAAGGCCGACCTCGACTTGCTCGACAAGATCGCGTTGCACTTGGGCGCGGGATCGGCGGAACTCGCCAAGGCGATCGAAACGCACCAAACCGGCATCGCGACTGCAACTCAGGCGATTGAGTGGAGCGAAGCTCCACTCAATGAAAACGCCTACACCGCGACGGTAAAGATCGATGGTCAGGCGCTTGTCATCTCGTTGCGAAAAGTGTGAACGCGGTAAGCCATAAGAGTGCGTGGGCGGCTCGGGCGATTGAATCGCCCAGGCCATTTAGACTCATCGCTTACTTCGACTCGAATTTGACCTTCGTCGTCTCGCCACCCCACACAACAACACGCTCCGTGAACCGAATCGTCTGCCGCCCACGGACGACCACTGCGGTCAGGTCGTACACATACGGCTGACCCTTCACCAACAGCGGCGTCACGAAGGTTCGCGTTTTGCCAACGGGATCGGAGGGCGTTCCATTGAATAGGAGCGCCGCGTCTGGCGTGGGAACCGTAATCGTGAGGATCGCTTCGGCCGCGTCCGGGCCAGGGAGTGGGGCAATATAAGGGCTTGTGGTTGTGGCGGGTCCTGCTGGTGCGATGGGGTTCAGAGGTTTGAGTTCGTCTTGACCCATTGCGGAAAGGGAAATCGTTGGGACGAGCAACAGGGCCGCCAATACTTGTCGAACTGTCATGTGTGGCTCCAGGTTGTTGAGATACAGGTATGTGATTTGTAACGGATGTGATGAGCCTATCCATCCCCCCGAATTGTCTCAACTTATTTAACCCGCACCTTCTCCCTTTCTAGTGGCTCTGTCGTTCGCAATGTAACGGTAAAGCGGGATGTGACGCCTGTGCGGTCTGTTTGTGAAATGAAGATGGGGCAGGTTGCCCCGCCCCATCCACGCTTAGTGTTGATAGCTAGTGCGGCCGATTAGCGTGTGCCACCCAGTGCGAGTGTCACATTCGATGTGTAGCCGGCACGGACAATCACGCGTTCGGTTCGGCGTTCCGTTTTCCCATCGCGCACCACCTCCGCCGTTAGCTCGTAGCTGTAATTCTGCCCGGGTTGAAGGGGCGTTGTCGAAAACGTTCGCACGGAGCCTGTTCCGATTGCGGGCGCACCATTGAAGAGAAGTCTCGCGTCGGCGGGGAGAATCACCGTGACCTTGCCCGCGTCCGTCGTCGTTCCCGTTTTCGGTTCGATCTTTTCTTTCTCGCCGCTCTTGGTTTCCGATTTGGTTTCCGTCTTGGTTCCGCTTGAGGTGGAGATTGGCGTTCCGGTGCTTGTGCCCGGTGCCATCATCATTCCCGCGATACCACCGGGTCCGTAGGTGACGGGGTGGCCGGTGCAAGTGGAGTAGTGTGCATGCCCGCCGCCTGCCATCCAGTTGGCGTACGGGCCGTGGCTGTAGTTGTAGTATGCGAACCACGGGTATTGCCACGCAAACGAATAAGTATTGGTGTACCATCCCGGCGGGTTGGCACAGGGGAATGCCGCTGTTTGTGCCCAGGGACCATTGTGCCCCCACTGCCACGCACTCGCTCGTTCGCTGGTGGCTGTTAACCCACCGAGCACCATGACGCTCATCAGCAGTTTTCGCATGGCCCAATCCTCCTGGTGTCGTGTGAACCCCTCGAAAGACATCCTTACCCGCTCCGGTTTCCCAGGTGGTGCAAATCCCCTGGATATCCTGGATTGCCGGCCAAACTCTTAACGCGCTTGCGGGTTAATACTGGCGTGCCGATTGCGGTGATCGCGGGAGCCAATTGAATGCGCTGTGCCGGATAGAGCCGTTGCCGTCGATAGCTCTACTGGACCAATCATTCATTCTGCGTTATTAGCGAGATGGTCGAACCCGAGGCGTTATTGATGAGAATCGTTTGGGCGTTGATCTCGTTGTGTGTGCTGACTGATGCGATCGTCGCCGAAGAAGCTCCGCTCGCGGTGCCCACGGTAGAGGGATTGGTGCAGGATGACGCGGAGTTACTTCCGGAGAAACGATCCGCTGGTGCCGGAATGGGAATGGCTCCCGGTGGTGGCGGACCAGGCGGACCGGGCGGGCCGTTCTACCTCGCGGAATGGTATCCGCAGCGATCGGTTGTGGGACAATCGGCCAATCTCGGATTCGTTCGCCAAACTCTGAATCTCGGGCTGCCGCTCTGGATCGGCAACGAAGGCGACGACGTGCTGATCGGAACGTTCCGACTGAAACACTCGCTGTTTCAAACCAACGCGGTGCTACCCGACAGTGGGCGACCGTTTCCCGAACAACTCTGGAACATCGGCACTGGGCTGATGTATGTGCACAAGTTTGGCAATGGCTGGACCATGGGCTTGTCCGGGCAATTCGGCACCGCAAGCGATCAACCGTTCCACAGCCTTGAAGAGATGACGCTCAGTGGTCTGGCATTTCTGCGAATGCCCGCGGCCCGTGAACCGGATAGTTGGAACTTCGGCCTCTTTTACTCGCCCAATAGTCAGCTCAACTTCCCGGTCCCAGGGATCACCTATGACTGGAATCCGACAGAGCGGCTGAAAGTGGGTATTGGTATTCCGTTTTCGGTGCGTTGGAATCCGGTGGATAGCTGGTTGTTCGAGTTGCGTTACACGCCGCTCACACAGATTTATTCTCGTGCCACTTGGAGTCCCGCTTATCGTCTCTCGATGTTTTGGGGCTTCGAGTGGACGAATGAAGGTTACTTTCTGGCCAATCGCGCCAGCCGCCAAGACACCTTCTTCACTTTCGAAAAGCGGTTAATCAGTGGTATTCAGCTGAAGCCGCACCGCCTTTGCTTGATCGAGGTTACCGGCGGCTATGCGTTTGATCGGGTCTATGGCGTGGGGCGAACGCAATCCGCAGCGGATACCGATGGCATCACGGTCACGCCCGGGGTGTTCTTATCGGGGATGCTGAAGATGCGATTCTGACTCGGGTTATCCTGGGCGGGCGGGTTGCGGTTCACTGGTTAGCGGCTAAAACAGCCGCACCGAGGAACCCACATGCAAACCGACTCACGGCTTGAAGCCATTCGAGAGAAAGTGATTTCTGGTGCTCGCCTCAGCTTCGATGATGGCATGGTGCTGGAACACTCCGCCGACATCTTCACACTGGGCGAACTGGCCAACACCGTTCGCGAACGCAAGAACGGGAACATCACCTATTACAACGTGAACACGCATCTTAACCCGACCAATGTGTGCGTGTATCGGTGCGCGTTCTGTTCGTTCCGCTCCGATCTGAAGGGGCCAACCGCTTACGTGATGACCGACGAGCAAATTCTCGGGCGGGCACGCGAAGCCGCCACTCGCGGTTGCACGGAACTCCACATCGTTGGCGGGCTTCACCACCAACTGCCCTACGAATGGTATCTCGGCATCATTGCGAACATTCACCGCGAGTTCCCGGACCTTCACTTGAAGGCGTGGACGGCGGTGGAATGGGACTGGTTTGAACGCCTCACCAAACGACCCACCAAGGAACTCCTCGCCGAGATGAAAGAGGCGGGGTTGGGTTCGTTACCGGGTGGCGGCGCGGAGATTTTTCACCCCGAGGTGCGCGAGAAGATCTGCGACTACAAAGCCGATGGCGAACAATGGCTGCGTGTTCACCGTGAATGGCACGAACTCGGTGGCAAGTCCAACGCCACGATGCTCTATGGCCACATCGAAAAGCCCGAACACCGGATCGATCACATGCTTCGCCTGCGCGAATTGCAGGACGAAACCGGCGGTTTCCAGACGTTCATCCCACTTGCGTTCCACCCGGAGAACAACACGCTGGGCGAGAACATTCCGAAGCCCTCCGGGATGACCGATCTGAAGATGATGGCCATTGCCCGCCTGATGCTGGATAACTTCCCACACATCAAGGCGTACTGGCAAATGCTCTCACTCAAGATCGCGCAGATTGCCCAGAGTTGGGGAGCCGATGATATCGATGGCACGGTGGTGCACGAAAAGATTTACCATGCGGCCGGCAGCGATTCGCCGCAAGAGATGAGCGTGGCCGAACTGCGACGCTTGATCGAAGAAGCGGGCCGCGTGCCGATTGAACGCGATACGCTTTACCACGAAATCGTTCGGTCGGAGCCGGTTGGCGGCAGTTGGAAAACCGGGCGTCGCCTGCTCACATTGAATTGATGACAGTGGTGCCGCGCGATCCACACACGGTTGCGTGGCGGCGATTCTTGTTCTTTTCACTTCGCTCAATTATCGGGCAGGAAATCTCGCAATTCCGTTGCAACGCACGGCGGCGAGTTGCATCTGTGGCCCGAGCCGGATAGCCTAAAACCTATAGTTCGTTCATGTCGCCGTGAGTTTCCATGCGGGGGCCACCATGGCCAATGAAGTGTCTTGCCCGGGCTGCGGATCAAAGCTCAAAGCTCCTGATACCATGGCGGGTAAGAAGGCCAAGTGCAAGAAGTGCGGGACCAGCTTTCGCATACCCGGATCAGAAGCCAATGGCGATTCTGTTGGCGATCCTCGCGTGCTGAGTGTGGCCGATTCGCAGGCGATTCCCGCCATTGATGATGATCCGTTTCCGATGGCCCCAGCGGCCGATGCGCCACCCGTCGATGCCCACACACTTCCTTCGGCTGATCCGTTCGATTTCGCTTCGCCGCCGGTCATCAAACCACCCGCACCAAAGATAACAACGCCCGCAGCAAAGGTGTCGCCTCCGCCTCCGCTTGCTCCGAAAGTTCCGACCAACCCTGTGTCCGCATCGCGGCCTGCATTTGGTTCGGCCCGAACCAGTGCGGCTTCGACACCCGCGGCCAAAGCTCAACCGGCGGCACCATCCGCACCCTCGGTGGCGAAGAAGCCGATAGCAGAACCGGAACCCGAAGTGCTTTCTCTGGACGACGCGGAATCGCTCGATGACGAACCGCTCGACGTGTTGCCCGTGCCCACGACCGCGCCCGCTCCGGAGAGCGATTTTTCCTTCGATGCGGCTGCTCCGTCCGCCAAGCCAGAAGCGAAAAGCAAAGGTCGGCGTGCTCATCGTGATGATGAAGACGATGCGCCTCGAACCAAAGGAAAGGCGGCCCGGCGTGACCCGGATGAAGACGACGACGAACCGCAAGAAGGGCGAAGGTATGTTCGCCCGGACCAGAAGAAAAAAGGCGGCACACTCTTAGTGGCGATCGTGCTGGGTTTGGCGGCGCTTGGTGCCGCTGTAACTGCGGTTGTTGTGTATACCCAACAGCGGGCAAAGGACGCCGAAATCGCGCGACAGGAGCAAGAAGAGAAAGATCGCAAAGAGAAGGAGAAGCAGGAAGAGTTAGCGAAGGCCAACAACCCCACGCCCAAAGTTGACGACAAAGGCGGCAAAGGCGGCGATGGCACTCCGGACAAGAAGGACAATTCGCCGCCCAAGAAAGGCCCGGTCGATAACAACCCCAAACAAGTGATGCTGGCGCTGGCACCCGCAACGAGCACCTTCCGCTTCCGATTTCCCGGTGCGAACCTGGAACTCGCACACAAAGTTACCGGGTCGCCGGTGCCGGTTGAAGCACCGCCTGCCAAGGTGAAGCGTGTATTCGCACCTGCGAATCGCCGCGAGCAAGATGTGGTCGCAGTGTGGCAATCCAACGCGGGCCTTGGTGGCAAGGGCGAAAAGTACACCGCAGATGTTCACAGCGGGAACGCCGGGAATCGCGTGGGGCGGATCGAGTTCGATGGCGACGGCAAGGATTTGAAGTGCGATGTTTCCCCCGATGGAACGCTGTTCGCCGCGGTTGGGCCGGATGATAAGGTCACGGTGTGGAAGCTCGCCGACGGCACGAAAACGCTCGATGCTTACGATCCGTTCGGCACCGACAAATCCGACCACAAAGCGGCGGGGCTTGCGGCCGTGTTCTTCACCGCAGATCCCGCAAACATCCTCACCGTTACCACGGCCGGTGCGATGCATCTGCATGAGATGGCCGGAAAGAAGTCCATTGCCTCGTTCGGACCGCTCGGAATTCTCTCCCCCAACAAGGTGGTGATGGGGAAGAACGTGGCACCCGACGCGACACGCACGTCGGTGGTCGTGGCGGTAAATGGCACGATCTATCAGCGCGACACGGCGCGACTCGCGGCCGTATCGCAGATCGAACTGGGTGGCGAAGTTGGGCGACCGCTCGGAATCGCCGTGCTCGGCATGCCGGGGCGAATTGCCTACGCCTTTGAGACCGACGCAGAGGGGAAGAAAGAGAAAGCCGTCTTGTTCGCGCTGGCCAAGGAACCGCTCGTCTTGTTCCGCTGGCCCGAATCGCCCGGAGAGCCAACGGGGGCCAACTGGGCCGGCGAGCGATTCGCCGTTATCGCCACGGAGAAGGGCGCGGTGTATGTTCACTCGGAAGACAAGAAATTCACTCCGTTCGCTTTCGCCGAACTGGCGACGGGCAAGTCCTCTCAAACGGCCAACGAGAATGGCCACTGGTATCTCAACGCGGATCTTCTCGCGCCAGGCCGCTCCACGCTCGTGGAACTGACCACAGACGAACTGACCGATTTTCACACGGCTTTGGAAGGGATGGAACCGCCGACCGTGCGAATCGACGAGAAGGGTTTATCCAAGTAAGAGGCAAGGAAGCACGTGTGTGGCGAGCCGGAGAGTACTGACGTGGGTTTCGTCTTGGCGAGCCGTGCCCCGTGAGGGGCCGGGTTCTCTCATCGCGTTCGACAGTGCGTGCGACAAGTGATGATGTACGGTTAATTTTTGGGAGGTGAAGCGGTGATGGAGCAAAGTCATCTGGCGATGAAGTGAACCGACATCGCCCGTAAAGCGCGAGCCGTGTGTGCAACAATGCGTTTGTTCGCATACACGGCTCGGCTCGTGCTGATGGCTCACGTGGCCTGTGCTAGACTCGCTGCGTCATTTCGGCGGTGCGTTCCCCTTCCAGCCCGTTGCGAGTTGCTTCGCGAGTGTTTGCACCAGCTCTTTATTCTCGGGTCGCCCCGCGATGTTGGTATCCTCGGCCGGATCGGTTTTGTGGTCGTACAGTTCATACGCCACCACTTCGTTGCTATTCCGCTTGCGCCATTCCACCATGCGATGCCGATCGGTGCGAATCGCATAACCCATGAGCGGGCCGGTGTCCTTGCTGGCACGCGGATACTGGCTGAACGCGGCGGCCTTCCACGGCCGTGCGGCGTTGTCCAGTAGCGGGGCGAAGCTGTGCCCTTCCAGGTGCTTGGGCGGCGTTAAACCGCAGACCGCGGATAGCGTGGGGAAGATGTCCACGAACTCAACGAGGGCGTTCGTCTTCTGGCCGGGAGCTTTCTGCCCTGGCACGCTCATGACCAGCGCGGAGCGCGTTGCCAGTTCGTAGTTGGTGTGCTTGCACCAGATTCCATGATCGCCCAGGTGCCAGCCGTGATCGCCCCACAGAATCACCACGGTGTTCTCGCGCAAGCCAAGCCGATCCAGTTCCGCCAGCAATTTGCCCACCTGGGCATCCATGAAGCTCACGCTCGCGTAATAGCCATGCACAAGATTGCGGGCGGTTTCTTCGGGAACCGGGCCGGATTTCGGAATGTTGTGATACTGGCGAAGTTCACCGCCGAATTGCGGGGCGAACTTGGGCGCATCTTTGGGCGGTTCGGCCGAAGTTGGCGCGACTGGCAGTTTGGAGGGATCGTACAGATCCCAGTACTTCTTCGGGGCCACAAATGGCAAGTGCGGCTTGGTGAAGCCGACGGCCAGAAAGAATGGCTGTTTGGCGTTCTTCAACTCTTGAAGTAATTCGCCCCCGCGTACGGCCAGCGCGCCATCATTGAGTTCTGCATCGGGCACTTCGGGTGCTTCGAACGGTAGCCCGCGAACCTTGGACACATCGCCCCCTGCGGCTTTCACATCCGCGCGGAGTTTCGCCATCAGCTTCAATCCTTCGGGGCCAAAGCCCTTGGCCTTCGGTCCTTCCCACGGCACGGACCAACTCTTCTCGTCGTTGTATCCGCCGTGATAGATCTTCCCGATTCCGCGAGCGTGGTAGCCGTTGTCCTTGAAGTGCTGCGGCAGCGTTACGACATCGGGAATCTTGTCGCGGAAATGCGTGACAAGATCGTACACCTTCGTGGTGTCTGGGCGGCAACCGGTGAGCAGCGACGATCGCGACGGGCTGCACACCGCCTGCTGGCAATACGCACGCTCGAACACCGTGCCCCGCTTGGCCCAGGCATCGATGTTGGGAGTCTTGGCGTAGGAATCGCCGCTGCAGCTCAGAGCCGGCCGGAGATCATCAACCGCAATGAACAGAACATTCAGCGCGGGCTTGGGCGGGTCGGCGGCCATCGCCAGATTCGATGCGATTAACACAACAGCAGTGGAGAGGATTCGCGAACACATGGCTCACCTCACAGGTGGGATTTGTTGGGTGAAGTGTAATCCGTGGTCTGAGCGAGTTACACGGTAAAATCATTGCCAATAACGCTTACCAAATCAAAGGAAGCCACGAAGCGCAGACAGGCACCGACTGAGAAAGCTGAATTCGAGTTATTTGTGAATTGATTGGGGCGTGGAAAGTTGCGGTTGCACAGTCCCGCGAGACTACCTAGAATCGCCCGACTTCGCGGACGGACCCGCGACCGGCTAACCCGGTGATAGGGAAGGAATCCGGCATGGCTCTGGCAGTTCCGCCTGGCGGCACCCCACCGCCTCCCCACCTCCGGATGGACGCGCCCACGCCAAGTCCGCAGTCGCTTACATTATCCGTAACGCCTCGCCGCCGGTCTGCGCCTGCTGCACCCGTTATTAGCGTCGTGATTGTGAACTTCTGCCAGTGGCGCAACACCGCGCGACTGGTTGGCCAGCTTCGCCGATCCGTGGCCGCTCGCAGTGGTGCCGCGGAAATCGTCATCGTCGATAATCATTCTCCAACTCACCCGGCTGTTCGCAAACTCGAACGGATGCAGGGTGTCACCATTCGGCGATTCGGCCGCAATCTTGGCTTTGCGCGTGCGGTTAATCGCGGCGTGAGCGAAGGATACGAACGCCCTAAGCGCCCCAAGCATTCCGATCGCGATTCCGCACCTCGTGAACCAAGCGACTGGGTATTGTTGCTTAACCCCGATGTGACTGTCGAAGATGGCTTTCTGGATGAAATGGTTGCCGCGATCGAGAAACTCGCGGAGATGGACCCCGCTGCGGGCGTGGTAGGGTTCCGCATGCGCAATCGCGATGGCTCGCATCAGGCATCGAGCGGCCCATTCCCCACGCTCATGCGCACGGTGTGTGGGCTGTTCTTGCCGCGAGCGAGACGCAAATGCATCCATCGCCCCGAGCCGCACCGCCAACCGGTGGATTGGGTCACGGGTGGTTGCTTGCTCACACGCCGCGATTGCTTTCACCAACTCGGCGGGCTGGATGAATCGTTTTTCCTCTACTACGAAGACGTGGACTTCTGTCGCCGTGCGGCCGAAGCGGGCTGGAGTGTGTGGTTCGATCCTTCGCTGGAAGTCACGCATCACTGGCCGCTGCATGCTCGCCGCGTGCCCGCTCCGCTGCGGATGATGACGCGCCACGCCCTGCTCACATACGCGAAGAAACACTGGCAAGGTTGGCCTTCGCGAGCGATCTCGGCGGTGGTGTGGGCCGAAGCTGGAATTCGCCAAAGCTGGGCCGTTACGCGCGGTGATTGGGATGCCAGCCGGTGCTATGGGCAACTGCGCAGGCTGGTGCGCGATGTGATCGCCGGCCGCGAGCGCGAAGCCCGCCGACGCATTCGCTACGCTGCCGCATTTCTCGATCCTATTGCCGCTGAACAAGACGGTCGCACGCATTAACCCCAGGGATGAAGGAACGCGCGATGCCGGGTGATTCCGCCACTGCGGCCAACTCCGAATCGTCGCAACCTTTCGTTCAACACTCTGCACTTTCCATCGTTATCCCTTCGCATCGCTGCACAGATTTGCTCGGTCTGTGCCTCACCAGTGTCGTTCGCTTCGCGCCGCCAAACACGGAAGTGATTGTCGTTGATGATGGATCGAAAGACGCGATCGTTTCGCGGATGGCCAACACGTTCGCAGGGGTGAAAGTGGTGCGTCGCGAGAAAGCCGGCGGCTTTTGCGTGGCAGCGAACGCCGGGATTGCTGCTGCGACTTCGCCCGTGGTTCAGTTGCTTAACGACGATGCGGAAGTGACGGCCGGTTGGGCGGAAGCGGCGTTGCGATGGTTCGCCGATGAACGCGTGGCGGCGGTCGCCCCGCTGGTATTGCAGAACGACCCACACCGGCGCGAACGCGGTCTTCCGCCGCTCATCGATGCGGCCGGCGATGATTACGATATGGGCGGATTCGCACGGAAACGCGGGCATGGTCTGGAGTGCCACATTGGCGAAGAAGCAACGGCAGTTTCGCCGCCATACATGGTCGCAGGGCGTGTCTTCGGAGCGAGTGCCGCCGCCGCGTTCTATCGCCGCGATGCGTTGGTGCAAGCGGGCGGATTCCCTGAGCATTTCAAGGCATACTTCGAAGATGTGGATCTTTCATTTCGATTGCGCCGCCTTGGATTCGAAGTGATTTACGATCCGCAGTCACTCGTGTGGCACCGCGTATCGAGTAGCTATGGAAGGCGACCATCGCGGCGCGTGCTGGAACAACAATCTTGCAATGAAGAACGCGTGTTCTGGCGAAACGTCCGCGGCCAAGAGCGTGTCCGCTGGTTGCCGCGGCATGTGGCGGTGCTTGGAGCGAAAGCCATGAAGCGCTGGCAGGAAGGCGCGTTCCTCCCATGGTTGCTGGGCCGCGTTCGCGCGGTGGCGGGATGAGCGAAGGAGAACGCAAAGAGCCTGCCCATTTGGGCAGGCTCCGCTTCTCACGCGATTGCGACGATTACCTTTCCAGCAGTTGCCGCAGCACATACGGCAGAATGCCGCCATTCTTGTAATAGAGCACTTCTTGCGGCGTATCGATTCGGCAGATCGCATTGAAAACAATCGCGGTGCCATCCGGCTTGGTTGCGGTCACCGTGAGTTCGCGGGCGGAACCCTCGAAGTTCTTGTTCAGCCCGTCGATCAACCCGGCGATATCGAACACTTCCTCGCCGGTGAGCTTCAGAGTCGCGGCGCTCTCGCCTCCCTTGAATTCCAGCGGAAGCACGCCCATGCCCACCAGATTGCTGCGGTGAATGCGCTCGTAGCTCTCGGCGATCACGGCCTTCACGCCGAGCAGATTCGTTCCCTTGGCGGCCCAATCGCGCGACGAACCAGAACCGTATTCTTTACCCGCGAGCACAACCAGCGGAACGCCATCTTTTTCGTACGCCATCGCGGCGTCGTAGATGGTCGTGACCGGCCCGGAAGGCAGGTGCCGCGTGAAGCCACCTTCAACCACTTTGCCATCTTCGCGTGGCGGAACGAGCATATTCTTGAGCCGCACGTTGGCGAACGTGCCACGCATCATCACTTCGTGGTGCCCGCGCCGCGATCCGTAGGAATTGAAGTCTTTCGCGGCCACTCCGCGTTCGATCAAATACTTGCCCGCAGGCGCATCCGCTTTGAAGTTCCCGGCCGGGGAGATGTGGTCGGTCGTGATACTATCGCCCAACCGAGCCAGCACACGCGCCCCGGTGATTTCCTTAACCGGTGCGGGCGTGATGCCCATGCCGCGGAAGTACGGCGGGTTGGCGATATAGGTTGAGGAAGCGTCCCAGGCATAGAGATCGCCGGTTGGCACTCGCAAGCCCTTCCAGTCCGCATCGCCTTCGTACACGGAGCGGTAGATCCGCTCGAACGATTCCTGTCGCACCGACTGGGCAATCGCAGCCGCCACTTCTTCGTGAGTGGGCCAGATGTCGCGCAGGAAAACCGGTTTGCCATCGTTGCCAGTGCCGATGGGATCGGTTTCCCAGTCGATATCAACGCGCCCGGCGAGAGCATAGGCGACCACCAGCGGAGGTGAAGCGAGGTAATTCGCTCGCACTTCCGGGTGAACGCGGCCTTCGAAATTGCGATTTCCGCTCAGCACCGCAGAGACGACGAGTTGCCCCGTCGCAATCTCATGCGAAACGGCCGCAGGTAATGGCCCGCTATTGCCGATGCACGTTGTGCAACCATAGCCAACAACATTGAATCGGAGCCGGTTCAGATCGTCGAGCAATCCGGAGTTGGTGAGGTAATCGGTTACGACTTGCGAACCCGGTGCGAGGCTCGTCTTCACCCACGCCTGCGTGGTAAGCCCCTTGGAAACGGCCTTCTTCGCCAGCACGCCCGCCGCGATCATCACCGAAGGATTCGAGGTGTTTGTGCAACTGGTAATGGCGGCGATCACAACAGAGCCATCCTTCACATCGCCCGGTGCAATGGCCGCATCGGCAGGTGGCATTTCGCCGCCGGCCATCACGAGTGCGGGCTTCGAACGAGCCGCATCTTTGAGCCGTGGCAACGCCTCGGAGAAAGACTTCTTCATGTCTTTCAGCGGTACGCGGTCTTGCGGGCGGCTTGGCCCGGCGAGGCATGGTTGAACGGTGGCAAGATCGAGTTCGAGCGTATCCGAGTAAACTGCTTCCGGTGTGTTCGCGTCGTGGAACAAGCCCTGCTCTTTGTAGTACGCTTCCACCAGGGCCACGCGGTCGGCGGGGCGGCCCGTGAGCGTGAGGTAACGGAGCGTTTCGGCATCAACCGGGAAGATGCCGCAAGTGGCACCGTATTCGGGAGCCATGTTGGCAATCGTGGCGCGATCGGCGAGCGGAAGTTGGGCCAGACCGGGGCCGAAGAACTCCACGAACTTGCCAACCACGCGCTTCTCGCGCAGCATCTGCGTCACGGTCAGCACGAGGTCAGTTGCCGTCGCGCCTTCCTTTAACTTGCCGGAGAGCTTGAAGCCCACCACTTGCGGAATCAGCATACTCACAGGCTGGCCGAGCATGGCCGCCTCGGCTTCGATTCCGCCCACGCCCCAACCCAGCACGCCAAGCCCGTTGATCATCGTGGTATGGCTATCGGTGCCCACGAGCGTATCGGGGTAGGCCGCCCCAAGCTCGTCCACGAACACCACGCGCGCGAGGTGTTCCAGATTCACTTGATGGCAGATGCCGGTGCCAGGTGGAACAACCTGAAAGTTACGGAACGCACCTTGCCCCCAACGCAGGAAGATGTAGCGTTCCTGGTTCCGTTCGTATTCCAGCTTCACGTTGTCTGCGAAGGCGGCGTCGGTGCCGTATTCGTCTACTTGCACCGAGTGATCGATCACCAGTTCAACGGGCACGAGCGGGTTAATCTTGGCCGGGTTGCCGCCGAGTGTTTTCATGGCGTCGCGCATGGCCGCGAGATCGACCACGCAGGGTACGCCGGTGAAATCCTGCATCAGCACGCGCGCCGGGCCGAACGCAATCTCGGAAGCCGGAGTCGCGGTTGCCTTCCACAACACGAGCGCTTCGATATCGGCCTTCCGCACCGATAAGCCATTCTCGTTGCGCAACAGGTTTTCGAGCAGAATCTTGAGCGAGAATGGGAGTTTCTTCGCTTGCGGGTGAACCGCTTCGACGGCCGCGAGCCGGTGAATGCTGTACGGCTTTCCGCCGACGGTCAGGGTTCCCAGGCTGTTGAAACTGTTCAAACTATCGGGCATCTTCGTACCCACCAGAGTGATGGCGTGGTGTGACGGGGGAATCGATATAAGGGTATTGTTGAACAACGCCGCGAAACGGCAACCGAACCTCGCCACGGTTACTCGATCAGATTGATTCCGATGCCGGTAAGTATCGCACGAAACGCCTCCAGACTTGCCTCTTCAATAACCACGGTGGTCGCACCTAATCGCTCCGCGATCAAGTCTCGTGTGTCGGGCCATTGCATCACACCGTTGGCCACTTCCTCGCTCGGGAAGCGCACCACGAGCAACCGAGCCGTAACCGGTTGAGGAGTCTGTGGGCCAAGCAGGAGTAACCGGCCTGCGGGCGAGAGTGGTTGGCCACTGCGATCGAGGAACCAGCCATCGATATCCGCGAGGGAGTTAGTCTGTGCGGTGCGGCGGAGCAATTCCGCAGTTAAGCGGAATCGCCGTGAAGTGCCCGGGTCCGCAGGCAGAAGAGTCGCGAATCGTCCAAGTTCAGCATCGAGAAGCAAGTCGGCTGCGGCGGCATCGACGGTTAACGTTACGCCGTCGTCGCCCACGGCCACGCAACGCTGTGCTTTGGCTTGGTAATCGCGGTTGGCGATCAATCGCAATTGCGCGAGAGCCGGTTCGGTTCCTTCGGCCGTGATCCCAATTCGGTCGGTTAGTCGGATCGCCACGATGCCGCGGGCAACGGCCGTGTCGAGTTCAGCAGGAGTCGTGAATTCCACCAACACGGCCGAAGTGTAAATGGTGATCCGCTCGCGTTTGCTGGCCCATCGCTGCAGCAAATCGGCCACGGCGGCGGGCACCGGCCGCGAGGAATGCCGCGTAAGCGTTTGGACGATCATCGGCAGCGTTAGCCCGGTTTCCAACCCGCGGTAAGTCTGGTCGGCGGTCAGTTCCAGCGTGCACGCCGGGCCAAGCCCCTTCCAGTGTGCGAACCGTGAGAGCGTGCCAATGAGCGCCGGCGTTAGGCCCTGGCGATACGCCAATATCTCGGCATTGGGCTGCACCAGGAGCGTTTGCGGGAACGTGGGTGGAGCGGGTGGCTCGGGTTCACTCAGGAGCAAATGTCGCCCGAGTGGCGAGAGCCGAACCGCTTCGCCCGCCACTTCCACTAACTGCAGCGGATACGCAATGCCAAGCAGAAACGCCTCGGCCCATCCGGTGCCTTTGTCTTTCGCTGCGTCTTCCTGCAAGGTGCCGGCCCAGGATGGATGATTCGTCCAGAGCCATTCCGCAATTGCACGCACGGGAACCCATCGGCCCTGCCCATTGGCAACGAGCAGCAGACACAGATACCCCGCCGAGGGCGAAGATGACAGACCGCTGTCACTTGGGTTGTAGCCAATCAGTGGATCCCAGGATTCCACGCGAGGCAAGGCCGCGAACAAATCTGTGATCGCGGCATTCAGCCCCGCGTTCCAGGTGGCAGGGAAGGGCGAGGCAGTCAGTTCGCCGCCCTGTTCGGTAAGCAAGCCAACGCCCACGGCCCAGAGCAACGCAAGCACGCCGGGTTCGGCTACCTTCACAGGCAGATCCGCAGGCGGAGTGCAGAGAACTTCATCGGTCTGGAATCGCAGGAGGTCTTTCTTGAAAAGCGTATTCGCCTGCGTGAACCGAACCGGGCCGGCGAGTACCTGTTGCCACACCGCGGCCAGTCGCAAGGGCCAGTCGAGTCCATCCGCGATGCGGACGAAGCTCCCTTCGGGGTGATCGGGGTCTGCGAGATCTGGTAGTCCGAGGGCTTCTCCGCGCGCGCGAACGGCTACCGCTGGCAGCACAAAGACTTCCGCCGCCAACATTCCTCGACTGCCAAACCACGCAGGGAAGTCTTCAATCGGTTCTGCTTCTGGGGCGATATCCGGAAACAGCAACCCGGCGTTGAGCGCCTCTTCCACCGGGGCCAAGCCTTCTGCGTGCCCCAACGCGGCGAGCAGTGTCAATAGCTCGCCGATCTTCCATCGCGGTTGCTGGCTGATGCCCATGAAGGCCAGCATGCGACGAGCCGGTTCGGATAAATCGCGAATGCGGCGATCGATTACGGGCGGGTTATCCAGCGTGCTAACGGCTTTATCGAGCAACTCGCTCGCAGGTTGGTTGACACGCGGGCGCACCAGTCTGGAAGCCACTGCCCGAAGCAGGGGTTCGCTGTATCGTGCGAAGGCATCGCGGCATCGGTCGGACCAGTCATTCATATGCATGCAAGATGGCTGAAGGCTGAATCGAGGGTGCAGTGCGAGCAAGACCTGGCGGCGGTTTCATTTCATCCTTCCGCGTTCATCCTTCAACCTTTCACGACTTGAGGGGTGTGGCCCATTTTGCGGAGTTCTTCCAACACCGCATCCACACGCCCCGGGCGAATCAGAAGAACCTTGTCCGACAGGCGACCGGCGATCTCGGCACTGAGCTTCTTGCGGGCCAGAATTTCCTCCGCCAGCAAGGCATCGTCGGTGAGCACGAGTGCCACGCGGCGGTGCAGTTTGGCCGAAAGGCGGCGGTTAGCGAATGCGTCGGTGCCAGTCATCGATTCTCCAAACCCATGCGTGCGAATACCGTTTTACGGTTGTTGGGCACCTGTGGAGCGGGTGGCCTTCGCAATGCAAACGATCATCGCGATAATCGCGGCTCGCTTACCCTGCGGCGGATTGTGGCGGGATTACCTCGCGTTCATCCAGAATCGCATAGCTATAGCCTTGTTCTGTCAGGAACATCTGGCGATGGTGGGCGAAGTCCAGTTCACGGGTGTCGCGCGTCACCAGCGTGTAGAAGTGTGCGTCGCCTTCGCCGCTGCTCTTGGGTCGCAGGATTCGCCCGAGCCGTTGCGCTTCTTCTTGCCGCGAACCGAATGTGCCGGATACCTGGATCAACACGTTCGCATCGGGTAAATCGATGGCGAAGTTGCCAACCTTCGATAACACCAAATGCCGCACCTCGCCCGCGCGGAATTTGTTGTACAGATCTTCTCGTTCCATGCTGGGCGTGCTGCCGGTGATGATCGGAATCTCGAAGCGGTCGCTGATCCGCCGGAGTTGGTTCAGGTACTGACCAATGACCAGCACGCGTTGATCGTGGTAGCGGGCCAGCAGTTCTTCCACCACATCGTCTTTGGCTTCGTTCTCGCTGGCGATGCGATACTTCGCGCGGTGATCCGCAACTGCGTATTCCATGCGCGATTTGTCGTCTGGCAGGGCCACGCGGATTTCCGTGCAACTCGCCGAAGCGATCCATCCCTTGGTTTCCAGTTCTCGCCACGGAACATCGTATTTCTTCGGCCCGATCAAACTGAAGACATCGCCTTCGCGGCCGTCTTCGCGAATGAGTGTGGCGGTGAGTCCCAGGCGGCGGCGGGCTTGAATTTGTGCGGTTACGCGGAACACCGGTGCTGGAAGCAAGTGAACTTCGTCGTAAACGATCAGGCCCCAGTCGCGTTGCTCGAACAGGCCGAAGTGGGGGAAGTCTTGCGTCTTATCCGGGCGATACGTGAGGATCTGGTATGTGGCCACCGTTACGGCACCAATCTCCTTGGTGTCGCCGGTGTATTCCTTCACATCATCTTCCGTGAGCGTGGTCTTATCCAGGATTTCGCGATGCCACTGCTTCACAGCCGTGATGCTGGTGGTGAGCACGAGTGTGTTCTTTTGAAGCAAGCACATCGCAGCGATGCCCACAATGGTTTTGCCCGCTCCACAGGGAAGCACGATCACGCCGCTACCGCCGCGAACATCGCCGCCGGCGTGGAACACATCGGCCGCGTCGCGCTGATAATCTCGCACGGTGAAAGGGAGGCCGCTGGCCGCCGTTTCGCGGAGCTTCATCGGCAACACCGAACCTTCGGTATACCCCGCCAGATCTTCCGCCGGGTAACCCAGGCCAATGAGTGCTTGCTTCAACACGCCGCGATAAGCGGGCTGAATGGAGAAGCTCACGTCGTCCAGTTTCTCGCCCAGGTATTCCTTGAGCTTCTTCTGCCGGCTGAGTTCCATAAGTAGCGGTTTATCGGCGCACACGAGTTTGAGCGTGTTTGTGTCGATCCGCTCCAATCGCACGCGGCCATACCGGGCCACCGTTTCGGCGAGGTCCAGCGGCAGATTCTGTGGAATCGGGAACTTGGTGTACTTCTGCAACACCGCCACCATGTCGGCGGCGGTAATGCCGGCGGCGGCGGCGTTCCACAGCGAAAGATTCGAGATCCGGTATGTGTGCATGTGCTCGGGGCTTTTCTCTAACTCCGCGAACGGAGCCAGAGCGTCCCGGGCTTCGGCGTATTTCGGGTTATCCACTTCGACCAGCACGGAACGATCCGACTGGACGATAAACGGATTCGCGCCATCGAAGGTAGGAACTGACAGTGTGAACCCCCCAACTGGTGTCTTCTCTTGGGTCTGCTTCGCCGGCATGATCACCGTCGGTATGTTATAGGCAAACCCGCAATCCCACGGGCCGAACGTCCCATGCTAGCGGCACCCGGTCGGCAGGGGCAAGCGGAAGTGGCAGTCTTGTGCTGCTTTTGGCACATCGAACGTTCGTTCACTTACAATTCACAATCTTGCGAGTGCCATGATTGCCGCGGTTCGCCCGCAAGGCATGCGCTGTTCTCAGTGGGATTGATTTGTTTGGGTAATCGGGGTACTCACGAATCATCCGATTATTGAGAGTTACTCTGATTGCGGGCCGCAGCGTGGTTAATCGCCGATTCGATATTGTCGCCATCATCGTGTTCGTGATCTGGCTGGGGGTAGATCTCACGTCTCGCACGGTATTCGGCCCGGTCGCGTGGCCGGATTGCGTCGTCGATTACCGAATCATGTACGACGCCAGTTCGCAGTTGATCGAAACGGATACGTATCCTGCGGGCTATCCGTATCCTCCGCCCGGCGTTGCGGCACATGCGGCCACCACCGTGCTTCCCTTTCCGATAGCCGCGACGTTCTGGCTCGTCGCAACGGGTGTGGTCACGTTGGCATGCTACTTCACGCTCGCCCGCATGCTGGGGTTGTTGCATCGCCCCGGCACGCTCATCTTGCTGCCAATCGCCCACACTGCGGCCGCGTATTATTTCCAGTGGGAATTCCGATCGCTGAATTGCAACGTGTTCGTGCTGACGGCGGTACTCTTCGGCGCTTCCGCATTAACGCGGGGGCGCGATGCGCGAGCAGGCTTCTGGTTTGCGGCCGCGGTGGCGTTGAAGTTTCTCCCGATTCTTTTGCTACCGTACCTGCTTTGGGTTCGCCGACCGCGTTCGTTCGGTTGGGCGGTCGCATGGTCGGCCGTGTTCTGGATCGGCGTTCCGCTTCTGGCGTTCGATCCGGAAGGGTTCCGTTCCGTATACTCTGGCTGGTACGGCGAACTCACGCGGGCCACGGACGCCGGCCAAATTCACCATCACCCGATCTTGATCTCTCTGAGCAAAGCCGCAGCGTATGCGATGGGCGAAGGAACGCATGCCGCGCAGGCGATGGTTCTGAGCGTGTGCGCGGCGTGGGTGTTGGTGGGGCTTGCGGGTGCCGTGCGCTGTCGCCGTGAAGACGCGACACATGACGCGGGCGTGCTGACCGATGTATCGTTGCTGATTCTTGGCCCGGCCGCAGTTAGCCCGTATCTGGAAGCCTACCATGTGGTCGCGGCGTGCGTGCCGGCTGCGGTGCTGGCGGTGTTCGCGGCAACACCGGGCAACACTCCACGCATGCGAATGGCCGCCGGTTTGGCTCTGGCACTCGCCGCAGTATTGGCGACTGTCAAAAGCGCCTGGGTTTTCCGCGGGCTAATGGTCAACATTCAATTGCTGGTGCTGTGCGCCACGGCTGTATTGGTGAACTGGCCGCTGCGCCGCCATTCCACTACCACGATCACCTCCGATCCGCTTGCAGTTCCCCTCCGCTCTGCAGCCTGACCGAGCTACCAACCGAACGCGAGACTCGCCTACAATGACTAATTGTTGCGTGAGTTCATTTCCGGAGCCACGAATGACTGCCAGGTTCCAACTCGGTGGCGAATACGCTCCTGCTGGCGATCAACCCAAAGCCATCGAACAACTCATGGCAGGGTTCGCAGCGGGGAAAAAGATGCAAGTTCTGCTTGGTGCGACGGGCACAGGCAAAACCTTCACCGCTTCGAACATCATTGCCCAACTGAATAAGCCCACGCTCGTTCTGGCCCACAACAAGACGCTGGCCGCACAACTTTACAAGGAATTCAAGGGTTTCTTCCCCAATAACGCCGTTCAATATTTCGTCAGCTACTACGACTACTATCAGCCCGAAGCGTATATCCCGCAGCGCGATATCTACATCGAAAAAGATTCCTCCATCAACGAGAACATCGATCGCCTGCGCCTCGCCGCAACCTCGGCGTTGGTCAGCCGCGAAGATGTCATCATCGTGGCCAGCGTTTCGTGTATCTACGGACTCGGTTCGCCTTCGGACTATAAGCGGATGATGGTGTACATTCCCCGCGGCGAAATCATCGATCGCGACAACCTGCTATTGCGACTGATCGACATTCAATATCAACGCAACGATGTCGCGTTCGAACGCGGTAAGTTCCGTGTTCGCGGAGATACCATCGATGTGTGGCCCGCGTCGGAAGAAGTGGCTTATCGCATCGAACTCTTTGGCGATGAAGTCGATGCTGTTTCGGTGATTCATCCGCTAACCGGCGAGACGATTAAGCCGCTGGAAGAGCTATACATTTACCCCGCGAAGCACTTCGTCACGCCCGAAGACCGGGTGCAGGAAGCGATTAAAGGGATCGAGCAAGAACTCAATGATCGGCTCGAACAGTTCAAGACCGAAGGCAAATTACTCGAAGCCGAGCGGCTTAAAGCACGCTGTCGCTACGATCTCGATATGCTTCGCGAAGCGGGCTATTGTTCGGGCATCGAGAACTACGCGCGCTGGTTTTCCGGTCGCAAGCCCGGCGAACCGCCCTATACGCTCATCGACTTCTTCCCCGAAGATTTCCTGCTGGTTATAGATGAATCGCACGTCACATTGCCGCAAGTGCGGGGCATGTATTTCGGCGATCGCAGCCGCAAGGAAACACTGGTGGAACACGGCTTCCGGCTGCCGTCGGCGCTCGATAACCGCCCGCTGAAGTTCGATGAGTTCGAAGGGCGGATGAAGTGCGCGCTGTGCCTTTCCGCAACACCCGGCCCCTACGAACTGGAGAAGTGCGGCGGCGAGATTGTTGAACAGGTTATCCGGCCAACCGGCCTGGTCGATCCTGTCATTCACATCAAGGCAGCACGCGGGCAAGTAAAGGATCTGGAAAAAGAAGTGCGTGGTCGGGCCGTTAAGCAAGAGCGTGTGCTTGTTACGGTGTTGACGAAACGCATGGCCGAAGACCTGACGCTCTACTTCCGCGATGCGGGCTTGCGCTGCAAATGGCTCCACTCGGAACTCGATGCCATTGAACGCATCACCGTATTGCGTGAACTCCGCGAAGGTGCGTTCGACGTGCTGGTGGGCGTGAATCTCTTGCGTGAAGGGCTGGACCTTCCCGAAGTGTCGCTCGTCGCCATCCTGGATGCCGACAAGGAAGGCTTCTTGCGATCGGATAAATCGCTGATTCAAACCATGGGGCGGGCGGCTCGCAATGTGAACGCAGAGGTCATTCTTTATGCCGATGTCATGACAGACTCCATGAATCGGGCGATATCCGAAACGAACCGGCGGCGTGAAATTCAACTGGCTTACAACAAGGAACACGGCATCACACCGCGAACGGTGAAGTCGGCGATCAAGAACGCGATTGAGGACGAGATTGAGGCACACAAGATCGCGCAGGAAGCCGCGAGCGGCGCGACCACTGGCCCCGCGAACATGGATCTCACGGTTGCGTTGGAGTATGTGCAGGAACTCTACCAAGAGATGCTCAGCGCCGCGAAAGATCTGGATTTTGAACGCGCGCAATCGCTGCGCGACCAGATTGTGAAGCTCGAAACGGAGTTGAAAAAGACGCACGGCGACGATGCGGTGCCGGGCGTGCTCGGCGGCAAGACTGTGCCCGTGAGTCAACCGCTCGGCAAGCGAAAAGGAAAGCGAAAGAAGGCGTGACGGCGATAGCGTTTCTCGCCTCAACCCGCGTACCGTATGAAGCAAGCCACCTCGCCCGCCTGCGTGCTTTTATGAACCGCGAACGTGCGTGAATGGCGTTGATTCTTCAAGCGAACCGCCAGATTGTGTCTTGATCGGCGGCATGATCACCGTCGGTATGTTATAGGCAAACCCGCAATCCCACGGGCCGAACGTCCCATGCTAGCGGCACCCGGTCGGCAGGGGCAAGCGGAAGTGGGTGCCCGTGCGTATTTTGGCGAGCCGCGTCAGTCATGACGCGGGTTGTGTCAGAAACCCGTGTGTTCACACACACGGCACGCCAAGATGTCAAAATCGACAGCCGCACTGTGAAGACTCTCGAGGTTGTCGAGCCGTGCCTCAGTCGATGTTGCAACCCACCTTGACACGCAACCAAATGGTTGCATAATGTCCCCATGGCCGACGACCACGACAAGGTGTTCAAGGCCCTCGCCGACGCCGCACGCCGCCTGCTCCTCGACCGGCTCCACGCCGAGAACGGGCAGTCGCTGGGGCAGCTCTGCGCCCAGATGAAGATGACGCGGCAGGCGGTGACCAAGCACCTGGTGGTGTTGGAGGAAGCGAACCTGATCACCGTCGTGTGGCAGGGGCGAGAGAAGCTGCATTATCTGAACCCGGTGCCAATTCACGAGATCGCCGAGCGCTGGATCAAGAAGTTCGATAGGGGCCGGTTGCGCCTGCTCACCGATCTCAAGAATCAACTCGAAGGAGAGACTGATGGCTGAGAGCCGTTTCGTGTACGTAATCTACATCCGCACCACGCCCGAGAAACTGTGGCAAGCTCTGAGCGACCCGGAGTTCACCCGGAAATACTGGGTCGAAACGTGGCAAGAGAGTGAGTGGAAGAAGGGCGCGAGCTGGAAGATCGTCGGCCCGACTGGCAAGGTTGCTGATAGCGGGGTGGTGGTGGAGATCGACCCGCCGAAGAAGTTGGTTCTGTCGTGGAAGCATCATCTCACTCCGGGCGCGAGCCACGAAGGGCCAACCCGGCTGACGTACACACTCGAGCCAGAGGGCGAGTCGGTGAAGCTCATCGTGATTCACGAGAGCGACGTACCGGACTCGAAGGTAATCGGGGCGGTGTCGCAGGGCTGGCCGCACATTCTCTCTAGCCTGAAGAGCATGCTTGAGACGGGAGAATCGTTGGAAGCAACGCGGAAGTGGCCGGAAGGGCTGTGATCCGGATGCGAACCCGCGGCGGACTTGCACCGCTCGCCTGCGAAAGGGAGTTCGGCGAACCGCGTCACGGCTGACGCGGTTTTGCACTTTACCAGCGCGATGATTCGCACATCTCACCCGGATGATGTCCGTGCGAAAAAGTTCCCCCGAAGGGGTTGCGACCCGTTATTCTGTAGCACGCACGATAACACCGCCCCAACTCTCCGGGGATCTTTCCATGAAGTGGTTCCTCTCCTTCTCCTTGGCAGTCGCGTTCTCCATCGGCTTCGGTGCGAGATTCGCCCACGCCGCGGACAAACCCAACGTGCTGTTCATTGTCGCGGACGATCTGCGGCCGGAACTGGGCTGCTACGGATCATCCGCGCTTTCGCCGAACATCGATGGCCTGGCGAAACGCGGGGTGCGGTTCGATCGCGCGTATTGCCAGCAGGCGGTGTGCAACCCGTCGCGCTCTTCGTTCTTAACCGGCAAGCGACCGGACACGCTGCATCTCTGGTCGAACGGCATGCACTTTCGCGAAAAGAACCCCGATGTCATCACGATGCCGCAATGGTTCAAAGATCACGGCTATGTGACACGCGATGTAGGGAAGATCTTCCACAACTGGCACACGAAGGTGAAAGGCGATCGGCCGTCGTGGTCGGCGGACGAGTTCCTCCACTATGCCACGCACGGCGACGATGCGCCCGCAGTGGATGAACCGTTACCCAAGAATATCGCGCTCGGAATTGGCCGCGATTATGGCATGGTGCCGATGTGCGAACGCCGCGACGTGCCGGATAACGCCTATTACGATGGCCGCGTGGCCGATGAAGCGGTGAAGGTGCTGGGCGAGATAAAAGATAAGCCCTTCTTCCTGGGCGTCGGGTTCTGGAAACCGCACGCGCCGTTCAACGCACCGGCGAAGTACTGGGACCGCTACGACGCGCTGAAACTCCCGCGACTCAACCCGGCCCGCCCCAAAGACGCGCCAGAGATTGCATTCCACGATAGCCGCGAGATCCTCGGCATCCCGCCCAATACCGTGTCGCCGACTGCAGCGCAAGCCAGCGAGATGCGGCACGGCTACTTCGCGAATACCACTTACATGGACGCGCAAGTGGGGAAGGTGTTGGCCGCACTGGAAGCCAACAAGCTCGCAGAGAACACCATCATCGTGTTCGTCGGCGATCATGGTTATCACCTGGGTGAACACGGTCAATGGGCCAAGACTTCATGCTTCGAACTGGATGCTCGCGTTCCGCTCATCATTGTTCCGCCCAAATCGGCGCAGGCTGGCAAAGTGGCGGCGGGAATGGTTGAACTGGTTGATCTGTTCCCAACGTTGAACGAACTCTGCGGACTTCCCATGGCTCCGAAGCTCGATGGCGTAAGCCTTGCGCCGGTGCTGGCCGACCCAACGAAAACTGCCAAGCCCGCCGCATTCACGCAGCACCCGCGGCCCGCGTACTTCGATCGCACCAAGAAGGGCGTGCCCGACGCGATGGGCTACAGCGTTCGCACGGACAAAGTTCGCTACACCGAGTGGCGCGATTGGGAAACCGGCAACGTGGTGGGAGCAGAACTCTACGATCACACCCGCGACCCCGCCGAACTAACCAACGCCATGGGTGCTCCGCCCGATGCCGCAGCGCTGGCGAATGCGAAATCTGCACTTCACAAAGCATTTCCGCCCGAAGTTCCCCCCGCGAAGCGGTGACGTGGCTCGCTACGAAGGAACACCGAGCGCTCACGCAACTCGGCTCGCCGGCGATTGAAGGCGAGCCGTGCTCCGTCAGGAGCCGGGTTTCTTACTCAAGCATTCAATAGTTCCCTCAGTTACTGGGTGCCTGGCAACTTGGCGTGATCAGGTAAACGATTGGGGTTGCAACGCAAGTAATGATTTACCGGGTTGCCGGATCAAGCTCATCCGGCGGAATGCCGATATTGTGCATGCACTATGAAGTGGAATCTCAACCGGAACGACGGAGCTTGCGGTGGTGGCACTACAACCCAGTGAAGCTCAAAACAATCGCCGATTCTTTTTTCCGTGGCGTTGTGTGATCGTTTTCGTTCACTTGTTCGCCGCCGGAACGGCATCGGCTCAGGTTCAAGGGCTTCCGTTGCGACCCAGTGATTACGCACCTGCGCCCGGTGGGAACGGGAACCCGGCGGTTTCCGTGTTTCCTGCTCCACCGGGTTACGCACCGCCGCCGGGGTTCGCACCGCCGCCGGGCGCGATGGGTGGCCCCGAAGGCTTCTACGCTCCGCCCGTTCAAGGTGGACCGGTGGTGCCCTCTGCGGGGCCGCAATGGCCGTATCCCGATCAACCTGGCGTGTGCGCGCCTCAGTCGCCCGCGTGCGATAGCCCGTTCCGCTTTCAAACGCGACGCGGCGGAACCATCACCGGCATTCCGCGTACCCTATTGTGGGAACCGCCTCTTGCCGCCAAGCGCGAACCACGCTTCCAGCTCATGCCCACCACGCTTGATACGTCGGTGAGTCAGAGCACACTGGATACTTCGATCGGCACCACGCTTGGACTGGTGCGATATGAACCAGCGGATCGGAGTATCCAGTGGCAGTTCGATGCCTTCGCGCTGGTGTATTCTCGGTTCTCGAATTACGACGTGCTGCTCGATTCCGACTATCGCTATGGTTTCCCCGTCACCTTCTCAAGCGGCCCCTGGCACGGGAAAATCGCGTATGAACACCTGAGCAGCCACCTTGGAGACGAACCCTTCATTCGAGATCGAAAGGTATCGTTCGACTACATTCGCGACGAAATCGTGGTCGCCGTGGGCCGCTACTTCTGCGATTATCGCATGCGGGTTTATGGGCAAGCGGGTTGGTCGTTCAATCAGTACATCCCTGGCGATCCGCCTCCCTACCGCTTCGATACCGGTATCGAGTGGACCGGCGGACGCAGCACTAGTTGTTGGGGTCGGCCGTTCGGCGCTGCGAACGTCACGTTTGATGGGGCCGTGGATTACGATCCGAACTTCACGCTGCAGTTGGGTTGGCAATGGCGGGAAGCGGGCCGTCGCCTCGGGCAGTGCCGCGTGTTCGGCGAATACTACACCGGCTATTCCCCGTATGGTCAGTTCTTTTACCAACGCGAGCAGTGGCTTGGGGTTGGTGTGGGCTTCGACTACTGATCGCTGCTCTGCGATGTGATGGAACCCGCCCTGTCACTGCCCCGATATTCGTGCCGGGGCTTTTGTGCTTCGCACGCTCCGCTCGGCCCATCTGTGTATAAACTGTTGAGTGCCGGCCGGGGCAGGCCCGGTTGCCAACGGCGAAGCCCAACACCCACAGGAGTGGCACCATGCCGCATACTTTACCCGCGCTTCCGTATGCCTTCGATGCTCTGGAACCGCACATCGACGCCAAAACGATGGAGATCCACTCGCAGAAACACCACAAGGCGTATGTCGATAACCTGAACAAAGCGCTCGAGTCGGCCCCGGATGTTGCGGGGTTGGATATTGTCACGTTGTTGCGCGATATCAAGAAAGTACCGGACTCCGTTCGCCAGGCGGTCATTAACAATGGCGGCGGGCACCACAACCACACGCTGTTCTGGGAAATCATGGGGCCGGGCGGCGGTGGCGAACCGACCGGGCAAATCGGCGACGCGATCAAAGATGCGTTCGGCGACTTCGCGAAGTTCAAAGACACCGTGAAGAACAACGGCCTGACGCAGTTCGGCAGTGGGTGGAGTTGGGTTGTCGTGAACCCCGCTTCGGGCAAGCTCGAAGCGATCAAGAAGCCGAACCAGGATAGCCCACTGATGGAAGGCCTGGTGCCGGTGCTGGGTGTAGACGTGTGGGAACACGCTTACTACCTGAAGTACCAGAACCTGCGTGCGAGCTACCTCGATGCGTGGTGGAACACGGTGAACTGGAAGGCCGTCGAAGCGAAGTATGTTGCCGCCAAAGCCGGCAAGTAAGGCGAGAAGTGAAACCGCCGCGATCACCCGATTTGGTTCGCAACAAGGCGACCCGATTCCGGCGTGATGAGCGGCATGTGATATTCGATCGCCATATCCATTTTCCTCTGTCCGATCACCCACGAGTGGGTAAGAAGACGGAGGAATTCGCATTGATGCCTGGCACGATTCGCTAATCTTAAAGCTGTGCTAAGGCCCACTCACTCATTAAAGAGTCGTGGTCTCCTTTCTCATGCACCGGTTTCTAGCCGGGTGAATTCCACTCGACCTAACAACTCACAAGACGAAGCACCAGGAGAGTACCGCCATGTTCCGATGTGTTGCAGTTGCCATGGTCGTTCTCGCCAGCACAGGGCTACCGCGTTATTCGGCGCAAGAACCCAAGAAGGCGGATCCGGCTTCAAATCCTGAAGAAAGCTCGATCATCACAACGAAGCCGACGAAGGTAACGCCGGCCGCCAGCGTGAAGTTCGGCAAGGCACTTGGTCTGCCGCTGGCATCGCTCAACACACTCGGTTCGCGGATCGATGCCGCTCGCCGGGCGGGCGATCCGGTCACTCTTGCGCATGCCGCGAGCGAACTCGCCGTCGCGGAGAAAGTGTCGGGCAAGGCGGCAAGCCTGACCTCGAAGCAACTCATCGCGGAGTCCGCCGAGTTGGCATCCGTTCGCCGACAGGAAGCCGAATTGAACCATGTGCTGGAGGTGTCGAACCAGTTGCGTGCGGCTCAGTCGCAACTCGATAATCTGAAGACGCAGATCGCAGCGACGCAGGCTGAGACGAAGGCCGACAAAGATGCGCTCCTGGCGAAAGAAGAGCCAACGTCCAAGCCCCGCAAGATCATCGTGAATAACTACTCGACGCAGTACATCGAGATTCAAGTCAACGGTTTTGTGAAGGGGCAAGTGTCGCCCGGTGCAACGAAAGTCTACACGATCGATCAACGGTGGAACCCGATCGTGGTGAAAGGATGGGGCGACGCAGACGAGAACATCTTTGGCCCGCTTGTTCTCCAGGGGCGATTCGACAAGTACACCTGGAACATTAACAACGACGACAGCGTTCCCAATCTGCCGTGATATGCGGCGGCTCAACTACCGATTCCACGTCCCCCCGATCAGCCCCACGAGACGCCTCATGTCCAGCGATAAACCTCCAACACCGGCAACGCCGCCAGCTCCAGTATTGCCGCAGTCCCTCACTGTCGTCAGCCACACCAACTTGATCTACTGGTGGCCGGTGTGGCTGGTGGGGTTAATACTCGCCGCGCTAACTCTGTTCGAGGATAACCGACTGGCCGTTGTCCCTGCGGGGACGACAGTCAAGCAGGTCGAGGCGAACAAGCTTTACGAGGTGACGCTGCCCACCGAATCGCTCCCGATGCAGGACGCGGTAGCCGCGGGTAAGGATGCGTTTCCGGTCCGCATCTCCCGGCACACGGACTATGGGATCGTGTACATCGTGGTCGTCCTGGCTGTGACGTTCGGTGCGAACGTCCCGCTCCGCGGGCTGGCGTCTGTCGCGGCGCTCTTGCTCATCGTCCTGCTCACGGTCGTACTCGCCTATTTTGGATGGTGGGGGACGGTGCTCGAAGAAGCCTACGGGTGGCATATCATGATCACCCTGGCCGGATATCTGGTCCCGTCTATCGGGCTCCTGATTCTGTGGCTCGGGACGCTCTTCCTTTACGATCCACTCCGGAACCTCCGGATCAGCCCGGGGCAACTCATCGTCCACCGGGACATCGGCGACCAGAGCGAGTCGTTCGGGACGATGGGCTTCGTGGTCGAGAAGCGGCGGACGGATCTGTTCCGCCACTGGGTGCTCGGCCTTGGGGCGGGCGACCTTATCGTCAAACTGCCCAGTCAGGGCCTTAATGTCGAGTTCCCGAACGTTATGTTCGTGGCCCGGCGGGTGGCCCAGATCGCTGAATTGATGAAGACCCAACCCATGATCCGTAGCTGAGTCGCTTGTCGATACTGTGATCCATTCCTTCCTTCTTGGAGTTTCAGACATGTTTAAGCGTTCGCGTTGGGCCGCATTCCTCGTGCTGGCAGTCGGCACGTTGGCGGGTTACGCAGTAGCAAGAGGCGGGCTGAACCAGTTCGTGACGGGTCAGAAAGTGAATGGCGAGAAGGAACCCGCAGGTGACCCGGCGCTGAAGCCGGGCGACCCAGGTTACTCGAAGACGCCCGACGGCAACTACCTCCCAAACCCGCCAGCGAAGTTCGGCGGAACCATCGGCCTTAGTGCCAAGGACTCCAAGCCGTATTGGCCGGCGAATATCGCGCCGCCCAAGGGCGCACCGAACGTGCTGCTCATCATGACCGACGACGCCGGCTACGGTGTCTCGGGCACCTTCGGCGGTGTGATTCCGACGCCAGCGATGGACCGCGTTGCGAAGATGGGGTTGAAGTACACCAAGTTCCATTCCACCGCGCTCTGCTCACCGACGCGGGCGGCACTGATCACCGGCCGCAACCACCACTCGGTCGGCTACGGCGTGATTGCAGAACAGGCGACAGGTTACCCTGGCTACGACGGCGATATCGGCGTCAACAACGGCACGGCCGGTGAAATCTTGAAGCAGAACGGATACGCGACCTCGTGGTTCGGCAAGAACCACAACACCCCGGATTACCAGTACAGCACCGCAGGCCCATTCACGCAGTGGCCGGTGGGAATGGGATTCGAGTACTTCTACGGCTTCATGGGCGGCGAGAGCGATCAGTGGACGCCATTCCTCTTTCAGAACACGACGCAGATCTTCCCGTTCAAGGATAAGCCGGGCTACAACCTGATCACCGACATGGCGGATAACGCCATCGGTTACATGAATCAGCTCAACGCCGCAGCACCGGACAAGCCGTTCTTCGTCTATTACGTTCCTGGCGCGACTCACGCCCCGCACCATCCCAAGAAGGAATGGAGCGACAAGTTCAAGGGCAAGTTCGACAAGGGGTGGAATGCGATGCGCGAAGAGATCTTCGCCAACCAGAAGAAGCTCGGCGTGATTCCCGAGAACACCGAACTCACGGCTTGGCCAGACGGCCAACCGGAGTACGCCGGCGCGAAGCTGCCGAAGTGGGACACGCTCACCGCCGACGAGAAGAAACTCTTCGCCCGGCAGGCCGAAGTGTACGCCGGCTACGTGGCCTACGCCGATCACGAGATCGGTCGCGTCATTCAGGCCGTGGAAGACATGGGCAAGCTCGATAACACGCTCATCATCTACATCACCGGCGATAACGGGACGAGCGCCGAAGGTAGCACGATCGGCACACCGGTGGATATGGCCGCGATCCAGGGCGTCGATATCCCGGTCAAGGATCAACTCAAGTTCCTCGACGTGTGGGGCCAGGCCGAGACAACCCCGCACATGTCCGTTGCGTGGTCGTGGGCGTTCGACACGCCGTTCAAGTGGACCAAGCAAGTCGCATCGCACTTCGGCGGCACACGCCAGGGCATGTGCATCTCCTGGCCGAAGGGTATCAAGGACGCGGGCGGCATCCGCCATCAGTTCCACCACACGATCGACATCGTGCCGACGATTCTCGATTGCGTCGGCGTCAAGCAACCATCCATGATCAACGGCATCGCGCAGAAGCCGATCGAAGGCGTGAGTATGCGTTACACCTTCGACAAGGCGAACGCCAACGTGCCCTCCACGCGCAAGACGCAGTACTTCGAGATGTTCGGCAACCGCGGCATCTATCACGAGGGCTGGTACGCCTGCACGACGCCACCTCACCCGCCGTGGTTGATGGGTCTGGCGAAGTTCCCGGAAGTCGTCAACGGCTACAAGTGGGAGCTTTATAACATCGACAAGGACTTCTCGCAGAACAACGACCTGGCGAACGAGAAGGAGCACCAGGCCAAGCTCAAGGAACTGCAGGAGTTGTTCCTCGTGGAGGCGTCGAAGTATCAGGTGTTCCCGCTGGATAACTCGATCCTGCCGCGCATCCTCGCACCCAAGCCGAGCTACACGGCCGGGCGGTCAGAGTTCACCTACTCGGGAGAGCTATCGGGTACGCCGACCACGGATGCTCCCAACACACTCGCGCGGTCCTACACCATCACCGCAGAAATCGAAGTCCCGGAAGGCGGTGGTGAAGGCGTGATTGTGACCGACGGCGGCCGCTTCGGTGGATACGGCCTGTACCTGCTCAAGGGCAAGCCGGTGTTCACTTACAACTTCTTCGACATCGAGCGGTTCAAGTGGCAGGGCGACGCCGCTCTGGCCGCCGGCAAGCACACCATCGTCTTCAACTTCACCTACGATGGCCCCGGAATGGCGAAGGGCGGCACCGGCACGCTGAGTGTGGACGGCAAGCAAGTCGCAACCCGAAAAGTCGCGCACACGATCCCGGCCATCCTGACTATCGACGAGACATTCGACGTCGGCGTCGATACGCGAACCCCGGTCGATGACAAGGATTACCAGGTGCCGTTCCGGTTCACCGGGAAGATCCCGAAGTTGACCTTCAAACTCGGCCCAAACCAGATGGTTCCGCCGGAGAAGAAAGTCAACAAGTAGATCGGCGAACGCGATTGAGCGAGTTGCAACCATGCAGCGAGAAACCGATTTGTTCTGATAGAGCATGCTTTCGGTTTTTGCGTGCTCTATGATCAACGCAAATTCAACGCGAATGTTCAGGCCAAGGAGTTCCGTGTGAGCGCCAACGATCAGCATCATCAGCATCGCAAAGAAGAACACGAGCATGAACGCAAGGAGAAGAAGCATCAGGAGCGCGAACGGGAGCAACACCCCGATCGGCTCCGGCCTGTGGTTTACCCCAAGTGGCTGTTGATTATCGGCATCGTATTGATGCTGGCAGTCGTCTTGGTGTGGACGTTACTATGAACGGCGTAACGTGATGAATAGCCCGACTCAATCCAGGAGAAACGCATCATGATCGAACAACTTCCCAGCCCATCGGACAAGGTTCTCGGCTTCAAGCTGTCGGGCAAACTGCACGACGAAGATTACAAGTCGTTCGTCCCAGCTATCGACGCGGCCGCGAAGGATGGCAAGATTCGGCTCCTGGCACAGTTTCACGACTTCCACGGATGGGATCTGAACGCCCTGTGGGACGACATCAAATTCTCTACCACGCACTGCACCAAGTTCGAGCGTATCGCCCTTGTCGGGGATAAGACGTGGGAGAAATGGATGGCGAAAGTGTGCAAGCCCTTCACCATGGCGAAGGTGCAATACTTCGATGTGTCCGAGATCGATAAAGCGTGGGCGTGGCTGCAAGAAGCTTGAGCCACCGGCACCACTGTTGTGCGGCTTCCCGTAGCTTCTCGCATGAAACGAATGAACCCCGAGCGGGCCGATCGTGGCTTCTCGGGGTTCAATTGCGTTACCGGCTTGCGACATCCCATACTCTCCTCTCAGTCGATAACCCCGATATCCCTTGTTCTCTGCACATTCCCTCGCATCAGGCAAACCCGCATGCTCTGCATTTTCGTTAAATCGCCCCGGCTAATTCTGTCGATCAGTTGGTAGAAGGTCATTTTAACGGGAGCAAAGCCATGCGAGTCCGAATCGCCATTGGTGTCGTCGCCACGCTGGCGATAACAGGATTTCCGTCGCTCGCCAGCGCGCAGCCGGGTCTGTATTTGCCAGGCAACGGAGCGGTTCAGGGTGGCATGGCGGGGGTTTCGACCGCGGCACCCATCGACGCTCTCGGGGCACTGTACTGGAACCCGGCTGCCATCGGGCGGCTTGGCCACAACGAAGTATCGATTGGCGGGGCCTTCCTTTATCCCAATATCTATGTTTCCTCCAGCTTCCCGCGGCCCGATGGCACAATCGCAAGCGGGCGCACCCGTAGCGATGGCGGCTTCCCGATCGTATCAAGTTTGGGCGTGGTATATGGCCCGGAAGATAGCCCGCTGACTTACGGTATGGGGCTAACGGCTCTGGGCGGAGGCGGCGTGAACTTCCCCGGCGATCCGGGCAACCCGATTCTCTCGCCCACCGGCCCATTGGGGCAGACCGTACTTGGCCCAATTTATGCCAACTTACAACTCTATCAGTTGAACCCAACCGTGTCTTATCAGGTCACGGATCGGCTCGTGGTGGGTCTTGGCCCGACCATCGACATCACGCTCCCGCAGTTCGACCCAGCGTTCTTCGCAACGCCCGACCGCGATGTGGCCGGTCGAGCGGTCTACCCATCCGGCACGCATGTACGGCCATACTGGGGCGGCGGCGTTCGTGCGGGTTTAGTGTACTCGCTCACCGATAATCTTGATGTCGGCTTCGGCTATACGAGCCAGCAGTGGCTCGAAGCGTGGAAGTTCAACGCCCGCACACCTGAAGGGCTGCCCCGCACATTGAGTTTGAACGCCACGCTTCCGGCGATTTACTCGTGGGGCATCGCATGGCGCGGGATCGACCGCCTCACGCTGGGTGTGGACATGCGTTACTTCGACTACGCGAACACCAAGCTTTTCGGTACGTCCGTCGCCGATGGTGGATTGGGGTGGGATAGCGCGTTCGTGGTGGCGTTGGGAAGCAACTATCAGTTAACGGAGCGAGTCGCGGTGCGGGCGGGTTATCAGTATAACACCAACCCGCTGGCAAGCACTTCCACACTGTTCAACATCCAGGCTCCGGCGATCCTTCAGAACACAATCACTGTTGGCTCCACAGTGAACATCACCGAAGCGCTCGCCTTCTCGATGGGCTATGCGTACGGCTTTCAGAATAGCATTCGGGGTACCGCCTCGCAGGTGCCGGGTGCGAGCATCGAGTTGGAAGCGTCGAGCCACTCGTTATTGTTCAATCTGCAGGTGAAGTTTGGCCCGTGTGGTTGCCGGCGTGCCGTTGCGGCGCGTTCAGATTGCACTGCACCGGTAATGGCTTCGCCCGCAGTCGCGTCGCCTGCTGGTGAATATCCGCCCGCTGGTGTAGGAGCAACTCTCCCGCAGTGACGGCCGAAACAATGAAAACGCAGCCGGGGAAGCCAATAGTGCTTCCCCGGCTGCGTTTGTTGCGAGTGGAGGCGCGGGGAATCGAACCCCGGTCCCGTGGCCCTTCCGAGCCGGCATCTACGTGTGTAGCCTGTCGATGCTTGAGATCCACCTTGCGGCGATCTCCCGTTCACTTCCTCGAACTCCGACAGACAGGATTTCGAGATCGTTATCGGCCAGGTTTTTTAGCAGGAACCGCCGCCGAGGCGAAACGGGTGATTGTCCCCGCCCCTCAAGTTCCCACGAGCCCGAATTGGCGTCCGAAC
Organism: Gemmata sp.; assembly: GCA_041740855.1. Classification (GTDB taxonomy): domain Bacteria; phylum Planctomycetota; class Planctomycetia; order Gemmatales; family Gemmataceae; genus Gemmata. The sequence continues at coordinate 47,896 of JBGSLF010000127.1, forward strand.
CACAACCTCTCAGGCGAAGGGTATGGAACGGCTCGCGGGTTATTAAGCCGCGAGAGTGAACTGCGGTTCAGCAGTTATTATTTGATCAGTTTTTTACGTGGCCAACTGATCAACCACGACACGCAGCCGAACACTTCCGTTGCCCGGTCGATACCAGATCGCCCCCGGTTACACATGGGCATTATACGCAGCCTCGCGCATGAAGAAAGCTCACTAATTCACGCTCTCACACTGGCGATATGGGCACGCTGTCGAAGAAGTGGTGGACGTGGAGTGGCAGCGGTGGCTCGCGTGACGCTCGCGTGGCGCGAATCACTTCGGCGCGGGGCTGCTTGGCTCCGGGGCAAACCAGACGCGTTCCCAGTATTCGCGGCTGTATTCGCCCGGTCCGCCAAATGCCGCCGCTGGCAGTCTATCGAACAGTTCCTTCATTTGATCGCGCGTTTGCAATGCGCGGCCGGTTTCCTTCTTCTGCTTGAAGGCGTGATACATCAGGCTGAGGATTATCATTTCGTCTACTGTGCCGCGATGGCGATCGAGCATGCCCGCTGCTTCGGCCAGCAAGTCGTTCGGCTTCTTCATTTGCTGGTAAGTCTGGAGAACACGCAGCCCCGCTTGCAAACGGAGCCACGCTTCGCGCTCTTCGAGCTTGCCGCCCTTCTTCAGTATCGCATCCGCGTCGGCGACCACTTGCTTGAACAAGACAATCGCTTCATCGCGGAGGCGTTGCGTTGCGGCGTCCGGTTCTTCCTTATCCGACCTCAGCGGGCCAGCGCGTTGAATCAGGCAAATGCCCAGGAAGAGCCGGCCCAGTGAGGCTTCCGTTCCTGTGGGATATAGAGCGATTTGCTTGCGTAACCAGACTTCGGCTTCCGGGTAATTGTTCGTTCGCAATACCTCGTAACCCAGCCCAACCAGAGCGAGTTCATGAAAGCCACGTTCCTCGGCGTTCACCGATTCTTGCTTGGCGATTTGCTCGAAGAGATTGCGGCCCAAGCTGGAAAGGCCGGGATGGCGTGTGTCGATGAATTGCCGGCCCAGACGGTGGCGGGTCGCGGTGGACATGGTGCCAGCGGCGGCCATCGCTTCGTTGAACGCACGCCACACATCGTCGGGGCGGCTGGCAATCAACAGGGTGTTCGCCAGTTCGGCCCACACCGGTGCAATGGCGTCGTCCGGTAAATCGGGAATGCGTGTCGCGGCTTGCAGAACGACCACGGCTTTATCCGGCGATCCGGCGAGTTTGTACATGGCAGCGGCCCGCCGAAGCGTGTCCGCCTTGGCGGTCGCGGCGGTTTGCAGTTCGGCAATCGCTTCGTACTCCGTGGCGGCTGCAGTCGCCTTTGGCTTGAAGTCGCCACCTTCCTTCTGAAGTGCGTCGGCCCAGGCCGCGAGCGATTCGGCTCGTCGTTCGCGCCAGCGCAGCGGAGGCGACACGTTCTTGTACACATCGGCACATCGCACGGCTGCCTCGGCCGCACCATCGGTCAGCAGCACCGAGATGGCGAGTTCGAACACCGGTTGAATCTCGGCGAGTGGCAACAACGCGCTGCGATATTCCTTGGGGTCGCTCACGCCCTGGACCGCCGTGGCCAGCAGACCAGGAACCGCGCGACGCTTCTCCCGATCGTTCCCCTTGAGATAAAGCTCGGCGAGCCGAACCGACGCACCGCGCGCTGCCGGCCCATCGCTTCGGGCGGCTTCCTCGAATAGCTTCGTCGCGGCGGGTGTGTCGCGGGTGTTGAGCAGGCACAGCCCGAGGTGATACGCGGCACCAGCTCGTTGTTCCGGCGAGATTCCCGGCGTGGCACGCACGACTTCCCAATCGCGAGCTGCCCCAAGCCAGTCTTCATCCTTCATCCGTGCCCGAGCCAGCAACGCCTTCGCGGGTGCGACAACATCCGCCGGTGCATCGGCTCCAATTTGTTCCAGCCACTTTCGAGCGATGTCGTATTCGCCAAGCCGCGCGTGGATCTCCGCCAGTTGCAGGCGGCACCGAGCCAGTGTGGCGGGCGGCGTCGCGATTCCGGCGGACGTGAGGTAACGGCCATAGGCATCGCGCGCCATATTCATGTCGGGCGGCGAGAGCCGCAACGCGAGTTCGGCCTGCAATCGCGGAGCATCGCCCGGATCTTCGCCGATGGGTGGGCTAGCCAGCAGATTGAGATTCAACCGGATGTCGGCTTCTCGGGCTGTCGCAGGAAGCCCGATTGCGGCGTGCGCCTTGGCGTTGCGGAAGGCAAGTCGTGGCGCATCGCTGGCATCGCGCAGGTTATCCGCCGCGATCTGTTCAAACTGTTTGGTTGCCAGCAACCAGTACGAGCGTGCTTCTTGTGGATCGGCCGTAAGCTCGGCGAGCCGAACATAGCCAGAACCCAGAGCAAGGCGTGCTTCTGCGGAATCATCGGCTCGCGCTTCAATGCCCGCTGCCACTCGTGCGAGAGTCGCCTTCAACTCGTCTCGATCGGGAGTGAGCTTATCATTCGTTGAACGAAGCGCCGCAAGATCGCGGGTGAAATTCGCAATGGGATCGGGAGCGCCGATGGGGAGCCAGCCTTGCCAGGCCGATGTGAACACCGCGACGCCGAGCAAGAATATCGGCACCTGCCAGATGTTCCGGTTCGGATCCGGTTCGGCAACTGTTCTTGATTGGGTGACGGCCGTGTCCGTGGCCATGTGCAGATTCCCAGAGGTTGCGCAATTGCCCTGAAAGGAGAGTAAACCCGCGGGCGGGAAGCGTCGTCAACCCCAACCGCACGCAAGGCGATCACTTCTCCTGTAACTTCTCTGGAGTTATTTCACCTCGATCATGAGGCACTCGGCGAGGGGAACCTCGTCGTCGTCGCCTACTAAAAGAAGCTTGCCACCCACGCAGCGAGTGGGGCCGCCATCCGGGCAGATGTGATCGGTTTCCGAACCCAGCGCGAATACGCCATCGGCTTTGTGCGAGCCGGGGTAAATCAGTGGCATGTGCGCTTCCACCGAAGTGCCATCCTTCAGCGTGATCGTGGCCGGGCGATAGAGTTGATCGAGTAGCACGGCTGCCGGCGTTAGCTTCACCTTGCGTAGCCATTCCCATGCGAACCAGAAGTATTCCCCACCGATGAACGCTTCGAGCACCGAGCCGAAGCGGTCGTCCGCGTCGCGGAGACTTTCGAACTCGTAGCCGTTAATGAATCCGCGAATGACTGGCGAATTCGCATCGGCGGCGTCCACGAGCCGAATGGCCGCGTCGGGTTTCGCGGTGCGGATCGCTTTGATGGCACGCCAACGACTGGTAAGGTGCTGCGGGGCCGGTTGTGGCCGCATCTGCGGTTCGCGACCATCGACCGAACGCAATCGCTCCGACCGGAACAGGCGGTGCAGAGTGCGTTCCATTTCGGGCCACTCGGGGGCATCCGACTCAATGGCGGCGAGGTGCTGCAATGCGTCGCCCGATCGGCCCGCGAACGCGAGAAGATCGATCAAGAATCGGCGGGCGACGAGATCGTCCGGGTTCGCATTAACCGCGGCTTCTTGAGCGGAGAGCGCATCGATGAGTCGCCCTTCGGCGAGGGCATCATGAGGATTCATGCCCGCAGTATATCGGGCGGGCCACCCACTTTGCCCCGCAGTTCAGATGCTTGCCCCGAATGCCCGAACGATTCCTACAATTTCCTTCTGCCCTTTGCGATGAGGGCTTGCTTCGTCCGGTCCGCCATTGGGAAGTGCTGCCATGCCTGAACCTTTCGGATTCGCAGTTGTCGGCTGCGGAATGATTGCCCGCTACCACGTGAAGGCTATCAGCGAGATTCCCGGCGCGCGAGTCGCGGCGCTCATCAGTCGCACCCCGGCGAGCGCGGCGAAGTTGATCGAAGAAACCGCAATGCCGGCGTGCCCGGTCTTCATGTCTGTCGAGACGGCGGTGAAAGCACCGGGTGTCCATGCGGTAATCATCACCACGCCGAGCGGGGCACATCTGGAACCGGCCCTCATCGCCGCCGCGGCAGGCAAGCACGTAGTGGTCGAGAAGCCGTTGGAGATCACCGGCGAACGCTGCCAGCAGATTATCGAGGCGTGCGATCGCGCGAAAGTCCGCCTTTGCACCATCTTCCCGAGCCGCTTCGCCGATGCCAACGTCACCTTGAAAGCCGCCGTGGACGCCGGCAAGTTTGGCCGCATCACGCTGGGCGAGGCATCGAACAAGTGGTGGCGTTCGCAAGCGTATTACGACGAAGGCGGTTGGAAGGGAACGCAGGCACTCGATGGCGGCGGGGCCGTGATGAACCAGGCGATTCATAACGTCGATCTGCTGCTGTGGATGATGGGGCCAGCCGTGAGCGTGTGCGGCTTCACCGCGACTCTGGCTCACGAACGAATCGAGGTGGAAGATACCGCCGTGGCCGCGATTCGCTTCAAGAGCGGGGCGCTGGGCGTGATCACCGCGACTACCAGTGTTCACCCCGGTTACCCGAAACAGATCGCCGTTCATGGCGATAAAGGTTCCGCCGTCATCGAACAAGAAGATGTGCTGAAGTGGGACTTCGAGCCACCCACGCCGACCGACGACGAAGTGAAGCAACGCTTCGCGGCAAAGGTTGGCGCGAGTGGTGGCGCGGCCGATCCGAAGTCCATTAGCCACGAGGGGCACCGGCGACAACTCGCGGACTTCGTGGAAGCCGTGCAGACCGGCCGCGTGCCACGAGTCGATGGCCGCGAAGGGAAGAAGTCCGTGGATTTGATCTGCGCGATCTACGAAAGCAATCGCACCGGAAAAGTGGTGGAACTGCCACAAGCGTGATTCCAGCCGGGGCGATTGTTTCGCGAGATTCGATTGCCGGCGAGCCGTGCACCGTCAGGTGCCGGGTCTCTTCGCGTGAAACGACCCGCGAGCTTACGCTCGTCGGCTCACCTTTCCCATCAAGCAATCTCCTCAGTCGTGCCGGTATTGTCAGCGGGCGAAAGTTGTGGTTAACATCTCGGTGCCTTACGGGAACGGAGTCCCCCGCTCATGGCACATGCCCGCAATCGCGCTGCTGATTTCGCCGTTTATCTCGTCGTTCGGGCCGTCGTTTGCGTTGTGCAGGCGGTCCCACCGTGGATTGCGTTTCAACTGGCCGATGGCATTGCGTGGCTGCTGTATCGCTGCGTGGCGTCACGCCGCCGTGTGGCATGCGAAAACATCGCCCTTGCGTTTCCGGAACTTCGCAACAACACGGCGGCAATCGATCGCCTCGTGCGGGCTATGTATCGTCATCTCATGCGGGCCGTGATCGAAACAATCTTAATGCCGCGCAAGTTCCACGTCACGAACTGGCGCACCTTCGTCGATTTGTACCCTTCCGTGGGATTGCCCGCCGTGCTCTTCTCGTCGCGATCGGCGTTGTTGGTAACAGCTCACTATGGCAACTGGGAAATGGCGGGCTACGCAACCGGGGCGATGGGCTTCAAGACCTACGCCATCGCTCGCGTGCTGGATAACCTCTATCTGGAGCGATTCGTTCTTCGCTTCCGGCAGGCCACCGGGCAGACCATCATTGCGAAGAAAGATGACTTCGATCGGCTCACAGCGGTGCTCTCTTCCGGTAGTAAAGTCGCCACGCTCGCGGATCAAGATGCTGGCCCGCGCGGGCTGTTTGTCGATTTCTTCGGCCGCTCCGCCAGCACTCACAAAGCCGTCGCACTGATGGCGATTGAGTTCGATGCACCCCTGGCGGTTATTGGCGTGCCGCGTGTGCCGCGTAACCCATGCGTCACCTTGCGACCGCCCGCCGGGATGGAAGGAACTTTCTTTGCCGTTGAGGTGGAAGACGTGATCGATCCGCGCGACTACGCGGGCCGCGTCGATGCGGTTAAGGCGATTACCGAACGCTACACGCAGGCGCTGGAGCGGCTCATTCGCCGCCATCCGGAGCAATACTTCTGGCTGCATCGCCGGTGGAAGAGCGTTCCGAAAGTTCGCACCAAAGCCGCATGAATCACTGTTGCCGCAAGGCGAAGCGTGGCGTTCACGGTCGCGCTCGTCTTACCCTAACCAGCGTGCGTCCACGTAAATTGTGTTGGGCAGAGTCATCGCGCGGGGAACATAACCCTTCGTGGTCAGGAAGTTCGTCGTGGCCGGGTCCATATGGGTTTTAAGCGTAATCAGCGTTTCCACGCACAGCACTTTCGGGCGATACTTCTCCCAGTCCAGTGTCTTGAGAATCGCCAGATCCATTCCTTCCACATCGATCGAGAGAAAATCCGGAGCCACTCCTTTGAAGTGTTCCACGATCACATTGTTGATCGGAACCAGGGGCATCTTGACGACTTCAACAATGCGGTGTGTCCCTTTGGATTCGCGTTCCACCATCTCGGCTTGTGCCTTGTCGAAGGTGTTCAGCGCGGGGGCGGTCATCAAGTAGTAGTCCGCCGCTTGTTGATCGGTCACGCCGATGCCAACATTCAACACGGTATCTTTTGGCCGCGTCTCGCGCAGTGTGGGCACGAGCTTGATGTTGGGTTCGATCAGCACGCCGTGCCCAGCTTGCTGATAGAACCGGTACGTGTTGCTATCCGAGATCGGGAGATAGGCTCCCACATCAAGATAGGTGATGGGCTGTGTGTGCTTGAGATACGAGAAGATGAACGCGACGATCGCATCTTCGCCACTTTGCGAATAAGTGGCATGGGTGAAGTCTGAGGTGGGGTCCGGGGCGTGTTCGATGTGATCGCCACGATCGGCGAACTGCCGATTCGGCCGCGTCAGTTGCTCGGCCGTCGCACCAAGCACGCCGCCGCCAATCGCACCGGTCGCAGCACCGAGCAAGAATTCGCGCCGACCGTTGCGTGTGGTTTTGCGGCGTGGGGAAGCGGGCGTGCGAACTGGTTCATCCTCGCGATTGGGTTCTGATTGCGGTTCTGGCGTTGTCATGCGTAAGCCTTTCGCGGAACTCTTCCCGCAGATCCAACCCGAACGTTCTCGGATGTCAGTGTCCAGGCAGCGCGTATCGCGGTCAAGTGAATCACAGCAGCCGAGCACGCTGCGTCACTCCGACCGAGGGGGGGCCAGGCACTCCGCAACGCGATTGATAAGCAGAATTGAAATCGTTACCGGTCCGGTCGTGCGGGGCGATGGTGGCGAATTTCGCGCGTTCTGCTTGTGGGCAGTGATTGGTATTTCGGTTATCCGGTTTAAGATGGGAGATCCTTATCGATTCTTCCGCCGGAGAATTTCCCGATGCCAGGCCGTCAATTGCTCGCCGTGCTACTCACGCTCTTGCTCGCCGCGGGCTTCATTTCACCAGTCACTGCGGCCGACGAAGCCAAAGAATTCGCGGCGATGAAGTATCGATTGGTGGGGCCGTTCGCAGGCGGTCGCGTCAGTCGTGCGTGCGGCATTGCGGGCGATCCGCTTACCTATTACGCCGCAACCGCGGGCGGCGGCGTGTGGAAGTCTGGCGATGGCGGCCTCATCTGGAAGCCGATCTTCGACGATCAACCCACGAGTAGCATTGGCAGCATTGCGGTCGCGCCTTCCGATCCGAACGTGGTTTATGTGGGCACGGGCGAAGCGAACATTCGCGGCAACGTGGCCCCGGGTGCGGGCATCTTCAAGAGCACGGACGCGGGAAAGACGTGGAAGCACGTATGGAAGCAAGTCGGTCAGATCGGCACCATGGCGGTTCATCCCACCAATCCCGATATCGCGCTCGCTGCGGTGCTCGGGCACGCCTTCGGGCCAAACAGCGAACGCGGCATCTATCGCACCACTGATGGTGGCAAGACCTGGAACCGCGTGCTGTTCAAGAACGATGAAACTGGCGCGAGCGATGTGGCCATCGATCCGAACAATCCTCGCAACATCTTCGCGGGCTTCTGGCAGACTGTTCGCAAACCGTGGGACATGATTAGCGGCGGGCCGGGCAGCGATCTGTTCGTTTCGCGCGATGGCGGCGACACCTGGGAATCCCTGGCGAAGAGCAAAGACCACGATGCGAAGGCCACCAAGCCCAATGGCTTGCCGCCCAAACCGTGGGGCAAGATCGGCGTGGCAATCGCACCGAGCAATTCCGAGCGCGTATATGCGCTGATCGAAGCAGAGAAGGGCGGGCTGTTCCGCTCCGATGATGGCGGTGAGACATGGGAGAACGTGAACGACTCACGGCAACTGCGTCAGCGTGCCTGGTATTATTCCACGCTCACGGTTCACCCCACTAACCCGGATGTGGTGTTCGCGCCGAACGTGGATCTTTTCAAAAGCATCGATGGCGGGCGAACCTTCAAGAAACTCTCCGGGAGCCACCACGGCGACTATCACGATATCTGGATCGATCCCAAGAATCCGGCACGGATGATCAATGCGAACGATGGTGGCGTGGACATCACCACCGATAGCGGAAAGACGTGGTTCGCACCTCCGCTGCCGATCTCGCAGTGTTACCACGTGAGCACCGATAGCCGCACGCCGTACCGCGTGTTGGCCTGCATGCAAGATCTTGGCAGCGCGAGCGGGCCAAGCCATTCGCTGAAGTCGCACGGCATTGGCCTGGGCGATTGGCATCAAGTGGGTGGCGGCGAAGCGGGCTATGCGTTCGCAGACCCGACCGACCCAGACATCGTCTATGCCGGCGAGTATGGCGGCATCATGACACGCTACGATCACCGCACCGGCCAAGCTCGCAACATCACGCTGAATCAGTTCAACCCCAGCGGCATCGACCCGGCGAAGATGAAGTACCGCTTCCAGTGGACCGCGCCGATCCTCATTTCTCGCCACGATCCGAAGACCGTGTATCACGCTGCGAACGTGCTGTTCCGCACGCGCGATGGGGGCCAGAACTGGGAGAAGGTGAGCAACGACCTGACCCGCAACGACAAACGGAAGCAGCAGTGGAGCGGTGGGCCGATCACCGGCGATAACACCGGTGTGGAAGTGTATGGCACCATCTTCGCGCTGGCGGAATCGCCCAAACAGAAGGGGCTGCTCTGGGCGGGCACCGACGACGGACTCGTTCACATCTCGAAGGACGACGGCAAGACCTGGCAGAACGTGAGCGCGAACATTCCGGGCTTGCCGGATTGGGGCACGGTGAGCTGCATCGAAGCCAGCCCGCACGATGCTGGCACCGCGTTCGTGGTGGTTCGCAATCATCGCATGGACGATTACAAACCGTATGTGTGGAAGACCACGGACTTCGGCAAGACGTGGGTGTCGCTCGCCGATGGCCTGGATCCGGGCACGCATTGCCACGTTGTGCGTGAAGACCCACGAGAGAAGGGGATTCTCTATCTCGGCACGGAACGCGGCGTGATGGTTCAGGTGGGCGACCGCGGTTGGAAATCGCTGCAGTTGAATCTGCCCACGGTGCCGGTTCACGATCTGGTGGTGAAGAACGATGGCCTCGTGGTTGGCACGCACGGCCGCAGTATCTGGATTCTGGACGACCTCACACCCATCCATGCAATCCCTTATGTCAAGGGCACGCCGTCGCACCTGTACTCGGTAATGCCTGCGACGCGGTGGCGTGAGAATTGGGGCGGGCCTACCACGGGGTTTCTGAGTCACGCCGCGGGCAAGAATCCGGAGAATGGTGCGGTGATCTGGTTCCATGTGGGGAAGAACACAGATGACGAACTCAAAATCATCTTCCAGGACGAGAAGGGGAATACCGTCGCCACCGCAGTTGGCATGCCCGAAGGCGATGAAGACGACAAGGAGGAAGACGAAGCAGACGACACACCGCAGCGGAAGTTCAAATACAAGCCCGGCCTGAATCAGTATGTGTGGGATCTCACACACGATGGTGCGAAGGCGATTCCCAAGGCACCGGTCGATATGGGCAGTGCCAGTGCGCGTGTTCCGGTCGCACCGGGCAAGTACAAGGTGCTGCTGCATGGCCCGCTGGAGCAAGAATTACAGCAAGAGTTCCTCGTGACACCCGACCCGCGCTGGCTGGCGGCGAGTAGTGCGGCAAGTGGCGCTAAAGCCGATGCCACAACTGAAAAGGTGATCGCACCCCTGATCGAACAGGAGAAACTCTCGCTGCGAGTTCGCGACGACATCACGAAGCTTTCGGAAATCGTGCTTCGCATTCGCGCGATCAAGAAGCAACTCGATCTGCGGAAAGACTTGCTCAAGGACAACGACGCCGCGAAAGATTTGCTCAAACAATCCGAGGCGCTTGGCAAGAAGCTCGATGCCATCGAAGAGAAGTTGCACAACCCCAAGGCGAAGATCAGCTACGACATCTTCGCGCAAAAAGGCGGGGCCATGCTGTATTCGCAGTTCGCGTGGCTGCTGGCGAACCTGATCGACGCGGACGGCGCACCCACGAAAGCGCAGCAAGAACTCGCCGCCGAGTTGGAGAAACAACTCGAGAAGTATGTGGCGGAGTTCGAAGGCATCGCGAAGGCCGATCTGGCGAAGCTCAACGAGTCCGCGAAGAAACTCGGGGTGCCGGAACTGTATGTGCCACTGGCCAAAGTCACGGAGCCTGCTGCGGTTCCCAAGAAGTGAACTTCGCGAGGAAACCGGGCGATTTACGTAAACAGATCCGCGATCTTGCAGGAAAAGCCCGTTAGCACATCGCCATCATCGAGTGTCTCGCTTTCGTCGAGTTCGGTGCCCCGCATGCTGCCACGATACACCGTGACCGTGCGGGGTTCCGGATCCACAAGCCACACCAGTTGTACGCCGTACTCGACGTACTCCCTAATCTTCCCGCGAACCGCGCTGCGGCGATCGTCCGGGGATAACACCTCGATAGCGATATCCGGAGGAATCTGGAAGTAACCCTCGGGTAGCTCAGTTCGACTGATGCCGATTTTCGGGTGTCAGAATCGCTCGGTTTCCAAGCGATTCCGCTGGGGTGGCGGAGTTTTTTGGACACCCCACCCTCCCGCCCGGAGATCGCAATGTTGCGAAATCCCCTTGTTTTCGCACA
>JBGSLF010000128.1:0-44983 GCA_041740855.1 Gemmata sp.
TTAGCTCGGGTATTCCGGGATCAAAGCTCGTTTGACAACTCCCCCGGACTTTTCGCAGTCTTCCACGCCCTTTAGCCTTCTGGTGCCAAGACATCCCCCACACGCCCTTACTAGCTTGGCCGCATTGTTCGCTCCCTCGCCACGTGTTACCGCTTAGAGTTCACAAACACTTACCAGCTAGCATCTAATCCACAGACCATTTGGGAAAATGATCTGTGCAGACGATGTTATTGTTGCCCTATTCTCTTATTCTAAGGCTCGTGTCTTGTCGCTAACTGCACACCGCTTACTTTGAACCCCTTATTGATTGCTCAATAGTGGATTCAACTTTTGCGATGCACAATTGCAGATGCAACTTCGTGCACACCAAATTGTCAAAGAGCTTGGTTAGTAGAGATTGCTTTCGCTTTCCCTACCACTCACCTGCGTTTGGGTGAGTTCTCTGCCGCGTCGCATCGCTTTAAATTCTTATCGAACTTGGCTTTGCGTCGCTTGCGTTGAGAATCTTAGTGGCGTTGTCTATCCCTGTCAACCCTCCTCGCGAATTTTTTTGATCCCTTTTTCTCAGGACCTTCTCGCGAGTCACTTTCTTGATGTTTTCCCGAAGGATCTCATCGTGAAAGTTGCAGTCCACAGGCATCGCCGCGTGTGGAGAAGAGGGGAATCGAACCCCTGACCTCCTGCTTGCAAAGCAGGCGCTCTACCAGTTGAGCTACTCCCCCGAACTCACCGGCCAATTGTGCCGCCGTGTGCGCGTACTTGGATTCGAACCAAGGACCTCAGCTTTATCAGAGCTGCGCTCTAGCCAACTGAGCTATACGCGCAACGCCAGCCCATGAAGCGCGAAGGCCAAACCGTGTTGGTTTGGCCCCATCCGACTCCAGTTACGGCTCTGTCGGTAAGGCTATCCACCTTTGGGTGGAATCGTCATATTTTGGAGCAGCAACGAAATCATGCACACCTCACGGGGTGGTATTGCACTTTGAGATTCTAAGCAAGTCGTCCCTCACGTCAAGGTATTCTCGCATCTGAACATCATTTCTGCAGCCCACCAAACTCCCTGATTCGTTTCTTATCAAGCACTTCGGGCAAATCTGCAACTTCCAAAAATTCTTCCAGAACTCGCGGAAACTGGCTACCATGGCGCTGTTTTGAGCGGATCTCAAGCCGGAGTCGATATGTCTGGAAGCCTTGCATCTCCTGGTCGGCGGCTGCGAATTGCCTGGGAATCGCAACCTATCTCCCTTCCGGGTGTCTTCTCCCCACTTGTCGCCAAGCTCGCGGAGCGGATTGGTTTCCAGGCCGTTTATCTTTCCGGGGGTGCACTTTCGGCTGGTAATGGCGTGCCCGATATCGGTCTGCTCACACTTACCGAGTTCGTTTCCGCGGCACAACTCACCGCACAAGCCACGGCATTACCACTTATTTGCGATGCCGACACAGGCTTTGGTGAGTCTCTCAATGTTGAGCGCACCGTCAAAATGTTCGAGTCTGCCGGTGTAGCAGGCATTCATCTCGAAGATCAGGCTCTTCCGAAGCGGTGCGGACAACTTTCCGGTAAATCACTTGTTTCGCCAGGAGAAATGGCTTCCAAGATCCGCGCTGCCGTGGCCGCTCGTCGCGATCCGGATTTCGTCATTATCGCGCGCACCGATGCACGAGGCGTCACGGACTTCAACGACGCCGTTCATCGAGCGAAGCTCTATCGCGCCGCGGGTGCGGATGCAATCTTTCCCGAGGCTTTGCAATCGCGGGAAGAGTTTGAGCAGTTTGCCAAAGCGGTCGATTCCCCGCTCATGGCGAACATGACAGAATTCGGGAAAAGCCCGAATCTCGGAGTGAAGACTTTGGGAGAACTGGGTTATCGCCTGATTCTCTTTCCGCTTACCGCCTTCCGAGTGGCGATGAAAGCCGCAGAAGACACACTCCAGAACCTGTTCGTGAATGGCACACAAAGCGCATCGATACCCAAGATGATGACAAGAGCCGAGTTATACGATCTGCTTGGCTATACTGGCTATGAAGAACGTGATCGACACTACTTTGGCCACGGCCAAGAATGAATAAATCAGCCACGGATGCCGTGTCGATCCGTGGCTTCTTAGCTTGGTTCCTATCCGTTGCCCATTCCTTCCAGGTTTCTCCATGAGTGTTCCCGCCTCTTCTTACTCGCCTGGTCTCGAAGGCATTATTGCTGGCGAAACCAGCATCTGCACTGTCGAGGGCGGGTTGAGTTATCGCGGGTATCCGGTGGGGGAACTCGCGGAACAATGCACGTTCGATGAAGTGGCCCACCTGCTGCTGTACGGCGATTTACCAACTGCGATTGAACTTGAGGCGTTTCAAACGCGCGTGGCCGCCGCCCGGCGACTCCCGCCTCTGCTGAAGGATCTGTTCACGGGGCTTCCGAAGTGGACAACGCCGCTCGACGCACTGCGAACGGCCGTTTCCACGATGGGGCACTTCGATCAGGACGCAGCCGACAATTCGCACGATGCGAATTTGCGCAAAGCGGAACGATTGCTGGCACAGATCCCGGTCGCGGTGGCCGACCACTACCGTTTGTCGAAGGGATTGCAGCCGGTATTGGCACGACAAGATTTGGGGCAAGCGGCGAACTTCCTGTTCATGCTGCGCGATGCCGAGCCAAGCCCTGAAGAGGTGAAAGCACTCGATGTGTCGCTGATTCTGTATGCCGAGCACGAGTTCAACGCAAGCACATTCGCCGCCCGCGTGATTGTGTCAACGCTTTCCGATATGCACTCAGGCATCACGGGAGCAATCGGCGCACTCAAAGGTCCGCTGCACGGCGGGGCGAATGAAAAGGTGGTAGACATTCTGCTGGCGACTGGTGGGCCAGATAAGGCTGCGGAATGGACGAAAGCGGCACTCGCACGTAAGGAACGGATCATGGGATTCGGCCACCGCGTATACAAGTCTGGCGATGTGCGAGCCGGCATTCTCAAGGCTTACGCCAGCAAGTTGGCCGCGGCAAATCCCACAGCAGTGGAAGGCCAACTCAGTTCGATGCAACTTGAAGAAATTGCCGACAGGATCGAGCAAGTGATGGCGGCCGAAAAGAACATGTACCCCAATCTCGATTGGCCCGCCGGGCGGCTATACCACGCGCTCAACCTGGAGATTCCGCTCTTCACTCCCATCTTTGCCATGTCCCGCGTGGCGGGCTGGGCCGCGCACGTTATCGAGCAATTAGACAACAACCGACTGATCCGCCCGCGCGCGTTGTATAACGGGCACGCACCGCGTGCGGTTCGCCCCATCGCCGAACGCGGCTAAACTACTGTGACCAGATCCAAATACAGCTTACCGAAATCTACGAAACAGTTGGCACGGCGATTACCGCGATACACGCAATAATCGCGCCTAATCTGAATATTTTCGTCATGGGCGCGATAATTTTGCTGTCATCTGATGATTTCAGCTCGGGATATTGTTTCACGAAGGGGGGTGCGGGTAGTGAATGAATCAATCCGCACACTGTTTGGCCTCGTGTTACTTCCTCTCGTAAACCACATTGCCGCCCACAATGGTGAACAACACTTTTGTGTCTTTCACCTCATCCACGGGGCATTGAAGAATATCGCGATCCACGATGATCAGATCCGCGAGTTTGCCAACTTCGAGCGAACCTTTAACCTTCTCTTCGCGGCCCAAGTAAGCGTTGTTGATGGTGTAGAGGCGAATCGCCTGCTCGCGTGTTAATCGTTCGTCCGGTTCCAACACACCACCGCGTTCAAGGTTCCGCGTGAGTGCAACCCAGATTCCCAGCCACGGACTCCACGGGTTAGTGCTATCGAGCGGGTGATAACGCAGCATGTGGTCGCTCCCGCCACCAATCGTGGTATGCTCCATCCACGATTTGTAGGGCTGGAACCATCGCATCCGTTCGGGTCCGAGCACTTTGAGAAGCGTGTGGCCGTCCTTGTATAGCCAGGCGGGTTGCACATCCGCACACACGCCAAGTTTCTTGCACCGTTCGAGGTTGAACGCACTTGGGAAGTTCGCGTGCGTGATGCAGAACCGCAAGCCCTTGATGGGCGTGATCCGATCGGCGGTTTCGTAAGCATCGAGAAGCACATCCATCGCGCCCTCGCCTGCGGTGTGCGAAGTGACCGCCCACTTCCGCTTCGCCGCCTCTTCGCAAACGATCTGAAGTTGTTCGGCACTGGCGAAGAGCAACCCGCGGTAATCGTCTTCGGTAATCTGATACGTTTCGCCCTTGGGCCACGGCTTTCGCATGTAGGCGGTTCCGTTGAGCATGCCGCCATCGGTGAACATCTTGATCGGCCCGATGCGCACCCAGTCGTCGCCTACACCAGTTGGGCCACCGCGCCCATCCTTGCCTGGCAACTCGTCGAATCGCCGAGCGATGTCTTCGCGCGTGCCACTTGGGCTAAATCCACGTGCCACGTTCACGCGAACCGTGAGTTCTTTCTCTTTCTGCAACGACAGGTAGAGATCCAAATCACCGCGACCGGCGTTGCGATCGGAGATGCTGGTAATGCCGTGTTCGTTGTAGAGCGAGAACAGCTTCTTCACGGCTTCTCGCTTCTTCTCAGCCGAAACGCGATCCCCACTACCCGGTACACCCTTGAGCACACCATACGCACTGCGGAGCATGCCAGTTGGCTCGCCTGTCACGGGATCTTTGACGACAACTCCTGTCCCAGGATTTTTGGTATCTCGTGTCACTCCGGAGACTTTCAAGCCCATGGAATTCGTGACGCCGGCGGGGCCAGCATGGTAGAGCACGGGGTGCTTGGGCGCGACCGCGTCGAGTTCGGCTTTCGTAGGAAAGCGGGCTTCCTTGAGCCGCGTCGGGAACGCATACCGAATGACAATCCATTCCCCTTCCGGCGTGGTTGCGGTTCGCTTTTTGATAAAGTCAAACACTTCAGTAAGAGAGCGGAGATCGGGAATGGGGTCGCCCACTTCGCTTAACGCAGCACCCGATGGGTGAACGTGGCTATCGTATAGTCCAGGCAGCACCATCTTGCCGCCGGCATCGATGATGCGTGTCTTCGCATCCTTGAGTTTAAGCACATCCATGTTCGGCCCGACTGCCACAATTTTCTCTCCGCGAATGGCAATGGCTTGAGCCACTGTGAACGCGTTGTCCACCGTCACAATCTTCGCGTTGTGAACAATGAGATCGGCGGGATTGGCGGGTTGAGCAAGTACAGATTGATTTGATGCGGCAATTAACAACACCATCGCCGCGGTGGGCAAAAACCACTTCATGATCGTTCCTCTGTCGAGCGTGACAAGCCAGGCCACAGAGTACGCGGGAAGTGCGGCGGCGTTCCACAGAAATCGGCGTGCAGAGTTGACGTGCCACTCCATTGCAAACTTGGAACAGTTCATCGAAGTTGCAATGGAACGGCTAGAATGCTTGCGATTATTGCTTCGGTGGATCGAAACGCGCGGGGTCGATCTTCTCGGGAAATTCCCAACTTGAAAGCGCCCAACGTTCGCCAAGAGTGTTGTTCTGCTTATATTCCAAAGTGGTGGGAAGCATCAGCCCACCCGCAGGCTTGTGGCCACTTACTGAAAAGATCTTGTGCACACGTTGTTGCCGCTCGACGGGATGGTATTCGACCCGAACAGGTAATCCGGTGGCTTCCGCAAAAGTGATGCGATAAACCGGCGTATTGGGCATGGTGAGTTTAACTGTCATCCCATCGGGCGTCTTTGTAGCGGCAAAGGCCACCCCCTTCGGATCGGCAAGCGGTAAGCCCAGCAACAGCCAGTGTTGAGCCATCAAGTCGCTGTGCAGAATCCGCCCCACTTCGGCCGGATTCTCTGGCACCATATTCGGGCCATTCTTCAACCAGCCCAGATTCATGCGAAGGAAAAAGGTGGTGGTAAGGAACACGCCGTTGTAATCGTCGGTCACCACGGCACGATCGGGCCACAGCGTCTCGATGGTGCGGGCGGCCTTTGTCATGTCCGTGCTTTCGGGCCGCTGAATTGAACCTTGATAAACGACCCGTGCGGTCTTGGCCTTTTCGAGTCCACCCGGAACATTCTCCGTGATTGCCTTCACGGCCCGGTCCAGAATGGCGCGGGCTTGCGGTTCCGACTGCGAAGGTGCTGGGCCAAGTGGGTCGGCCGATGGTCCGGTGTGATCCTTCTGTTCGGGCACTTCATCTGGAAGTTCTTTAGCCGGCCCACACCCCAACACCACCGCTGCGAAGAGCAATCCCGAACACCACCCGCTGAAACGACTCATTATCCCCTCCCGTTTGGTTGAGGATGTTGTACCCGTTGGCGACGTTCAGGTGAAGTCGGGGTGAAGAACCTCACCCCAAAGATTGTTGATAAGTTGCTACGCATTCGCAGAAATAGGCGTATCTGCTTCAATATCCGAGGCAGATTCTGCGGCAGAAGTTGCAGGAAGAGTTACGGTAAAAGTGCTTCCGTCACCGGGTTCACTATCAACTCGAATAGTGCCACCCAAACGCAAGATATATTCTTTGACAATTGCTAAACCCAGGCCAGCGTGAACGCCAGTGGAATGGCGGGATTGATCCGCACGGAAGAATCGCTCGAAAATCTTCTCTCGCACACCCTCATCCATACCAATCCCGGTATCGCTGACTTCGAATACGATCGAGTCGGACTTCCGACTACACGATAGTTGAATCGTACCTTCGGGCTTGTTGTATTCAACTGCGTTATGCAGAAGGTTCATCAACACCTCTCGGAGTTTGCCTCCATCGGTGTCCAGTTCCAGAGGCTCTTCAGTCTGCAACTCGACAGTGATCCCATACGCCGCGGCGAGGGGTCGAATAACCGCAATACACCCTGAAGCCAGTTCTGCCGCATCGGTCCGAGATACCAGGGTGCGATCGTTCCCGGCATCGAGCGATGCAAGCGTCATAATGCGTTCGACCAGTTGCCCGAGTTGCTTGGAGATAAGCCGACACTCTTCCAAAGCAGTCCGATACTGCTCGAATGTTCGGGGTTTGCGAAGGGCTACGTCGATGGTCGCCAGGAGAGCGGCGATGGGAGTTCGCAGTTCGTGGGAGATATCGGCCACAGCTTGTTTCTCTCGAGCAAAGGCGCGTTGTAACAGATCAAGGGTTTGCGTGAGCCGAGCATGGATCGGAACAAGTTCGTACGCCAGATCGTGCCCGTCGTGAGGGAGTTTGAAATCCTTTTCCGACACCCGACTCACTGCATCGGAGAGCTTACCAACCGGTCGTAGTCCACGCCCCACGAGAAGTGGAGCACCCACCGCGACTGCCATGAACGCAAGTGCTCCTATCGCGGCAACTTCTCGACCAATGGTTCGCCGCGTTTCCTGCAAGTCTGACTTCTGTCGGGAAATCTCCTCATCGCGTTCTTCTGCAAAGCGGGCATTCGCCTGATCAACGGAGGACTGAGGGTAAGCACACTGGATATAAAGCCTTGGGAACGAATTGGTACTGTTGGGAGGCGGGTTATTTGGAGCTTGCGGCCAGGTCGGTAAACCAGCGGCGACAATCCACGCACCGAATGTACCGCGAGGTTGCGTACCAACCCCTGCGATGATAGGTGCTCCAAAACCCATTGGCCGTTCACCAGCGGGTGGACGATCGTCCTTACGATCTTCTCGACCGCCACCAGGCGGGTTCCCGCGTGATCGTGGGCCACCAAAGCCCGGAAGGGAACCTGGCGTAATATGTGGCATCTTGTAAACAACCCGGCGTACCATTTCGTTGGTCGACTCGATCTTTGCTGAGCCTATCGTCCAATCGACTACATTCGCGCTTGCCGAGGCATCACCCGAGTTCGCCATCTGGGCGTCGATTTCTTGGAGCGAGAATGGGAGTTTTCGTACCCCTAGTGACTCGGAACGCCATTCGCGGCCAGTTTGAGTGTTGATCTGGAAATAACCCTGGTCTGTCTCTACGGCGGATTTGTGGAGGATGTCCGCAGGTATTGGAAGGTTGGCGAAATAAAGCCGGGAGAGAAGCCCAGGGTGGGGGTTAAACTTGTAATCGCGAACGTTGGTCGATCTATTGTGCGGAGCCATCCAGGTGTTTCCGGTCGCAGTCCACGCGGCAAGTGCGAGTGGGCCACCCGAGAATGGCGAGGGGCCAAACGCCAGCGCCACGACACCGTTGGTGGCACGATTCTTTGCCCACTCTTCACTGATTCGGTCGCGATACTGATTATGCATCAGAGTGCCCAGCAACCTCGCTTGGTCGAGCAATGCCTTATCGACACGGGCCAACTCTTCCCGACAACGCTCGTCGTAGCGTGCGTTGATAAATTCCACCCCTGCTGCTTCCTGAGCGGCCAGGGTTCTGGCCATAACCTGATCGATAACAATCCAAACCACCGCAAGCGTTACAGCCAGGAGTACAAACAAGTAGCCCGTAAGTGTGCGGCGGATGGATAACATGGTGATTGGCTTTGCGTGATAGTTGACAGTAGGTTGGTGAGCGAATTCATCGCATTGTAACAGAGCAGTTAAACTATTAATCGCTCGTTCACACCCCATTTCATTTCTTAATCACTTCTTCGGTAAATCGTCCTCGGCACGAAGCATATACCCTTCTCCCCATCGAGTCATAATGAGCTGCGGCTCGAAGTTCTTATCGACTTTGTTCCGCAAATAGCGAATGTATACATCAACGACGTTCGATGTATTCTCATCGTATTCGTCGTACAGGTGCTCCCAAATCATGCTTCGCGTCACAACCTTGCCACGATGAAACGCGAGGAACTCGAGCAGAGCGTATTCTCGCGGTGTCAGGTGAATGGGTTGTCCACCGCGACGAACCGAGCGAGCCGCAGTATCGATTTCCAGATCGAAACAGCGAAGAATGGGGTCTTTTTGTTGGTGCGTTCTGCGAACGAGCGCCCGCACTCGGGCCAGAAGTTCCGAGAACTCAAATGGCTTACACAGGTAATCGTCAGCACCTGTGTCCAGACCCGATACTTTATCTAATGTGGTTGTTTTGGCGGTGAGCATCAGAACGTGCGTTGCAACACCTGCGGCCCGCCATCTCTTGAGAAGATTGAGGCCATCGTCCACTTTTGGGAGCATGCGATCCAAGATGATGACATCGTAAGATGTGGTGCGGGCTTTCACATCACCTTCTTCACCATCGATCGCCACATCAACGGCAAAGCCCTCTTCCTCGAGACCCTGACGGATTGCGCGAACGATAGGAGCCGAATCTTCGATTAGTAATACACGCACAGGTCGCCCCGGGTGAGGAGGGAGATTAACACCCAATAAAAGTTTAACCCCTAAGCGATGAAGGGCGGGTGAGAAAGTGCCAACCCTACCGTAGAACGCGCCAGCACCGCAAACAGTTCTTCTGTCGTTTCCACGCGCTTCGCAGCTTCAAAATCCGCGAATGATCCGAATTTGGCGGCCATACTCAACCATTGTTTGAGCCGGCACAGGGTCCGATTCGGGTGATAATCCCCGAATTGCTCCGTCCACAAGATCAACCGTTGTAGAAGTGGTGGCCAATCGATGATATTACGCTGGTTAAGGTTGTTAACCGGTGTGGCAATGCCGAGTTCTTGCGCGATCTGACCCGGAAGGTGCGGGTCTGCGAGCGCTCCGCGACCCACCATGAAGTGCTGACATCCCGTTACTTCACGGCAGCGACGAAAATCGTCCAGGGTGCGAATATCACCATTCGCGACGACCGGAATACCCAACTGTTCGCGCACGCGACCAATTGGCTCCCAATGAATAGGTGGGGCGTAGCCGGCGGCCCGTGTGCGGCCGTGGATGGTTAACCACGATGCCCCACCCATCATGGCCATCGAGGCGTTTTCGAAGATAGAATCGATGCTATCCCAACCGAGCCGAAGTTTCGCCGACACCGGAATAGCCGGTGGCACGGCAGATCGCACGGCCGCAACAATTTCTCGGATTCGCTTGGGGTATTTGAGAAGCGTGGCCCCACCATCGTGGCGATTCACGGTGCGGGCAGGGCAGCCGAAGTTGATGTCGATCGCTTTCGCACCGGCCTCATAGGCAACTATCGCAGAAGCCGCCATTAGCCCCGCATCTCCGCCAAGTATTTGCACTTGAACCGGAAGCCCCGTGTACGTGCAACCACCTGTTGCAAGCTCAGGTACATGATGGCGAAACAGACCTTTTGGCAGAACGGAGTGACTGACGCGAAGGAATTCGGACACCGAGAAGGTGAATCCGCCCACTTCCCCGAGTACCGCTCGCATGGGTGCGTCCGTCACTCCCTCCATGGGTGCAAGAATCAACGCGGGTGTATGAGCGACGAGCATCCAGTCATCCCGTCCGGTTAGGCCGATCTATGGTTCTTTCTTTGGCTCTGGCTCAGTCTTGGGTTCGGGCTTCTTTTGAATCTTACGAATCGCCAACAGCACCGCTTCTCGAACCTTGACGTGAGGGTCGCTTAGCCGCACACGCAATGCCTTGATGGTTTCTTCATCCATCAACAAATCGTTGCCGAGCGCACCCACTTCATCGACCACCGCCAGCCGCACTTCGTAATCGGGGTCGGAAAGCAGGGAGAGAAGTTCCTTGATCTGCTTTTTCACTCCCTCTGGCCCCACTGCAGAGCCAAACGCACGAACGGCATCCACGCGAATGTCTTTAGCCTTGTCCGTTTTGGCGAGTTTTAGAAATGTATCAGCGGCGGATTGCGAAGCAGTGCCGAAAACGCCCAGAGTGCGAACCGCCCTGCGGCGAAGTTCTTCCTCCGGATCGGATAGCACCGCCGTGAGCGCCGATACCACCGCAGGCGATCGCTGATCGAGCAATCGAAGCGAAAGGATAAGTTGCCCACGCAGATCGATGTCTTTCTCGGCCGCCAGCATCTTCGCCATGGCATCCGCGATAGCAGCAGCGCCTTCAGGGTTGATCCGTCCCAGCGCAATTACCACCGCACGGCGAACGGCCATATCTTTATCGTCCAAAAGCGGGGCTAAGCCTGCCGCAGCGGATTTCGCATCGGCACCGGCCAACCCAATGGCCTCGGCCACAACCGCACGCGTCACAGGTTCTGCATCCTTCAAGGCACCTGTGAGCGGAACCACTGCAAGTTTGGCTATCACCGGGAAACGAGCAATCGCCCGCGCGATATCGGTCTTCACGCGCGAGTCTTTTTCCGCACCCATCGCATCAACCAAATCCTTGACGCCGATGCCATCCTTTTCAGAGATCAAGTAAAGAACTTCCGATTCGCGTAGCCCACCCAAGGCCAACGCGGCCCGTGATCGCACTGCTACCGAGCTATCAACGCGCAACGCCCTGCCGATAGCAGGCACAGCACCCTGGAATCGCTTCTCCGTCCAAAGTTTCCCCAGGGCATCGATGGCAAGAGCACGCTGGCGAGCAGAGGTGCCGTTCACGAGAACATCCACCCATTCCGACGCCTTCTTGCCGTCGTAGAGCGGATCTTTGGGATCTTCCTTGGGTTCTTCTTTGGGAACCTGCCGCGCTGTGGTCTCGCTGAATTGCGTGAGTGGTAGCGTAATCGCAGTCAGCACTACGAGGAGCAACGGAAAGCGCAACATGGTGGGGATCCTCGCGGCGTCTCGTGCGGGAGAATAAGGGCGATGATATGACGGCTGGCGGCGTGTGGTCAAACAGTTTTGGAGGATACCAAAATACTGTGACCGAGAAAGTCGCGTGAACTTCCCCGGTCGCAGTGAGACTTTCCGACTCGTTACAAAGTGAAGGCTTATCCGCATCCACTTGTTTCACCGCACGAATCGCACCGCATACAGGCCCCGCTACGGACAAGTGTGAGTTGCCCGCACTTCGAACACGGGTCGCCCTCGTATCCTTTTTGGCGTGCCTGGCGAATCTTCTCCACATAGGTTCCGGACATCGGCTGATACGCGGTCCGCTGTGGTACCGTCGATCTACTAGTCACGCGAGTCGGCTCAACAGTTGTTCCGCGTGGTGGCGGCGTTTTCACTTCTTCGCTAGCTGGCGAACCGCCCGGTTTCAGGTGCGTGGACCGCGGCGGTGCCAGCGACGGCTTCGGCATCGCCGCATACTTCGCATCCACGGTGCGCTCTGAAATCACTTCCTCATCGTCGAAGTCCGGATCGTCCTCGGGGTCGTGCTGCGCATCAGCTCGCAGGTCTTCCGGGTTTACATGTGCCAGGTCGTTCCGCCCCAGATACGTGATGGCGAGTTCGCGGAAGATGTAGTCGATGATCGAAGTCGACATCTTGATGTACGGGTTCCCCTGAACGATCCCGTTCGGCTCGAAGCGTGTGAACAGGAACGCATCCACATACTCTTCGAGTGGCACCCCGTGCTGCATCCCAAGGGAGACCGCGATGGCGAAGCAGTTGGTCATGCTTCGGAACGCCGCCCCTTCTTTGTGCATATCGATGAAGATCTCGCCGAGCGTGCCATCCTCGTACTCGCCCGTCCGGATATACATCTTGTGCGTGCCGATCCGGGCTTTCTGTGTGTATCCCGCACGGCGATCGGGCAAGCGCCGGCGGCGAGCGATATATCGATGAACGATCTTCTCCGTGATCCGCTCGGCAATCCGCACCGGTTCGGCTTTGGGTGGCACGACGGGTTCTTCTGTGACAACGCTTGCCAGCAACTCCGCTTCGTTCGAATCCGAAACGGAGTTCAATGGCTGACTGAGTTTGGAGCCATCGCGATACAGAGCGTTTGCCTTCGTCATCAGTTGCCATGACAGCAAATACGCTTTCTTCACGTCCTCTACGGTGGCATCGTGCGGCATGTTGATGGTCTTGGAAATAGCACCGCTGATGAACGGTTGTGCTGCTGCCATCATGCGGATGTGGGATTCCCAGGACAGGAACCGCTTGCCAGTTTTGCCGCACTTATTGGCACAATCGAACACCGCGTAGTGCTCCGGCTTCAAGTGCGGAGCGCCTTCTATGGTCATTGTCCCGCAGACGTATGTGCTCGCCTCCGTCACTTGCTGCTTGGTGAACCCGAGGTGAGTGAGCAGATCAAACGCGGGGCTATCGAGCATATCGGCGGAGATATCCAATTGCCCCTTGAGGAAATCGTCGCCCAGTGTCCAGCGGTTGAAGACGAACGGCAGTTCGAAGGCACCGGCGAGTTGTGCTTCGATCTTCTTGAGCACATCTTCCGTGAAACCCTTCGCCTTGAGGCTGCCAGGGTTCACATGTGGACAGCCGTTTAACGTGGCCGCACCGCGTGTATGACGAATGATGTCGTCGATTTGCCACGGAGCGTAACCGAGTTTCGCCAGTGCCGGCGGCACGGATTGGTTAATGATCTTGAAGTAACCACCGCCCGCGAGTTTCTTGAATTTCACAAGTGCGAAGTCCGGTTCAATCCCGGTAGTGTCGCAATCCATCACCAAGCCTATGGTGCCAGTTGGTGCGATGACTGTGACCTGGGCGTTGCGGTAACCGTGCCGTTCACCCAACTCCACCATGCGATCGCATTCAGCTCGTGCCGCGGCCAGCAATTCCGGCGAGCAATAGCGAGCATCGATCCCCACCGGAGTAACTGCCAGGCCTTCGTATTCCGAAGGGGCCGCATTGTACGCAGCACGGCGGTGATTGCGGACCACGCGAAGCATGTGGTCCCGGTTGGCCTCGTAACGGCTGAACGGCCCCACTTCCGCCGCTATTTCGGCACTGGCGGCATACGCTCCGGCGTGCATGATCGCCGTGAGCGCCGCACATTGAGCGCGACCTTCGGGCGAATCGTACGGGATGCCCTGCACCATCAATAGCGCACCGAGGTTCGCATACCCCAGGCCAAGCGTGCGGTAATCGTACGACCGGCGAGCGACCGAATCGCTCGGGAACTGCGCCATGTAAACGCTAATCTCGAGGATCAGCGTCCAGATCCGAACCGCATGCCGATACGCTTCGATATCAAACTTGTTCTGCTTGACGTCGTGGAACGTGAGCAGGTTGAGCGATGCCAGGTTGCAAGCGGTGTCATCCAGGAAAGCATATTCGCTGCACGGATTGGTCGCGTTGATGCGACCATCGGCCGGGCAGGTGTGCCACTCGTTGAACGTGGAATCGAATTGCACGCCAGGGTCGGCGCAACTCCAGGCCGCGAAGGCAATCTGATCCCAGAGTTCGCGCGCTTGAAGTGTTTTGTGCGGTTTGGGTGCGCGTTGTTGTTTCTTGGATTTCTCCAGTTCAGTGCGCCAGTACAGATGCCAGGGGCCATCCGTTTCAACAGCCTTCATAAACTCGTTGGTGATCCGCACCGAGTTGTTGCTGTTCTGGCCCGAGACGGTGTAATACGCCTTGGAATTCCAGTCGGTGTCGTATTCCTCAACTTCCAGTTGCGTGAAGCCCTGTTTCGCCAGCTGAATCACGCGGGCGATATAGTTTTCTGGAATCAGAGCCGCCCGTGCGTCGAGGATTCCCTTCCGCAAGTTCTGGTTCTTGGCTGGGTCGAACTTCTCATCCGCGTTTGGGTGGAAGTGGATCGCCCGCAGAATGCCATTGAGGTGTTTGTTCATCAGGCGCGATCCAGTGACCAGATCCGCGACCTTCTGTTCTTCGGTCACCTTCCAGTTAACGAATTCCTCAATGTCTGGGTGATCGAGGTCGAGTACCACCATCTTGGCCGCACGGCGTGTGGTGCCGCCGCTCTTGATCGCGCCGGCGGCGCGATCACCGATCTTCAGGAAGCTCATCAGGCCAGATGATTTCCCACCGCCGGAGAGCGGTTCGCCCTCACCACGGAGTGCCGAGAAGTTCGAGCCGGTGCCACTGCCGTACTTGAAGATGCGGGCTTCACGGACCCACAGATCCATGATGCCGCCGCTATTGACGAGATCGTCATCAACTTGCTGAATGAAGCACGCATGCGGCGCTGGCCGTTCATAAGCGGATGTCGAGCGTTGGAGTTCCTTCGAGCGAGGATCAACGTAGCTGTGCCCTTGCGATGGTCCGCTGATCCCATAAGCCCAGTGCAGCCCGGTGTTGAACCACTGCGGGCTGTTGGGTGCGGCCATCTGAGCCGCGAGCATGTAACACGTCTCGTCGTAGAAGGTGCGGGCGTCGGCTTCGGTTGTGAAGTACCCACCCTTCCAGCCCCAATACGTCCAACAACCGGCCAACCGGTGGAACACCTGCCGCGAATCCGTTTCGCCGCCGGTTGGGGTGTCGTCTGTTGCGGGCACGCTGCGTTGCAACCACGACGGTACGCCGTCTTCGTGCACGCGATTGAGTTGAAGCGGCACACCCGCCCGCCGGAAGTATTTCTGCGCCAGGATATCCGCTGCGACCTGCGACCACTTCTCCGGCACCATCACATCGTTCATCTCGAACACGACGCTGCCGTTGGGGTTCCGAATGCTGGAACTCCGGGAGACGAAGCTCAGCCCTGAGAATGGGTCTTGGCCATCGCGGGTGAAGCGGCGAGATATTTGCATATTAGTCAGATCTTCCAGATAAGATCTCGCGCTTTATAATACTCTTTTACACCTCGCGCGAGCCTTTTTCATTATCGAGTTTGCGAGGTTTCGAAGAAACTCTTTGTGTTTCCTTTTTGAAAGGGATTGGCAATCGAGCCCTTCACAATCGCACCCCCCAACCAGACTTGCCAACATCGTCTGAGAATGGGGACATTTGGACAGAATTCATTTACACCGCTTCAGACAACAATGAGAGGATTTAAGATGCATCAATCAGCTGCATGGGGCGGTTGGCGGTGGTCTCGAAGCGCTTCGCACTGTGCCTGGATCTGTACAAGAATCGAGAACAGCACTTCCATGGACAACTTAAATTCTCGAGCGAGTTCCGCGGGAGGACGACTGTCGACTAACCAACCCTTCGCGATGAGAGCATCTCGACTCGACAGTGACCCAACTACCTGCGGATAGACCCGATTCAGAAATTCGATTTGATCGTCCACGGAGAGAACAGCAAGGCGCGGTGTGATTGGGAACGTGTATGCCATGTTGGCTCCAATATCTAGCGCGTCATAGATTTGCCTATAGTCCTAATCGTCATTACCCGGCCCGAAATATTGATGGAAAACGCGATTCGATGAAAAATAGTTGCGGGGTGACATCTCCATCAGTCGATGGAATTTGTCTTCGTTGATATCCCGCCAACGGAACTCACATAAGCAATAAAGCGGATGCCTTGGGCATCCGCTTGAAGAGATGGAGTTGATCGAGGTCGCTAAACGAAAAACTTACCCGTTCCCGCTCGCCGCTGCTGCTGCTGGCTGCACAAACGGAAGAGTTAAGCCGGCCTGATCCTGGTACTTACCCTTCTTGTCGGCATAGCTCGTGCGGCAAACTTCTTCGGCTTTGAGGAAGATGATCTGTGCGATCCCTTCGCCTGAATAGATCTTCGCGGGTAGTGGAGTGGTGTTGCTGATTTCGATCGTAACCCGGCCGCGCCATTCCGGTTCCAACGGCGTCACATTCACGATAATACCACACCGTGCGTAAGTACTTTTGCCCACGCACACGCAAAGAATGTCCCGCGGGATTTCGAGGTATTCCACAGTCTCGGCCAATGCGAAACTGTTCGGCGGAATCAGAATGTAATCGGCTTCGATATCCACGAACGACTTCGGGTCAAAGTTCTTGGGATCGACCGTGCTGCCCCACACGTTGGTGAATACCTTATATCGGCGATCGACTCGCACATCGTAGCCGTAACTCGTGACGCCGTAGGAGATCACGCCGGGGCGGTGTTGTGCTGGCGCGAAGGGTTCGATCTTCACGTCGCGTTGAATCATCCAGTCCGGTAAAACGCCCATAACGCGCACGCCTCCTGCTGTTCGAGTTAACCTATCATCGGCCAGCCTTCGCGGTCGCTTCACTCTCGCCTCATAACCGACGGCACTGGCTCTCTACCCGAAACGAAGTAGCGATAAAGTCGATGCATGCGGTACAACTGTTGTAACCGGAACCGCATTTCGATTCGCACGGGAAGGCCACATGATCCCCAATCTGCCATTTGTCGTCGCTGTGTTCGCTGCCCCCGCCACGGATGTGCCTACGGAATTCTGGCAAGTTACCCCGGAACGAAAAGGTGTAAATGCTGTTAATCCCCCGCGTGGCAAAGATCGGGCGGTGTTGATTATTCCGGGGCTAAAGATCCACCCAATTCGGCCGGCACTCGCCACCCGCCCGGAACGACGCGACTACCAAGAAATTGGTTCAGAGCTCGTTAGTAGGTTATCAAAAGATTCGGACGTATTCGCGTTTAGTTACGCGCAAATAGTACCGCTCGATGCCATCGTGCAATCGCCAGCAATGCGCAACGCCATCACGCGAATTAAGGACGCGGGCTACAAGGAAATTGTGCTGGTGGGCCACTCTGCGGGTGGCGTGATCGCACGGCGATTCGCCGAGAGTTGCCCCGAGTCAGGCGTGACGAAAGTTGTAACAGTGGCGGCTCCGCAAGGTGGTTCGGAACTGGCCCAGTTCCGCGTGGGATACTCGAAGGCCCAGGCACCGTTCATTCAATCGCTGTCGCCCGAAGCGCGTGCGGAAGCTGGCCCATTGAAACTGTCCGACAAAATTGAAATGGCCTGCGTGGTTTGCAAACTCAAGCGATTGGAAGCCGATGGCCTTGTGAGCATCGGGAGCCAGTGGCCCGAAGACTGCCGCAAGCTCGGCATCCCCGCCGTGTTGACCCCGGTGAATCACTGGGATGCGATGTCTACGCCTGAAAGCGTACAAGTGATCGCAGATTTGGTACGAGAGAAATTGACTCGCTGGAATGCGACCGAAGTCGAGAAAGCTCGCAGTGTGCTGTTTCGCGAATGAGAATGAGTGGACGGTCTGCATGCCTGGCACACAAACATAAAGCCCACGGGTTTGGTCCGTGGACTTTTCGTAGAGGCGGCGTGGCCCCGATCATCATGGTGTTGAAACGAGAAGCAAGCACCGAGGCCACGCCAATCTATTATACCCGCCCGATTCTCTCGGAGTGATTGCACATGGCGTTCTGGTTATTCAAAGAAGAACCCGAAGCGTATAGCTTTGCGAACCTGGAGCGCGATGGAACAGCCACATGGTCGGGCGTATCCAATCCACTTGCACAAAAGCATCTTCGCTCCATCAAGAAGCAGGATCAGATTTTCTTCTACCACACCGGTAAGGAAAAAGCCGTGGTGGGTGTGATGGAAGCCGTTGGCGACCCTCGCCCCGAGCCGGACGACGCGAGTGGTAAGCGCGTGGTGATCGATGTGAAACCGATGATGAAACTCCAACACGCTGTTCCACTGAGCGTTATCAAGTCAGATGTGTTGTTCGCAAGCTGGGAGTTGGTGCGGATCGCACGACTCTCTGTGATGCCGGTGCCGCAGGAATTATGGGTGCAGATCATGAAGCTCAGTGCATCTCCCCACAAGTAGGGGAAGTGGAACGTCTGCTTTAAGAATGTTGGTGATGTGAGGTCGAATACCACTGCGGATTCATTCATTCACTACCGGCACACCCCTTCGCGAAACAATATCCCGAAGCGAAATCATCAGATGACGGTGAATTTATCGCGCCCACAATGAAAATATTCTGATTAAGCATGAATATTATGGTTATCGCGGTAATCGCCGTGCCAATTGTTCCCGCATTTTCGGGAAGCTGTACGAAACGAGAAAGCTCACGGATCGTAACCCGTGAGCTTTCCGTTGAACTTGCAGGTAGATACATCCTGGAAGTTCGAATGGGCGGCCGGCTTCACGGACCACCCGAAACGCGGCCGTCAAACCAGCCGGCCCTCAGAATCCTGGTAACAACTACTATCTGGCACAGGACCACCTCCTTTCAACAATTCCACGCGTCCAATAACCCCTTACCAGAGGGATTACTGTCGGCCTTTAGTCTGTCGCACCTCGGACGTGCGACCCGTTCAAGCCGCTTGCATCATACACTCTGTAATTGTCCGGGAAAGTCGAGAGATGCGAAGTTTTGAATATCTGTCGCGGAAGCCTCCGGTTGATCCGGGCAAACCCTCACAACGCGACACAACGCGACCGACACCTGCGATACTGGGAAGTTTACTTGTACCGTGGTCAGATAGGGCAACGACAACAACAATATAACATGTTGAGCATCTCCGAGGGGTAATGCACCGACCCGATACCTTCCACAGGATAGCGATATGTTTTACTCACTCGCTCTCGCCGCTCTCACTGTCGCCCCCACCCAAGGCGGGGAAGTTAAGTTAACGAACGTACGCATGACGATCGGAGAACTTGGCGGGCCGCGGCCCAACGCCCGGTTGCTTCCGGGCGATGTGTTGTTCATTGGCTACGACATTAACGGTCTGCCAATCGAGCCAGATGGCACCGCCAAGTACTCGATGTCCATGGAAGTGATCGACGCGGCGGGTAAACCGATCTTCAAGCAAGATCCACGAGAGTTGGCCGATTTCGTCCCGCTTCGTGGTACGATTGTGCCCGCACGGGCGTTCATTACCATCGGTCTGGATCAGGATGCAGGAAACTATACGTGCAACATCACGGTGACCGATCCGAAGACCAAGGCGAAAGATACTCTCACCACCAAGTTTGAAGTTGCCAAGCGAGAGTTCGGCATTGTTGCGGTGTATGCGACGCACGATGAACGCGGACTCTTTTCCGCACCCACCACAGGCGTGGCGGGCCAAACGCTCTTCATTCAGCTCAGCGTGGCGAGCTTCCAGCGCGACCCCAAAACCAAACAACCCAATGTCGAGTTCGAGTTCCAGGTTCTCGACGACAAAGGCACGCCGACCTTGCCCAAGCCACGCACGCACATTCAAGATAGCGGCGTTGATGATAAAGAAGGCGCATTCGGCATGCGGTTTCCCCTGTTCATGAGCCGACCCGGGAAATTTACCGTTCGCATCACCGCAATTGATAAAGTGGCGAACAAGAAAGCGGTTTACGAACTGCCCATCAATATCTTGCCGGCTAATTGATGCTGAAGCGATGAGTGATGAATAATGAGGGTGCAAGTAATTGCCACCCGTTCATCATTCATCCTTATACTGCGATATCGGCCTTCATCTGAGCGAGCCAACGAGCCAACTATGACACCTGCTGAACGTGCGGAACAGATTGCCCGCTTCCGGAACATGGCCCAGGGCGATCCGGACGATGATCTTGCCCACTTCCGCCTCGGGCAGATGTTGGCCGAAAACGGCCAGCACGATGAAGCCATCACGGCGTTGGAGCGCACCATCGCCATCAATCCGGGCTTTTCGCGCGCGTATCTCGTTCTGGGTGAATCGCTCATTCAGAGTGGCCAGAAGGATAAAGCCATTGAGGTAATCACCAAGGGGTGGCACACCGCAGAGGAACGCGGCGACCGCATCCCAAAAGATGCGATGACCAAAGTTCTTGTCACACTCGGCGCACCTGTCCCCGCTTCTACCGCACCGAAAGCCGAAGAAGACGACGGACCCGGAACGGGCTTTCGCTGCCAAAGGCCAGGATGCACGGAAGGAAAGCGCGCTCGCCAACTTCCGGCTCCCCCCCTTCCCGATGCGATTGGCGAGCGAATCCAACGCGACATCTGTGCGGCGTGTTGGACCATGTGGTGGAAAGACACCAGCGTGAAGGTGATTAACGAAGGCCGACTGGATCTCAGTTCCGAATTCCATCAGCAAGAATACGACCGCGCCATGCGAGACTTCATGGGATTTGAAGAAGAACCCAATGCATAACCCGGCGATCGACTCTCCCTTCACGTTCCTGGTGCAATACGGCCGATGCGGCTTTGT
Source organism: Gemmata sp. (assembly GCA_041740855.1). Taxonomy (GTDB): domain Bacteria; phylum Planctomycetota; class Planctomycetia; order Gemmatales; family Gemmataceae; genus Gemmata. Next base: position 20,695 of record JBGSLF010000128.1, read on the forward strand.
TGGCCGGTTCGCCTCGCACGGGCAATACATGCGTGGCGATGGCGTTGTCATTCATGGGCCACGTGGCCTGGAACCGGGCGAGGTTTTACTCAAACTCGATGGCCTGGGCGATGACGGCGTTATCCTGCGTCGAGCAACGGATGAAGACCGCAACGCCACACGGATCGCAGAAGTTCGCGGGCAACAGATCCTGAACACCGCCTGCGAATCGGCTGCGAGCACGGGCCTTCCAATTACATTCGTTGACATCGAAGTTACGCTTAACTCATTTGCGATCCTTCATGCACTTCCGTGGGGTGCCTGCGACGCCACGCCATTACTCGAAGAACTCTCCGCCAAGTTTGGATTAGATGTTCGCTTATTGGATCTTTCGCAGCAGCCCACTGCGGTTGACGCCAGCGATCCGCCACAGGCGAGTTGTGGTAAGCCGGGTTGCGGGAGTAGTGGCGGCGGGTGTTCGTCGTGCGGCACGGACAGCAGCAATAAGAGCGGATGTTCCACCGGATCTTGTTCGCGTGGTGCCGTGAAAACACCCGCAGAATTAACGGCATACTTCATCGAGTTACGCAAGAAAATGGAAGCAGCGGGCTTAACCCGAACGCCACTTCATTAATCGCAGCGATTCTCCCGCAGCCCATCCGTACAATTTCCGCGTCGAACCGTGCCAACCGCGTGGCGGAAGGCGCATAACCCAGGAGGTCGTCATGTTATCGGTCAAGGTGATCACGCTTTGTTTTGTTGCGTTGGGAATGATCGCGGCCAGTGGCGCGAAAGCCGCCAACCCGGTGGTGACGATGGAAACCAGTCTCGGGACAGTCAAGATCGAACTGTTTGAAGACAAGGCCCCCATCTCAGTCAAAAACTTCCTGCAATATGTCGAGGATAAGCACTACGATGGCCTGGTGTTCCATCGTGTCATCGATGGGTTCATGATTCAGGGCGGCGGTTTCCAACCCGGAATGAAAGAGAAGAAGACCCGCGACCCAATCAAAAATGAGTCGGACAATGGCGTCGAGAACCTGCGTGGCACCCTAGCGATGGCTCGCACACGCGTGCCAGATAGCGCTACCAGCCAGTTCTATATCAATGTGAAAGACAACAAAGCATTGAACGGCTCCAAGGATGCACCGGGCTACGCCGTCTTTGGTCGCGTGATCGAGGGAATGGATATCGTGGATAAGATCAAGGCAGTGAAGACCGGCAACAAGATGGGCTTCGACGATGTTCCTTTAGAAGATGTCGTGATCAAGTCGGTGCGGCTGGTGAAGGCTGAGAAGTAATCGCCGAGGTTTCGGTTTGTGGCTAGCGGGTCGGAACTGGACGAGTTGCCCCCGGTTGGCGTTCCGGGGGCAACGTGTTTATTCCGCGGGTTCAATCTCAGCAGACATGGAACCCTGACAGCGCGGAATGCGAGCGTCTGGGCCATAGGCGTGGATCTGGTCTCGCTTCAACTCCGCCCGTTCCAGACTCGTGGTGCACACAACCGCTCGCCCGGTTGCATCCACCAATCGGGCCAGCAAAAAGCCTTTTTCAACCGGGTGGCCGAACAAGTCCTTGAGCATCTCGATGACGTACTCGTAGGTATGGTCATCGTCGTTCAGCAAGATCACATGATACGGCGGCTGCCTCTGCGTGCGTTGCTCCGTTTCAACCTCGGTATCGGGTAAAGCCGTCGGACCGGCCATATTGCGGGGTCTCCGGGAGCAAGCGGGAAGAGAATGAATAGTATACCGCCCAACTCAGGGTGTGGTGGATATTCCTCTCGGGGTCTCGCCTGGTAATAATCGGCCAAAGCAAACAATCGCAATGTCATCGTTCTGCGGGGCTTCTCCGGTATGCTTGCGAACCGCATCAACGAGTCGCTCGCCCATCGTAACGGGCTGGGTTGTCGTCGCGCTGGCAAGGTTTGATTTGAGGCATAGGTCGATCTTGTTGCGACCGAGGAATTTCTGAGCCGCGTTCAGCGCGTCCGGCACACCGTCGGTGTAGGCGATAACGGTATCACCCGGTTCGAGGGTAATCGTGACGGCTTCATACTCGGAATACCCTTCCATCAGTCCAATTGCAAAGCCGATGGCTTCGATCGACATGATATCTTCCAGTTTGCTCTTGGCACGAGAGAACAAACGCGGGCTTTCGTGCCCGGCGCTCACCATAGTTAACTGATGCTTCTCTGGATCAAGCACCATAACTGTGAGGGTGATGAAACGGCCCGGAAGTTCTGCCAGTGCCCCGTGAATCATCTGATCGTTGAGCGTGGCGACGGCCGTTGCGAGATCCGGTTGAGTAACAAGCGAGAACTTGGCTTCGGAACTGAGCTTCGCCATCAGCAAGGCCGCCGGAACGCCATGGCCGGCCACATCGCCAAGCACAATTCCCAAACGCCCGCCGGGCAGCGGTACGAAGTCGTAATAATCTCCGCCCACTGTTTGAGCCGGAGCGTAAAAGGAGTAGAACTCGTAGCCGGCTCTCTGCGGCACTGCGAGCGGCAGCAGACTGAGTTGAACCTTTCGCGCGGTTCGGATTTCGCCGCGTTCGGCCTCGACTTCAACCATCACGGCGTGCAGGCGAGCCTTTTCGAGGGCAGCCCCGGCCATGTTCGCAACAACCGTGAGAAGGTTCAGGTCGTCCGGGCCAAACTTTTGCGATTTCAGTTGGGTATCGAGCTGAATCGCGCCAAGCGGCTCCCCGTTAATGGTGGCCATTGGCACACACATGACAGATCGAATGAGAATGCTCAACACGCTATCGGCTGGCACCTCATTGGATGCATCTTCGCTCAAAAACGACTGCATCTCTTGGGTGGCTCGTGTCACGATGGTTTTGCTATAGCGCAGATCATCCGCATCCGGCTTGCGGCCCCGCATCACACGCGGGACCAATTCCCCATCTTCATCGAGCACCAACACGAAGCACCGATCTGCCTGCGGGAACACACCAAAGAGGCTATCGGCGATCAAATTCAACACCGACTCGGGCTGAAGCGTCCGTGCCAGGGTGTTACTGACTTCGGCCAAGGTGCGGAGGCGATCGGAAGAAGCCGCCTCGATGTAATCACGAAACTCTACCGTCCCATGGCTCAGTTCAACTGTGCTTGTTGCGCCAGAATCTTGGAGATCGTCGCAGAATTGCAGGCGGAAGTCGCAAATATCGATCCAGTCGTTCGGATTGAGTTGCACACTTACGCCGGGCTTCAATCGATGGTTGTTCACGAAGGTTTTGTTTCGGCTACCGAGATCCTCGATGAAGTATTGCCCCGCTTTGACCGAAATGCCGGCATGAATCTTACTGACGGATTTGTGCGGCAAGACGATCAGTGCCTTGTCTGGCTCGCGCCCGATGATCAGGTCGTGGCCGGGCAAGTTAAACACGCGACCGCGAGCAAACTCCGGCGGAGGCGGATCCTTCGTCGGGACTCTGAGTAGCAGTAGCGACGGCATGAATTGCCCTCGCAGGCAATGAGTTTGAGTATCAGAGCGGGAGTTTTACGGGTGTCGTTGCGGGTCGAGCGATACCGGAACCGTTACCTTGGCCCGGTTTCAACCGCCCGAAAGAAACGACGGCGATATCGTCGATTTGTGCCCGGCCGTTGGCATGTTTGCGAACTTCGTTGACCAGCCGTTCGCCCACGCGCTTGGGGTGGATGGATTCGGCCGGATGACTCGCATCGGGGGAAAGGTACTGATCCACGCGATCATAGCCGAATATCTCTCCACCGGGGCTCATCGCATCGGTTACACCATCGGTATAAACCGTGATGGTGTCGCCCAGTTCCAGTGAGATCGTCAACGCCTCGTATTCGTATCCGGGTATCACGCCCAGGGGCAGCCCGGTGGCATCACTGGTCGTCGCCTCCATCAGTTCACCGAGGCCACCGCGAAATAGCTTGGGGTTCATGTGCCCCGCGTTGACGATCGTGAGTTGATGCGTGAGTGGGTCGAGCACCATCGCCGCGAGTGTCACAAAGCGATCGAGCAAGCCGCCGCGAATCATCTGATCATTGAGCAGAGAAATCGCCTTGGCGAGATTGGGTTCGGTAACGAGCGAGAACTTTACTTCGGAACTGAGCTTGGCCACCAACAACGCCGCCGGAACGCCTTTACCCGCCACATCTCCCACAATCACCGCCATGCGACCACCCGGCAGGGCGATGAAATCGTAGTAATCGCCGCCCACTGTTTGTGCCGGGGAATAGTGCGAATAAAACTCGTAGCCGTCTGTCGTTGGCCCGGCTTGCGGGAGGAAGCCAAGCAAGACCGCGCGGGCCAGTTCGATTTCCTTCTGATCTTTCTCGCGGGCCAACACCGACTCGTGCATGCGGGCTTTCTCGACCGCAACGCTGGCCAGATTAGCCACGATCGTGAGAAGATTGAGATCGTCCGTACCAAACTTCTTGGATCGGTCCTGGGTATCGAGTTGAATCGCCCCAAGTGGCCTTCCATCTGCGTTGGCCAAAGGCACACACATCACGGAGCGAATTTTGAACTCAGCAATACTCGCGGCTGGACCAAGCGCGGCATCGCTGGAGGCATCTTCACTCAGAAACGATTGCATCGACTCGATTGTTTTGCGGACAATCGTGCGACTGAAGCGGGTGTCGTCCATTGAGGCACGCCGGCTCTTCATCACTCGTGTGAACGGTCGCCCGCTCTCTTCAAGTTGCAGAACAAAGCAGCGGTCAGCCTGTTTGAAAGTGGCTAATAACGTGTCCGCAATTTGGTTGAGCAGTGGTTCCAGATCCAGAGTCTTTGAGAGACCCGTGCTAATATCGAGCAACGCACGCAGCCGATCTGCCGGTGCGACTTGCAGGAAGTCGTTGGCATTCCCCTTCCCTTGCGTTGCCTCGATCGTGGTCATCCCACCCGCGTGATCATCGTCGTCGTCTGGGCGGTCCTTTTGCATCCATGGCGGCAGTTTGCCGGGCGAGCCAACACGATCATCGCGAAACTGAAAGAGGAAGTCGCAGATTTTGATTCGGTCGTCTGGCTTCAGTGGCACGGGGCCGGTAATTTCTTTGCTGTTGACAAAGGTATGGTTCCGGCTGCGAGTGCCACGCCCGTCGCCATCTTCAAGATAATATTCGCCATGCTGCACGGTAATCCGGGCGTGTTCCCGGCTCACCGCATGATGTGGAATTACAATCTGGCACTTCTCAGCATCTCGGCCAATTGTCTGTGCGTCCCCACTAAGTTGAATGGTTTTATTAGTGGTTACGCCGTCGGGAATTTTGAGCAGAATGAGCGAGGGCATGGCAACTGTCCGGATAAGGGCATCAGGGGCAGCGCTGCCTGCCCACAAAGATAGTATAGTCGATTAGCTTCAATCGCAAGAAGCTGGCAGAGTGTCACGCGCTTCGAGTTTCTGCCATAATAGCTGTGGGCCAAGCGGTGTGAAAGCCCCCCCAATTCACCACGAACATGAGTTATCAAGCATGCCGAAGAAGAAAAACCCCACCAAACCTGATGTTCGAATCACCGGTGTGTTAGGCGTTGGCATGGATTGTCAGGACGAACATAAACGCATTACTCGAACCGAGGAAATGGTTCTCGTCGGTGGATCCGCTGAAACACATGATCGCATGCAAGAAACGGCGATCCGTTTCAGCGAGGCCCTCGAAAAGCGCGGAAAGCCACTGCACGAGGTGCCCGCGAGAGAGGCGATGGAAATGCTGCGCGAAGCAATCGATAAAATCGGGTGACTCGGATCAGGATGGCCAATCGCCCGTCGCGAAATCTCTCGGACCACTCAGCGAACTACCCTTCTAATAGAAATTGAAACTTGCCTACCAGCAACAGGGTAATTCCGTTAGAGGGCCGCAGTGAACCCTGATGCCACGCTCGTTCACCGCTGCCTGACTGGCGACCCTGCCGCCTGCAAGGAGCTTGTTGAACGATACCAAAACGACGTGTACGCGGTTTGTCAGCGGTTATTATCGCACCGACAAGACGCGGAAGACGTTACTCAAGAAGTGTTTCTCCGGGTGTTTCGCAGCCTGACGCGATGGGATAACTCTCGACCGTTTCGCCCGTGGATATTGGGCATTACTGTCAATCGCTGCCGAACGTGGATTAGTAAACGCGCCAACCGGCCGGAACTCGCCGATTATCTTCACGAGACTGCCGACCCTCGCCCGTCCGATGATTCCACGGAACTTCGGACCGAAATCCGGGCAGCGTTGGACGCCCTGCGAGACGATTACCGCGTGGTATTTGTCCTGTTCCACGAGAGCGGGCAAAGTTATGAAGAGATAGCCGCGGCGATGAACTGCCCAACCGGAACCATCAAAACCTGGCTCCATCGGGCGCGACTCGAACTGCTTAACCGGCTTCGCACCAAGGGATTAGTACCCGAAGAACCTAACGATCGCTCTCTGACCCGGCGTGACCACGCATGACAAGCAATTTCGATAATCCCGATGAACTCACATCTGACGCCTGTCAGCTTGCGATGGAACGCCTGCAGCAGTTTCTCGATGGTCAATTCGAATCCGAGTTGAGCGATACGTCGCTGGAAACCGACTCGCACTTGGCGGGTTGCATCGCGTGCCGCGAACGTGTCGCGCTCGCAAGGTTGGTGTGTGCGACGCTCGCAAAGCCCAGTACGGTCGCCGTTCCACCCGAACTTTCCGCGCGGATCGTAGCGGCGGTGTCAGAAGTGCAGCCTGTTCCCGCTCCGCGCTGGCGCTCGGCTTCTGCTCTTGGTGTGATCGCTGCAATTGCTGCATCGCTACTATTGGCGGGTTGGTACTTCACTCGTTCGCCAGAAGCGCCGATGCCTACGCCCAATGCTGGCTCCGATCTTGCGCAGACTCCCAATAACGCCGTTATCAATACCCCGAACGTGCCCGAACCGCCGCCACTGCGCCTTGGCGACGAACTGGCGAAAGCCGGATCGGCGATTCGTTTCACACAAGATTCGATTACGTTACCGCTCACGGGCGGATCAACTCTTGTTGCGAAACTAACCGATCAACTGATTACCCCCACTAATCCCGCTTCGGAACCGGAACCCGCACAAACGGGCCTCTCTGCGATTCCCGACGCAACGCTTTCGAGCCTGGAACCCGTTACGAACACCGCTCGAAAAGCCTTCTCTCGCCTGGTGCAAGATGTCGGTTTCGTGAGCATCAAGCCAAAATCGTAACGATCCGGCTCAAGCTCGAATGGGAAGGATGAACGATGCCCCGTAGTGCCCTTCTCGCTGTTCTCTTACTGATCCCTTCGCCGGTGGTTGCGGCACCTTCAGATGAACTCCTGCACGCGGTGCCACCCGATGCGTCGTTGGTTCTGCTCGTGCGTGACGCCCGCACCCACGTTCACGCAATACTTCAATCTCCCTTTGCGGCATGGTTTCCAACAACCACACTGGGTAAACAATTACTCGACTCGCAGGAGTTCAAGAACCTCCGCGACTTCGCCGAGAACGCTTTACCCACACTGAAAACCACGCGGCAAGAAGTGCTTGACGAAGTTTTGGGCGATGCCGTGGCGTTCGCGTTCACTCCGGGATCTATCGACGGGAAGACCAAGGAAAAAGCTGTCATTCTGATGCGACCGCGTAAACCCGAAGTGCTCGCCAAGATCATCGCCTCTCTCAACGAAATCCAGACAAAAGACGGCGAACTAGGCGATGTGATTCCGAGAAAGCATGAAGGCGTGGCGTTCGTGGAGCGACAGAAAGCCCAAGGCGGATCAGAGTTCTACTGCTTCCATGCGGGGTTGTTTGCGTTCTCGACATCGGAAAATGAAATCAAGGTTGTGATCAAGCGACAGCTCGACCTCAACAAAGATCAGCCCGCGCAACTTTCTTCTCGAATGCGCGATCTTGATGTTGAAGATGCCGCGGTGGTGTTGCTGATCAACCCCCGCGCGCTTGACGCCGAGATGAAGTCGAACGCGACGACAGCCAAGCCGGTAGAGAAGCGCTTTCTGGAGCGATTCGCAGAGGTGTGGAGCAGCCTGGAATTCGCCGCAGTTTATGCCCGGCCACATAGCGGGCTAGATATTGGGATCTCACTGCGATTCGACCCGGCGAAACTCCCCGCCGAGCTAAAACCGTGGCTGCTTGGCACGCGCGGAAAAGTTGCCAGCCATCTGATACCCAAAGATGCACTACTCGGTTTTGCTGGCCACGCACGCGCGACGGAACTGATCGAACTCTTCTCCTCGATCGCACCAATCGAGGAAGGCAAACTGGGTTTGAAGGGTTGGGTGAACCAATCACTTGGGCCGGTTTTGGGCCGCACGAATTTGCCTCGCATCATGGATTCGATCGGGCCAAACTGGGCCGTCTGGGTCGAAGCCGCTTCGGAAGAATCGCAGTGGCCCACACTCATGATGGTGGCAGAGATTAGCGGAACTGCTGAAGAGCGGGCAAGGACGGAAAAGATCATTCATCAGGCGGTCGAGTTCGTGTTTCAACGACTCCGCGTGTCTTACAACGCACGCCACAACGATCAAATCGAGTTAAAGGAAGGAACGCAGCTCGCGGATGGCACACGCATTAAAACACTGGTGAACGACGAAGGTTTCCCGAAGGGCTTTCAACCATCGTTCGCGTTGCGGCACGGGTATCTGGTGCTCTCGACATCTCCGGGTGCCATCGAGCGTTTCCGACCGGTCGCTCCGGTTGCAATTGCCGAGAAGCATTCCAAACTGGCAACGCTTTCGGGTGCAAAAACACGCGATTTTCTCCGGACGCATCGCAACGGTGTGGCTCGATTTCTTGCCGGTGTCGGGGCGGGTGATGAAAACAAACTTGCTGAAAGCCTCGACGGTCTTGCCGCCGTGCTCGAACTGGTGGATTCCGCCGAGTTGATCTCTCGCAAGATCGAGAATGGCGTGCAATTCGAATTGAGAATCAAGCCCGTGAAACCGCTCAAGTAGTGGATCGGCGATTACCGGTTTGTTCACAACTGCGGCAAGGAATAGCGGCCGCTTTGTTTCGGTTCCGGCGGTGCCGCACACTTTCCGCAACCCGCCCCGCAACCCTTCTCGGCGGCCTGACCGAACCACGTTTTCCATGTGGCGCGTAGCACATACAACGCCGCAACCGCGACCATCGCGCCAACAATCACCAACTGGTTTGCGGTCGTCATGGAGTTAACCCACCCAGTCTGTTATCGCGGCACCCAACTGGAATGTGACGAGTGCCCCGAAGTATGCCAGCACGGTCATGTAGGTGAAGGTGAACACCGGCCAAGACCAACTCTTGGTTTCGCGGCGAATGACCGCCAACGTGCTGGCACACTGACAACACAGCGCGAAGAAGACCATCACCGATAGCGCAACTGGCACCGCGTACTTACCGCGAATCGGGTCGTTGGCCCAATCCTCCTGCACCGCACGGGTTAAGCCTGTGGCTTGTTCCTTGGCATCCGGTTCGGCTTCGTCGTCGCCGATCGCGCCGGTGTCCACATCGCCAACATCGTAGATCAGGCCGAGCGTGCCCACGATCACTTCGCGTGCGGGGAAACTCGCCAGTGCCGCCATGCCAAGCTTCCAATCCCACCCAAGCGGGTGGAATACCGGTTCGAGGAATAGCCCGGTTCGCCCAAGAATGCTGTTGCGCATCCATTCACCCCGCAGACGATTCGCCTCATTGGCATCCGCATCGGGGTTGTTCTCGATCTCTGCGATCTGCGCCGAATAGGGCACGCCCGCCGAGTCTGTGTGCGGGAAGTACAGCAACGCCCACACCAGAATCATCGCGGCGAAGATGATCGTTCCCGCTCGGAGAACGAACGCCCAGCCGGCTTCGATCATGCGTCGCAGCACGGCCGACAATCGCGGCATGTGATACGCGGGGAGTTCCATCACGAATACGGGCGTCGCACCTCGCAAGAGCGTCCGCTTCAGTAGAAGTGCCACAAGCGGCGCGGTGACAAACCCGATCATGTATAAGCCAAAGAGAACCAATCCGGGCAACCACGCGGGAAAGCCGTCCTTGAGAAAGGCCCCGATCAATAGCACATAGACCGGCAACCGTGCAGAGCAACTCATGAGTGGGGCAACAAGAATGGTTGCGAGTCGATCGCGGCGATTCTCGATGGTTCGCGTCGCCATAATGCCGGGTATCGCGCACGCAACACTTGAGAGCATCGGGATGAACGACTTTCCGCTTAGCCCACACCGGCTCATGAGGCGATCCATGAGAAACGCCGCGCGTGCCATGTAGCCGCAACCTTCGAGAACGGCGATGAACCCGAACAGGATCATGATTTGCGGCAGGAAAATCAGCACACTGCCCACACCCTTTACCACGCCATCGGCAAGCAGACTCCGCAATGGGCCATCGGCCATGTGGGATTCCACGAACCCCGCAGCCGATTCACGCCCGCCGTCAATCACATCCATCAGCGGCTTCGCCCACAGATAGATGGATTGAAACATCAGGAACATGACCGCGAGGAAAATGAGCGTTCCCCACACACGGTGCGTGAGAATGCGGTCGAGGCGATCGGAGAACGTGATGGGCCGCTCTGTGGGGCGATTGACGGCGTTGACTAACGCAGATCGCACCCAACCGAACCGCGTGCGAGCCTCAACAGCCGGCACCGGGCAGTTCGCCTCCGCGAGATTTTGGCGGGCCTTCGTGAGTTTGTGTCTCAACTCTGGCCCATGCATCTCGACCAACCACTGTTCCACATAACCGTTCACGTCCAACAACAATCGCCGTGTGAGAAACGCGGGCACATCGGGGCCAAGTTCGCTTTGCAACGCCCACGCTTCCGATTCGAAGGCTGCAGGGAAAGACGGGCCAACAGGTGGTGCGTCTTGCTCGGCCGCTGCAACCAAAGCGTGCGTGAGAGCTTCGAACCCTACACCCTTGTTCGCCTGGATCGGAACGACGGGAATGCCTAATTGCTGAGTAAGCAACGTGTAATCGATCTGAATACCCTGAGCCGCGGCGGCATCCGTCATGTTAACGGCCACCACGACCGGCACGCCAAGGTCGAGTAATTGGCTGGTGAGATAGAGGTGCCGATCGAGATTCGTCGCATCGACGATCGATAGCACCACGCTCGGCCGCGGCTCTTCCGGTCGGCGACCCAGCAGAATATCAACCGCGACCATCTCGTCCGGGCTGCGAGCTGCCAGGCTGTAAGTGCCCGGCAGGTCGATCAGATCAAACGTGATTCCATGCGCGGAGAATTGCCCCTTCTTCATCTCAACGGTAACGCCAGGATAATTTCCCACCCGCTGACGCAGGCCGGAAAGAGCATTAAAAAGGGTCGATTTACCCGTGTTCGGGTTCCCGACCAGGGCAACAGAGAGGGTTTTGGTGAGCATGGGAAGTTGGCAGTCGGCAGGTGCAGGTATGATTCGAAACTAAACCAAGGTCACAGCGATACCGGCTGCCTCGGCTTTACGCAGAGTGAGGCGGGTGTTACCGAGGCGCACTTCAATCGGGTCGCCCAGTGGAGCGGTGCCAAGGAACTCGACTGTTTCGCCTTCAAAGATGCCGAATTCGTAAAGGCGTTGCACAAGGGCGGGTTCGCCAGCAATGGACACGACCGTAGCCACGTTACCAGGGAGAAGTTCGCTGAGGGTGGGCATCAGGACACCGGGCGGACAAGGATCTGCGAGCACTCCGTTCCGCGTAGGCAGAGCTTGCAGCCACCGACATCGAGCAAACACGGGCTACCCGCCTGCACAACTCGCACGCGACAGCCCTGACGAAGCCCAAGATCGGCGAGGCGGCCGATCCACGCATCTTGGCCGGATACTAGCTCGACCTCGGCGATTTCCCCGGCCCGGAGCATGTCCAAAGGCAATAACATCGGGGCCTCGTGGTTTGCGAAACCAATCTCTTGTTGAGATTCAATCTCATTGTAGTGTCGCCTTTGATGAGACAACAGTCAAGAGTTGCTCACGAAATCGTCATGAAAAAATGAGGGGCGACCTTGTTGGGTTGGAGTTGATCGCTCGGATGAAGGCTGGCAGTTGCTTTACTGTGCTGCGTTTCGCGATTGCAGATACCTTTGCAAGGCATCTTGCCACTGTGGCGGCGGCGACACACCCGCCTGGGCGAGTTTGGCATTCGATAACACACTGAACCCCGGTCGGCGTGCGACGGCACCGAACTCCGCAGAGGTGATCGGTGTGAGGTCAGCTTTGATTCCGGATAACTGGAAGATCTGTGAAGCAAACTCGTACCAACTGCACGACTCGCCATTCGTAACGTGAAATAACCCATTCTTGTTATTGCGAATGAGGCTTGCAGTGGCTTTGGCAACATCAACGGTATAGCTCGGCGTGCAGCGTTGATCGTTAACAACTCGCAGCGGTTTCCCCTGGTTAGCGAGTCGCAGCATCGTCTCGACGAAGTTGCCGCCCTTCCCGCCACTGCCCCATCGCCCGTAAAGCCCACACGTGCGGATGACAAGGTTCCTGTCGGATTCACCCAGCACCACATATTCCCCGGCCAATTTGCTTAGCCCGTACACACTCACCGGACCAGGCAAATCGGTTTCCGCGAGTGGCTTCGTGCGATTGCTATCGAGGCCGAACACGTAGTCCGTGCTGAAGTGAACCAGCGGCACAGCGGCTGCTTTGCAAGCACGAGCAAGAGCGCGAACACCCCACGCATTCACCGCGAAAGCCGCATCCGGTTCTGTTTCGGCACGATCCACAAAGTTGTACGCCGCGCAATTCACGAAGTGATCGATCTTGAACGATTCGATTGTGGCCGCGATGGTGGTGGGCGAACCGGAGAGATCGATTTCGGCCCGTGAAAGAGGAATCACCTCGCCCGGAAGCAAGGGGCACATATCGCGGCCAAGTTGCCCCATCGCCCCAAGCACAGCAATACGCACGGTTCCTCTCCGAACGAGGTATTAACAGATGTGGTAAAGCCAACACGGGCGGCATTTGCCACCCGTGTTGGGGAATGTCAGGGTCTTCATCAACTCATGCGGCTTACTTCTTACCCAGTGCGCTGGTGTCGGTCCCCTTCACCGTCGTGGTCTGCTCCTGGTTAAGTTCCACCTTGGTGTCGGTTCCGCCAATGGAGACCGTGAGATCGCCCTTGAGTTTGATCGTGATATCGGCGGACGCAATCCGCTGCGCTTTCGAGTCGTACATGATCGTTCCTTTGGCTGGCTCGCTTGTCAGCGTTCCACCAGTGATGCGGAACAGCAAGCCACTCGCGGCGGGGTCGTCCTTCTTGGGCGCGGTGTATGTCAAAGTGGTTTCCACTTCGATCTTATCCATGTCCTTTTCGGTGCCAACATAGGTGAAGTTGTACACCACGGTGTACGTACCGATTGGCCCAAGGTTGATGGTGCCTTCGCGCTTCCACTTATCGCCGACTTTCTTCGGCCCGTCTTGTGGCACCAACTTGAGTGAAGGGTCGGTCATATCGCGCAGGGCATCGTCGGTGAGAATCTTGCTGAGCAGGCTCTCCATCTGTGGGCTACCCGTGGCGATCCCGCGAACGAATTCTTCTCGCCCTTTCACATCCGTGACTTTGAAATTCTTGTCGATGGTCGCGGTGAACTCGGCCCCAGTCAGTTTCTTGAAGAACTCCGTCAGACCAGGATTCCCCGCACTCGGATTGTCGGGTTTGGTCGAATCGTATTCGATTTGGTTACCCGAGATATCGATCTTCATCTTCACGCCTTCGACGCGTTGCTTGACGGTCCACTTCTCGGCTTCTTCCTTGAGAGGAGTCCATTCGAAGTAGAACGTGCTCTCTTGCCGCTGTGTTAGATCCTGGCCTTGCACCTTCACCGTTTGCGTGAGCTTGGTTGTCGATTCCTGGTAGAACTTTTTGTCCTTCTCAAACTTCGGCGCAAACATTTTGCCATCGACCTTCGGGTCGGCGGGCTTGGGATCAGCCGGTTTCGGATCCACAGCCTTCGGATCCGCAGGCTTCTTGGGTTCTTGACTGGGCACAAAGCCCGCGATGGACAAGGCGAGAAAGGCGGACACGCCCAGACGAGTGAAAGACACGGGACAACCTCCACGGGTCGGTGCAGAAAGAGACGATATCCGGTGTTCTACCCACGAGTGCGGGGGAAGCAAGGGAACGGCCAAAATCCTGCGGCGCAATTCTGCGTGTGCCAACGGCGGGAACTCGTGCAAAAGCAAACCAAACGGACTCCGGTTCGCCGTTTGCGTTGCAAGTGCGGCGGGCGTAAACTGCTGCTCATTCGTCGCCGCTCACTCTTCCTCTTCCCTGTTCCGCGCCATTGGAGCGTCTGTTATGAATCGTCGCGATTTCCTGGCCACTGCTGCTGTCGCCACTTCTGGCCCCATTCTTCTTGGCATGTCACGCAAGGCGGACGATATGAACCCGGTTATCGGCGAAGGAGAGCACAAGTACCAGTGCGTTCACAACTGGGGCGAGTTGCCGCCCGACTACGCCTGGCAGACCACGCATAACGTCGCGCTGGATTCGCAAGGCATGGTGTACATCACGCATCAAGGAATCGGAAAGGAGATGGACACGGTTCTGATGTTCGATCCCAAAGGGAAATTCGTGCGATCATTCGGCAAGGAATGGCACGGCGGCGGGCATGGTATCGAGATTCGCAAAGAAGGTTCGGACGAGTTCATTTACCTCTCGAATACCTGGACTCCCAAGATGAAGTTGGTGAAGACGAACCTCAAAGGTGAAGTGGTGTGGGAGAAGGGCCGGCCCGATACCAAGGAATACGAGAACCCGAAAGCGAACTACAACCCCACGAACATCTGCTGGCTTCCCGATGGCGGCTTCAACGTTGGCGATGGCTACGGTTCCAGTTTCATGATGAATTACGATAAGGACGGCAAGCTCGTGAAGGTGTTTGGCGGCGCGGGCAATGGCTTGGGCCAACTTCGCACGCCGCACGGGCAATGGCTCGATGAGCGGAATAAAGAGAAGCCCGTGCTCGTGGTGTGCGACCGGGCGAACGCTCGCTTGCAGTGGTTCGATCTGGAAGGGAAAGTGCTTTCGGCTTCGGAACCGCGCGAATTGGTTCTCTTTCCCGCTCACGCCAAAACACGCGGCGATCTGCTTCTGGTGCCCGACCTGCACGCGCGTGTCAGCATTCTGGATAAGGCAAATAAGCCGATCGTTCACCTGGGCGAAGATAAAGTCTGGCGTGAGCGTGTGGTAGCCAGTTTGGGCAAAGACAAAGGCCCCGCAGTGCGCACGCAACCCAAAGAATGGCCCGCCGGCAAATTCGTTCACCCGCACGACGCGGCCTTCGATCGCGATGGAAACATCTTCGTGGTGGAATGGGTGTCCACGGGCCGCGTCACCTTCCTCAAGAAGGTGTAGTCAGTTTCCGGTGAGCCGACTCGCGTCAGGGGTTAGGTCGTTCGTTCATCGCGATCAGTCTTCCGAGTATTTCGGCTAAGCGCTTCACGGCGAGTTTCGCGTTCACAAGCACTTCGGAGTGGTCGAGCGTGGTGGCCGTTAGCCCAGCCGCCCGATTCGTCACACACGAGATGCCCAGCACCTCCATGCCGAGTTCCGTTGCCGTTTCTGCTTCCATCGCCGTGGACATTCCTACTGCATCGGCCCCGCTCGCCGTGAGCGCGCGAATCTCGGCGGGCGTTTCGTAGCAGGGGCCAGTCAGCGCAGCATACACACCTGTGAGTAATTCCGGCACCTGATCTAACAAGCGTTGCGAATAAGGTGAACGAAGCCCGCAACCGGCGGCAAGCGTGCGCCACGCCGCAGGGCCAACGAGGGTGATGTGGCTGCGAATGGCCATCAGCGAACCGGGATCGAGCGAAGGGTGAATGCCGCCGGCGGCGTTGGTGAGCAACAACTGTTTCACACCCAAAGTTGCCGCAATGCAAGCAACGCCGGTTACGACTTCGCGCGGGTGACCTTCGTAGAAATGGAGCCGGCCGCGGCAAAGCAATACGGGCGACGATTGCCATAGCCCCACCGCGAGGCGGCCGTTGTGGCCGTGAACAGTCGGGGGAACGAGTCCGGGAACATCTGCGAATGGGATGGAGGCGGTTTCACGAAAATGAGCATCGACTCCGCCAAGGCCCGAACCGAGCACAACAGCAGATCGTGGCGCGAGTTCCTGGCATGCACGCGAGAACGCGGCAAAAGCGGACGCCATCATACCCCCGAAAATTCTTCGGGGCCGTCGTCCTCATCGGTTTCCTTCAACTCGGCGAACATTTGCTTGGTGCGCACGGCCCAACCAATGAACTGCGCGGCCCCTTCAACTCCAAGCCGCCCCGTGTTCACCACCGCGTCGTACCCGGTTGGATCGGCCGGATTGCGCCCAATCACGGAAGCCAGGAACTTTGCTCGGCGTTCATCGCGTGCTGCCACCTCGGCAATGGCCTCTTCGCGACCGAGGCGGAGCCACTGTGCGAAGTACGCGATGCGGTCTTCGATCGGTGCAACCACGCGGATGTGAACAGTGGTTTCTTTGGGTAGTAAGAAGCCGGCCGCGCGACCCACGATAACAATATCGCCGCGAGCGCCAGCCGCGAGCAGCAGTTCCAGCATAATGCGGGTATCGTCGTCGGTCGTCACGCGGTTTCGCCGAATCAACCGAGCGAGATGAGCCGACGCCCACGATTTGGCGTTGTCGGGCAATTCCGCCAGAAATTGACCACGGGCGGTCTCGTCTTGCACGAGATAATCGAGCGTATCTTGCCCGAAGACCTGCCAACCGAGCAGTTCCCCCACTTTTCGGGCAATGCTGCCGCCACGAGCGCCAGCCTCCCGGCTAATGGCGACACACAACCCACGCGGACGCACAATCGGCGGCGGTGTGCTGGCATCACCCCGAAAGCCGTGAACCGGCGGCGTGGGGAAATCGGTAACGGGTGTGCTCATCGGCCGGAACCTCAAACATCATCCCGGTATTCGGACCGGGCGAACAACCACATGCCAAGCGCAGTAAGACCGAACGTGACCGAACCCAAGAATGCCCAGGCCACCGCTGGCGACGCCGCTTGCGGCACGTCGAGCATGCCGGCGGGATAACCCGCCGACGATGCAGCATTATACATCAGAGATCTCGCATAAAACGTAATACTCAACTGCTTCAGACTGCCGGGTAAGGCGGCGACAAGAGCTTCGAAGAAGAAAACGTATACCAATCCGACGACAACGGGCCGTTTGAACAACGCACCAATCAGGTGGAACAATGCCGCAAAGGCAATGGTGCCACCAATCGTTGCGGGCCAATACAGTTCGAGCGCTCGCCGCCCAAGCTCGCCACCCGCAAAGCACAACGCGACGAACCCACCTACTGTAAACACCAGACACCACGGCAACGCACCGAAAAATTTGGCCAGATAGATTGCGGGCCGCGGGATCGGTCGCGTCATCACCCACACGAGTGAACGCGATTCGCGTTCCGCGCCAAACGCCGCCGACGCGTACGACAAAGTGAATAGCGGCAGCACGAAGCCCAGAAACGCGCCGAGAACCACCCAACGCGAGTAATTCATGAACGCCCAATCGTTCAGGAAGTTCGAGAAAGGGAATGTCACTCGCCGCGGATCTTCGGGATCATCTTGCGGCCGCACGATTCCTTGAAACGGCCCCACCGCGGCGAGCATCACACCCGGTCCGCCAATGGGAAGCGGCAGCGCTCGCACCATATCCAGCCGATCGGCATGTTGCCGGTGACTCACTCCCCTCTGCAACCGGCGATCGGGCAGCCCCCAGCCGGTTCGAAGTGAGACCACGAGCACCGACGCCACGACCAACGCCAACAACCCCGCAGACACCCACACCATTTGCCGCACTTGCCCATGCCGCCGGAAGCTCTCCACAGTAAGCACGCAGAACGCAGTGACAACCGATGGGGCGGCGTGCGGGTCTTCTGCAACAGGATTAGATTCGCCGATCGCCGGCATTGCGAGTTCCAAAGATGAAATAACAAAGGTCAGGTTTTCCCGCTACCGCCCAATAGATAGCCCAGAATGGCGTGGGCCGATTCATCGAGTGGTTCCAGTTTCTTCACTTCAATCTGTTCCTCAACCACCAAGTTCGCGAATGATTCAAAGAACCGCTTGGGGTTGTGTGCTTTCACCACCAAACTGGAAGGCTCGGTTGATTCATCCACTTCCACCGCAAGCACCTCGGGAAGCCCCAACAGCTGCCGCGCCAACGCACGAGCTTTTTCTGCGGTGATGCGAACCGAGAGCGGGTGATCTTCGAGAAGGTCACGGATCTGCGAAAGCGTGCCCACCGCCGCGACACGCCCGCGAGCCATGATGACGACATGATTCGTCAACTTCTCCAACGCTTCTAACTCATGGCTGGAGATGAGCAAGCACTTTCCTTGCCGCGCCAGACCCTGGAACAGTTCAAGCAGTTCCTGTCGCCCGATTGGATCGATGCCGGAGAGAGGTTCATCCAGAATGAGCAGTTCGGGATCGTGCAACAACGCCTGGGCAATTTTCACGCGCTGCCGCATTCCCTTGGAATAACCGCGAAGCTTGCGGTCGGCCCGGTCGCGCATGCCGACACGCTCCAGCACCTCTTCTGTGCGGCGTGTGGCTTCGGTGCGGGAATAGCCGCAGAGCCGAGCCATGAGCCGCACGAATCGGCGACCGGAGAAGTCTTCGTAAAACGCATCGATATCGGGGCAATACCCCACATATCGCCGGGCTTGCCAGTCGCGTGCATCGATGCCACGCACCATCACCCGGCCCAAGGTAGGAATGATCTGCCCGTTTGCCATGCGAAGCAGCGTGGACTTCCCCGCGCCGTTGGCCCCGACCAACCCCGTGATACCGCCGCGCAGTTCGAGTGTCACATGGTTCAGCGCCAGCACGTTGCCATACCACTTGGACACTTGCTCGAAGAGCAACAACGGCTCGGATGTGGGAACGGCATTCGAGGGGAACTCTGACGCACGGCCCGCGCCGCTTTCCGGAAACGGAAAGGGTAATGGCTCCGCTTGCGCGTGCGACACACGCGAGTCGATGTCAGTGATCGGCGTTCCCAACTCCGGGTTATTCAACTCACGATCTCCACGGCTCGAATGCGATTTCTCAGGTAAGCCGCACACGCCAGGCACACCGCGCCCACCACCACCCACGCTTCCCAGTATTCGGGCTGCGGCGCTGGGCGAATTGTTTCCGGATCCACACGCAGACACGATAACCCGGTCAAGTATAGGACGTTCCACAAGTCAATCAGCCGCCACCGCTCATCCAACCGCATGCCATCGACCAGCAAAGTCGCGAGCATGCGCAGGAACACGAACAGACCCATCCAGATCATCACCAGCGGAACCATTCGCCGCACCCAAACCGCGGTAGCCACCACCAGCAAACTTAGCGTGATTGTGAGCACCAGTCCGTAGCCCAGAATTCCGAGCAAGAGATCGAAGTTATCCAGGTAATACGACTGCCATTCATACAGCAAGCCGGCTTGGACCCATAACACCAGCGCGGGAAGCGTGATCATCACATTAACGACCACGCCAATCGCCAGGCACTTGCCGAGAACGTAATGCCAGCGGCCAATCGGTTTGGAGAGATAGAACGGCAAGCTGCCGTGGAAGAAATCGTTACCGATCAAGACGGAACCCGTGAGCGCGAGCACAATCACGAGCATGTAGCCCTGGAACCAGATGAAGTTGCCGAAGGTGTGGGCGGTGCCGTTGAGCGAGAGCCGATCGAGGAATCGCGTGAGGTTCCCCACTGTTACGGGAATGCCGCCAAACCGAACGGTTTCATTCGCCAGTTGGCTCGTAATCCACACCACCAGATATTGGGCATAAAAGAAGAAGAAGAACACCAATAGCGCCAGCGCGAACAAACCCCACAACAACTTCTGTCGGGCGAGCAACCACAACGAAACGCGAGCCATCGCCACGGATGCGAATAGCGGATTACGCGGTTCGCCGTTCCACGGGCGATAGCGCAGCAGATTATCAGCCTCTGTTGGCATGCTGGCAGCCCGACTGGTTCAGGTTTCCACAGTTCCCACAGTGCGGAGGAACAGTTCCTCCAGAGTCTCGTCGTCGGGAAGCAACGCGCGAATCACCACGCCGTTCGCGAGCGCGAGACGGAAAAACTCCAGGTTATTCCAGCCGTCGGGCACCGCAACCCGCCATTCACCCTGTCCGTCGTCGGATAGGAGTGCGACGCCTGCCGAAGTGAGTGCCTGGCGCAAGCGATCGGCGGCCCCTTGAATGCGAAGGCGATAGCGGTCTTGTCGGCGGGCACACAACTCGCGGACCGTTCCTTCCCCGCGCACACGCCCCGCCGCGATAATCACCACGCGCTCGCAAACGGCTTCCACATCCGCCAGCAAGTGAGTGGAAAGAAGTATGGATTTGCCATGATCGGTGCCAAGCGTTGCGATTAACTTCAGCATGGCATCGCGGCCAGCCGGATCAAGCCCGCTTGTTGGCTCGTCGAGTAGAAGAACCGGCGGATCGTGAATCAAAGCCTGGGCCAGTTTCGCTCGCTGTTTCATCCCTGCGGAGTATTGTTCGACGCGGCGATAGCGGGCTTCTTCCAATCCCAGGTAAGAAAGCACTTCATGCGCGCGTCGCCGGGCAACCTGGCGTGGCATGCCATAAAGCTCGCCCGCTAGGCTCACGTATTCCACACCTGTTAGCCCAGGCACCAGAGCATCCGCTTCGGGCATGAAGCCGATCAACCGCCGCAGCCGCCAGTTCCCTTCGGAATCGTTATCCCCGCCAAGTTGTTGATTCAGCACGCGCCCCGTGCCTGTTGTGGGCGGAATCAGACCCATCAGGATCTTCAACAGCGTGGACTTCCCGGCTCCGTTTGGCCCGAGTATTCCAATTCGCCCCGGCGGCAGCGCGAGCGTGACTCCATGCAAAGCTGTGAAAGACCCAAATGTGCGGGTGACATCAGTGAGTTCAATCAGGGGATGAACAACTGCGAGAGGTGAAGGAAGCGTTGTCGCAAGCATTACGCGCGTTCCCGGTGTCACCAGTCAGACATGGGCTTCCGCCACGGCATCATCTTAGTATGCGGGTCGTTTTCATGTCGTATATTCTGCGTTCAACTGCACGTAATCGGTGGTAAGGTCGCAAGTGTGGAACGTGCATCGCCCCGAACCGAGCGTGAAGCGGAGTTTGAAGTGAACTTCGCGGTTGTGTTTCAAATAGGCAGAAGCCGTTGCAGCATCGAACGGAATGGGTGTGCCGTTGCGGTACAGCAGAAGGTCGCCCAACCAGAGCGAGAGCTGCTTCTCCTCGAAGTTCACCCCCGAATAACCCGCCGCCGAAACAATCCGGCCCCAGTTGGGATCGGAACCAAACACCGCGGTCTTAACCAGTGCGCTTTCAGCGATAGTTTTGGCCACTTGTCGCGCCTCGGCGTCGGTACGGCAGCCCTCCACTTCAATCGTGATGAGATGTTGCGCACCTTCCGCATCGATCGCGATTTTGCGCGCGAGTTCCACGCACACGCTCGTAATTGTGTCCTGGAACGCGGCCAACTCGGGACCAGCCAGAGGTGGCCCGGAACCGTTCGCAAGAATGAAAACCGTATCGTTGGTGCTCGTGTGGCCTTCAACGGAGATGCAGTTGAAACTGCGTTCGGTTGCCGCCTTGATCGTGTGTTGAAGATCCGCTTCAGAAACCGCCGCGTCGGTCAGAACGAACCCAAGCATGGTGGCCATATTCGGGCCAATCATGGCGGCCCCCTTGGCAAAGCCCGTAACGGTGTGGCCGTTCAAGGCACGCGTCGCGATTTTGATTCCCGTATCCGTGGTGAGAATGGCTTGCGCCGCGTGGTTGAGCGCATCACGCCCTTCTCGCGCTTCACGCACCGCAAGCGGAATGCCCGCCTCCAGAATGGGCATCGGCAATGGGCGACCGATCACACCCGTTGAAGCCACGAGCACTTGCTCGGGCGAACACCCGAGCTCATGCGCCACAAGCGTCGCCATGCGGCGAGCGTCCGCCAGCCCTTGATCGCCCGTGCAGGCATTCGCATTGCCGGAGCAGCACACAATGGCTCGGGCATCGTGGCGAGGCAAACGTGCGCGACTCACCTGCACCGGTGCTGCACACACGCGATTCTGCGTAAACACGCCTGCCGCCGTGGCGGGGCGATCGCTGATGACGACAGCCAGATCGCGACGATCCGGTTCGGATCGCAGCTTCGTGACGATCCCTGCGTATCGAAAGCCGCTTGCCAGATGCCATTCGCTCATATTGCAATCCTATCCACACTCGCGGCTTGGAGAAGGGTGCAACCGCGAGAGAGTTTTGTAACTATTTGACCAAACAGGGGAATCCTTCCTTGCACAGATCCGCTCTATTCAACCATGAGAACGCAACCTCATCTCGCGGAACTGCCAGTGCAAACGATAACCGTTAATCCAAAACCAAAGAGCGTTCGCGGTGTGGTCGTCTTGATTCATTCGGATGTGAGGTCTAGAATCTCGCAGATTCGGCACTGATCTTGCGTGTCCTCTAAATTCGATCTGCGATTGCTGCACGAAATAACGATAAACAAGGCTTTTTGTGTCTATCATTGTTGTGTGAAGAACGGTTCAGGTGGTGGTACCCTTGGCCGGGTATATGATGAGTTTAGAGTCAGGCGGGTGGTAGTCGTCCGACCGATAACGGCAACTCCCCATTCTTCCATCCCTATCGGGGGGAGACGGCGTAGATGTATGAAAGATTCACAGACCGGGCGCGCAAGGTCATGCAACTTGCGAACCAGGAAGCGCAACGGTTCAACCACGAGTACATCGGCACCGAGCACATCTTGCTTGGGCTGGTGAAAGAAGGCTCGGGTGTGGCCGCCAATGTTCTGAAAAACCTGGACATCGATCTGCGGAAGATACGGCTTGAAGTCGAAAAGATCGTCCAGCACGGGCCAGGTGGCGAGCAAGTCGTCATGGGACGTTTGCCGCACACCCCGCGGGCCAAGAAGGTAATCGATTACTCCGTTGAGGAAGCCCGGAACCTCAACCATAACTATGTCGGCACAGAGCATTTGCTACTTGGCCTGCTTCGGGAGCAGGAAGGAGTAGCCGCCCAGGTTCTGATGAATCTGGGGCTGAAACTCGAAGATGTGCGTGAAGAAGTCCTGAACCTGTTGGGGCACAACATGCCGAACGAATCCGAATCGGGCGGGAGCGGCGGCGGAGCTAGCGGCGGTGGCGGCGGCGCTTCCGAACGCTCGTCGGGCCGTAGCAAGAGCAAAACCCCGGCCCTCGATAGCTTCGGTCGCGATCTCACCGAGTTGGCCCGTCAGGGCAAGCTCGATCCGGTCATCGGCCGTGCAAACGAGATTGAACGTGTCGTTCAGATCCTGAGCCGCCGGCAAAAGAATAACCCGGTGTTGCTTGGTGAAGCCGGTGTCGGCAAGACCGCCATCGTCGAAGGTTTGGCGCAGCTCGTGATTGAAGGCAATGTGCCGGAACTGCTTCGCGACCGTCGCATTGTTGTTCTGGATCTTGCGATGATGGTGGCCGGAACCAAGTATCGCGGGCAGTTCGAAGAACGCATCAAGGCCGTGATGAACGAGGTTCGCCGCGCCAAGAACACCATCCTCTTTATCGACGAACTTCACACTCTGGTCGGGGCCGGTGGGGCCGAGGGTGCCATCGACGCATCCAACGTACTCAAGCCCGCCCTGGCCCGCGGCGAGATTCAGTGTATCGGAGCCACCACGCTCGATGAGTACCGCAAGTACATCGAGAAGGATGCCGCGCTGGCCCGCCGCTTCCAGGCCATCATCGTCAACCCGCCGTCGATGGCCGAGACACTGGAGATCCTCAAGGGGCTCCGCGACCGGTACGAATCGCACCACCGCGTGCAAATCACCGATGCCGCGCTCAAGGCCGCGGTCGAACTCTCGGAGCGATACATTTCGGGCCACTGCCTGCCCGACAAGGCAATCGACGTAATCGACGAGGCGGGTGCTCGCGTTCGCCTCAAGGCCATGACACGGCCACCGGATCTCAAGGAGATCGACGAACAGATCGAGAAGCTCAACACCGAGAAAGAAGCCGCGGTGATGGAGCAGGACTTCGAGAAGGCCGCGCACCTGCGCGATCAGGCCGAGAAGCTCAAGAAGAAGAAGGACCAACTGCACAAGGACTGGCGCGAAAAGGCCAAGGAAACCGACGGCGTCGTCGATGAAGAAATCGTCGCCGAGGTGGTTTCCAAGATGACGGGCGTGCCGCTGAAGAAGGTCGGCGAGGACGAAACCAAGCGACTGCTCAACATGGAAGCCGAGCTGCATGGTGCCGTCATCAGCCAGGACGAGGCCATCAAGTCGATTGCCCGTGCGGTGCGCAAGAGCCGCTCCGGAATGAAGGACCCGAAGCGGCCCATCGGCAGCTTCATCTTCGCCGGGCCAAC